>CAZJDA010000004.1:0-78619 GCA_964544705.1 uncultured Bacteroidales bacterium
AATCGCTGGCACTCATACTCCGAAATCCGTGGCACTGTTCGAAGCGAAATATCCAGTCCAATACACCATTCATTGCAATCTATTAATTCTTGAGTTTCCTTAATGAATCTTTTTGTTAATTCAAATTGATACTCCTCAAATCCATCTACTATTTCGTGGTGTGCATTCTCTGATAATACCTTAATATGTTCAAGAAATTCTTGAATCTTTTTTTTCTTTCAATTATTTCATTTGAATGCGCTACAACACCTCCATAAACACATTGCATTTATACCAAGTTATTTGCTCCATAACATTGCGTTTATATCTATTCCACCAACCAAAACTACAAAAAAATAATGATGATTTATCACAAAATCATAGAATTTTTCTTGCTTCAAACAGAAAAATATGGGCAATAGGAAGGATGTAGGGATGGGTTGGATTTGAAAATCTATTTAATTTAATTCTTTCTCAAATTGCTCTGCTTTTTTCTTTCGCAATAGTTTTTCAAGGCCATATATAATTTCTTCATTTTGAAGCCTTAAAAATTCCTGGACAAAGATTATTTTTCGTGTTTGTAAATCCATTATTGTTTTCTTACAAAGTTAAGAAAAGATTTTTACTTATACCAAGTTGCATTCAAAGATGCAAAGTAGGATTTGAAAGTCATATCGGTATTACTTAAACAAGGTCTCTTTTTTCACCACTTCCACCTTAGTGCCTTCTTTTAGTTTCTTGGAAATAGCCCTGTAGGGCGCTACAACCACTTCTTCTCCTTCTTCCAGGTTCTTGGTTACATGGATGTATTTGTTATCCTGGATGCCGGTTTCTATCCTTTTGAGGGAAACAATATTCCCGCTCACAACAAAAAGGCATTCGTAAATATTCTCATCTTTTTTGTTCAGGGTGGCGGCCGCAGAATCTGTTGATGTGGTATCTTCTCTTGTGGTTACTGCCTGGATAGGTACTGTTACCACATCATAGGCTGTTTCGGTCTGTATGTCAACAGAAGCAGACATCCCCGGGCGGAAAGGCGAATTCATCCCGTTTTCTTTATCGATAAGGTCTTTGTATGATTCGCGCAAGATTTTTATGGTCACGTCAAAATTCGTCACCTGGTCGGCGCTTATGCCCGTTGTGTTTGCAGAATTCGCTATTTGCGTAACAACGCCCTTGAATTTCCGGTTGATATAGGCATCAACCTCTATAAGGGCAGTGTCTCCTTTTTCCACCCTTACAATGTCGTTTTCATTCACGCTCACATTTACTTCCATCTCGCTAAGGTTGGCCACGCGCATGATCTCCGTGCCTTCAAACTGCGATGTCCCCACAACCCTTTCTCCTTTTTCAATATTCAGCTTGGAGATGGTGCCGTTCATAGGAGCGTAAATATTGGTCTTACTAAGGTTTTCCCTTGCTTCTTTCAGGGAGGCGGCAGCGCTTTTCACGTTGAATTTTGCTGCAATAACGTTTTGTTCGGCAGCTTCAACATCTGCTTTGGCTACTTCGTAATTGGATTTGGTGTTGTCAAAATCCGCATCCGAAACCACGCCGTCTTCCCAGAGTTTTTTGTTTCTTTTATAATTGGCTTCAGCATTGATAAACTGTGCTTTTACCTGCGCAAGACGTGCTTTGGCATTAGCAAGATTGGCTTTTGAGGTGTTCAATGAAGCTTCCATCCTGTCTAAGGCCGATTCATAAATATCGGGATTGATCTTCACGAGCAGTTGTCCTTTTTCTACCTCGTCTCCTTCATTCACCTCTAGTTCTACCACTTCGCCAGAAACATCCGGCGCCAGTTTCACTTCTATCTCCGGTTGTATCTTTCCATTGGCCGTAACCATTTCCGTTATGGTCCTTTTCTCCGCTTTTTCGGTAGATACTTTTACCATGACATCTTTGCCAACACATCCCCGGTTTTTTGCTATTACAACAATAATGATTAGGATGACTAAAGCAGAACCCAGGTATTTGATCAGTTTTTTGTTTTTCATTGTATTCGTGTTTTTATTTTAATGTAAGCGGTTTGCCCATGTAAAAATCCAGCACTTTCAGCCTGAATATATACTCGTATTTTGCTTGCAACAAGTCAGAACGCGCTTTTGTAAGCTTATTTTTTGCATCGTTATAGTCCACAGAATTTACCATTCCCACGTTGAACCTTTGTTGTGTGTAATCAAAAGATCTTTGGGTGGCATGAACGGTCTTTTCTGAAGCATTGTATTTTTTCACGGCAGCTTTCACATCAGCGTAAGCTTGTTGTATTTCCTTGTAAAGTTGGTTTTTGGTATTCTGAAGCTGGTATTTTGTGCTTAAAACATTGATGCGCGCGTTGCTCACATTGTTATTTACTTGCCATCCATTAAAAATAGGGATGTTCAGCGAAAAAGAGATGGTGGTGCTCTTGTTGTCCCTGATCTGGTCCATGAAAGGGATGGTTTCTGAATCATAGTTGATGTTGGGTGTATAAACCCTTTCACCACTTTCAGTAAATCCAAAGGGCACTGTAACGGTATCAAAATCAGTAAACCGTTCTCTCGCGCTAGAGTACCCGCTTCCCCACCAAGTAAAATTGGCGCTTAGCCTTGGCATCCTGGCGCCAGAAGCAATTTTTAGGTTCTTTTCAGCGCTTTCAAGTTGGTATTCGGCGCTTTTTACTTGTGGCATGCCATCCAAAGCTTTGTTATAAACCTGGCCCGGCGTTTCGGTGAGGGCATCGGCCTTAATATTAGGAAGAGCAGGTTTTTGTATCCTGAAGTCACCGGCAGAGTCAAGTTCCATTAATTGGGTCAATTTTAGGTAGGAAAGGGTAAGTTGGTTTTCTGCATTCACCACGTTAAGCTTTTCTTGGGCTTCTTGTGCTTGGATCTCCAATAAGCTGCCCTCGGGTAAACTGCCGGCTTCAACCATCTTGCGGGTGCGTTCTACTTGTAGCTTGGTTATCTTAAGCTGGTTATCAGTTACTTCTTTTAGCTCTTCATTGAATAGGATCTCCAAGTAATAAGAAGCGATGTTCAAAGCGATGTCATTTTTGGCTTTTTCAACATCTTGGATGCTGGCCAATAAATCCAGCTTGTTTTTTTTGAGTGTGTTGATTTTTTGAAAACCATTGAAAAGCGTTAATGAAGAATTAATGGACACACTTGACGATTGTATGTTGTTTTCACTGAATTGATAAGTGAAAGGGTCTACTGTAGTGCCATAATTCATTTGGTGACTGGCATAGCCGTTTAAAGTAGGCAGCATGTCCATCTTGGATTGGAATTGGTTGTTTTCTGCATATTTTGCGTTGAGTTCCTGTTGTTTAATTTGGATGTTGTTTTCCAGGGCGTAATTTATGCATTCTTCCAAAGACCATGCTTCCTGCGATTGAAGTTTTATACATAAAAGAAGCAATAAAACGATTGTGGTGACAAGTTTTCCATTCATCTTAGCTACAAATGATTTTTAGGTTTACAAGCCTCAAAATTAAACAGATTTTTAAGTTTTTATAAAAATTTCTCTAAATATTATGATAAATGAATAATTTTGTCTAATAAAAATATACTAATGATGAAAAAACTCCTCTTTGTAAACGCAATTCTTTTTATTTTCTTATATGGAAATGTTTTTGCCCAGCAACAATTAAAAAGTGATTCTCTTGATGTGTTGAATTACACCATCAATTTAAATACCATCGATTTTTCGGAAGGAACCATAGATGCATGCACGGAAATAGCATTAACCCCGGTAGAAGATGGCATTGAAGCCATAGCGTTTGACTTGCTGCAACTCAACATCGGCTCTATTGAAATTGATGGTAGCACGGTGGATACCTGGGATTATAATGACACCTTGTTAAATATACCGCTTACATCAGGAATCAATATGGATGACACGATCAGTGTTAATATTTGCTATAATGGCACTCCACAAGTTGAATCCTATGGTTGGGGAGGTTTTCATATAGGCTACAACTCTGCTTATAACCTTGGTGTAGCGTTTGCTGCTGACCCTCATGTTTATGGCAGGGTGTGGTTTCCTTGTTTTGATGAATTTAAAGACAGGGCTACATATGACATTTATGTGACGATACCGGAAGATTTAACTGCTGTATGCGGTGGTGATCTCATCTCTACCAATAACAATGGAAACGGTACAATTACTTATAATTGGAAGATGGATAAAACCATCCCGACCTACTTAGCCTCTGTTGCAGTTGGAGATTACGAATTGGTGGAAGATACATTTTATGGTATAGAGGATACCATTCCTACTCATCTTTTTGTAAAAGCAAACAATGTTTCAAATGCCCAGCAGAGTTTCATTAACTTAAATACCATTATTGAAGCTTATGAATATTATTTAGGGCCTTATCCATGGAGCAGGGTTGGTTATGTTGAAACCATACTTGGAGCTATGGAGCATGCTACCAATATTGCTTATCCCGGCTCCAGTATTAATGGAAATTTAAGTAATGAATGGTTGTTAGCCCATGAACTCTCTCATATGTGGCTTGGCGATAAGGTTACATGTGCCAGCGCTGCTGATATGTGGATGAACGAAGGATGGGCCGTGTATTGTGAATCCTTGTACATGGAATATTTGTATGGAAAGCCGGCATATAATGAAAATATCAGGGAAAAACATTTTAGTGTCATCAAAAATTGCCATAACATTGATGGAGGGTATTACCCAGTTTATGGCCTGCCTCACGAGCTAACTTATGGAGAAACGGTATATGAAAAGGGTGGGGGAGTAGTTCATACAATGAGAGGATATATGGGAGATTCCTTGTTTTTTAATACCGTTCAAGCTTATCTTGATAGTTTTGCTTATAATTACGCCTCTACAGAAGAGATGAAAAACTTTTTCTCTGCGCATTCAGGTATAGATATGACAGGTTTTTTTGACGGTTGGGTATATTCTCCGGGGTTTCCGCATTTTTCAATAGACTCCTTTTTGGTAGAAAACAACGGAAACATGTTTGATGTTGAGGTATATATGAGGCAAAAACTTCATCATGCACCCGAGTTTTTTAATGATAACAAAGTGGAACTTACTTTTATGAGTAATGATTGGCAAGTATACACCGATAGCATGTATTTCTCAGGGCAAACCGGTGTCAATTCTTTTGAAGTCCCTTTTAGCCCCGATCATGTTATAGTAGACATCAGCAATAAAATGTGCGATGCTATTACCGATTACCATATGGTTATGAATAGCACAGGTATGCATGATTTTGAAAAGACCTATTTTAAAGCAGATGTTCAACAAGCCGATGACTCAGCTTTTGTACATGTTTCCCATAACTGGCTTGCACCGGATGATCTATGGGATTCCATCCCGGGGCTTTTAATTTCAAGCAAAAGATATTGGAAAATTGAAAGCATTATACCACCAGGCTTTTCTGCTAATGGAAGATTTTATTTTAACATAGGTGCTTTAGATAATGACTTAGATTGCAATCCTGTTGATTCACTCGTATTATTATATCGTGAAGATGCCGGCCATGACTGGCAATTAATAGATTTCACCCTGGATGCCGGTACTTTTTTCGGGCATTTAATAACCAATCATATTGATCCCGGGGAATACACATTAGGCATTTGGAATCACGGGCAAGGAATAAAACAACATGGAGAAATGGGCAAAAGGCAATTTGTTGAGATATACCCGAATCCTTCTAATCATTCCTTCCATTTTGTATTGAATGGGGGACAAATCTCTCCAAGGAATTCTTTTATTCAAGTTGTAAGTCCTGGGGGAACATTAATAAAAACCATGGCTTTTGGAAACAATAAAATGATTCACTGGACACCCGGAAATAAACAACCCGGAATCTATTTTATCAATCTTATAAACAATCATAAATTTATACAAAGCAAAAAAATCATTTACTCAAAATAAAAATGGAAACAATATGAAAAACATTGCAATCATTTTCTTGTTATCAACAATGGCTTTATCATGCGTCCCAACAAAAAAGTATGAAGAAGCGATAGCACGCAGAGATAAGTGTGAAGAAGCAAAGGAAGAAATTAAAGCAAAAAACCAAGAACTGGAAACACAATACTTGGAATTAAAAAAGCAAAGTGAAAGTTTAAGCTCCCGTGTCAATAAAATTGAAAAAGACAGCACAAGCCTTTCTGACAAATTGGAGGATAAAACCATAGAATTGGAAAACCTTCAAGAAAAATATGACCAAGTAAAAGAAAAGAACCGCGAGCTTCTAACGGGCAACACGGGCGAAACAAAAAGAATATTGGCAGAATTGCAGAAAATGCAAGAAGAATTGCAAAAGAAAGAAGATGAATTAAGAGCGCTTGAAAGGATGCTCAACAAAAGAAAAGAAGGATTGGATGAGTTGAAAGCAGAGCTCAAAGCAAAAGAAGAAAAATTGAATGAACTGCAGTCCATTTTAGATAAAAAAGATTCTGAAGTGAACGCTCTGAAGAAAAAACTTTCGGAGGCGCTTTATAATTTTGAGAACAACGGGCTTACCATAGAAACCAAAAACGGCAAGGTATATGTTTCGCTGGATGAGAGCCTGCTTTTTGCTTCAGGAAGCACCAAAGTGGATACAAAAGGCAAGCAAGCACTAAAAAAATTAGCCCAGGTGTTAGAGCAAAACAAAGACATCAACGTTACCGTGGAAGGCCATACCGATACCGATCCTTACAAGGGAACAGGGCAAATAAAAGATAATTGGGATTTAAGCGTTTTAAGAGCTACCAATATTTTAAGGATTATCTTAGAAAACGGGAAGATAGACCCTAAAAGGCTCACAGCAGCCGGTAGGGGAGAGTATATGCCTGTTGACCCGGCAGATACAAAAGAAGCAAAACGGAAAAACCGGAGGACGGAAATCATTCTTACACCTAAACTGGATAAATTATTCCAGATCATAGAATCGAATTAATTTAAATTGCAAGATTGTGAGAAAAGAGGGTTGTATTGAGAATATTGGCTTAACTCAAAAAAATATTGTAGATACTGGGAAGAGAAAAACGGAAAAGTTGAGTATTGGCATTATCAACATTATGCCAAAAGCGGAGGAATACGAAACCAATATTCTCAATTCCATCCGGCTTAATGGTTTTGATATAAAGCCAACATGGATAAGGTTAAAAAAGCATGCTTATAACAGTTCGGATAAAGCAAACCTTGGAGAAAACTATACAATATTTGATAAAGCTGTTGATTCCTTGGATGGTTTGATTGTTACCGGCGCTCCTGTAGAGCATCTTCCTTATCAAAAAATCCATTATTGGGAAGAGCTTAAAGAGATCATGCTACATGCATACAGGCAAAAGATACCAACTGTGGGTATTTGCTGGGCAGGACTTGCTGTTGCTGAATTATTCAAGATTAAAAATACGGTTTTTAAGAAAAAACTTTTTGGTGTATTCAAAAGCCGGTATTTAGGAAACAATATACAAGAAAAAAATCCATTTTACTGCCCACACAGCAGGTTTGCAGGAATTAACAACGATGTTATGCTCCGGGCTGAAAAGGATAAGATATTCAACCTGTTAGCATACTCCGAAGATGCAGGATATTTTATTTTTGAAACCCAGGATAAACTTATTACTGCCCACGCCGGCCATCCAGAATATCATAAGCAAAGGATTGCCGATGAATACTATAGAGATTTGAAAAAAGGGCGAGACGACGTTCTAATCCCTGCCAATTTTGACCCAAAAAAGCCTGTGAATACTTGGAAAACTCACAGGCATGTTTTTTTTTATTATTGGTTGCAAAATGTTTTATGCTTCTCCAAAAAATGATTCAAACAATAATAACCCAGTTATTGTTTGATGATAGTTTTTACAAATCGTTCATTGGTATTGTATACTTGGATATAATAAACGCCTTTTATAAACTGGGTTGTATTAATAGAATGAACAAATGCTCCTGTATGGGAAGGATAAATAATATCTTCATATATTCTATCGCCTAAAGAATTATAAATTTCCACGTTAAAGGGTTTCTTTTTATCGTTTTTGATATGAAGTGATAATTCCTCCTTAAAAGGATTTGGATAAAACTCAACATTGGTATTATTTTCTCCAATCTCTATATCTTTATAGCAATTGGCGCTGATCACTTCTGAATAGGAATATTCCCCATTAAAATCAATTTGTTTAAGCCTGTAATAGGATGTAGATGTTGACGTATTATCATCCATGTATGTATATTCTTTTAGTTGATTTGAATTACCGGAGCCTTCCACTTTGCCAATAGGTTTATATTCTTTGGCATCCATACTTTTTTCAATAATAAAGGCATCGTTATTAATTTCCGAGGCTGTTTCCCAATACAGTTGAATGCAATTGTTATCACATTTTGCTTTAAAAGTGATTAGCTCAACAGGGAGCGTGCCATCGCCTTTGGTTGCTTGTGGGGTGTTGCCGAAAGTGCCCTGGTCAATAGCGCCTCCACCACCATTGGGTTCGAGGCTATAGTCATCAGCAGGATTACCGGCATCCAGTGTAGGTGAATCAGTAGCATATGTATCATCCCAGGTACCTCCAGAAGCAATATCTGGCGGCCAAATTGGCGCTTTGGCGCTTGTATACGTACCTAATGTAGATTGAACGTGGTAATCGCCACTGCCCACGAACAGCGGATCGCCAGTTAAATCGTTAGTACCCAGTGGCCCGGTGTTGCCAATCGTTCCGTTGTAATCGAAAAGATTGGTGTTGGTGGTGTAGTATGTGTTGTAATCAGAAGTAACCGTGATGGTATTTTCGGATTTAAGAGCATAATAGCTATCGTTACCTGTTTTTGCCACAAAAATGTTGTTTTGCACCGTTGTGCCTGTGCCGGATTGGACGTATAAGCCTGCACCACCGGGAACATTGGGTTCATCACCTTTTACAAGAATATCATCAATATGCCAATACTCTTTATTTGGGCCTCCAGCGCCTGTATTATATCCTGTAAACATTATTTGAACAGTACTGGGAGTGCCAGGAACAGCAACTAAGGCTTGAACATAACTTGTTTGTCCTCCGTCTTGGCGAAAAAACTGAACCCAACCACCACCATCTGCTTGATAGTATCCAATTAGATATTCACTACCATCAAAAGCTCTTCCGGAACTCCTATAATAACAAGAAATTTCAATATTTTGGTAACCGGCAGTACTGATTGTAGAGTTATAAATTAAATCTTTTGCAGGATCAGCATTTTCAACTATAGCGCAGTATGTTCCTGTATTCGGTAAATCAGTAGATTGAGCCCAATCTCCAGTTGTCCATCCTGTTGTTCCGCTTTCCCAATCTTCAAAGAATAATTGAACATCCTGGGCGCCAGATCCTCCACCGCTCAGGCTTCCATTGTCATCCGCCGTATTGTTTTTCACCGTGGCGCTACTGCCATTGATATGAATTCCATACGAATAATTTCCATAGCATAAATTATTGGTAACCGTAGCATTGTCTCCGTTTACAGAAATTCCTGAGCCACCTTTAGAGCCATGGCTTTTTATAAATTCCAATTTTGTATTGTTACCTTCTGAATAAACGTTATCATTGTTAGCATTGCTCACCGTGAATCCTTTCACCTGGACATTATCAAGTGCTCCAATATAAATTCCATTGGTAAGCCCGCTTGCATCTATTACCGGGGCTTCGCCTGTCCTGTTTTGAATAATAAGCGGGTTGTCTGCGGTTGTTGCCAGGTCTGGGTTTGGAGTGATCTTTTCAGCGTATGTTCCACCATAAACCTCGATAGTTATGGGTGAAGTAAAAGCATTGCTTCCTTTCCAGGCTAAAAGTTCGTCAAGGGCAGCCTGGATGGATGTGTGTGGATCTGTTCCTCCTACGACCGGGATGATATTTCGAGTATCATAAGTAAAAGTAAGCGCCTCAGTGTCTGAACCTCCAGGAGTAGTTACTACAATTTCGTTTGTTCCTGTATAATCACCTCCTGTAGTTTCAATATCTATTTGTGTTGCTGTATTAGAAATAATACGGGCAGTAACCCCTGCTACCGCTACTGAAGTTGCACCCGTAAGAAATGTTCCAGTTATTGTAATATCTTTACCCCCATCTTTGTATGCAGTTCCGGAAGTTGTTGAAACTGTTGATATAGAAGGAGGATCCGCCGGTAGCGAACTATTAATAAAAAGGTCGTCAACAATTATTCTCTCATTGTCTGTACAATCCCAGTGCCTAATGGCAATATAGATATTTTCTCCTGTCAAATCTCCCATCGCAGCTGTTACATCAATATTTACCTCTACCCACGCTTCAGAGCTAAGTGTTCCTGTTGCCAGCAAAGTAAAATCTCCACCTGTCTCTGTTCCGGTAGTAGGTAGGTTTGTTCCGGTAGTAGAAATGTAAACAGAGTATTTTTCAGCCACCCATGTAGAATATGGTTTTACCCAAAAAGAAATATCCACTTGGTCACCCGGAACATAAAGGCTTGGAGTAATAAGCCAATTGTCCGGTGTTAAAGCAACACTATTCCATGAATTGGAAAATGCTGCAGCTCCTCCAGAATTTGGAGAATCACTCATACTGGCATACCAGTTTTGTCCGTCACCATCGTGATCTACTGTTGTTCCGCATATCATAGGTACTCCATCATTAAAATTCTGAGCATAAGGTAAAGAAGAAGTTCCGCAATCTGTCCATTCTGTTGTTGAACAAGGGTGAGAATAGTCTCCTGCATCATAATCCGCAGTTCCCGTAGTAGCTATTGAATATACCCTGTATCGATATTCAGTAGAAGGAGATAATCCCGTATGAGAAAAACTCGTATTGTTTCCGACATAAATAACGGTACCGCCCCCAGGTAAAACATCATTTGCGGAATAAGTAACACCGTCAACCGGTGCACCGAAAGCATCCCCTTCAATAGCATAAGCCAATAAAACATCATCGCTATAAGTATTAAGATCCCATGTTACGTCTATCGCTGTTGTTCCTGTTGCCGTAGCAGCAAAATTATCAGGACCGGGTAATGCTCCTGCCACTACGGCACCATTTGCAGCAGCCATATTAAAATCAATTCTTCCTGATCCTAATTCACCAATATATCCGGGGTTATTTGGATAATGGTCTACCACACTTTCCAATAAAAGTGTTCTAAGTTCAGTATTTGTCATTAATCCCTCTGTAATAGAAACAATTGCAGAAGCTATTCCGGAAACATGAGGACAAGCCATTGAAGTACCACTCATATATCCATAGGTGTCATCAATATAAGGATCATTAACACCGGAAGTACTGTATATATCACTACCCGGAGCTGAAATGTCAACCCAAGTTCCGTAATTTGAAAAGCCTGATTTTGTATCAGTCATATCAGTAGATGCTACAGCTAAAACTTCAGAATAACATGCAGGCCACCAGTTTCCGTTATCATTATCATTTCCTGCGGCAAAGATAGTGATTCCTCCTGCCAAAGCAGTACCTCCACCGTTCGTATTAAAATAATCAATTGCATCTAAAGAACTTTGATTATATGTGTTAACTGTAGTATACCCCCAACTGTTTTGAGAAATCATAGCATCATTATCTGCTGCATATATCTGTAATTCATCATCTCCGTATATGCCATTGAACATATCGCAAGTCATTAATTTGACCCCTGAGTTTGCGGTTCCGTCTCCTCCGGCACAACCGGCAACTCCGATACCGTTATTTGAAACTGCAGCCACAGAGCCTCCAACATGTGTGCCATGGTAACCAACAGTGGTACCTGTACCCTCCGGCCCGATACCGGACCACATATTAGCGGCTAAATCAGGATGATCCCATTGAATCCCCTGATCAATAACTGCTACAAGAACGTTGGGATTCCCCATAGTTATATCCCAAGCTTCAGGTGCATTAATTAACGGAAAGCCATATTGCAAATTATAACTTGGGTCATTAGGAGTCAATTTTGAATTTTCTGCATTAGGCTTTACTGTATTTGTATTATTATTTCCGCGTATTGGTATTTCGTCGGTAACCGGTTCAATAAGTCTAACTTTATATACTGGTTCAGCATATTCCACTTCGTCCAGTTCGGAAAACAATTTAACTGCTTCAATTACATCGGTTTTTGAATTAAACTCAATAATGCGTATTAGATGAAAGCCCCAAGCTTGGTGTCTTTCTTTGTAAGAAAGCACTTTTCCCGGATTTTTTGAATTATATAATTTATCCAACTTTCGTTCGTAAAGTTGAGCTTTAACTTTAAAATTAACTTCATCTAATGACTTAATTCCTGTAATTACAAAATCATCTTCACCACTTTTTAAAAACTGTGCATCCAGATATTTATCCATGTAAGGCTTAAATTTCACTTCAATTACACCTTGTTTATAAGCATCTGAAGGTACTTTTTCTAATTCAACCGGTGGCCTTTCTCCTCTTTTAACACCATACTTCTTCTCTAAAGTTCTCTGCTCTGCAATAGCATAATCTTTTTCAATCTTTGATATAAAATTTTTCTTTTGCTTTTCAGCATTAAATTTTGTCTCTGCCTGCTCAGCAAATCTCTCCAACGCCTCCACATTGGTCTTGGAAATAATTTCCAGCCTCTCAGGCTTTGTTTGGCTATTTAAATTTGCAAGATAGAAAAAGAATAAAAGAAACGTTAATATAGATTTAACAGGCATAATAATAGTTAATTTAAGGGTTAACTATCAAAGATACTGATAATATTTTATTTTTCTATCCGTATTTATACGGAATTACTCCCTTAATTGCTTGGTTTTATAAGTTTTTCTATATATAAATATCTATTTCCTCAAATAAAATTTTATAGCAGCATATTCATGCTCATTTTGCAAGAATAATTCTGTATTTTTGGCAAACTTTGATTAAATCGATACTAAAACTAAGTGTATGCAACATTCTAAAGAGCTTCTTAGCGGAACTTACCGGGAAATCCAAGATAAAATCCACCAAACACCTATTGTAACATCTTCCTATTTTAATAACGCGATAAACGGGCAAGTTTTTTTCAAATGCGAGAACTTTCAAAAAGTAGGCGCATTCAAATTCAGGGGCGCTACCAATGCTGTGCTAAACCTTTCTGACGCGCAAAAACAAAAAGGTGTTGCAACGCATTCTTCCGGGAATCATGCACAGGCATTAGCACTCGCCGCAAAAAACGAAGGCATCAAAGCCTATATTGTGATGCCGGAAACATCAAAAAAAGTAAAGGTGAATGCTGTAAAGGAATATGGTGCAGAGATCATTTTTTGTAAACCCACTCTACAAAGCCGCGAAGATACCCTTGATGAAGTAGTGGAAAAAACCGGCGCTCATTTCATCCATCCATACGACAATGATGATATTATCCTGGGGCAATCTACCGCGGCTTATGAGCTCATCAAAGAACACCCGGACCTTGATAATATTATGGCTCCTGTTGGTGGCGGAGGATTATTATCCGGCACCTCCTTAGCAACGCATTATTTCTCACCTAAAACAATCATTTATGCCGCAGAGCCTACCGGGGCAAACGATGCTTACCTGTCGCTTAAAGCCGGGAAGATCATTCCTTCTGTTAATCCTAATACCATTGCGGATGGGCTATTAACATCCTTAGGAGAGCGTAATTTTAAGATTATTCAACAATATGTTCATAAAATATTCACTGTTAATGATACTGAGATTATTGAAGCAATGCGCAATGTATGGGAGCGCATGAAGCTCATTATTGAACCCTCCAGCGCTGTGCCTGTTGCAGCTTTGTTAAAATACAAGTCCTGTTTTGAAGGGAAAAAAACCGGTATCATTATTAGTGGAGGCAATGTTGATTTGAAAAATCTTCCATTCTAATAGAAATTCTGTAAATTTATCCCTTACTTTGTAAATCGTTAATTAAGCCAAGTTTTGAACCAGGTAAAAAAATTAGCCGGACAAACAGCCGTATACGGGGTAAGCAGTATTTTGGGGAGGTTCCTGAATTACCTGCTTGTGCCTTTGCATACGAGGGTATTGGTTACCGGGCAATATGGTACGATTAATGAACTGTATGCCTACATTGCTTTCCTGCTTGTTATTCTTACCTATGGCATGGAAACAGCATTTTTTCGGTACAATGAGAAAATGA
Source organism: uncultured Bacteroidales bacterium (assembly GCA_964544705.1). Classification (GTDB taxonomy): domain Bacteria; phylum Bacteroidota; class Bacteroidia; order Bacteroidales; family CAZJDA01; genus CAZJDA01. Next base: position 14,029 of record CAZJDA010000004.1, read on the forward strand.
AGGATAAATCCGCGGTTTTTAGTACAAGTGTTATTTCAATATTTGTTACTACTTGTATTTTTATTATTACAGCCATTTCATTTTCTCATGATATTGCTGATTTACTGAGGTATCCCAACCATCATGAATACATCATATATTTTGTATTGATCGTATCTTTTGATGGTTTGGCAAGCATCCCTTTTGCAAAACTCAGGTCGCAAAAGAGGCCAATGAGGTTTGCCATGGTAAAGCTTATCAATATTGGCGTAAATATTGGGCTGAACCTTGCTTTTTATGTTGATTTTAGCACCTTTACCCTTAAAACCGATATGGGAGTAAGCTATGTATTCATTGCCAATCTTATTGCAAGTGGAGCCACTTTATTGCTCCTATCCCCACAGTTTTTAAAGATTAAGCTTGTTTTTGATACAGCATTATGGCGCCGGATGATGGTATATGCTTTACCCTTGCTGTTATTTGGACTTGCCGGCATAATCAATGAAATGTTAGACCGTATCCTTATTAAGTATCTCTTGCCGGGAGATACTGCCATGAGCCAACTGGGTATATATGGCGCCTGCTATAAAGTTTCTATACTTATGACCATTTTTATACAGGCTTTTAGGTATGCAGCAGAACCCTTCTTCTTTGCCCAAGAAAAAGATAAACGATCTAAGGAAACGTATGCCCAAGTGTTAAAATACTTTTTTATTGTAGGATTGTTTATTTTCTTGGGTATTATGTTATTTATTGATGTAGTAATGCTATTTGTTGATAAACCTTACCGTGAAGGGCAACCTGTAATTCCCATCCTTTTGATGGCCAATCTCTTTCTTGGCGTTTACTACAATCTTTCTATTTGGTATAAACTAACGGATAAAACAAAGTTTGGGGCATATATTTCTATTTTTGGGGCTATTATAACGTTGGTATTGAATTTTTACTGGATCCCGCGCATTGGTTATATGGGTTCGGCTTGGGCAACGCTTGTTTGTTACGCCTCTATGACGATTGTTTCTTATTTTATTGGGCGAAAACACTTCCCTGTAAAATATGATTTTGGTAAAATGGCTTTATACTTGGGTGTTGCCTTATTTTTCTATTTTGGGATGAAATATATAGATATTTCTTCTTTAGGATTTAAATATACTTTAAATATTGGAGTTATTGCAGTTTTTGCTTTAATCGTATATATTTGTGAACGAAAAGGGTTAAAGAAAAAACACCTGTAATATAATTCAAGCTTCTATCACAGGTGTGGGATTATATAGAATAAAATATAGTGTCCTTAAACCTAGTGTTAAATAAATTCTAATGTGACGTTTGGAGATTGCTTCGCCGACTGATGTTGGCTCGCAATGACGTCACTCCGAGGAGGAACAGTCTATCCCGCTATGAGTGGGAACGAAGGAGTCTCCTTACTATTTCATATGTGACATGACACTAAAACCTAATTCCAAAAGTCATTAAGAATTGATGGTTTGTAATCGTATTTTCAACAGCTCTACTTGCCATTGGGTATAGATAGTAATCTTGCCCGTAAGTAGTGTAACTATAACCAAAATCCAGGAAGTAATACTTATCCCTAAATCCAAACCCACCTGAGAACATCATTTTTTCAGAATCATTAATTTCTGTTGAGGAATAAGGATTGGAATACAAGGCAAAACCGCCTCTCACAAACATTGGGGCAAGGCTCCATTCAGTGCCAACCCTGAAGTTATGGGCAGCAGTAAAGTATTCCCTTATAGCATCATTTTCCTCGAAAAATCCATCATCATCAGCATCAAGGGTAGCTTCTGAGTAATCAACAAATTCGTAATCAGCGCTTATCAGGCCGCGTTTTCCAAAAATAATGGCAATATTTCCCATTGCCCTGAAAGGTGTTGTTAGCTGGTAATCATATTCACCATAAGGCGATTCTGAAGAGTATGTATTCCCATTATCCATGGTTGAGGTCATCTCTCTGTCCCATTGGTCTGTCATACTAAAGAATGTAGGCGTGTGAACAGCGCCGCCAAGCCGTACCATATCGTTTATACGGTAAATCATTCCCAATTTAAAATTGAACCCTGAACCCCTGGTCTCTAAATTTTGGCTTTGGGTGAATTCTTCTAAATACATAGGATCTTCTGGCAGAGAATTAGGATTTGGAGGGGCAATATCATTCACATCTATTTCTTTATAAATATAAGATTCTTCATACTTTATAAATGGAAAACCAAAAGTACCTCCTATATAGAACCTATTATTGAAATTGGCTCCCATAGAGAATACCATCTCGTTCATAGCGCCTTCTGCAATAAGGTTTTTGCGTTGCAATACTCCACCTGAAGGCGTTGCGCTGAAATATTCAGTGGAAGAAGCCGGCAAAGTATCAAGCAAGTATGTATTCCAAGCAAGCTCGGTGTCAAAAGGATGCAAGCTGGATGAGGTGTTGCCGTCTGCCTTTGCTTTGTAATCGTCAAGCAAGGAGCTGGTTGTATTAAAACCTTCAATATTCATTTCATGGTGAAAATTGTTGTAACGGTTAAAACCGAAACCAAAATTTATGTTTTTCCATGTTCCCATGCCGTTATCATCATCTTGAAACCTGTTGGCAGAAAGGTTCATGGTAAGAATCAATCCCATGTTGGATATATTGAAATTGTATTTATTTTCTTCTCCTTTGGTATTAAAATAATCCGATTCAATATTTGAAGCAAAAACCGAAGGTGTTATGGTAAATTCCGACTTCCTGTACATGCCAATTCCGGCTGGGTTAGTACTGAGTGTAGAGAAATCAGCGCCAAGCGCTCCAAAAGCTCCTCCCATACTCATATACCTGGCAGTACCTCCCATTTCTGTGAAAGAATACCTTAAAGCATCGGTTTCGTTTTGGGCGTTCATACTTAGTGAACCCAATAATACTCCTACTAATATCACAATTATTCTTTTCATGATCACTTAAATTTTAAATTCATTTTTTTCAGTTTAACGATTCAATTTCAAATTATCTTCTTCTGCCTGATGAGCTAGAGCTAGAACTAGACTTTGACCTGGTGCTTGAGCTTGAAGACCTTGACCTGGAGCTGGATGAAGAGCTTTTGTAGCTTCTACTCTTGGAGCTGGAAGAAGGTTTTGAATAAGACCTGCTTCTACTACTTGGTTTTGTAAAGCTTCTACTCCGTGTATTAGTAGCTGGTTTGCTATAGTTCCTGCTTCGAGTACTCGATGGTTTAGAATAACTCCTGTTTGAAGGAGAAGAATATGTATTCCTATTTACAGAGCTTGGTTTTGAATAGGTACTGTTGCGATAACTATTCCTGTTTGTATTGGTCGGTTTGCTGTAAGTCCTGGTATTAACAGTATTTCCTGTTTTTGGGCTTGTATAATACTTGCTAGACTTTGGTTGTTTATATGAAGGTGATGTATAACTTTTAGGTTTTGAATAATACTTCCTTGATTTACCACTTTCATAATCAGACCTTGTATGTTCAGGTTGATAGCGGGAGTGAGGATTCTTCCTTGTATAGTTAGATTGAGTTCCTAAATTTTCTTTCCCGGTAGTTTTAACATTCTTATCTTTATCAACAGTTTTTTTGGTGATTTCAGCCTCTTTTTCTCGTGTAATGGTCTTCCCAGTAGTTTTATTAACATCACGCTCCTGTACTTCTTTATTAACAGTCCTGTTACTTTTATTGTTGACAGTCCTATTTGTAGTAATGTTTGTTGTGTTTACGTCACCACCGGTAGTTCTGCCGGAGCCGATGTTATGGGTAGACTGCACATATTTTTCTCCAATGGTCCTTGCACCACCTGAACCTGTGGTTGATGATGAAATATTGTCTCTATGTCCGTAATAATAGCTGGTATTGTCGTAGCTGTTATAATAATAATCGTTTGCGGCATAATAGCCATCGTAGTAGCCATTCCAGTAGCCATTATGGTATCCATACCAGTAACCACCATAGTACCCAGAGCCCCAATAGTATGGCCTGTGCCATGAGTAATAAGGCCAGTGGCTGTAACCCCATCCATAATAACCGCCATAAAATGGGTTATAATGAATATGGTAAGAAGGCCACCAGTCGTATCCTAAATAAATACTTACACCGTAATCATAAGGATTATAAGTATAATAATAGGAATTTGTATAAAACCCTGAATAATATTGAGGGCTATAGTAAGGGCGGTGAAATCTTCTTATTCTTGAAGCATACTCATAATCATGGTAATCACCATAGTAATTGTTATTGGTTACATACGTGTTTCCATTTTCATCAGAAGCCATGTTAGATTCGGAATAACGTGGCTCTTTTCCTGTAGCTGTATATTCGTCATTATTACCTTCCTCTTCGCTGTAGTTATAATCTTTATATTGAGAATAGTCTACATCCTTGCTGGTTGTAGTAGATTCTTCATTATCATAACCATCGTATTCTTGACTGGTATTTTGGGAATAAGATTCAGCAGGCTGTTCATTCGTTGGCTCTTCTATTGTTTGAGCATTTGAGGGTGTATAGTATACATCATCGTATACAGAACCTGCATATTGGGATGAACTGCATCCACTTGCCATAATTGCCGGTAGTATTGTTAAAAAAATTAGCTTTTTCATTTGATAATCCTCCAGATATTTATTTTTTACTATTTCTTATTTTGCTTTATTGTGTTTTACTATTTTTGCACAAATGATTTCTTAATAAATTGCAAATATTATACCAATTTAACTATGGGCTCTAAATTTACAAAAAAAGAAGAAAATTATTCGCAATGGTATAACGATATTGTAAAAAATGCTGATCTTGCAGAAAATTCTGCCGTAAGGGGATGCATGGTTATCAAGCCTTATGGCTATGCGATTTGGGAAAAAATACAATCTGTTTTGGATAAAAAATTTAAAGATACGGGCCATTCAAATGCTTACTTTCCAATATTCATACCAAAATCGTTTTTTAGTAAAGAAGCTTCGCATGTTGAAGGTTTTGCCAAGGAGTGTGCTGTTGTAACGCATTACAGGCTAAAAAATGATGAGAGTGGTAAAGGGATTGTTGTGGATGAAGATGCTAAACTGGAAGAAGAGCTAATAGTAAGGCCTACTTCAGAGACCATTATATGGGATACTTACCGAAAATGGATACAATCTTACCGTGATTTGCCTATACTTGTAAACCAGTGGGCTAATGTAGTGCGCTGGGAAATGAGGACAAGATTATTCTTAAGAACTGCCGAATTTCTCTGGCAAGAAGGGCATACGGCCCATGCAACCAAGGAAGAGGCAATAGAAGAAACAACCAAAATGTTGGATGTTTATGCCGATTTTGCAGAAAATTGGATGTCAATACCTGTATTAAAAGGGACAAAAACAGCTTCTGAAAGATTTGCCGGTGCAGTGGATACATACTGTATAGAAGCTTTGATGCAAGATGGCAAGGCATTACAAGCCGGTACGTCTCACTTTTTGGGACAAAACTTTGCTAAAGCTTTTGATGTGAAATATGCGAGCAAAGAAGGAAAAGAAGAATATGTTTGGGCAACTTCATGGGGTGTATCTACTAGGTTAATGGGTGCTTTAATAATGGCTCACTCTGATAATAATGGACTTGTACTTCCTCCTAAATTAGCGCCTATTCAAGTAGTTATAGTTCCAATTTATAAAAAAGCCGAACAACTGCAGCAAGTTTCTGAAAAAGCTGTTCAAATAAAGAAAGCTTTAGAAGCTAAAGGTATTTCTGTTAAATTTGATGATAGGGATACCCATAAACCCGGGTGGAAATTCGCAGAATACGAATACAAAGGAGTGCCAGTAAGGCTCGCATTAGGGCCAAGAGATATGGAAAACAACACTATAGAGCTTGCACGAAGAGATACCCTTTCCAAAGAAGTAGTAGATATTGATGGGATTGAAGAGAAAATTTTTAATTTGCTGGATGATATACAATCCAATATTTACAAAAAGGCTTTTGACTTTAGAAAGAACAATACTTATAAAGTAGAATCCTGGGAAGAGTTTAAAGATATAATAACAAATAAAGGCGGTTTTGTTTCTGCTCATTGGGATGGCACTGCGGAAACAGAAGAAAAGATCAAAGCAGAAACCAAAGCTACTATACGCTTAATCCCGCTTGATGGAGAAAAAGAAGAGGGAAAATGTGTTTATTCTGGCGCTAAATCTACTCAAAGAGTGATTTTCGCGAGGGCTTATTAATCTCCTTTAATAAGTTCTCCCCTGCCGGGGTTCTCAAGTATAATCTTTGATGGGTTTCCGTAATAGTAAACATCCCCCATGAATTCAATAAAGGCTTTTAAGCTGTCTGATGCATAAACATAAGTATTGCATTCACTTCTATGGATGATCAAAGAATATGGGGTGTGGAAATGCCTGCTGTCGATAGGCCCATTAGCATCTTGAAAAGCAACATAATAGGGTGTTCTTCCCTTTATATTTACATCTGCATGGCCTGAATAATTTTGTACATACGCCCTGTTTGTGTTTAATAACAAATTTAATGTTCCATGCCCATCATGAATATCAAGCCGGAAAACATCAGCCTTCAGAGTATCTTTAAAAGTTACTTCAGAAATTCCTGCATATAAAATATGAATCAGAGAGGTTGTATGAACGTGCAATTCAACATCTTTTTTAAAACTGCGTACCCAATTGCAAGTATTATGATTTCTTACTTTTAGGGTGTCGTTATATATTTCTGTTTCGATTTTATCAAGCAGGTTTTCACCACCTTTTATATCAATGTAATCGGAAGAATCAGGATAAATATAGATCTTGAAGTCATGGTTGATATCCATTCCAATAAATTTTGGAAGGTCTATTCTTTCTTCCTTGATCTTTCCTGTGCCATTAAAACAATCCCACTTGTTTTCCTTATTACAAGAAAAAAATAAGATAATGCCAATGATAATAATAAATTGAATGTTCTTCATCATATTAAAATTTATAACCAACGGCAAAACTAAGAAATTCAGCCTTAGCAAAATGAGACTTAAATGCCGTTGTAACAAAAATATTATTTTTTAAAAAATATCTCAAGTTTAAAGTATTATAAATAATTCCATCACTTTTTTCTTTGGAATATAAATAGGTACCCACTGAAAAACCTATTGCTAAATCTGAGAAACACAAATTATGCCCAAAATGAATCCCGGGCTGAATAATTTCTAAACGATTATTGTATTCAATGCTATCCATATCCAACAAGAAAAAATCAGAATCATCATAAAAAACATCCAAGCCGGCATTAAGCTGTGAAATATGGCCAATAAACCTATTTGCTTCAAAGCTGGCATAATAGACAAAATAATGATTGGGATATAAGTCGTCGCCGGGTATTTCTTTATAGCCTACCCCACCACTGGCCAAGAAATCAATTTTTTTATTGATTGCAGGTTCGGGCAGGTGATCTACTATTTGCCGCTTTTTGCCAAATTTATAAGATGCTGAAACATTTATCGTTGCATTATTGATACCCAGGTTGGGTTGCTCAACAGAACTATTGGAGAAATGCGTAATACCAAAAGAAGAAGCAATATCTACCCTTTCTGATAAATATAATTTAGATTTGAAATGAATATTATGGGCCCCGTTAAAGTGTGAACCTATGGCAAAATTTTTATTATTATGTTTGGCGTGGTACCTTTTTGTAAGATAGCCAACTCCACTGCCAAAGCGCAAAATTTGTTTAAATTTTTTTGTACGGAACAAGGTAAAATCCATAAAAGGAAACAAAGCGTGTGCCGTTCCCAGTATTTCTTTATTGGCAAGGTTACTTTGCCAATAGCTCAATCCAAAACGCGGGTAGCCAAGGCAATGTTGCCAATATTCATTTCCAATAGTATGTTTTCCAATGGATACTTCGTAGGCGGGAAAATGCCCTTGCACCAATATATTCATCTGTGGGTAATGGGTAGCAAGAAACCCATAATGAATAAGTGGTTCAATAAAATAAGCCCGGGTTTGCTTTTCTTTGATATCTTGTGAAAGCATGGAACGCATGATGCAGCAAGCAAATAAAACCAATATTATTTTAATCCTTGCTTTTCCCATTTAATTCATGTATTGTTTTTTATTCATACCTAAAATTTATATCCAACGGCCCAACCAAAAAAATCGGCTTCAACCAAGTGCACTTTTAAGCAAATACTTAAGCAATAATGATCCCAAAAAACATATCTTGCTCTTAACGTGTTGTAGTTTACTTTGTCGATCTTAGTTTTCCTGTAGAGGTAAGTACCTACAATAGTGGAAAACGTAAAATCTTCAAACGTAAAATTATGCCCAAAGTGTATACCCGGTTTAAGCAATTCAACCTTTTTGTAAGGAATACTGTCTCTATCCAATTTATTTATGTCTGCATGATCGTAAAAAATATCCAAACCTGCTGTAAGCCTGTTTGTGAAGCTTACCGGCTTTTCAACTTGGAAACTTGTATAATGCACTGTAAATTTTTCCGGGTACACATCATCAAAAGGCATTTCCTTTATTCCCATACCCGTTAATACATAATAATTCATTTTATCTGCCCATTTTTTCCCGGGGTCTCTATCCAGCAACGGTTTCTTGGTTCCAAATTTATATGTGCTTGCAAAAGCAAGCGTAGGCAAGTTATATCCTAAATTTGGTTGTGAAAAGGCTCCATTAGAAAAATGGGTAATTCCTATGGATGCAGAAAGATCAAGCCGATCGGAAATGCGGAACCTAGAGATAAAATGCAACTTGGCGGAAGCATTTAAGGCTGATGAAACCACAAAATTTTTATGATTGTCAACCCTGTCATGCACTTTCGTTACATAACCCAAGCCTGGCCCAAAACGCATGATCTCCGTAAATCGTTTGTTCTTGTAAAGATGAAAATCCATAAACGGGTAAAAAGCATATCCTTCACCCAATATCTCAGCGTTTGCAAGGTCTGCATACCAAAAACTCAATCCAAACCTGGGGTAGCCCATACGATATTGCCAAATTTTTTTTCCTAGCGTTTGTTTGCCAATAGAGAACTCGTAAGCAGGAAAATGGCCTTTAAGCAATACATTCATCTCGGGATAATGACAAGCTAAAAAACCAAAAACATGCATATGAGGTTCAATAAAATAAGGGTGAACTTCATTGTTTTCCGTAGTTTGGCTGTATGTAGGCCTACACAATAAAAAGGCAAAAATTAGATATATGAATAATATTGTTTTCCTCATTTTTTCTTCCCATCCTTGTTTGCAGCTATATCCAAAACACGCCTGCAAATATAACACAAAGTTGATTTGACCTTGATAACCAACTATTATAATTTATACCCAAAAGCAAAACCTGCAAAATCAGCTTCTACAAGATGCACTTTTAAGGAAAGGCTCACAGAATACTTGTCAAGAAAAGTATATCTTGCAGCAAGCTTGCTATAATTCAGGTGGTCAATCTTGATTTTTCTATACAAATAAACACCAGACATTAAAGCAATAGTAAAATCCTCAAGATTAAGGTTATGGCCAATATGGATGCCGGGTTTAATGATTTCATGGCTTTTAAAGGATATGTTTTCTCTTTCAAGTTTATCAATGTCTGCATAATCATAAAAAACATCCACACCTCCAATTATATCTGATACACAACCAATTTGCTTTTCCGCTTCAAAACTCATAAAATATACTGTATACTTTTGCGGGTAGACTTCATGAAAAGGAATTTCTTTTACTCCCATTCCTCCCCAAATATTAAAATCAACACCTTTTTTCCTGTATTTTTCAATTTTGGAACGATCAAAAGTTTCCTTTTCTCCAAATTTGTATACAGAAGATACTGCGCAGGTTAATATGTTGAACCCGGTGTTGGGTTGGGCAAAAGCTGCATTGGAAAAATGCGTTAACCCAAAAGATGCTGCCACATCCCACCTTTTAGATAAGGTAAATTGTGATTTAAAATGCAGGTTATCAGCGCCATGAAAATGAGAGCCAATAGAAAAGTTTTTATAATTATGCACCCTGTTATATTTTTTTGAAAGATAGCCTAAACCACTACCAAACCTAAAATACTGTGTAAAAAACTTGCCCCTGTATAATGTGAAATCAATAAAAGGATAAAGGGCGTGCCCTTGTCCGAGGATCTCTTTATTGGCAAGGTCAGCATACCAATAGCTTATACCAAAACGCGGGTAGCCAAGGCATTTTTGCCACTGCCGATTTCCAAAAGTTTGTTTGCCTATTGTAATATCTATGGCAGGAAAATGCCCGGTAACAAAAACTTGCATTGATGGGTAATGCCTCAGGATAAAACCATAATGCACTTTTGGTTCAAAAAAATATTTGTGAGCGATATCCTCACCTTTTTTATGCGTTTGATTATATCCCGAGAGGGAAAAGGCAACCCCAATAAATAATAATAGTAACCTTTTATACACTTTTTGGTGTTTTATCCAGTCCAATTTTCATGCAAATATAAACCAAACCAACCGCTCTTAATATAAACTATGGATAAAAATTAATGAATAAGTTATATCTTTGCGAAAAAAATTATGGACAAAAGGTTAGAAGCATTTAAGCGGTTGCTCGATATAATGGATGAATTGCGGGCAGGCTGCCCCTGGGACAAAAAGCAAACCTTGGAGAGTTTACGTTACCTTACCATTGAAGAAACTTACGAATTATCCGATGCCATCCTTGACAAAAATATGGATGATATAAAAAAAGAGCTTGGCGACCTGGTTTTACACATTGTTTTTTATTCTAAAATAGCTTCCGAGAAAAATGCCTTTGATATAACCGATGTGCTTGAGAGTATTTCGGAAAAGTTGATCCATAGGCACCCGCATATTTATGGAGATGTAAAAGCACAAACAGACGAAGATGTAAAAAACAACTGGGAAAAGATTAAGTTGAAAGAGGGTAAAAAATCGGTTTTAGAAGGCGTTCCCAAGTCCTTACCGGCTCTTGTTAAAGCTTACAGGATGCAGGAAAAAGCGAGAGGCGTAGGCTTTGATTGGGAAAGACCCACGCAAGTTTGGGAGAAGGTTGAAGAAGAACTCAAAGAATTCAAAGACGAAGTAGAAAACAATTCGTCACAGAAAAAAATTGAACAAGAATTTGGTGATTTACTTTTTGCGTTGATCAATTATGCCAGGTTTATCGATGTGAATCCCGAGGATGCTTTAGAACGTACAAATAGAAAATTCAGGAGCAGGTTTGGTTACTTGGAAAAAAATGCAAAAGAAAGCGGTAAATCAATGCATGATATGTCGCTCGCCGAGATGGATGTTTTCTGGAATAAAGCCAAAGAAAAGGAATAAATAGCAAGTTTAATGGTTGGAAATAGGTGCTTGAAATATATTGGCGTTTCATTATTATTGTTTTCTTTATTTATTGATGTTAAGGCACAAAAAGATAGCATTCATATTGACAGTACAACAAAAAGAAACTACCTAAAAGAATTTATTGTTGACCTGAAAGATGTGGCGCTTGCTCCAAAAAGGTTTAATGATAAACAATGGTTAACAACAGGTGTTTTTCTTGGAGGCACGTCTGTAATTTATTCGCAAGACAGGCAGCTTAATAAATTTTTCCAGGATAACAGGACAGATTTCACTGACCGGGTTTCAGGCTTACTTTTTGACCCTTGGGGCGATGGGTATTATTCAGTTCCATTGGTGGGAGTTTTATTTCTTTATGGGCATCTCAATAAAAAGCCCCGTGAAAAAAGGATTGCCATAACCACTGCTAAAGCTATGGCTGTGAGTGCAGTTTATATTTATTCGATGAAAAAATTGTTTCACAGGCATCGCCCCAATGAACATCCTCCAAACCCTTTTGCCTGGGACGGGCCTTCGCTGAGTCACGACCATAATGCTTTTCCATCAGGGCATACTGTTATTGCTTTTACTGTAGCTTCCACGCTTTCTAGTGAGTATAAGGATAAACCTTTTATCCCTATTACCTTATATTCCTTAGCAGGATTTACTGCGGCTTCAAGGTTGAATGATAACAAACACTGGGTTAGCGATGTTGTTGCAGGTGGGTTATTGGGATATGGAATTGGAAAACTGGTTTATAATAATGACAAGAAAAGGCTGAAGTTATCTCCCCAATTTACTTTACAAACCTATGGATTAGGCTTGACTTACGAATTTAGAAACTAACATGGTGAAGATTTTTTTTATAAGCTGGGAATTTATCTAAGAATGCTTTCTTAACCAATTGGAATAGTTGATAAACCGTATCTCATCAAATTTTTCATCTTCGGCGTATAATGGAAAGTTAACCATTTTTCTCTGTATACCATGATCTTGTGTATTTCCTTCATTGTTGGCAAGGTCTTTTAAAATGTCTATAAAGGCTTTTTCTTTCCTGTTATTATCCTCCGAGAGATACTTCTTGAATTCTTCTTTTAATTGGTCAGTGCGGTATTGAATGTATTCATAATCTTTCATTTCATAGCGGATAATTAGTTCTGTAACCACCGCTTTGAACTTAAGTTGATCGCCTGTTCTTGTGTAACTGTCATACATGTATAATTTATAAATATTTGCTATAGCTTTATGATAGTCTTCTTTTTCGTACCATATGATTGCCAATGATAAGAAGATGTATATTTCAAAGTCGGGTATTTTAGAAAACTCGGTATCTGTTTTTAATTTTTCGAGGATATCTATTGCTTTGCCAGGATCATAGGCAGCATAATTCTTTACAAGGGCGTTATAATAAGTAAAAAGGTATTCATCGTATAGCAAGCCATTGTATTGCTCCATAGCGCTTTTTAGCTTTTGAACATAGCTTAATGCTCGTTCATATTTGCCATTATTATATAAAGTTTCAATAAACCCGCTAAGCATCTGGAGCTTGATATGGTGAGTGTTTTTATTAAATAATCCATCTTCGTTAAACCTGAGGTAAGTTGTGAGCAGATAAACTTCTAATGTAGCATAATCCTTTTTTTCTAAGAGAATCCGGCTTACAGTCTCGTAGATTTTCATTTTTAAGTCTGCACTGTTTTTTACCTTTACATCGTTAGAAATATCGTCTATGGTGCTTTTTAGTAATGGGAAAATAGGTTTTTTGAGTGATGACAAGTCTTCTGTGTGTTTTAGTTTAAAACTAACAGCCGCTAATATTTCATTGATTTGCTTGAGCTTTTCAAGTTGTACAGCATTTTGCTTGCGTTTTTGGATATATTCCTCTACATTGATCTCATAGAAATGCAAAGAGTAGCGGATAAAATCCGTATAGACCACATCGAGTAACTCATGTTTACTTTTATTACCCGCAATGTTTTCGGCTTTTTTCAGGAAATTTAGACAAGCTTTCGATTCGTTCCTGTTATAATAAAATTTTGACATAGAAATGAGGTGGTGAATATAGGTTTCATCATCCTTTTCAAAGTGTTGAAGATACAGGCTTGTATTAATATCATTCATAAGCCGGTTTTTTAAACGATAAAAAGCATTTTTGTTTTTTTGCTTATACAATTTTGATACAATGAATTCTTCGTTATATTTATCTTTCGAGCGCCTTATATAATCGAAGAGCATAAGATCTTTCCTGTCGGGCTTATCTAATGTACGCGAAATATAGAGCTTAAAGGCCCTGATTTCCTCTTTATTCAGGCTTAGTATAATTTTTTGCAATAAATCCATACGCCATAGTTTTTCCTTTTGACCAGGTAAGAAAAGTAATACATTTTTTTGTGAAAAACAACTACTTATGCAAATTTATTTTCGTGGCAACAAATGCATTGCTAATCTATGCTTTGTACTAGTATATTTGCAAAATGTGTAAAGCTATTTTTTTAAACCTTAAATGTATTTTTTTATTTGGGAAATTGATACCTGGTATTAAAAAAATTGGTAGGTTTGGATTACAGTTTTAAACGTATTGTCTTCATATATGTTTTCTAAGTTCTATCAATAAGCGCTTTAGAAAAAGGGGGGTTGCTTACCCACGGCTATTTGAATTCAAAATAAAGAATGAAAAATATTTATGAAACAAAGTGTTAAACGCATCCCTACATATATTTTTATTGTATTCTTTGCAATTCTATGCTTTGTATTTGCTGAATTGCTTAGGAATAGCAGTATTTATAAACCCAATTTGGATCATATTACCCAGAAGGTTCAGTCTGTGGTAATTAAAAAACAAAGCAAACTAAACAGTTACCTTAACGATCTTGAAAAAAACTATTATAGTGAAAAAGATGAACTTATAGATCAATATAACCAAAAACTCTATCAAGAAGAAGGGTTTGCATTTTATATATACAATCAAGATTCACTTGAGTTTTGGTCAGTAAACACGATTCCTATAGACCATGAGCTTTTGAATAAAACAAGTGGTGGGCTTAAACTCAAGAATGGATGGTATATTTCACAGAAGATAGAATCCGGCAATAACACTTTTATTGGTGTTTACCTGTTAAAACGCTCTTATAAATATTCCAATCGATACTTGCAAAATGATTTTGAAGAGTCTTTTCCAAAAGTTCTCCAGGGGCAAATAACCAAGATACAAGGAAATTACACCATTAAAGGAATGAATGGAGAATACCTGTTTTCCATACATTATAAAGAAGGCTCCAACATCAATAGTACTATTAAATATATCATTTATTTTTTCTACTTAGCCGGAATTGTATTATTGATTATTTTTCTACACAAGATTAGAAAACGGTTGTTGAAGAAACACAATAGCATTCTTATCAATGGGTTGTTTATTGCTGCCATTATTTTGTTACGATACTTTTCATTCATGTATCATTTTCCGGGAATAATATATGAAAGCAAAATATTTCATCCGTTTTATTATGCAACTTCTGACTATCTTCCATCTTTTGGTGATTTTATTGTGAATGTGATACTCGTGTTCTATATTTCGCTTTTTATTTTTAATAGGTCCAACACAAAAGTAAACCTCAAAACATCTTCTGGTTTTCTGAATATTTTATTTGCAACCCTTATCCTGGTGTTGGTTTTTATTTTTGCAGGTTATAGCTTAGACCTTTTTGAAGGGTTGGTGCTTAATTCTAATATCGTTTTTTCAATAGATAATATCTTTTCCTTAGATATCCTCAGTTTTTTGGGATTTATTAGTATGGCATTGATAATATTCAGTCATTTTCTTCTTTCCTATGTTTTTTTGCGCATAGTATCCAAACTGTTTACTCATCATCTTGGCCTTGTAATAGCATTTTTTCTTGCATTAGCCTTATTTTTACTCTTAGATGTATTATTTTTTAGGGAAAACATCCTTTACTTGGTGCCCTTCTTTGTTGTTTCGGGCATAGTGATATACAGGGAATTTTATTCAAGAAATACATTTACATTCCCATTAATTGCGCTATATATCTTTGTTTTTTCGGTTTTTTCCACCCTTGTATTAAATAGCTTAAAAGACTACAAAGAAAAGGAATATAGGAAAATTCTTGCTTATGACCTTTCTTCTGAAAAAGACCCTATAGCGGAATCTATTTTTTTGGAAATAGAACAGCAAGTTAAAAACGATGAAAGTCTTAAAGAAATGCTTAAAGACTATCCTGATAACCAAGAAGAAATTGTTAAGCAAGTAGAAAGACATTTTAAAGGCTATTGGTATAAATTCGACATGTTTATTACTT
Organism: uncultured Bacteroidales bacterium; assembly: GCA_964544705.1. Classification (GTDB taxonomy): domain Bacteria; phylum Bacteroidota; class Bacteroidia; order Bacteroidales; family CAZJDA01; genus CAZJDA01. The sequence goes on from CAZJDA010000004.1 coordinate 29,591, forward strand.
TATGTGCAGAAAATGAGAGACTTATTATAAAGCCTTCTTATGTTGAGGCCAACTGTTTTGATTTTTTTGAAGAAATGATCAAAGATGTTGGTCAACATACATTGAGCGGTAGTTTGTATTATTTAGATAATAATACCGGGCGCAACAGCTATTTGGCAGTCTTTAGGATGGGAAGCGATACATTGGAACGGCCAACCATTTTTATTGAACTCAATTCTAAGTATGCTCCTAAAGACCTTGGTTACCCGGAGTTGCTTATTGATGAAAGTACAATGAAACCCGGGCAATTTGCTGATTATTCATATGCTAAATATGAGCAAGGAGAACTATATTCTAACTATGGTAAATACTTTTATAGCCTTAACCTTAAAAAAGAACTCAAAGAGGGTTCAGAAACATTTTTCGACCGCAATGGCTATAACCACTTACTTTATAAACCCGATGACGATACAACCATTATTATTAGCAAAAAGAATGAAAGCTTGCTTAGCATTATTTCACCTTTTTCATACTTATTTATTATTCATACCCTAATTGTTTTCTTGATAATCAGTATTGTGATAAAAATACCAGGAAAAATCAATTTTCAAATGAATCTAAAGGCTAGGATACAATCTTCTATTGTAATTATACTTTTGCTTTCATTTGTGATAATTGGAACAGGCTCGGTTTTATACATAATCAATATTTATGAGAAGAAGAACTTTAACCAAATAAGCGAAAAAATGCATTCTATCCTCATTGAGCTTGAGCATAAATTATCACATGAAGATGAACTTACCCCGGAGATGAGCGAATATCTTATGGACCTACTTATCAAATTCCAGAATGTTTTTTTTACTGATATCAATATTTATGACCTTGACGGTAACTTATTGGCTTCATCAAGGCCAAAAGTTTTTACTGAAGGCCTTACTTCCACTAAAATGAATGCGGAAGCATTTCACCGGATGAATGATAGGAAACAATTTCTTTACCTTCATGAAGAGAAAATTGGGGACTTAGAATATTTATCGGCCTATGTCCCGTTTAGAAACAATAATAATAAGCATATTGCTTACTTGAATTTGCCATATTTTGCTAAACAAAATGAGCTTCAAGAAGAAATAGCTTCTTTTATGGTTACTTTTATCAATATTTACTTGTTGCTCATAGCTATCTCACTAATAATAGCTGTATTGATATCTTCGCATATCACTAAACCTCTGCAATTGATCAGGGAAAAGTTGGGAGGAGTTATCTATGGTAAGAGCAATGAAAAAATACAATGGAAAAGAAATGATGAAATAGGTAAGCTTATTAATGAATATAACAGGATGGTTGATGAATTGGAAAACAGTGCAAAGTTGCTTGCCAAGTCTGAAAGAGAAAGTGCTTGGCGCGAGATGGCTAAACAGGTGGCTCATGAAATAAAAAACCCGCTCACACCAATGAAGCTGAATATCCAGTATTTATACAAAGCTTGGAAAGATAAAGCACCTGACTGGGAAAATAGGCTTAAAACCTTCACCTATTCCTTAATAGAGCAAATAGACACACTGTCAAAAATTGCTACTGAGTTTTCTGATTTCGCTAAAATGCCTATTACTCATAAAAACAAAGTAGATATTGTACCTTTAGTCAAAAACGTTGCAGACCTATACAACGATAAAGAAGAAGTGGTTATAAAAATTGTTAATAAGACGGGTTCACAAGTTCTTATTTATGCTGATAGGGAGCAATTATTAAGAGTATTCAACAATCTTATAACCAATTCATTACAGGCAAAAAGGCCAAATACTAAATGCATTATTCATATTATCGAAGAAAGAGAACAGAATTTTTGCAAAATAAGTATAATAGACAATGGCAAGGGAATTCCTAAAGAGCAACAAGAGAAAATATTTTCACCTAGCTTTACTACAAAATCAAGTGGTATGGGGCTTGGCCTTGCTATGGTGAAAAATATTGTTGAAATTACAGGTGGTAGAATAAAGTTTGAATCTGAAGTTGATGTGGGCACAAGTTTTTATATTTGGCTACCGGTATACAAAGGTTAAAAGTTGCTGTAACAATATCTTGCATAAAATAAAACATGTTGAAAATTTAAAAGCAGATTAATCCCAATGAAAATAATCACGTACAATGTTAATGGCATAAGAGCTGCCTTAAAGAAGGATTTTACCGGTTGGTTAACAAAAGCTTCACCAGATGTTTTATGCATCCAGGAGATAAAAGCCAATCACCAACAAATACCTGTAGAAGAGCTGGAAAAGATTGGGTATAAACACCAATGGTTCTCTGCTCAAAAAAAGGGTTATAGTGGTGTGGGAATCTTATCAAAAAAAAACCCGGGGCAAGTTACTTATGGAATGGGGATCAAGAAATATGATGACGAAGGTAGGCTTATAATCATGGAATTCAACGGCCTTAGCATTATCAATGTTTATCATCCGTCAGGAACCAATCCAGAAAGACAGGACTTTAAAATGAAATGGCTGGATGATTTTTATGATTTCATCCATGACACAAAAATGTCTAAAAAGAATTTGATTATTTGTGGCGATTTTAATATTTGCCATAAACCTATTGATATCCATGATCCGGTTCGTCATAAAAACTCATCCGGTTTTCTGCAGGAAGAAAGAGAATGGATGAGTAAATTCTTGGAATCAGGTTTTATCGATTCTTTTAGGTATTATAATCCCCAACCTCACCAATATTCATGGTGGAGCTATAGAGGCCGGGCAAGAGAAAAAAATTTGGGATGGCGCTTAGATTATAACATGGTTAGTAACAACTTGCAAAAAGAGATAAAGCGTGCCGCTATTTTAAAAGAAGCAAAACATTCAGACCATTGTCCAGTGTTGTTAGAATTATAATTGCTAACGAAGCCTCTTAAATTTAGCATATTTTGGGATAATGCTAAATAAAACATTGTTACCATACTATAAACAATTGATTTTTAGGCGATATTGATTTTTTGTTAAAAAATTCTTTCTCTTTTTTAATCGTGTAATTCTATCTTTGCAAAAAATACAAGAAATTATGAGCAGCAACTACACAGAAGATAGTGTAAGATCATTAGACTGGAAAGAGCACATTAGGATTCGCCCTGGTATGTATATTGGAAAGCTTGGAGATGGCACCTCGCAAGATGATGGCATTTATGTATTGATCAAAGAAGTTATCGATAATTCCATTGATGAGTACGTGATGGGTTTTGGGAGAACCATTGAAATAAAACTTAACGAGAAGAGAGTTACCATCCGCGATTATGGACGGGGCATACCACTTGGTAAAGTACTGGATTGCGTTTCTAAGATCAATACTGGCGCAAAATATGATTCAAAAGCATTCAAAAAATCTGTTGGGTTAAATGGTGTTGGAACAAAAGCGGTGAATGCACTTTCATCCCATTTTATAGCCCAATCATTCAGAGACGGCAAAACCAAGTACGTAGAATTTGCGCAAGGCAACCTGGAAATTGATGCTAAAGAAGAGCCTTCTAAAGATAGAAATGGCACAAAAGTTATTTTTATTCCTGATAAAGAAATTTTTGGCGAATATCGATATATTAAGGATTATATTGAAAAACTGCTTTGGAATTATGCCTATTTAAACACCGGGTTAACCATTTATTTTAACGGTGAAAAGATCAAATCGGAAAATGGCCTGTTAGATTTATTAAAGAACAACATTGGAAATTCGTTCCTTTATCCAGCCATACATATAAAAGAAGAGGAGTTTGAATGTGCATTTACGCATATAGCAGGTAAGTATGGAGAAGAATTTTTTTCTTTTGTAAATGGGCAACATACCACACAAGGTGGAACCCACTTAACAGCATTCCGCGAAGCCCTTGTTAAAACCATTAGAGAATTTTATAAAAAGGATTTTCACCCCAGCGATATTAGGCAGTCTATTGCCGCGGCTATTAGTATCAAGGTTCAAGAGCCTGTGTTTGAATCCCAGACCAAGACGAAGCTCGGTTCACAGCATATTGAACTCAATGGCGTTACCATCAGGAATTACGTTAATGATATTATAAAACGCAACCTGGATAATTATCTTCATATAAACCCGCAGACGGCTGAAGCGCTGCTAAAGAAAATTCAACAATCAGAAAAAGAAAGAAAAGAGATTGCTAATATCAAGAAATTAGCGAAAGAAAGCATCAAAAAGGTGAGCCTGCATAATAAGAAATTACGGGATTGCCGTGTGCACTATAATACCCAGCAAAATAACAGGCAAGAATCCACCATTTTTATTACGGAGGGCGATTCGGCGAGCGGCTCTATCACAAAGTCGAGAAATGTAAATACCCAGGCTGTTTTTAGCCTTAAAGGAAAACCTTTGAACGCTTATGGCTTAAGCAAGAAAGTAGTTTACGAAAATGAAGAATTCAACTTATTGCAATCGGCATTAAGTATTGAAGATGGCTTAGAAAACCTGCGTTATAATAAAATTATTATTGCTACTGATGCTGATGTTGACGGGATGCATATACGGTTGCTTTTATTAACCTTTTTCCTTCAATTCTATCCAGAAATTGTGAAAGCAGGCCATTTGTATATATTGCAAACACCACTTTTTAGGGTGAGAAATAAAAAAACTACCTTTTATGCCTATAATGAAAAAGAAAAACAAACCGCTATAAAAAAATTGGGTAAAAATTATGAAGTAACAAGGTTTAAGGGGCTTGGAGAAATATCTCCCGACGAATTTAAGCATTTTATTGGCAAATCTATTAGGTTGGAACCTGTTATTCTTTCCAGTGATATGTCGATAAAAGAAACCTTGACTTTTTATATGGGCAAAAACACACCGGACAGGCAAAAATTTATTGTGAATAATCTAAGGGTGGAAGCAGAAACGTTGGAATAGAAGTATACAAGAAAATTATTTGATATTCATTCTATTTCATGTGAACCAACTCCGCAATTAACTGTATTATCCAATAAATTACGAACCCGTAAAAACTAAAACTATGTCTGTATTAGTAGGAAAAAAAGCGCCGGATTTCAAAGCTCCGGCAGTTATTAATTGATAAAGAAGGAATTGTCCGTCACCAAGTAGTTAATGATATGCCACTAGGTAGAAGTGTTGAAGAAACCTTAAGAATGGTGGATGCACTTAGGTTTTATGAAACGAATGGCGAGGTTTGCCCGGCAGATTGGCACCAAGGAGAAGATACCCTAAAAGAGGTTGCTAATAGCATAGCCGATTATCTTGGAAAACATAAAGATTGATTTTGTTTTGTTTGAATGATGTAATATTTATTTTCTGTTTTTAATTTAAATTTGCTTTTATCAAGCGAATTTAAATTTATACTCAAATTTTGTGGTTCCTCTTTAATCGTAGCATTGCTACGATTTTTTATTAGGCAGCTTCCGACAGGGGTCGGATACGTTCAGCTACTCATATATGCAAGATAGTTTTATGTGTTCATTATTGAACATTTCATGTTTACTCCCGAACATTATTTTTGAGGAATTTACCAGCCAATACAGCGTAGAGTGCTGATATATTGGCTTATATAGTTATTGGCACGTTTATTTATAGTATGAAAGCGGGCGTAGCCCTGGGTTAAATAATGGTTAATTAATTGGGTTAAGGGAGGAGAAAATCCTCCCTTTTTAAGAAAATCCTTATTTGTTGAATGATTAAAAGCTTAAGCCATGATAAATAATAAATATTTCATTTTCTATATATTGATAATCGCAACCTCGGTTCAATGTTTTTCTCAAAAAGAATGGACTTTAGAAAAATGCATAGAATATGCCAAGGAGAACAATTTAATGATTAAAGAGCAAGCTATCAATACTTCACTATTGGAAGCTGATTACAAGCAAAGCTATTATAATATTACGCCTAGGTTAACAGGGTATGGGCAACATTCTTATAATTACGGGAAAACTGTAGACCGTTATACCAATGAATTTGCCACTACCCGCGTTTTATCAGAAGATTTTTATGTAAGTGGACGGTTTGATATTTTTAATGGACTTCAGAACCTAAATACCATAAAGAAAAGAAAACTAGACCTGCAAGCAAGCCAATATGATAAGCAACAAGTAATGGAAGATATTACCTTGGAAGTAGCATCTGCTTTTCTTGATATTCTTTATTTTACTGAAAACCTTGAAATAACCAAGAACCAGCATCAAATCAGTCTTTCGCAATTAAGGAAAACCAAAGTGTTGGTAGAAGGCGGTAAATTGGCCAAAAAAGACTTGTTGCAAATTCAATCCCAAGCAGCGACGGAAGAAGTTAACATGATCAGAGCCCAAAATAGCTTTGATATTGCGGTATTACGTTTAAAAAACTTGTTGGAGCTCGACACTGTTGAGAATTTTACGATCAATAAGCCAGTTATTAGTATTGGAGAATATGGTGAGATTACTTATTCAGTGCAGGATATCTATGAACAAGCTCTCACCTCTAAACCCGGGATAAAAAGCGCAGAAACAAAAATAAAAAGCGCAGAGAAGAATCTTGATATACAAAGAGGGAAAAGATACCCGCAATTGGAGGTTACAGGATATTTGGCAACAGGTTATTCGGGGGCAAGCAAAAGGATTACGGAAACAGGCGACTACGAGAAAATACCCTATTCGCAACAAATAGAAGATAACTTTAGCAAATCTTTTGGTTTTCAGCTCACCATCCCAATATTCAACCGCTGGCATACTCAAACTGCTATCAAAAAGGCCAAGGTAGAAATGCTAAGGTCGGAAAACCAGTTGGAGCAGCAAAAAAATGCTATGCAAAAAATTATTAAAGAAGCCTATGCTGATGCTATAGCAGCCTTTAAAGAATATAATGCTGCAAAAAAATCTCTTGATGCTTCTAAAGAGGCTTTTAAGTATACCGCACAAAAATTCAATCTTGGCGCTGCCAGTTCTATCGAGTATAATGAGGCAAAGAACAACCTCAACAATGCCCAAGCACAGTTATTGCAATCAAAATTTAATTATGTTTTCAAAGTAAAAATCCTCGATTTTTATAATAACAAACCCTTGAGCCTATAAAAATAATACATTCTTATCTCACCTCTTTATAGCACAAAACCAGTTAGTTAAGGCTATTTTGTTTAAAAGATTTAATAAAAGGTCATAATAAGTTAGGCTTGTTAGGTGAATTTTTATTTAATTTGCTTGTTTTTTGGGAAGTAAAATTTTAATTTTACTTTTCACAATTTTGTTAAACAAAATTTAATCTTATGTCATTAAAACAAAAGACACTGGATCTAAGAAAAAGGATGCAGCAGGCTATCCAAGGCGGAGGCACCAAAGCTATTGAAAAGCAAGTTGCTATGGGCAAGATGACGGCACGCGAAAGGATTATCTCGTTGCTCGACCCCAAATCTTTTCATGAATATGATCTTTTTGTTGAGCATACAGCCAAGGATTTTGATATGGACAAAAAACGGCTGCCAGGCGATGGTGTTATTACCGGTACAGGAAGTATTAACGGCCATCCGGTATGTATATACGCACAGGACTTTACTGTGGCTGGTGGTTCGCTTGGACTTGCACACGCCCGGAAAATAACCAAGATCATGGACCATGCCATGAAATTGAAAGTGCCTATTATTGGTATCAATGATTCCGGTGGAGCACGTATTCAAGAAGGTGTTAACTCCCTTGCTGGTTATGGAGAAATATTCTTCCGTAATACACAAGGATCAGGTGTGATACCCCAGATTTCCGTTATCCTTGGGCCATGTGCTGGAGGAGCTGTTTATTCTCCAGCGCTTACGGATTTTGTTTTCGTGGTGGATAAAATTTCTAAAATGTTTATCACCGGCCCCGAGGTTATCAAGTCAGTTCTTGGAGAAGAAATCACTATGGAAGAGCTGGGAGGAGCCAAGATACACTCGGAAATAACCGGTAATGCTCATTTTTACGCAGAAAGTGAAATTGAATGTTTTGAACAGATAAAGAAGCTCTTTTCTTTTATCCCTTGGAATAACACGCGCAAAGCAGAGAAATTTTCTGCTAAATCCCCTAAGTCCAAAACATATAGCATCAGCAAGATATTCCCATCCGATCCGAAAGAACCTTATGACGTGCGTAATATTATCAGGGCACTTGTTGATGATTCCGATTTTTTTGAAATACAAGAACTTTTTGCTTCCAATATTGTGATTGGTTTTGGAAGGTTAAAAGGCGAAACAGCAGGCTTTGTTGCAAACCAACCTCTTGTGTTGGCAGGTGTATTAGACGTGGACTCATCCGATAAAGCCGCCAGGTTCATTAGGTTCTGCAATGCCTTTAATATTCCATTGGTAACTTTGGTGGACCTACCGGGTTACTTGCCAGGCATTGACCAAGAGCATGCAGGTGTTATACGCCATGGCGCTAAAATACTTTACTCTTATTCAGAAGCAACCGTTCCAAAAATTACAGTAATACTGAGAAAAGCATATGGTGGAGGATATATTGCCATGTGCTCAAGACATCTAAGGGCTGATTTTGTTTTTGCTTGGCCTACTGCAGAAATTGCTGTCATGGGGTCTGAGGGAGCAGCCAATATCATTTTCAGGAAGGAAATAAAGGCTGCTAAAGACCCTGATGCAGTTAGAAAACAAAAGGTAAAAGAATATAAAGAAAAATTTGCCAATCCTTATGTTGCCGCAGCCAATGGTTATGTTGATGCAGTGATAAGGCCTAGCGAAACTAGGGGCTTTATAGTACATGCACTTGAAATTTCGGCTGAGAAAAATGAATCGAGGCCAAAGAAAAAACATGGAATACCACCATTTTAAAAAAGCTTAGCTTATGGATAAAAATGACAATTCTGAACAAAAATTACCGGAAAACGCAAAGGATATCGTTCTTGTTGAAAATGCCGAATATAGAACACATTATTCCAATAAATACAAGAACAAAAAGAAATATATCCCTAACAATCCTAAGTATGTAATTGCTTTTATGCCGGGCACTATAGTAGATGTTTTCGTAAAGAGTGGTAGCAAAGTAAAAAAAGGAGATAGCATGCTGATATTGGAAGCAATGAAAATGAAAAACATAATCTTTGCTGAAATGTCAGGAACCGTGAAAAAAGTGCACGTAAAGGTTGGTGATCGCATACCCAAACAACAGTTACTGGTTGAAATGAAATAATATTTTACATTAAGGCTGCCAGCGGCAGCCTTTTTTATTTTAGAATTCATTGGATTTATCACCGCCTTATTATTCATTATGAGCTATTAAGCACAAATTTAGAATTTTTGCCTTTATACTGAATCCTTGTTTTTTTAGTTACAGTTCCTGTACTGGTAACTTGTGTTAATTGGCATGGCAGGTTTATAGTCCCCCTTATCCCTATTTGGATTATTTTTGGAGGTCATGGATTGTATAGAACCTATCACTTTATATTCAATAAACTAAGAAGGCGGGTTTAGGTGCTCTATAGTAAGTAGCTCAAAAATAGCATATTGGGTATTGCCATATTTGTTTTTATTCCCCTTTGCTTTTTCTGAAAAAATCGGCAACTTCTTTCTCTTCAGATTTTAATGCTTCCTCTAAACTGCCTTGGAAGATAATTTTTCCTTCGCCTAAAAAGATGATTTTATCGGCAAGCCTTTTGATACTTGGAACTTCGTGGGTAATCATTACAATGGTAATACCCATTTGTTCTTTCAGGTTTAAAATGAGGTTATCTAAATTAGCCAGGGACACCGGGTCAAGGCCGGCGCCGGGTTCATCACAAAACAATAGGGGAGGGTCCATGATGATAGCCCTTGCCAGGGCTGCTCTTTTAAGCATTCCCCCGCTGAGTTCTGATGGGTATAAATAAAAAGCATCCTCCAAGTCAACAAGGCCAAGTTTCATCCTAACAATCTCATTAATCAAGTATGGTGGTAAATCAGTATGTTGTTCCAATGGCAAGGCAATATTTTCTCCTACAATATAAGAATTAAGTAAGGCGCCGTTTTGATAAAAAACCCCCATCTGTAAATATAAATCTTTGAATTGTTCTTCATCAATTTGTTTAATTTTTTTTCCTAAAACTTCAACATCTCCTTTTGTCACAGGCAAAAGGCCAAGCAAATGCTTCAACAAGGTGGTTTTTCCTGACCCGCTTCCGCCAAGTATTATGGTTATTTCTCCTTTTTTTGCGGTAAAATCTACATCAGCAAGAATGGTTTTTTCTCCAAAACCTGCATAAAGCCCTTTTACTTGTATAATGTTCTCGTTTTCCATAAATGTTTTAGTAAAAGATCAATCCCATAATACTATCAGCAACAATAACAAGAGCAATAGCAACCACCACAGAAGTTGTAGTTACTTTACCTACACCTTCTGCACCTTTATCGGCATTAAAGCCATAAAAACTGCCTGTGAGTACGATTATAGCGGCAAAAACAAAGCTTTTAGATACTCCTGTAATGATATCCTTATTGTAAAGGGACTCTCCCATTCTATTAATAAAAACTTCAGGGGTTAAACCTAAGCTCATGTAAGCTGTAAGCATACCTCCAGTGATTCCTAGCATGTCCGCAATGAGTGTAAGAATGGGTAAGGTTAACAAACAACCATACATTTTAGGGACAACAACAAACCTTAGCGGGTTTAATCCCATAGTTCTCAGCGCATCAAGTTCGGAGGTAACTTTCATTGTAGCTATTTCGGCTGCAATAGATGAGCCGCTTCTGCCCGCCACGAGGATGGCGGTTATTAATGGCCCCATTTCGGTCATCATGGCTAAAACGGTTAGGTCTACAATATATATATCTGCCCCAAAATTCCTAAGCTGGTTAGCCGATTGCAGCGCCAAAACCAACCCGATAATGAAAGCCATAGCCCCTACAATCAATACGGCATTTACCCCAATAAGTACGGCTTGGTTTACGGTTTCTCCTTTACGCCTTGCACCTTTATTGAATATATCATTAAAAGACCAGTAAAAAACATTGGCTGTTAATTGCATAAACTCCAGGAAGTAATTTTTATAAATATTCTTTGCGGTTTCTCCAACACCTTCCATCAAACCTTTTTTATCAATAGCTTGTGGAGTCGCTTTTTTACTGGTTTTAAAAAGGTCTAATTTTTTCTTAATTTCACGAGAGCCCCCAATAATATAAGTATCTATTTTTTTTTCTTTGGCTTTTTTCTCTATGTAATAAATGCTTACAACACCGGAGCTGTCTATATCTTCTAACCCATCAAGGTCTATATTAAGGGTTTTGTGGGGGTATTTTTCAAATTTTTTGAGAACTTTTTTAGTAAAGTTACCGGTATTATCTAATTTTATAACCCCTTTTAAATATAGGGTTTGTCCTGCTAAGTTGAATAAGTCTATATGTTCTTTTTTCTTTTTTACCATTCAAGCTTTTTTTATTGATCTTTATCTTGGAAATGGCTCTTGATCTTGTTATTGAAATTCTTAAGCGATTCGTAAAACATTTTGCTGGTGTTTTCGGCAAAAAGGTTTAGGTTTTTTTCCGCTAAAGGTATGGTTTTATCAGTCCTATATGAGATAATTGTTTTCCTTGTCTTATTGTGTTCTAAAATAAATTCAATTCCCAAGTGGGCAGCAAGGTCTTTATTTTTATTTATAACTTCAATTTGGAAAATGGATGTTTTGAGCTTGTATTTGGGTAATATTTCCCAATACCTTGATGCAATACCTTTAAAAGTGCCTGTTTTTTCAAAAAATTCTACCGTGATATCGGAGAAATATTCTTCAGGCCTCACTGCCCATTCGTGGTAAGCATAATATTTTATTTCGTTAGATTTACTCCTGTTAGCGATTTTACGTGTGGCAAAAGCTGGGTAAATATTGGTTTTTTCTATTTCGCAATACTCATTCACTATCACAGACGTGTCTTTGATATAATCTTTAAGTGCTTCTTCCGGCATTTCAATAACGTAATACTTATTAACCGTTGCATTTTGGCTGCCACAACCTTGTGCTAAAAAAAATATCACGATAAATGCAAAAAAATAATATTTCATGGTTTAGTTTTTTAGTTGTTCATCAGGGACATTTTTTGTTTTTGAACCGCGTATTAAGATGGAAGGGTTGGAGTTGATTTTCCTGGATGCTTCATTTAAATTTTCTAACGTATATTTTAGTAATTGCAGGTTTTTCTTTAAGTCTTCACTGCTTTGGTCAAGGTCGCTATCAATATTGATAAGGAGTTTTTGTGTTTGAGCGGCAACAATAGAGAAGTTTTCTATCAGCTTTTTAAGATTTGTTTTCTTAAGTGTATAGGAGATATCTTTCGTGTTTGCGAGGATCTGGTTAAGGGTGTCTCCTTCCAAAATGTTATTGATGTTTGTGAGGGCTTTTTTAAGTTGAGTACCTGAAACATTAAGTTTCTCAGTTACTTCATGAGCCGTTGTTATCGTTTGATGAATCTCTTCACTATTGTCATCTATCAGGTTATTAAACTTTGCAAGGGTCACTTTTCCACGTTGGGCAAATGAATGTATCTCATCAGCCATATCTGTGATTTTTTCGAGTTTTTCTTTCTTGGTAAAGTCTATGAGGTTATTCAGTATCATTTCTACTTTTTCTGCAATCACTTCAGCTTTACCTGTAATGTCCTCGGTAAATGAAGAGCCAGCCTGGATAAATTCCTTCTTTTTTAGAAAATCAGCTTCGTTACTTCCACCTCTAATTTCAATGGCTTTTAACCCTGTAATACCCTGCGAGACAATATTTGCCTTAGCATCTTCTTTTATTGGTGTGCCGGGCTTAAGAGATAATTCAATTATTACCCGGCTGATATCATCTTTGTCAATCTTAATATCTGAAATAGACCCTACTTTGATTCCAAGGTATTTTACAGGGCTGCCTACCTCTAATCCGCTAACCGATACATCTTTATAAGATACATAATACGTATCGGATTTTTCAAAGAGTTCTTGGGCTGTGAAAAAGCCCACTAAAATGATTAGAATGCTGAATCCTACGATGATAAATATCCCAAGGCGAACTTTCTGCGATCTTTTTCTCATGGTAAGAAATATTTACTTTTTTTGTTTTAGTAATACACTGATTGAAGAAATCATCGTCATAGCGCCATATATAATTGCAAAAATACCTATTACGGCTGTAACTGCTGATGCACTGCCAAAAGGGTTTACCAGTAAAATAAGCCCAAAGAGTATGGTTAAAAAATTCTTAATCATAACAATATCAGTAATCTTCGTTTTTCTTTTCCATGCCACCCAAAAATTAAATACACCTACAGCTAATGCCATAAAACCAATAAAAACAAAAAATACGTTCACCACCAATTTGGGGTTTATAAGAAACAATAATCCTAAAGCAATTTCTATTACTCCACTGAAAAGCCAGAAAGAAGAGGATATATCCTTATGTTCCTTTTTCAAGGCCTTGGTAACCAAGAATATTCCGGTTATCATAATAACTACACCAAAAATCCTAATGATAGTTTGTAATGTGATGCCAGGGTTGAAAAGTGTTAAGATTCCAAGTAATAAGAGTAGCGCTCCTTGTAATAGTAACACCCAGGGGTTAAATATGATTTTTTTATTCACGATTGCTTGTTTTTATGGGTTTAAAATGATAAAGATAAAAATAAATTTTTACTTATTTTTATCTTTATCTTGATCTTTTGGTTTTTCTTTTTCCTCTGTCTTTTCTTCTATGCTTTCTTTTTCTTTTTCAACCGCCATGTTACCTGCAATTGCATCCAATTTTTCTTGTAAGGATTTAAAAGTTTCGGCATTTTTATTAGCCTCTGAGGCTTGCATGTTAAAAAGTACTTCTTTCAGTTTGTAAATTTCCAGGTCTTTTTCCAATAAAGTAATCTTTGTTTTGGTGTCCTTCTCTTTCCCGGTGTTTTTTAAATCGGAAAAATGATTGATGTATTTTATTACAATCAAAAAAATTAACCCGAGAATAAAGAAAAATACAAATGGATATCCTCCAACTGTGGCAAAGCCTAAATGGGTATTCAGTTTCACCTTGAAAACATCCCAATTAAAGGCTGCATAGTAAATCCATACAAATATCCATAAAATGAGAATAATATTGATTGTTGATTTAAGTTGAGATTTTTTCATATCATTTTTTTTTAAATTCGTAAATCAAGTAAAAACCTTGTATTGTATTGTATTGTTTGTTACGAGTAGATGTTAAAAAAGATACACTCTTTTTTAAAAAAGTGTCATGACATATGAAACCTGGATGATTTCACATTATCAATATGTCATGACACGATTAAACTAAATGGATTGGTAATTATTTATCTTCCTCTTTTTGCGAGATTTCCAAGATTTCTTTATCAATATCTTCGAGCTGTTTCATTAGTGAAGATACTTTTCCTGCTGCAAGGAAATTTTCAGGGATCATATTATCATTGTTTTTCACGGCCAAGTAAAAATTCATTCCTAATTGGGATGCAATCCTTTTTTTCTCGTTATTGAGTTTGTTAATTTCGTATTTATCCCGGTATTTTTCTGCAAATGCTTGGGCATTATTTACAGCATCCTTGGTAAATTCAGAACTTGTTTTAAAGGCTTCTGTGGCTGTATCTTTTACTTTGCCAAATATTTTTTCTGAATACGAGGCAATTTTTTCACCAACATTTTTTGCTTCTTCTCCAAATAGGCGGGCTCCTTCTGTTACATTTTCCTTGGCTTCATCCCAAAAACTACTGTCTTCTTTTTTGTTGTTTTGTGTATTTTGGCCTGTATTGTTTTTTTTGTTTTCTTCTGTTGTCATAGTTTTATGAATTTTAATGTTAATAATTGTTTTTTGGTTTTATTGATTGGCTTTTCTTTTTTTCATACTTCTGCGTCCTAATAAATAAAGGACACCAAGTACAATCAAACCCAGTATTATTAGGGTAACAACTGTTTTAGTAGCTGCACTTACTTTCTCTGATCTTTTTGCTTCCAACATGGCTTGTTTTTTAGAAAGCGCTTGTTGTTCCGAGGCTATTTGTTGCTTCAGTTTTTCAATGTTTTCGCGCTTGCTTTTTATTTCATTCTCTATCTCCTGAAGCATATTTGCCCCTTTTACTGTTGTATCAATCTCTGATTCGGTGATGTCAACAGTCTTTTTTTCTTCATGCAAAACTGTTTCTTTGCCGGAAAGTTCTGCTTCTTCCTCTTCTAAAGCCGACTTTTCGGCAAGAATCTCAGAAAGTTCTTTGCTTTTGACTATCTCAATGCCCTCATCAATATTGGATAATTTTTTATCTATATCCGTTTTCTTTTTGTTAAGTTGTTCTTGAATTTTTTTTAGTTTAGTTGCTTCGCTTTCAATATTTTTCTTTTCTTTGCTAAGCCTCTGCGTTTCCTTGTCGGTAAATTCAGCAATTATGTCGTTTTTGCCGTATTCTTCCTCCATCATCCTGCTAAGCTTGTTGTGAAGCTGGTTAACATCATTTAACCAACTTTTTAGTGTGCTGATAGTGCTTTCGGCAGATCGTATTTTGTTTTTTTCTTCTTGTATCTCACCTTCTATCTCGCTGATCTTTAGGTTGTACTTTTCAAGCTCCGTATCATCGCCACTGCCTTTAAGAACACTATTTTTTTCTCTTAAATAAATATTTTTTTCATCTTTAAGAATTTCTATCTTCTTTTCTGCAAGTTCCTTTTTCTGCTCATTGATCTCAATTTCTTTTAACTTAACGAGGCGTTGGTCTTCAATTTCATCAAGTTTTGTATCAATTTCATCAACCCCGGTTATTAACTTACGCTTGGCTTTCTTTTTTTGTTGGGTAAGTTGTTTTTCTTGCACATCGATGGTGTCTTGTTTCATTTCCAAGCTGGCGAGCCTTTCCTTTACCTCCTCCAAGCTATCATTAACATTTGTTAAGGTGTTTTTCAACGCCTTTTTCTTTTGCTCCAATTCGGCCTTTTTTTCTTCCTTTAAGGATTTGGCAAATTTTACCTGCCTGTCCTCGAGTTCTTGAACCTCATTTTCAATGTTTTTTTTCCGTGATACAAGTTTGGTTTGTTCCCCTTCTAATGAATCTTTTACTTTTTTAAGCTTATCAAAAACTTCTTCAACAGATTGTTGTTCTTTTTCCAAAGCCTCCGTTTGTTTGCCAAGTAATTTTTGGGCTTCTTTTTTTGATTTATCACTTGAACAACTACTTAATACAAGTATAAAAATTAGTAGCATTGCACTCGTTAACACATAATGTTGTTTTTTCATTTTTTAAACTCCTTTTCTTGATTAATTAAAAATTATTAAGATGTAAATTTTTTGTCATAAAAATGGTAATAAAATATCTTTATGCAAAACAGGGGTAATATAAGGAAAAATAATGAGAAAAACAAATTTTTTTATAAATCTCTTTAGGTGGATTTATATATATAAAATATTGTATATTCGTTTTTCGTTCCTGTATTCAAATGCAAATAATGTTAAACATATTAAATAATAGGCAATTATGAAACAAATTTTTTTAGCGATTACGGTTGTGGCAATTTTTTTTGCTAGTTGTAGCAATAAAAACGAACCGAGTGAAGAAGAATTTTTTATCAATATGGATTTAAAGAATTTTAAAAATGAAAAAGTCTATCTAAGTGAATTAACTCCAAAAGAAATCAAACCCTTAGATTCTTCTGTTATTGATAAAGAGGGCAAAGTATTGTTCAAACATTCCATTCATTCTCCTGGGTTTTATGTTATTAAAGTGGGCGAAGACAAGGAAAATAGAAATGTGATCACCCTTTTAGCTAAAGAAGGAGAGAATATACAGGTAGAGGGCGATGTACAGGATTTTTATGAAACATATGAGGTAGAAGGTTCTGAAGGTTCTGAAAAGATCATTGTTCTGGAAAAGCAAAAGAATCAACTATATGACAGGGTGGATTCTCTACGTGCTATTTTCCAGCAAAAGAAAGGTGAACCCGGTTTTCTTCAAATTAAGAAGAAACTGGATTCCATTTATTATTCAATTATTGATAAACGCAAAGCTTTTTTAAAAGATTTTATCAAAGATAATGCAAATTCTATGGTAAGTATTTTGGCTTTGTATGATAAATTTGGCAGACAGCAAGTTTTTCAAGTACAAGAGGAATTGGAATTATATAAAAAAGTTTCTGATTCTCTCATATCAAAATACCCCGAATCTGGTCATGCGCAATCACTAAAAGAATTGGTTGCCGGTATTGAAAGAGAGAATGCTAAAAAGAAAATGGCAGAAGAACGTTTACAAATTGGCAAGGTTGCCCCTAATATACAACTTCCAAATCCGCAGGGAGACACAATAGCGCTTTCTTCATTAAGAGGAAATGTTGTTTTGATAGATTTTTGGGCAGGTTGGTGTGCTCCTTGCCGTAAAGAGAACCCTAAACTTAGACAGGTTTACAATAAATATAAAAATAAGGGTTTTGAAATTTATGCTGTTTCTTTGGATAAAACTAAAGATATGTGGGTTAATGCTATAAAGCAAGACAGGTTAAATTGGATTCAAGTGAGCGACCTTAAGTTTTGGAATTCTCCTGTTGCAAAATTGTATAATATTCAATCCATACCAAATAATATACTAATTGACGAAGAAGGGAAGATTATTGCTAAACAACTAAAAAGTGCGGCGCTGGATAAAAAGCTTAAAGAAGTACTATAAAACTATTATGAAAAGATTTTTAATTCTTATTTTCCTGGGGATAAATGCTTTTTCCTTTTCCCAGGAAAATAAGTATTTTCAACAAAAAGTTGATTATACCATAAATGTTCAACTTCATGATAGTGCTGGAGTACTTGATGCATTCGAGTCTATCAATTACACCAATAATGCACCAGATGCACTGGACACCTTATATTTTCACTTGTGGCCCAATGCCTATTCAGGGCAAAATACCGCGCTTTTTGAACAATTTAGAACAAAAGGGCCTTATTGGAAATATTATATAGATGATAAAAACCTGGGAAACATCTCATCCTTGAATTTTAAAGTTCAAGGCAAAAAAATACAATGGTATCTTCATCCTGTACATACTGATATTTGCATGTTAGTCCTTGACGAACCTGTAAAACCGGGGCAAACCATAACCATTACCACACCATTTAAGGTAAAAATCCCTATCAACTATATTTCTAGGTTGGGACAACGCTGGGAAACTTTTCAAATAACCCAATGGTATCCCAAACCCGCTGTATACGATCATCAAGGGTGGCATTATTTTCCTTACCTCGATAAAGGCGAATTCTATTCTGAATTTGGTTCATATGATGTTTATATTACCTTGCCTGGGAACTATACGGTTGGCGCCACAGGAGACCTTGTAAACGGCAAAAAGGAACTGGAAAGGTTAGATTCCCTGGTGCAAACCACAGAGAATACGAAAGAATTTCCCGAATATACCCCTACTCCGCCTCCTTCATCAAAAACATTAAAAACCCTACATTTTCACCAGGATAGCGTAAATGATTTTGCTTGGTTTGCCGATAAAAAGTTCCATGTGTTAAAGGGAGAAGTAAAACTGCCCCACACAGGCAGAACCGTTAAGCTGTGGGTTATGTTTACCAATTACAATGCTGAACTATGGAAAAGGAGCATTGAATACTTACATGATGCAGTCTATTATTATTCTTTATGGTTGGGCGACTATCCTTATAACCAAGTTACAGCAATTCAAGCCCCAGGCGCTGCAGGTACTGGAATGGAATATCCCAATATTACAATAATTGGAGGAAATTCAACACCGTTTTCTCTTGAAAGTGTTATCATGCATGAAGTAGGGCATAACTGGTTTTATGGAGTACTAGGCAGCAATGAAAGAGAACATCCGTGGATGGATGAGGGGTTGAATACTTTTTACGAAAATCGGTATATACAAACCAAGTATCCCAATAAAACCATTGGGAATACTTATGTGCCCAATTTGTTACAATTTGCTGACCTTGATAAAGTAAAGTACAAACAATTATATTACCTTGCATATAAGTTATATGCCATCGACAATTTTGACCTTCCCATGAATTTGCATTCAATGGATTATGACAGGGGAAATTACGGAATGATCGTTTATAGCAAGTCTTCTGCATTTTTCAATTATTTAATGAAATCCATGAGAAAAAAGCAATTTGATTCTGCAATGCAAGAATATTACCAATCATGGAAGTTTAAACACCCATACCCCAAAGATTTTGAAAATGCTTTTAAAAAGAATGCCGGAAATGATGCTAATTGGTTCTTCAAAGAAATACTTTCTACAAATGATAAAATTGATTATAAAATTGCTGGGTTAAAAAGAACAGAAAACAATTATGAATTGAAAGTTAAAAATCGTGGTAGGATCGCTTCACCGATTAGCATTCATAAAATTAAGGACGATTCAATAATAAGCGGTGAGTGGATTAATGGTTTTGAGGGTTCAAAAATTGTAAATATAGAAGGAAGCAACTTTGATAAGTTTGTAATTGATGCCCATCGTGATATTCCGGAAATAAACCGCCAAAACAATACAATAAGAAGAACAGGGCTTTTAAGAAAAGTAGAACCTTTGAGATTTCATCCTTTATGGGCTGTAAAAGATCCCGCTTATACTCAATTGTATGGAATTCCAGCAATAGGATGGAATTATCATGATCAATTCATGGCTGGAGTGGCATTATACAGTAATCCATTGCCAAAAGAACGATTTGACTATCTTGTAATGCCCATGTATTCATTTGGAAGGCATGAGCTGGTAGGAAACGTATATTTTGGGCAGAAATTTTTCCCAACAATTGCCAACATTCAATTTATTGAGCCGAGAATATCATTAAAACAATATGGTTATATTGATGATAATAGGTATTACAAGTTTACCCCGGAATTCAAAATGCAATTTCTTCCTATTAAAAGAGTGCCCCTTGTTACGCATTCCTTAAAAATTAGGAATGTGAATATTAATAAGGAAGAGAACCGTTATGATATGCTAGCTGAAACATACAGGCAAATTGAAAACAGCTATTCCATTAATTCATTAACATATCAATTGGATAACCAACGGGCTATCAATCCGTTTTCCCTTGGTTTGCGTTTTGAACAAAACAAGCAGTTTGGAAAGGCATCAGTGGAGTTTACCCAGGAATTCAATTATAAAAGAAATGGTAAATACATAACATCAAGATTATTTTTCGGAAGCTTTATTTTCAAAGATAGGCTTGAAGAAATGGATAACGATTACCGTTTTCGCTTAAGCGGTTGGAGCGGTAGGAATGATTATCTTTTTGATGAATATTTTTTGGGACGAAATGCACCGGATGATAACTTTTCGCATTACCAAATGGCGGTAAGAGATGGTGGATTTAAAGTCCAAACGGGTTTGGGGCAAACATGGGATTGGCTAGGAGCCATGAATATTGATATTCCTTTTCCGGGCAAAATACCTGTTGGGATTTTTGCAGATATTGGGTGTTTTGTAAACAAAGAAAGTGAACACTTATATACAAACCCAACATTCATGTATGATGCCGGGGCTAAGTTAGAGCTTATCCCGGGTATTTTTGAAGTATGGTTCCCTGCACTCATGTCCGAGGATTTAAAAGAGACCAGTGATTTTATTACAGATAAATATGTTGAGAAAATTAGATTTAGTTTATATTTGAACAAACTTAACCCTTTAGAAGAATTGGAAAAGTCAATGCGATGAATCTATTACAACCAGGGAAAAAAATATATTTTGCATCAGATTGCCATTTTGGTGTTCCTGATTATGAAAGTTCATTAAAGCGTGAAAAACTTTTTGTGCAATGGTTAGATGAAATCAAGCAAGATGCAGCAGAAATATATTTATTAGGCGATATTTTTGATTTTTGGTTTGAGTATAAAACCGTTGTTCCCCGGGGATATGCCAGGTTGCTGGGAAAACTTGCTGAAATTAGTGATTCTGGCATTCCCATATATTATTTTAAAGGGAATCATGATATGTGGATGTTCAATTATTTTGAAGAAGAATTGAATATAACCATGCATCGAGAACCTGTAATTAAAGAAATAAACGGCAAACGTTTCTACTTAGCTCATGGCGATGGCCTTGGCCCGGGAGACCATGGATACAAATTCATTAAGAAAGTTTTTTCAAATAAAATTTGCCAATGGTTGTTTGCCCGCTTGCATCCTAATTTTAGTATAGGGTTAGCACTATATTTTTCAAGGAAAAGTCGTAATTCCAGGGGCAGCGAAGATAATTATTTCCATGGAGAAGAAAGCCTGAAAGAACGGTTGATCGTATATGCAAAAGAAATTAGCGAAAAACAAAAAATTGATTATTTTATTTTTGGACATAGGCATTTTCCTTTAAGCGTGAAGCTAAATGAAAAGTCAATGTATTATAATATTGGTGATTGGATCACTCATTTCTCTTATTTGGTATTTGATGGGGATAAAGTTGAGGTGAAAACCTACAAATCAAATTTCAACGAAGTTTAATGGGTGAATGTCAATATAC
Organism: uncultured Bacteroidales bacterium; assembly: GCA_964544705.1. GTDB lineage: Bacteria > Bacteroidota > Bacteroidia > Bacteroidales > CAZJDA01 > CAZJDA01. The sequence continues at coordinate 50,956 of CAZJDA010000004.1, forward strand.
AGTTTTAGTTACTACAGCTATTATAATTAAAATAGCCTTGTATATTGTTCCAAGTAGCTTTAATTATAATGCGAAAAAAAGAAGATATACGATTAGTTTGTTTAAATTATTTATAATTTTGCCCCGCAATTATGGATTTTTGTACTTGGTTCACTATGAATATGTGACTGAGGAAGCGGAGCTGTAAAAAATAGGCAATGAAAAAAAAAGCACTTATTACAGGAATTACTGGCCAGGATGGAGCTTACCTTGCAGAATATCTGCTGGGTAAAGGATATATTGTTCATGGAATAAAAAGGAGGGCGTCTTTATTCAATACCGACCGTATTGATCATATCTATGAAGACCCTCATACGGATAATCAAAGGTTTATTTTGCATTATGGTGATTTAACGGATAGTACAAATATTATCAGGCTTATTCAAGAAATACAACCTGATGAATTATATAACCTTGCTGCACAGAGCCACGTAAAAGTTTCTTTTGAAACTCCTGAATATACAGCCAATTCAGACGCACTTGGGGTTTTGCGCCTTCTAGAAGCAATCCGTTTATTAGGGCTTACGCAAAAAACCAAGTTTTACCAAGCCTCTACCTCCGAGCTTTATGGTTTGATACAAGAAATGCCACAAACCGAGAAAACCCCTTTTTACCCACGCAGTCCTTATGGCGTTGCTAAATTATACGGGTATTGGATTACGGTGAATTACCGTGAAGCATACAACATGTTTGCTTGTAATGGAATCCTTTTTAACCATGAAAGCCCTATAAGAGGGGAAACGTTTGTAACCCGGAAGATTACTAGGGCTGTTGCAAAAATTGCCTTAGGTTTGCAGGATGTAACTTATTTGGGTAATTTAGACGCAAAAAGAGATTGGGGACATGCCAAGGATTATGTAAAAGCAATGTATTTGATGATGCAGCAAGATAAACCGGAAGACTATGTTATTGCCACAGGCATTACTACAACTGTAAGAGATTTTATAAAGGCAGCCTTTAAAGAAGCTGGGATTGAAATATCTTTTCATGGTAAAGGTGTAGACGAAATAGGGATAGTGGAAAAAAACAACAATCCTGAATTTGCCGTTGAAAAAGGACAAACCGTTGTGAAAGTTGATCCAGCCTATTTTAGGCCAACAGAAGTTGATATACTGGTAGGTGACGCATCAAAAGCCCGTAAAGAACTTGGATGGACCCCGGAATACAATCTTGAAGGATTAATCAAAGACATGGTAAAAGCAGACCTTCGTTTAGTAAAGAAAGAAAAGTATTTGAATGACGGAGGGTATAGGATTATGAATTATTTTGAGTAATTATGAGTTAATTGGTTGATTGGTTAATTCGTTAAATAGTAATGAATACGAAGCATATATTAGAATCTTTAGAAATATATCAAATTGCATTAGACATTTCGAATAAAGCTTGGGAATTTTTTAATGTTTTACCTAAAAATTTTCAATTCCACATAGGGAACCAATTTTTGGATGCTGCTGATTCAATTGGAGCCAATATTGCTGAAGCTTACGGAAGATACCACTATAGAGAATCTATTAATTTTAACAATTATGATAGGGGGTCAGCCTTTGAAACGAAATTTTGGTGCAATAGATTATATAAAAGAAAATTGATTGAAAAGGATATATTTGAAGAAATTAATAATTTGGTAGATTTGGGTATACAAAAAATAAATGGATACAATAATTACTTGCGAAACCGAATGAAAGAAAATTAATAGGAGTATATCATAAACTTATAGCAATCAGGTTAAAAATTACCAATTAACAATTCAACCAATTAACAAATCAACAATGCAAAAATCCTCCAAAATATACCTCGCCGGCCACCTTGGCCTTGTTGGCTCCGCTATTCATCGCAAGCTTAATGAAAAGGGGTATACAAACATTGTAACATGCACCATAGAGGAGTTGAATCTTATTGACCAAGAAGCTGTTGCAGCTTTTTTTCATCAAGAAAAACCCGAGTATGTTTTTCTTGCTGCAGCCAAAGTTGGTGGTATCATTGCCAATAATACCTATCGTGGAGAGTTTATTTTTGATAATCTTCAAATCCAGAACAACGTAATTCATCATAGTTATTTAAATGGAGTAAAGAAATTATTATTTTTAGGTAGTTCATGTATTTACCCTAAGGATGCCCCTCAGCCCATGAAAGAAGAATACTTGTTGACAGGGCCACTTGAATATACCAATGAACCTTATGCTATTGCAAAAATTGCCGGTATTAAGATGTGTGAATCTTACAATTTGCAATATGGAACGAATTTCATACCTGTAATGCCTACCAATCTTTATGGCCCTAATGATAATTATGACCTGGAAAAGTCGCATGTATTGCCTGCGCTGATAAGGAAAATGTTGCTTGGCAAAGCGATTATGGAAGCTGATTGGGATTTTATTAACAATGATATTGATAATAAACCGGTTGGAGGGGTTAATTCGGAGAATAGCAGAAACGAGATATTAGGGAAATTATTAACTTACGGAATAGTTCCCTCTGGGGGCAATAGAAATGTTACCATACATTTATGGGGCACAGGCAGTCCCAGGAGAGAGTTCCTGCATTCGGATGACCTGGCTGATGCTTGTGAATTCCTTATGGAAAATAGAGACTTTACAGATACTTACCAAGATGGCGAATATCAAATACGAAATACGCATATCAATATTGGAACAGGGAAAGATATTTCAATAAATGAATTGGCTTTACTTGTAAAAGACTTGGTTGGATTTAAAGGAAACATTGAATGGGATACTACGAAACCAGATGGTACTGCAAGAAAATTAATGGATGTTTCCAAATTGAATAATTTAGGTTGGAAAGAGAACATTGGATTAAAAGAAGGAATCAAAAAAGTTTTAGATAATTATATAAATAATTCAAGAAAGAAATAATATTTTTTTGTTAATAAGAATAAACGAATATTTTGCAAATTACTTTTGGAATAGAAATAATAATGGAGTTCATGATAATATATGCCCACAGAAACGAAGCTGCATCTTTTTATTAACCAAGTAACAATTCAACATAAGCAACAGTAAATATTGTAAATTTGCGCCTTAGCAATTATTGTCATGAAAGTGAGTAAAAACCAAATAAAAGAGCTTGTAGCTCAAGTACTAAGCAATTATAGCCATGTGGCAGGAGCATATCTTTATGGTTCATACGCAAAGAATACCATGACACCTTTAAGCGATATTGATATTGCTGTTCTTTTAGATGAGGATTATAAACCGGGAACTGCTAATAAACTAAATTTTGAATTATCCCTTGAATCTAAGATGATTCAACAATTACCTGGATACAGTATAGAGGTCAGAATTTTAAATGAAGCCCCGATTTTGATTCAGGGACAGGTAATTGTAGAAGGTATCTTAATTTATGAAAAGGAAAAGAAAAGAATGCTGGATTTTGAGGAGAAAGTCATCATACGTTACTTAGATTTCAAAATTGATTACGATAAACTGCTAAATATTAGATATAAACAGGAAATCAATGGTTGATAAAAACAAACTTACCCTTTTATTTTCTGAATTGGATAAATACCTCGAAGAGCTTAACACTATTAAGAAGTTATCTAAAAAGGAATTCCTGGATGATTCAAGAAATATTTACAGCCTGAGATATTTGTTCCAGGTTTCCATTGAAACGTGTATTAATATTGGAACACATATAGTTTCCAGTCAGCGTTTAGGTTTGCCAAAGGAGTATGCTGAAGTTTTCAGAATTTTAAAAGGCAATAATATAATTTCAGAGACAGTTGAACAGAGACTTATTTTAATGGTCCGTTTCAGAAACCGTTTGGTGCATCTATACTGGGATATTGATGATAAAATGATTTTTGAATATCTCCAGGAACATTTGAATGACTTTTATAGCTTTAGAAAAGAGATAACAGGGTATCTTAAACAAAATTGAAATAAGGACTTGATGAAAAGCCAAATTAAATAGTGCCATTTTTGCGAGCACAATCAAAAAAGCTATTTGAAATGTCGCAGGTGAAGCAATATATCGAAAGTTAGGGGAAAGATATATATATCCATAAAAAGCTTTATATCTTACTGTTAGCATAAGATAAAAATATAATTCGTAAACTCACGCTAAGAAAACCAATTATGAACTTGAACAATTTAAGCATTGAAGATAAATTTATCTTACATGCATGTTCATTAAATGAGAAGGAAAAAAAAGAAGCACTGGATATTATTATCGATAATTTTGATTGGAAATACTTTTGGGAAGAAAGTAATAGAAATAGTGTAAGTGGAATTTTGTATAAACATTTAAAACGTTCACCCCTAATTGGAAACCTTATTCCTTCATATATTCAACAAAATCTGCAGCAATACTATTTTAAAACACTCACGCGTAATAGTCGCATTTTCAAAAAGCTGGAAGAAACACTCAAATTTCTTTATCAAAAGGGAGTTGAGGACATTATATTACTGAAAGGAGCTTACTTATTACCAGAAGTATACAAAGATGTTGGAACCAGGCCTATGTCGGATGTTGATATTTTACTTCCCAATTTAACTACCGTTAATAAAGTTTTTTCCTTATTGGTTTCAGAAAAAAAATTCACATCTAAAGTATATAAAAGTAAATGGCAGGTTGATTTTAGGAAAAAGATCACGGGTAAAGCGCCAGAACTTTTCAAAGAAGAATTGGTTATAGAGTTACATGCTCCACTAGCATTTAAGTCTTTGCCAAAAGATTGGAATTCAATAACAAATAGCGCCAAGAGTTTTAAAATAGGATCAACTCAAGCAAGAACCTTGTCTGATTTTCAAAATGCAGGGCTTATTGATGAGCATTTTTTTCAACATATGGATAGAAAGGCCTTTGACTTGAGGATGATCATTGATCGTGTGTATTTTCATACCTATACTGGTAAACATGATGGCAGCATAACCCCTTTTCTCAAAAAGCTGTCTAAAAATGTTGAAGCCAATAGGAATGTGTTTTTGCCGGTGCTATTGAAAAAAATAAGGATCCTTGTTAGAAATGGATACTTGTTAAGATATTGCTTTTCATTTTTTTTTCCTTCTTATTCTTATTTAAAAACGAATTTTCGAGCCAAGAATTCATCATATTTTAATTTACTTATTTTATATTTACTTGATTTTTTTAGGAGATTCAAAAAATAGATATCATGTTAAACGGAAAAAGAGTTTTAATCACCGGCGGTACCGGTTCTTTTGGGAAAAAATTCACTGAAGTTATTTTAAAAAAGTACAATGGGGTGGAAAGATTGGTTATTTTTTCCCGTGATGAGCTTAAGCAATTTGAAATGGCACAGCATTATCCTGAAGATAAATATCCACAAATCCGGTTTTTTATTGGTGATGTTAGGGACAAAGACCGGTTTGCAAGAGCTTGTGAAGGTATAGACGTAATAATACACGCAGCGGCTTTAAAGCAAGTACCAGCAGCTGAATATAATCCTATGGAAGCTGTTAAAACCAACGTTATTGGAGCCGAGAATGTTATTGAAGCTGCCCTTAATACCCATGTGAAAATTGTTGTTGCCCTCTCTACAGATAAAGCTGCTGCTCCCATCAACCTATACGGGGCTACGAAGTTGGTTTCTGATAAATTATTTACGGCCGCTAACAATATTAAAGGGAAGCGAGACCTTCGTTTTTCTGTTGTAAGATACGGAAATGTGATGGGATCACGTGGTTCAGTTATTCCATTTTTTCTTAATAAAGCCAAGTCCGGAGTTTTACCTATTACCCATAAAGACATGACCCGCTTTAATATTTCTTTAGAAGAAGGTGTTGAAATGGTACTCTGGGCAATAGAAAATGCTAAAGGAGGCGAAGTTTTTGTACCTAAAATCCCATCGTACAATATTGAAACTGTGGCTAAAGCTATTGCTCCTAAAGCAAAACTCGAATATGTTGGGATTAGGCCCGGCGAAAAATTGCATGAAGAAATGATTACAGAAAGCGATTCCCATAATACCATTGACCTAGGAAAATATTTTGCTATTTTGCCTTCTGGGAAATCTATAAATGATTATAAAAATTTCTATAAAAATGCCAAATTGGTTCCCAAAGGGTTTAGTTACAATTCGGGTGATAATGATGAATGGGTTAATGCTGAAGAAATGAGGGGGTTAATAAAAAAATATGTTGACCCAGGCTTTAAACCTCAGTTATAAGTTTAATTTTATTTCATGTTATATTTGTTTATATGAAAATTTTAATCAGCGGCACAGCAGGATTTATAGGATGTCATCTCGCTAACAAACTTATTAAAAGAGGAGATGAAGTAATTGGATTGGATAATATCAACGATTATTATAATGTGAATCTTAAATATGATAGGTTAAAAACTTCAGGTATTCAAAAGGAGAGCATTGTAGAAAACAAAATTATCCAAAGTGAGTTATACCCTAATTATAAGTTAATAAAAACCGACTTAGAGAACAAAGATTGTCTCTTTAAGCTTTTTAAAGAAGAAAAGTTTGATAAGGTTTGTAATTTGGCTGCCCAAGCAGGTGTTAGGTATAGCCTGGAAAATCCCTACGCTTATATAAATAGCAATATTATTGGTTTTACCAATATATTAGAAGCCTGCCGACATAATAACATAGAGCATCTTATTTATGCAAGTAGCTCAAGCGTATATGGATTAAATGAAGTTATGCCTTTTTCCGTGCAAGATAATGTTGACCACCCAATAAGTTTATATGCTGCTAGCAAAAAATCAAATGAACTAATGGCGCATACATATAGTCATTTATATGGGCTGCCAACTACAGGGCTTAGGTTTTTTACTGTTTATGGGCCATGGGGAAGGCCGGATATGGCATTGTTCCTATTTACAAAGGCTATATTAAACAATGAACCAATTGATATATACAACCATGGCAAAATGCAAAGGGATTTTACCTATATTGACGATATTATTCATGGGATTATACACGTAATTGATAATCAGCCAAAAGGAAACTCCCGGTGGTCAGGTAAAAAGCCTGACCCATCTTCATCTATTGCACCGTACAAGTTGTATAACATTGGCAACAATAGCCCTGTAAAGCTTATGGATTTTATAGCAGCAATTGAAAATAAACTGGGGATAGAAGCTAAAAAGAATTTTTTACCTCTACAACCTGGTGATGTGCCTGCTACTTGGGCGAATGTTGATGGATTGAAAGGTGATTTTGATTATTACCCCAGTACATCTATTCAAAAAGGCGTTGGTGATTTTATAGAATGGTATCTATCTTATTATAAAATAAACAAATAGTGATGATAATTACATAAATATGGAAAAAAGAGCTATTCCTTATGGTAAACAATATATTTCACAAGAGGATATTGATGCCGTTGTAGAAACGTTAAAATCTGATTTTTTAACCCAAGGCCCTAAAATAAAGGAATTTGAAGAGGTTTTTGCAAAATATGTTGGGGCAAAATATGCCGTAGCTGTTTCCAATGGCACAGCAGCTTTACATTTGTCAGCATTAGCGCTGGATGTAAGACCCGGCAAAAAAGTTATAACTACGCCAATAACATTTGCTGCAAGTGCCAATTGTGTGCTTTATGCTGGAGGTGAAGTGGATTTTGTGGATATTGACCCGGAAACTTATGTAATGGATTTAAATAAGCTTGAAGAAAAGCTTGAAAATTCTCCCAAAGGTACTTATTCCGGTGTTATCCCAGTTGATTTTACGGGATATCCTGTAAATCTTGAAAAGTTAAATTCAATCGCGAAAAGATTTAATTTATGGGTTCTTGAAGATGCTTGCCATGCACCTGGTGGTTACTTCATAGATTCAAAAAATAAAAAGCAATATTGCGGCAATGGGCAATTCGCTGAACTGGCTATTTTTTCCTTTCACCCTGTAAAGCACATCGCAACAGGTGAAGGTGGTTTAATAACAACCAATGATGAAAAGCTATTTAAGAAATTACAATTACTGCGTACACATGGGATAACCAAAGATCCTGGGATGCTACAAGAAAATCATGGTGGATGGTATTACGAAATGCATGAATTGGGATATAATTATAGGTTATCAGACATTCAAGCAGCATTAGGTATAAGTCAAATGAATAGAGCTGAGGAAGGGCTTAAAAGACGTAAGGAAATTGCCCATAGATATAACGAAGCCTTTAAGGGCACATCCATAAAAATTCAGAAGAACCATGCCCAAAACTCGCATGGATACCATTTATACGTTATACAAACTAATAGAAGAAAAGAGCTTTATGAGTATTTAAAGCAGCATAATATCTATACACAGGTTCATTACATACCGGTTCATCTACAACCTTATTACCAAAGGTTAGGATGGAAAAAAGGTGATTTGCCTGTTGCAGAAGCCTACTACGAAAAATGCTTGAGTTTGCCAATGTTTCCAAATTTGAGCGAAGGGGAGCAAGACTTTGTCATTAATTCAATAATTGGGTTTCAGAATGAATAACTTGGCAATAATACCAGCAAGGGGGGGGAGTAAAAGAATTCCTCAAAAAAACATTAGGGATTTTCTTGGGAAACCTATTATTGCCTACAGTATAGAAACAGCTATAAGAAGTGGTTTATTTTCGGAGGTAATGGTTTCAACTGATGATGAAAAAATAGCTTCGATTGCAGAAAAATTTGGAGCCAAAATACCTTTTTTGAGAAGCCAAGAAAATGCAAATGATTTTGCTGGATTGGCTGAAGTTGTTGATGAAGTATTATTGGAATATAAAAAGAGAAACATCATTCATCAATATGTTTGCTGTATATTACCTACTGCACCTCTATTGGCAGAGACTAACCTAAAACTAGGATTGGAAAAGATTCAATCAGGAGATTATTATTCTGTTCGTCCAATTGTCCCGTTTACATATCCTATTCAAAAAGCATTTAAATATAATGAAGGACATATTGAAATATTACAACCAAAATTTGCAAAAATTCGATCGCAAGATTTGACCCCAACGTATCATGATGCAGGTCAATTTTATTGGTTTTATTTCAATAAAGGATTAATACCAGAAAAGCGAGGTGCAATTATTATTTCTAATAAAGATGCCCAGGATATTGATAATTATGACGACTGGAAAATTGCAGAGTTGAAATATAAACTAAATCATTGATATTATTATGAGCAATTCATTTGGAAATTATTTGGAAGACTTTGATAAAGGGATGGTCTTTAAACATGCTATCGGAAAGACTATAACAGAGAGCGATAACAACTTTTTTTCATTACTAACCATGAATCATCATCCGCTCCATTTAGATGTAGAATATTGTAAAACCCATCAACACAGGAAAGTCCTCGTGGTAGGTACCTTGGTTTTTAGCCTTGCTGTTGGACTTACAGTTTCGGATATAAGTGGAAAAGCAATTGCAAATCTCGACTATGAGACTATTAAGCATAATGGTCCAGTTTTCATTGGTGATACGATTCGTGCAGAAACAAAGGTTCTCGATGTAAGAGAATCAAAAACAAAGCCTGACAGGGGAGTTATCTACGTGGAAACAAATGTATTTAACCAGGATAACAACAATGTGCTTTTATTTAGAAGACATATTCTTATACCAAAAAAGAAAAAATTATGAAAAATTTTAAATTAATGCGATCCTTAATGTTCGTTCCGGCCCATAATGAGCGTATTATGGAAAGTGCTGAACGTTCCGAAGCTGATGTTTTATTGTTGGATATCGAAGATTCAGTTCAACCAGTTTCCAATAAAAAACATGCACGAAAAAAAATTATTGAAAAGATAGAAGCAGGATTTTTTAAAAAACATTTAGTTTTTCCGCGAGTAAATGATCGTGAAAGTGGGCAACTATTGAAAGATGTTCAGGAGCTGACAATAAAGGGAATTGATGGGTTTATGTATCCGAAATCCAAATCTGGAAAAGACGTTTATTTTTTTGCTAAATTATTGGAAACTATTGAATATGAGAAGAATATTCCGATAGGCACATTTAAAATAATTCCTTTAATTGAAACTGCAGCAGCAGTTTTGAATGCCCAGGAGATTATAAAAGCATCTGACCGAGTTGTCGCTATTGCTTTTGGTTGCGAAGACTTTATAACTGATTTGCAAGGAATTCACGATAAAGATGAGCAAAGTATTTTTACCCCGCGCGCCATTATTGCAATGGCAGCAAGAGCTAATAATGTAATTCCTGTTGATACAGTTCATGTAAATCTACATGACTTGGAAGACCTTGAAAAGAATCTTACAATTGCAAAAGAGTTGGGCTTCGAGGGTATGTTAGTTTTACATCCTAAAGAATTGAATTTGGTTCATAAATACTTTAGCCCATCAAATTCTGAAATTGAAGAAGCTGAAGAGATGCTTCGATTAAATGAGCAAGCTGAAAAAGATGGAAAAGGTGTTGCTATTTTGAATGGGAAATTTATAGGCCCACCTATGGTGGCAACAGCAAAAAAAGTTTTGCAAAAAGCTGAATTGATTTCTAAAAAGTAATATATGAAAAAAATTATCATCGTTGGAGGTTATGGTAATGGTACAGTTGTAGCTTCAACAATTGAAGATATAAATGTAGCATCTGATAAAAAACAATGGGAAATAATAGGTTTTCTAAATGATAGAGAAACAGAACCCATAAATGGCTATCCTGTTTTGGGAAAAATTGAACCTGAAGCTGTGAAAGAATATATTAAGAAAGAAGATGTTTTATTTATGTACACGCTTATCTCCACAAAACTAAACTACAAATTTTTGCACAAATTGCATAACCTTAAAATTCCAACAGAACGCTTTGCAACCATTATTCATCCGACAGCAGTTGTGTCAAAATTTGCTAAAATCGGGCATGGTGTTTGTATTCAACCTTTCGTGTCGGTTGGCCCTAATGCGGTTGTTGAAAATCATATCCAAATTTTTGCTCAATCTTTAATCGGACATAATTCAGTTTTGAAAAATTATAGTTATGTAGCAAATAATGCTTGTGTCGGAGCAAGCGTAGTGCTCGAAGAAGGCGCATATTTAGGCACAAATTGTTGTACGTTGGAAAATATTACAATTGGGAAGTGGTCATTGGTTGGAATTGGAACCGTTGTTATAAAATCAGTTGATGATTATACAAAAGTAGTTGGTAATCCGGCACGTGTTATTGGTAAAGTTGAATAATGATACTTTTTAGAGTTGATGCTTATCCGAAAGTTGGTTTAGGGCATATAATCCGAAGTGTTGCTATAGGAAGCTATATAAAGAGCAGGACAGAAGTTCCTGTTATCTTTGCAGGATATTATGATGCAAAGGCAATTGAAATATTAGAGAGTCACAAAATTGCTTACATTAACAATATTGCCTTTCTTTCAGTTGAAGAAGAAACTTTATTATCCACTATACAAAAAAGGAAACCAAATATAGTCTTTATAGACAAGTTATACCCTTATAGCTGTGATTTTATCAATAATTGCAAATTGCAAGCCCAAATAATTATGTTTCATAACCTTTGTGAGGGAGCTTTTTGTGTTAATAAATTTATTTTACCATCAGCCCATCACAGTGACGAAATTATTAATTCACCCAAATGGGATAAACTGGGCACCGATTTTTACTATGGGGCTAAATATATTCCAATTAATCAGGAAGTTATAGGAATAACCAAACATAGAAAAGCCAATAAATCGAATTCTAACAAACAAATTGTAGGCATTACAACTGGCGGAAGTGACCCAAAAGGTGTTATGATTCACATATTAACATGGCTTAATGATAATAGTTTTCAAAATGTAGAATTCTATGCATTAATTGGTAAATCATTTATGCATCATAAAAAATTAAATGAGTTGAAAAGTCAATTGCCTAATAATATATGCATAAAACCATATAACTACCAAGAACTTATAAAATGTAATATTGTTATTAGCACTTTTGGAGTGACTACTTATGAATTAATGTTTATGGGCATTCCAGTTATTAGTATTGGCCATGCCTTAAACAATGCAAAAGGTAGTGAGATAATAGAAAAAAAGTATGGAGCATTAATTGATTTGGGATTAATTGACGAAATTACTAATGAGCTTTTTATTAATAAATGTGAAGCATTAATAAATAGCAAAATATTACAACAAGATTTGATTTCAAAATCTTCTTTATTAGTTGATGATAAAGGAATAGAACGTATTTATGATATAATTTTTAAGAATTGAAAATGAGCAATAAGGGTGTATATATAATAGCAGAGTTATCAGCAAACCATAATAACGATTTTCAAATAGCAAAGGATACTATTACAGCCATGAAAAAATCAGGTGCTGATGCTGTAAAGTTCCAAACTTACACGGCTGACTCTCTCACCTTAGATGTGGATAATAAATATTTTGGACCACGAAAAGACGGCTTATGGAAAGGAAGAAAACCTTATGAATTGTTTCAGGAAGCTGCCATGCCCTACGAATGGCTGCCTAAATTAGCGGAATACGCCATTTCCATAGGATTAAACTGGTTATCGACTCCTTTTGATTTTGGAAGCGTTGATTTTCTGGAGGGTATAAACATTCCTGCATATAAGGTTGCATCACTTGAAATAATGGATATTCCCCTAATAGAATATATTGCAAAAAGACAAAAGCCGGTTATTTTATCCACAGGTATTGCCAAACTTGCTGATATCGAATTAGCTGTTGAAACATGCCGAAAAGAAGGAAACAATGATATAACATTATTGAAATGCACTTCGGCTTACCCTACGCCGTTTGAAGAAGTAAACCTCAATGTAATTCCAACGATGCAAAAAGCATTTAATGTTAAAGTTGGATTGTCAGACCACACAATGGGGCATACAGTTCCTCTTGGAGCTGTGGCTCTTGGTGCTGAAATTATTGAAAAGCACTTTATCCTAGACAGGAAAATGGGGGGAGTTGATTCTGCTTTTTCTATGGAACCCTCAGAATTTAAAATTATGGTTGAAAGTATTCGTAATCTTGAAGCTGCTTTGGGACAGGGTGATTTTACAATAAGCCCCAAAATTCAAGAAATTAGGCAGCGGGGACGCTCATTATTTGTAGTAAAAGATATAAAAAAAGGAGAATTATTTACAAAAGAAAACATACGCTCCATTAGGCCCGGATATGGTTTGCACCCAAAATTCTTGAATAGTATTCTTGGTAAAAAAGCAGCTAAGGATTTAAAGAAAGGTGAACCAATGGAATATGTTTTTATACAACCAGGTTAATTGCATTACACGTAGATGATTTACTTTATAAAAAAAGTGGTTTTCAAACATTGATTTATAATAATATTGGAGGTTTTTATACAGTAAATTTTAACTTCAAGAAAATAGAATTTACAGCAATGCTTCCATAAATTATACATATGGGTATTTATTCAAAACTTAAAGCCTTAGTAGCACGTAACAAGAAGATTTTCCAAAATTTATCTTATATTACAATATTTCAAGTATTTATAATGCTTGTCCCTCTAGCTACATATCCATACTTAGTGAGGATTTTAGGAAGAGAATTATATGGTTATGTTATAACAGCCCAAGTAATCGCCAGTTATTCTTCCGTTTTTGTTAATTTTGGATTCCGTTCAGTTTCAGCAAGGTTTATTTCAATTCATAGAGAAGATAAAGAAAAGCTTTCAGACATATTGTCTTCGGTTTTCTTTGTTAGATGTATAATATGGATAATAGCTTTTGCTCTTTATCTTGGTATAATTTATTTAATCCCCAAATATAGGGCGTATTATCTATTGTTTGTTTTATCCTATGGTTGGTCATTTAATGAATTATTATTTCCACAATTTTTTTTCCAGGGTATTGAAAAAATGAAATATATAACAATTCTTAACATCATAATTAGGTTGGTCTTTTTAGTTTGCATCTTTGTTTTCATTCAAAAGCCCAGTGATTATTATTTGGTTCCTATATTCATGTCTTTAGGTTTTGTTATTTCAGGTATAATTTCTTTTATAGTAATTAAGAAAAAAGAAAAAGTAACATTGAGAAAACCTAAGATGCTAACAGTAAGGGAGTTAGTAGGTGACTCTTTTCCTATTTTTGCAAAAGATTTGATAACAACAATAAAAGACAAATTGAATTACATATTACTGGGAAGTTTTGTTAATATGGATAGCGTAGTGGTTTACGATCTAGGGGTAAAATTTGTAAGGATTTTAGTTAAACCTGCAAAAATTATTGGCACAGTAATGTTTCCTGTAATTTCAAAATCTAGAAGTATTGATACATTTATAAAAGGAGCTAAAGGTATTTTTTTATTCACTTTAATACCCACCTTAGTTGTATACATTTTTTTGCCAGGAATAGCTCGTTTTTTTATTTCTGATGAAGTGAATTTGTTTCCACTACAACTTTTTTTATCTGTTCCTGTCATATTAGCCTTGAGCAGTTTTATATCATCTAATTATATGATTGCTTTTGGAAAAAGTAAATATGTTTTATATAGCATTATAATAACTACGGTAGCCTATGGTGCTATGCTTGGATATTTTTTCTTACAAGGTGAAATGGATAGCATTGTTACTTTTGTAGTTGTTGCTGTATTTTCATATTATGTTGAATTTGCTTACAGGGTTTATATTTTTTTTAAAAAAAACAAACAAATGAAATTTTAACATCTTTTCTTATTTACAGAACAATAAAGAGCAAATAGAATATTAGAGATTGCATTTAAACGGTTTTTCTAATTGCCAATCTTGTATAATTTATCAAAAAAATGTCATTGTGATATTCAAAACCAAGTTCATCAGGTATTAATTGTATTGCTTTTATGAGTGACCAAGCCAAACCTTTAAGAATTAAGTATAAATTAATATATTTGCCTATATTAGCATTTGTAATGTTTACGGCGACAATGCCAATTTTAGGTAATATAATTTATTGGTTTGCTGCCTTTTTAGTTTTTTGTTGCTTGTCTTATCGCTTATATAAAGGAGATGGTGTTAATAAAGCATACTTTATCTGGGTGGTAGTTTTTTTTAGTTTTTTTTTACTTTCAAGATTTTGGGCATTAAATCATAGGATGGTTGAGTTTGTACTAGTACTAAAGATTTTACCCATACTTGTTGTTACATTCTCTGTTTCAAATTATATAAAAACCCTTGAAGATGTTTACGATATACTAAAGGTCTTTTATGTTATAGCAATTTTTATTTTGGCATATTTACTGTTGTTTGTCGATATTTCTTCAATTGAAGAGCGTATGTCATATGATCAATTAGGAGAAAACTGGAATACTAACTCGATAGGAATTCAATTTACTTTAGCCATTTATTGTGGGGTTATATTATTTTGGAGAAAAAGTATATTAGTAAAAATCATGTTTATATTAGCCTCCTTGGTAATGATTTATGTAATAATGATAACAGGTTCAAGAAAAGCATTATTGATGTTTTTAATTCCAATAATGTATTTTTTGTTTTTTAGCAATTTAATTAAATTGAGAGCAAAGTTAATTTTATTATTTGTGAGTACTGGTTTTATATATATATTATTCTCAATCCCATATTTTTATGATATTGCTGGGTCACGTATTATGGATATGATCAATATTGTAAGTGGGAATCCCAAGGGAGGAGAAGATGCTTCTCGCCTTTTTCTTATCTTATATGGTTGGATATGGTTCAAAGAACGAATATGGCTAGGGTATGGTATTAATAACTTCCGGGTTTTATCAAATTCAACAGATATTTTTGCCGGAGAAGATTTTTATGCACATTGTAATTATATAGAATTATTAGTAGGTGTTGGTATAATAGGAACATTAATATATTATTCAGGATATTTTTATCTAATAGGTAAAGCAGTTAAGCAAAAATCTACAATTTCTAATTGGGTAATTGCTTTATTTTTAACGCTTTTATTTATTGATATTGCACAAGTTACTTACTATGGGTTTATGTATATGCTATTTATATCCATTGGTTTTTCTGCGATTTCTCTAAAATCTAAACATTGTCTTGCTTGAAATAAGTGGTTTAATGGTAGTGTCATGTCAGATCATAAAAAACGCTTGGAGCTTGCTCCTTCTCAGAAATGCTACGAAAGAAATGCATCACCCACTTCTGCGGGTTCGCAATGATGTCACTTCGAGGAAGCACAATACTGTTTCATTCTTGATTTGATAAAACAGTAGCTTTAAATTGAAATATATATTTATAAAGCTTTTTTAACAGTATAAATAATAATAATTTACATGAAAATTTTGGTATTAACAAAATCGATCTCTAGGAACACAGGGGGTAGCTCAACTATATTAGATGCTTCAGAAACACTCTATACTCTTGGTTATGATGTATATCTCGGGTTGATTGCATCCTCTCCTATTAGTTATGTATTATTTAATAAGAAACATTCAAAAACAATAATTCCATTTAAAAATATATATGCTGTACCAAAAAGCCTTACAAAATATTTATATAAATGGAAAAAGGGAAGGAAAAGGGGATTTTTCATTGATAATATAGTAAAGCCATTTTTTATTATCTTAAATGATAGTACAAGGCTTTTTCAAAAAAGGAAATTTATTAAAATTTTGCACGAAGTTGACGTAATAATTACGGCTGTTCCCTTTTATACTGGGGCTATGGAAGCTATAAAGTCTTATTCTAAAGCAAAAATCATCTTAAATCATGCTGGCTCGGTTCATTCCTATGAAAAGTTTTGGTTAACAAAAAGCCATCAACCAAAAACACCGCAAAAAAACCTTTCACTATATGTAAATTACTGCAATCAATTTGATTATATATTGTTTCAAGCAGATGATCAGGCAAAGGAGTGCAAGCAACAAAGTCCATTATTGGCTAATTCTCCTATTGTTGTTAAACCTTCATGTGAAGAGAAAAAAGTAATTGCTGCAAAAAAGTCTAATTCTCCATATAAAAGTGACACATTCAATATTGTAAATATTGGTTCTATTCAACCAAGAAAAGCCCAAGATTTATCAGTTGAGGTTTTATTAAAACTTATTAATGAATATCCAAACATTCATATGCATTTTGTTGGAGTAGTGCATGATACAGATTTTTTAAAAAGATTGAAAACAGAAATTGAAAAACATAATTTGAATAATGTTCATTTTTATGGACATAGGTACGATTATCTAAGATTTTTAGCACATGCTGACATCTTACTTCAAACTTCAAAAGCAGAGGGTGTTTCGCGAGTTATTAGGGAAGCAATGTTGATTAAAACTTTGGTGGTTAGTTTTAAAATACCAGGAATAAGCAGTACACTTGAGAACAATAAAGAGGCTATTTTAATTGAACCTTTTGATATCGTAAAACTTACTAATTCTATAAAAGAATTATATAATAATAGAAAATTAAAAGAATCACTAACAAACTCGGCCTTTAATAGGTATTTGCTCGACCATTCTTGGGTATCCTATGCAAATTCATGGGAAACAATCCTTAATAATCTTTAATTCAATATAGTATCCTGTATTTATAAATTGTATTGCAAAAGTTCTGATAGGTATATGGAAATATGTTGCTGTTCTAACATTACTCATTGAAAAATTGTTAAAAATCAAAGTGCATCATAACAGGCTTTAGGAAGGAAAATGTGTCACAATTCATAAAATTTAATATTGGGATAAGACTTTGAAATCAAAGAAAAAGATACATCCCACATTACTTGATGGCTTTTCAGTTAAGAATAGAAATAATTTATAATGATTTAATTTAATCTATTAGCAAAATGAAGAAAATTATCATTCAAGGCACTAGCCGCACTGCATCAAAACTTTATAGGGAAATACTAAACAAGGCAGACAATGTAGTAATTTTGCACGAAATCGTATTTGACTTTCGTTTTAAAAACGATGTAAATGCTGTATTAAAAAAATACAATGTATATTCGGATAGTAAAAATATTAGGACTGCTATAGATGCTATATATTCTGACAAATATTTTAAACGTATTAAGGCAGCCTATCCTGATAAAGAAACATTAATTGATGCGTTGGAAAAACAGGGTAAACTGGATTGGGCTAAAGCTCTAAATGCATTTATTGAACAAAAAGCCATTAATGAGAACAAGCAAATATCTGGAGCTAAAAACCCAGTTCACTCCACTTATACTAAAAAATTATTAAATTCTCTTACAAATGTAAAAGTTTTATACTTATTAAGAGACCCCAAAGCAATGTATGCTTCAGAAATACATCAGAAAAAAGTGAAACAGCCATTATCAAACTTCCCACAACTCAAAATAAAGTTTATGCAAAGGCCACTCGTTTTCTTTCATACAACTTTAGAATGGATCAATGCCGTAAAAATGTATAACAAGATAAGTGATAAAGTAATACTCTGCAAATATGAAGAACTTGTAACCCAGCCTCGAGAACTAATGAGAAGAATTTTTGATTTTTGTGAATTAGAATTTTCTGATAAATACCTAGAAGAAATTTCTGTTATTAACTCAAGCCATTCAGTTAATAATAAAGGAATTTCTAAGCATGGTATTAATAAATGGAATAAAGATTTGTATGCTATTGAACGTTTATGGTTCAATCTTTTACAAAAATTATATAAATATAATAAACTATGATACCAACCATTTTGTTTTTTAACGGACACTTTGTAACATTTAAATTAAGTACAATTTTTAATGAGCCACTATAATGAGAAAATAAAAGA
The DNA here is from genome assembly GCA_964544705.1 of uncultured Bacteroidales bacterium. GTDB lineage: Bacteria > Bacteroidota > Bacteroidia > Bacteroidales > CAZJDA01 > CAZJDA01. The sequence goes on from CAZJDA010000004.1 coordinate 69,570, forward strand.
AATTGCTAATGTAGAGAAAAATAATTCTTTTTACTCTATTATCGCTTTTAAAATACCAATTTGGCGTTTAATAAGATCCAGTATTGTTGAAGGTTACTTAAAGAAGAAATATAATTTTGAGAAACGCAATACAACAAAAAGAAGTGTAAATTGGGGCCATTTTTTTAAATATTATTTTTTATCCTTTTATTCAATAATAAGAGTTTTCTTTCATCCTAAAATACGTGCAAAATATGTAATTTTTGCATTTCCTAGGCTGCAACATTTTGATAGCAAGTATATTGACAAGTTTACTGACCCAATAATAAAAGAGTCTGTTTTATTGAATGAATCTATTATTTTTCAAAAGCCTCTCTCTGGCAGACATTTTAGGCCTAGGTATAAGTTATGTCCTATAATTCCTATAGATTTTATTGAGTATACAACAAAATTCTTAGGTATTATACTGTCCCCACTTTTTTTTATTATGTTTTCAAAATCAATATTCAACCTTTATAAAAAGACAAATAGGACTTTTGGTGTAAGTAAAAAGTTTTTGTTTAGTATTAGTGCTATTATAGGAACATTTTTATTTTCATCTTATTGTTATAAATTATTATTTGGCATATTAAAAACCCAAAAGATAATTTTTGTAAACCGAGAATTAAACTTCCCAATTACTTATGCTGCAAAAAGAAAGGAAATTACAACCTATGAACTCCAACATGGCATTACTTTAAACTGGTCAATTTTATATTCTCATCAATATTGCCCAGCTATTGACCCTGATTATTTTTTGTCATTCGGTAAATTTTGGAAAGGTAAACAATTTGGTATACCAGTCGAGAGAATAATTAATATTGGATGGGCTTATGGAAAATTTATTAAGAATGCTAAAGCATCAAAAAATGTAATGAAAAACTATATTTTGATTGTCTCGGAGCCTAGAAATAGTGATAATATAATTGAAATTGCATTGGAAATGGCTCTATTATATACCAATTATATCTTTCATATTCGACCTCATCCACAAGAGGAAATCTCAAGCGTTTTGAAAAATAGAATTGAAAAATTGGACAACATATCAATACAAGATAATAAGGTTGAATCTTCAATTGCGGTATTACCTTATCAATATATAATTGGACATAAATCTTCTGTTTTGTATGAAGCTTTGAGTTTTGGCAAAAGTGTTGGTTGCTTGAATTTCAATGGATGTTCAACTAACGCAGTACAAATTAGAAATTCTCCATTTGTTATTATTAATTCAATGAATGATTTTGTAAAATTAGTTGAGAGTAAAAGAGAAAAAAATCAAAATATGGAAAATAGTTTTTATTCATACTTCGATGAAAATGATTTCAATGAAATTATATTATCAAGATAAATTAATATGATAATGCAAATCAATTTCGGCAATAGTTCACAGAACTGATTTAGCGTTTTCTGTAATATTTTGATTTATATTCGAAAAGCAATAAATTTGGTTATATAAAAAGAATAAATGGAAAAGAAATTTAATATTAAGAAGCTACTTATAATGGGAGGCCCTGCGTTAGCTTGCAATATCGTAGAAACAGCTAAATCAATGGGTATAACCACCATTGTTACAGATTGGTATACTCCAGAACAAATGCCGGCAAAAAAAATTGCAGATAAATACTTTATGGAAAGCACTGCTGATGTGGATGCTATGGTTGATCTAATTAATAAGGAAAACATTAATGGTGTTATCACAGGCTTTACTGATTCAACCTTACAGTATTATCAAAAGGTATGTGAAAAAGCAAAACTTCCTTGTTATGCTACTGAAGAACAGATCGAAATCACTACGAATAAAAGAAAGTTTAAAGATATATGTCACAATTTTGACATTCCTGTTGTTGAAGAGTATAATATTCAACCTGAATTTAGTGAAGAAAAATGCTCAAAAATAAAATTTCCTGTTATAGTAAAACCTGTAGACAATAGCGGGGCAAGAGGTATTACAATATGCAAGAATGCTAAAGAATTGAAACATGCATACCAAAAAGCACTTTCTTTTTCGGAAAGCAATAGTGTGTTGGTAGAGCGTTATATGAATTGTAAAGAAGTTAGTATTTTTTATGTTATTAACAATGGAAATATATATCTAACAGCGATGGGAGATAGGCATATTAAAAGAAACCAAGATGGCGTTATACCGTTACCTGTTGCCTATACTTTCCCTTCTGAATATTTACCTAATTATTTAAACAAATTAGATGAAAAGGTAAAAAAAATGTTTAAAGCCTTAGGTATGAAGAATGGGATGATTTTTATACAGTCTTTTATTGAAGATGATGAGTGTGTATTCTATGAAATGGGCTATCGATTAACTGGGTCATTAGAGCATGAATTGTTAGAAAAAATATCTGGCTTTAATCCAATGAAAATGCTACTAAATTTTTCAATAACTGGGAAAATGGATCCCGAAAATAAATTAATAAATGCCAATCCACGTTTTAATAAGTGGGCTTGCAATATTACATTTTTAGTAAAACCAGGTAAAATTGGTAATATTGAAGGCATTGAAAAAATATTAACTTACCCGGAAGTAGTGTATGCACTTCCTTCTTATAAAAATGGGGATATTGTTCCAGAAGAGGCTAAAGGAACCCTTCAACAAGTTGTATTAAGAGTTTTTGCAATTACTAATACAAAAAAAGAGCTTGTGCAAGTTATGAATAAAATTCATAATACTTTTAGCGTTAAAACAGATAACAATAAAAATATGTTACTAGAAACATTGGATACAAATGAATTAATTAACGAATAATGCAAATGCAAAAAACAATTTTAGTTACAGGTGCCGGGGGATTTCTTGGCAATGAGATTTTAAACCAGCTACTAAATGAACATTCTTATGATATAATCGCGTTAGATTTGAAGAAGGAAAATATAAAGTCATGTTTTCGAGAACTTAATAAATTATCGTGTTATAGTATTGACGAGTGGGAAAGAAATGAAGTAACACTAAAGCATATTGATATACTTATTCATGCCGCCTTTTCAAGGTCTTATGATGGCGAAAAACTTGCAGGAAGTCTCGATTTTACAAGGTCACTATTTTCAAAAGCAGCTCAAGCAAATGTGAATGGCATTATTAATATTTCATCTCAAAGTGTTTATGGGCCACCATATAAACCCTTATGGACTGAAAAAACTCCTGTTACAGCTAATTCATTGTATGCTTTGGCAAAATATTCAACAGAACTCATAGCCAATGCCACATGCAATGCGCCTGGTATAAAAACTCATTCTACTAACATTAGGCTTGCTAGTTTAATAGGGCCAGGCTTGGAGGAAAGATTGGTTAACAAATTTGTTAAGAATGCTCTTTCGGGAAACCCTATTAATATTGTTGGTGGAAAACAAATTTTTTCTTTTATGGATGTCAGGGATGCTGCTTCGGGTATTATTTCATTGGTTTTCACTGAGACTTCTAAATGGAAAAATGTCTATAATCTAGGTAATAATTCAAGAAATTCACTTCTTGAAATTGCTGAAATTGTTCAAAAGACTGCTGCAAAATACATAAACAAACCGGTTGAAATCATAAAAGAAGATAAAGATGTTCAATTGCATTCTGGTATGGATTCTTCCCTTTTATACCAGACCACAGGATGGAATCCAAAATATGATTTAGTTGGAATGGTCGAAAACTTGTTTAATTTTTATTTGAATAAATAAATTAAACTTAATTTTTAATTCATTATATTTTTTTGATTAAAATATATCCTTGATAAAGCATTTAAGAAAAGATAATAAAAACTGATAGTAAGGGCTTAAAGATTTTATAAAACAATTGTTATAGTTTATTAATCAATTCAAAAGAAAGCCATAATTTTAATGCAGGTAAAGTATAAGAGGAAATTTTACAGGTTCTATATAAAAAAGATATTTGATTTTATAGCTGCTTTAATCGCTATAATTCTATTAAGCCCTTTTTTGTTAATTTTCGGTTTGTTAATTAGAATAAAATTAGGCTCTCCTATATTTTTTAAACAAAAAAGACCAGGATTTAACGAAAATATTTTCACCTTACATAAATTCAGGACCATGACAAATAAACGGGATGAAAATGGCGAGTTGTTGCCGGATAAAGACAGGCTTACCAAATTTGGAAGATTTTTAAGGGCATCCTCTATTGATGAATTACCAGAATTATTTAATATCCTTAAAGGAGATATGTCTGTTGTGGGTCCGAGGCCGCTGGCCGAGGATTATTTGCCTCATTATACCGAAGAGGAAAAGCGAAGGCACCATGTTAGGCCTGGATTAACCGGCTTAGCCCAAGTTATGGGAAGAAATAACCTTAGTTGGGAAGAAAAGTTTGCCTATGATATAGAATATGTTGATAATATGAGTTTTTTAATGGATATGAAAATTATTTTTAAAACAATAAGAAAGCTTTTTGTGAAATCAGAAATAGGCGAAAGAGGAATGAATGGCCTTGTTGACTTTGATATATATAGGCAGAATCAAAATGAAAACAAGACTTAATAAAAACAAAATTATTATTAAGTTTATATGCTGAAAGAAATTGGGAGCGAATTTTGGGAGCTGGGAATTGAAAATAATACGGTCAATTCCATAGAACATGACCACTTATATCTATTGAGTGGCAGGACTGCCTTGGATTATATTATTAAGGATATAAAGCATAGTCGTAAATTGGATTCTGTTTTATTACCTTCATATTGTTGTTTTAGTATGATACAACCATTTGTAAATAACAATGTGAAAATTGAGTTTTATGAAGTGGAATATAACAATGGTAGGTATGACCAACATTTTGATTTAGAAACAAATTGTGATGCTGTCCTTTTAATGCAATATTTTGGGTTTCAAGATGATTCTGTTCACCAGGCAATTACAAGTTTCAAAAATAGTGGAAAAATTGTTATTGAAGATGCTACCCATTCTTGGTTTTCGCATAATGCTTTTTCTAAATATTCAGATTATGTTTTTGCCAGTTTTAGAAAATGGACAGGAATTCCTGGTGGAGCGATTGCTATCAAAAATGTGGGGCAGTTTTCAATAGACAAACCCAAACAAACCAATCAAGAGTATATCCAACTGAGGGAAGAAGCAGCAAAAGAAAAAAAATTGTTCATCACCAAAAATACTGGTAATAAAGACGTTTTTCTGAATAAATTTATGCAAGCTGAAACCATCTTGGATAATGACTATGCCAATTATAACATTCCGACAAGGATAGAAAAAAAACTTAAACAACTTGATAGTAATACTTTAAAAAAGCAAAGAATTACTAACGCTAAATTTTTAATCGAGCAAATTAAAACTATTGATGGAATTCAAACCGTGCATTATTCACCTGGCAATGTGCCATTATTTGTACCAATTATAGTAGAAAACAACAAAAGAGACATTTTGCGAAAATTTTTAACCGATAACTTTATATATTGCCCCATACATTGGCCATTATCAGATTATCATAAGGTGAATAATAAATTTTTATTTGAGAATACACTTTCAATTCCTTGCGATCAAAGATATGCTATACCTGGTATGGAAAGAATAATTGAAACTATTCGCCAGTTTTTTAGTAAAAGAATATTAAATTAGTATTTATGGAAATTATTTCAATAGAAGAAGCTGAAAAATGGGATTCTATAGTCAAAGGATTCGGTAATCACGATATATATTATCTTTCTGATTACACTAAGGCTTTTTATATTCATGGTGATGGCATTCCTGTCCTGTTTTTTTATGAAGAGGATGATTTTAAGGCAATAAATGTTGCTATGAAAAGGGATATTGGAGAGGATAAACATTTTATAGGAAAGCTACCTAAAAATACTTATTTTGATATAACTACTCCCTATGGTTATGGAGGATTCCTTTTAGATGGGAAAATCAATGAAACCAATGTTGATAAATTATCAAATGAATATACTCAAGTTTGTGATAAGCAAGGCATTATTTCTGAATTTGTGAGATTTCACCCTGTTTTGAATTATTGTGATTATTTAAACCAATTATATAATATTTCTAACCTTGGGAAAACAATCTCTATGGAATTAAAAACACCAGGGCAAATTTGGAAAGATGTTACCAGTAAAAATAGGAATGTTATTAGAAAAGCTCTAAAATCCGGCGTGAAAATATTTTGGGGAAGAGATGAAAAACTCTATGATGATTTTAAAAAAATGTATGACGCCACCATGGACAGGGACAATGCTGAAAGCTATTATTATTTTAAAAAACCATTCTACGATAGTGTAACATATGACCTTAAGTATAACTCCATGATGTTTTATGCCGCTTACAAAGGTGAAACCATTGCTATGTCAATAATTTTACAAGCAAATAATAAATTGAATTATCACTTATCTGCCTCTAATAATAGTTACAAACATTTGGCTCCAACTAATTTATTGTTGTATGAGGCTGCTTGCTGGGGCTGCGAAAATGGATTTAACACCTTTCATTTGGGAGGAGGGCTTGGAAGCAAGGAAGATAATCTGTATAAGTTTAAAAAGGCATTTAATAAGAATTCAGAAAATATTTTTAGCGTTGGAAGAAAAATATTTGACAAAGAAAAGTATAATGAATTATTGGCAATAAAAGAGGAAAACGCAACAAATTCAAATCACCAAGATTTCTTTCCAGAATACAGGTCGTAATTTTTTTAAGTAGATAAAAAGTAGTTGAAATTTATGAGTAATAATAAACGTATTTATTTATCATCCCCACATATGGGAGGTAATGAATTAAATTATGTGCAAGAAGCATTTAAAACCAACTGGATTGCACCTTTAGGCCCCAATGTAAACATGTTTGAAAAAGAACTGGCAAGTTATACCCAAACAAAGCATGCTGCAGCTCTTAGCGCAGGAACAGGTGCACTGCATTTAGCACTTATTAACCTTGGCGTAAAACCAGGCGACGAAGTATTGGTTTCCAGCTTTACCTTTTCTGCTTCTGTTAATCCCATTGTTTACCAACATGCTACTCCTGTTCTTATAGATAGTGAAACCAATACATGGAATATGGACCCTGGGTTGCTTGAAAAAGCAATAAAAGACCGCATCAAGAAAGGGAAAAAACCAAAGGCGATTATTTTGGTTCATTTGTATGGTATGCCTGCTATGATTAGCGAGATAATTGAAATTTCAAAAGAATATGAAATTCCTATCATCGAAGATGCCGCAGAAGCCCTGGGAAGCAAATATAAAAATAAACCGGTGGGAAGTTACGGAGATATGGCTATTCTTTCTTTTAACGGGAATAAAATAATAACAACCTCTGGCGGAGGAGCACTTATTTCTAACAACGAAAATTATATTCAACATGCGCGTTTTTTAGCTACCCAAGCCAGGGATGATGCCCCACATTACCAACATTCCCATATTGGTTATAATTACAGGATGAGCAATGTTTTAGCTGGAATTGGCCGGGGGCAGCTCGAGGTAATAGATGAAAGAGTTAGGCAAAGAAGGGAAGTTAATGCTATGTATAAACATGAGTTGAAGGATATACCCGGAATGAGCTTTTTAAATGAACCCAATGAAGATTTCTTTTCTAATTATTGGCTTACTACGATCCTATTAGATACAAAAAAAACAAATGGTGTTGATAGGGAAACCGTTAGGGTTGAACTTGAAAAGCATAATATTGAAACCCGCCCACTTTGGAAACCTATGCACCTGCAACCAATTTTTAAAGATTGCCCGGCTTATCTTAATGGAACTTCCAAGGATCTATTTAACAGGGGATTATGCTTGCCTTCCGGTTCAAATATGAATAATAGCGAAAAAGAAATGATTGTAGAAATTCTTAAATCAATGTTTTAATTTCCAGATTGATTTTCGTATTATATATATTGTTTAAACACCAATAACCTCTTTTTAATATTCTAATGCCATTTAGGAAAATTTTTAAAACCGCTTGCAAGCTTTTAGGAGTTTTTGTATTTACATCCAATTTATATGCTCAATATTTGCCAAATCAATATACCATAGAAAGCAGTGTATTGATCAGCAATAAAAGAAATTTACCTTTTTGGCTAATGAATAATCAATATGGGAAATTATCGGATGGTAAATATTCATTAAATAATGCTTTTGGCATATTCAATAAAAAGGATACATCCAATATTGGATTGTCATATGGAGCAGAATTGGTAAATAATTTTGCATATGAGAGCCAGCCAAATTATCGGTTTAATCAATTATTTTTACAAGGGAAGTTTTTTTTTTTCAATGCATCCTTAGGTAGGAAATATGAAAATTTTAGCTATAATAGAAACGCATTAACTTCAGGTTTTGCAATCTATTCCAATAATGCACCGCCAGTACCAAAGCTTGTAATTGAAACGGATGGTTTTACCGGTATTCCTTATACGAATGATTATTTGGCTTTTAATGCCTACTTTGCCCATGGACAAATGGAAGAACAACGCTATATTGAAAAACCATTTTTGCATCAAAAGTTTTTATATGGCAGGGTAGGAGGGGATTTTCCTTTGAATGTTTTTTTTGGGCTTCATCATGTTGTCATGTGGGGAGGAGGGCATCCTACCTACGGAAAATTACCCGTTGATTGGAACGTTTATAAAGAAATATTGCTTGCTAAATCCGGTAGTGAGCAAACTACCCCCTTCAGCGGGGAAACAATTAACAAAAATGGCAACCATATTGGCTCTAGGGATATTGGGATTACTTATGATTTTAGTGATTATACTGCCAATGTATATCTCCAAACCCTTTTTGAAGATGGTTCCGGTAAAGATTGGCAAAACTTTCCTGATGGCCTTTGGGGGGTTAGTTTATCAAATAGTGATCATTCAACATGGATTAATACAATTACTTTAGAATATTTTCATTCTACCAATCAAAGCGGGCATGTGCACGATATTGATAATTCACCACCCATAGATTCTATTCAAAATGGGAATGATAATTATTTCAACAACTATATATATTCATCGGGATGGTCTTACCTGGGTTATACTGTTGGAACTCCTTTTATAACATCACCCTTTTACAATTTGAATTATTCGCTCAAAAAGCAAGATGATAAAA
>CAZJDA010000004.1:78719-170325 GCA_964544705.1 uncultured Bacteroidales bacterium
ATAACATCACCCTTTTACAATTTGAATTATTCGCTCAAAAAGCAAGATGATAAAATGATAGTTAGGTATTTTCCAAACAATAAAATTAAAGGATTGTATGTTGGCATTTCTGGTAAAATGGCAAAATGTAAATTCAGGCTTGTTTCTTCTTATACCATGAACTTTGGAGTGAATGACCCTTTACTTTTTTTTGATAAGAATGAAGCAAATAAAATAGCAACAATTAAGAATGCTTATGAGAAAGTCCAGTATAAAAGCTTTGACGCATATTATTATCGATTACCAAGAGTTAAACAATTTTCTACTATGCTTAATTTTTCATATCCTGTTGATATATTCAATAATACATTTGATTTTTATACAGCTATTAGTACTGATTTTGGAAGCTTATTAGGTAATAGTTGGGGGGTTCTTTTAGGTTTAAAAAAACAAGGAATCCTGCCCAACAAAAATTAATCATAAGATAGCAGCAAAACCTAATTTTAAAAATAGCGCATAATTTTTTTTTATGAAGGCTTGTAAAATTAAATCATACTAAAATTAAAATTTCCTAAGTGTTTTCAGAATGAATAGAATACAAGTATAATTCTTTTTTTTATATTTGCGCTCAATCTTACATCGCATTTTTGCTTATGTAAAACATTACTATCTACATTATTTTATATTACTTCAAGAATAAAAAAAACATGGAAGAATCTAAAAAAGAAATTGATAAAAAAAACGAAATAAATCTTATTGATATTTTCTTGGTGTTTTGGAAAAGACGGATTTTCATTATAAAGTTTTCTTCAATAGTAGTTGTCTTAGGAATTATTTATTCTTTAATACAGCAACCCTATTATAGTAGTTATGTTACTTTGTATAAAAATATTTCTTCGCAAAATGCCCCTTCTGGAATACTTAGCTTGGCATCAAGTTTTGGTTATGGTGGTAGTCAACCCAGTAATAATTTTAGTATTGAAGACCTTTTAAATAGCAGGAATATTTTAAGTAAAATAGTAACAAGGAAGTGGGATACGGAACTAAGTGATGACTCTCTTAATTTAATTGAATATTGGGGAATAGAAACGGATGATTATTTAGAAGCTAAAATAAAAGCATCAAAGGCTTTAAGTGAAAGATTTTCTTACGAAATGGATGAGCTCTCTTTTTTAGTAACCGTTAATTTATTAATGGAAGAGCCTAAATTAGCTAGAGATGTTCTAACTTATGCAACAAAGCTTATTGATAAATACGTGCAATCCGAACAAAAAACTACAACAAAGAACAATATCAAATATATCAATAAGCGCTTAGATTCAGTAAGAAATGAGTTAACCAATGCCGAAATTGCTTTGAAAAATTTTAGGCAGAATAATATGGTTATTTCACAATCACCCGAATTACAGCTAAAATATGCCAGGCTGCAAAGAGAAGTTTCTATAAAGCAACAAGTTTACATGACCCTGGAGAAAGAGAAAGAATCAGCTAAAATAGAACTTGTTAAAGAAACACCTGTTATTGATATTTTAGACGAACCCGTGGCTCCTTATAAAAGGGCAAAACCAAAAAGAACACTTATTGTTATTATTTCTGGGTTTTTGGGTTTGTTTTTAAGTTTAGGAGTAATTGTTATACAAAAGTTCTATTCAATGCTATATAAGGAAACTAAGCAACGAGGAGAAAGTTTAAAGCTATTTAATGTGAAAGGAATCTTTAAAAAGTCCAAGAAAAATAAGTAAAGTAAATTTTCATTAGAAATCTAACGATATATTAATTATGATAAAAAGAATTTTAGTCATAGCCTGTTTTATTTGTTTCCTGGGAGTAAACTATATTTTTTCCCAAAACGTAAAAAACGTTACAAAAGTTCAAGAAAGTGCTGCTAGGCAAATTGCAACCCAAGTTAGAGAAGGTAACATGTCTATGGAAGAAGCTGTTATTTCGGCTAAAAAAGAGGGGTTTACTGATGATCAAATCCAACAAGGGATTGAATTGGCTAACCAACGTAATTATTTTGATAAAGCTCCTACAGGCCAAGACATAAAACCAACCAAAATTATTAAAGATACCATTAAAGAAGACGTTACAACAGAAGATAAAAAAATAAAAGGGAAAGAAGATAAGAAAGAAGAAAAAGAAACTGTCACCAATTATTTTGGGTATGCCCTTTTTGCCGGTGCGCCTGGTAAATATCAGCCATCTCAAATAGGAGCTGCAGATCCCAATTATGTTATTGGGCCTGGTGACGAAATTATTATTTCTCTGTGGGGAGAAGTAGAATTCAGGTATAGCTTAACTGTGTCTGATGAAGGTACTATTTTTATTAGCAATTTCGGGCAAGTTGTTGTTAATGGTTTAACATTAGAACAACTCGAAAAAAAGTTAAAATATAACCTCTCCAAAGTATATAGTGGATTAAACCCACCAACCGGCCATCCAACTACTCATCTTGATGTTTCGCTTGGGAAATTAAAAACTTTCACAGTTTATATAACCGGGCATGCAAAAAATCCCGGTTCTCATAATGTAAGCTCTTATTCAACAGCTTTTACTACACTTTATAGGGTGGGTGGGCCAACAATACAAGGCTCCCTGAGAGATATACATATAATTCGCAATAATAAAGTAATTGCCAATTTTGACCTATATGATTTTATTCTTACTGGGCAAAAAAGCCAAGAAATCAGGTTACAAAACAATGATGTGATTTTTATTCCCCCTCGTATTTCTACTATAACCCTAAAAGGTGAAGTTGTGAATCCTTCCATATATGAATTAAAAGAAGATGAAACGGTTCAAGACATAGTATACTTTGCCAGTGGTTTAAAACCTACTACGGATATTAATAGGGTGCAAATTCAACGAATTAAAGAATATCATAAAAGGAATAAGAAAAAGCCAATAAGAGAGGTTATTGATAAAGATTTTACCAAGATTAAAGATGGGAAATTAGAAATAAATCCAATCGCATTAAATGATGGGGATATTGTAACAATTTTTAGGTTAAAAGAGCGTCTTCATGATTTCGTGAATATTACAGGGGCAGTAAAGCAGCCCGGCAGATATGCTATTAGCGGCAAAACTACACTTCAGCAATTAATTGAACAAGCCGATGGGTTCCTACCCGAGGCTTATAGGGACAAAATTGATATTGTTAGAACGTATCAAGATAGTACAACAAGGTATTATAGTTTAGATCTTACTGATTCAAAAGATAAGGAATTTTTATTACAAGAATGGGATAAGATTAAAGTGTATTCAATTTGGGAACTTAAAGAAAGAAGAAATGTGAAAATTGAAGGGCATGTTTTAAATCCCGGTAATTATATTTTTCATGACAGCATGATGGTTTCAGACCTATTATTTAAAGCAGGGGGCTTTAACGATCCATTTTTTTGGAGCCGGACCTACCAGAAAAGGGCGGATATTTTGCGTTATAATGAAGATAAACTAACAAGAAAAATTATTCCTTTTGACCTTGCTGGTGTCGTTAACGGGAATGCAAAGGATATTAAATTGCACCCCGAAGATATTGTTAAAATATATAACGCAAGAGTTACCTTTTTCCCTGATGTTGTAAATGTATTTGGAGAAGTTAAAAACCCCGGGCAATTTGAATATGCGACCAATATTGGAATTCATGACCTTTTACTGCAAGCTGGTGGATTTACAAGGAAGGCATACCAATTTAAGGTTGAAGTATACCGTCTTGAACTTGATTCTGTATTAGATGATACATTATCAATAGTACATTCAATTGATATAAAACGAGGAATGCTCGATAAATATAGTACTACCAATGATTTTCAATTACAACCTTTTGATTTATTAGTAGTCCGTAAAGACCCGGAGTTTGAACTTCATAAAAACGTAAAAATTATTGGTGAAGTTAAGTTCCCGGGTGTATTCCCTATATTAAGAAAAAACGAAGATTTTTGCAGTCTTATTAGCAGGGCAGGAGGATTTACAAATGAAGCTTTTGTTCCTGGCATTAAGTTTTATAGAAATGATACAATACAGGTTGTTGGTGACTTTAGCAATATTTTAAGAAACACTGATGAATGTGCAATTAAGCTACTTCCAGGGGATAAAGTCATTGTTCCTAAACATCCTGGTACCGTGAAGGTTGAAGGTGAAGTAAAAAATCCAGGATTAGTTTATTACAGGAAAGGATGGAGCATTAAGAGATATATTGAAGCTGCCGGAGATTTTACACGCGATGCTGTAAAAAGAAAAACTGTTGTATTTTACCCTGGCGGCAGCTCTAAAAGAAAAGGTATGATATTTCACCCTAAGGTTTTAGAAGGTTCTAGGATATATGTACCCACAAAAAGAGAGAGGGTTAATCAAATTGATTGGACATCTGTAATAACCCAATGGGGTTCTATTGCTACTTCCTTTGCAACTGTATTTTGGATTATTACTAGGGCTAATTAGGAATGCTTGAATTTTTAATTTATGAAATAAAAAAGGGAGCTAAAAAAAAAATAGGGTTCTTTCCTTTTCTTTGCTCCCTTTTTCTTGTGCCTGGTGTAAAAAACTCTATATTTACCTGTTTATTAAAACCAGGGTCATTCAATAAATATAATTGTAACAATATGTAAGACTAATGATATTGTTTCAAAACCTCGATAACATATTCTATATCTGCCTTGGTATGGATAGCCGAAACTTGAAACCTGATCTCTTCATCTCCTTTAGGAACAACGGGAAAGCTAAGCCCGGTTGCTAAAATACCATTGTCAGCAAGATAATTAACCAAGTCCTTGGTTTTCTTGGTATCTCTTACCATTAAAGGCACAACGGGGTGCTCACCTTCTATGGTTTCAAAACCTGCTTCTTTAATTCCTTTCTCGAAAAGCTTGGTCATTTCTTTAAGATGATTTAAAATTCCCTTGCCTTCTTCAGAATCCAAAATTTCAACAGCCTTAATTGCTGCTTCACATTCAGAAACAGTAATAGGATTTGAATAAATATAAGTAGGAGCAGATTCCCTTAGGAATTTTATAACTTCCTTGGAAGACACAACGTAACCGCCATTAACTCCAAATGCTTTTCCTAAAGTTCCAACCAGTATATCCACCTTTGTATTGCAATACTCTTCCGTTCCTTTACCAGTTTCTCCCATAGCGCCAACTCCATGTGAGTCATCAACAATGGAAGTCACACCTTCTTCAAACTTGTCGTTATATTTATGGCATATTTCAACAAATTTGTCCAAGGGGGCATTATCGCCGCGCATACTAAAAATCCCATCGGTAATTACAAGCACACGTTTAGCTTTTCCTACACTACGCCTTAGAGCCTCTTCCAAAGCATTCATATCATTGTGCGGATAAATTTCTTTTCCAGCGGGCCTACCCAGGCGCATGGCATTAATAATACAATTATGATTCAGTTCATCACTTATCAAAATGGTTTCTTTGGTTGTTAAAGGAAATATCACACCAATACTTGTAACATAAGCAGAACTGAAGATCATCCCGGCTTCCCTGCCATGAAAAGTTGCAAGCTTGTCTTCCAGGTCAATATGCGATTTAAAAGTTCCGTTGATAAACCTAACAGCACCGGGGCCAACGCCAAATTCTTTAGCGCCTTTTTCCTCGGCTTCTATCATATCTTTTCTTAATGAAAGGCCTAAGTATGAGTTGGCATTCATCCTGATAAACTCTTTGTCGCCATATCCTTCTAATAAATACCTGGGGCCTTTTTCGGATGATGCAGGAATAACCTCTCTTATTACTTTTTCTTCTCCTTTAGCCCTGCCGGATTTTTCCATTTCATTTACATGGGCTAATAAAGATTTGTTCAATTTATCTAATGTCATAATAGTGCATATTTTGTGGTTAATAATTTATATCCAATTTAGCAGAAAGCTTATCCAACATATCTTTGGTCATATTGGCTAGGTTATATGAAGGTTGCCATCCCCATTCTTCTCTTGCAGCGCTGTCATCAATAGAGTTGGGCCAAGAATCAGCTATTTCTTGCCTGTAGTCAGGTTTGTATTCAATCTCAAAACCTGGAATATGTTTTTTGATCTCTGCAGCAAGTTCACCAACAGTAAAACTCATGCCAGCGACATTAAAATCTGCATGATGTTTTAGCTTGCTAGTTTCAGCTCTGAAGAGATTGATAGTTGCTTTTAGGCAATCGGGCATATACATCATGGGCAGCTTGGTATCCTCTTTAACAAAACACGTATATTTTTTGTTTTTAAGGGCTTCGTAAAAAATATCAATGGCATAATCTGTAGTGCCTCCACCTGGTAATGTTTCACTGCTTATAATACCCGGATACCTTAAACCCCTTACATCAAGGTTATACTTCTGAACATGGTAGTTCCCCAGTAATTCTCCTGAAACTTTTGTTACGCCATACATTGTTGTGGGTTTAAGGACGGTTTCTTGAGGCGTATTGATTTTTGGTGTTTCAGGGCCAAAAACAGCTATTGAACTGGGTATTAAAACGCGCTTGATATTATATTCCAGTGCTATTTTTAAAATATTGCAAAAACCATTCATGTTCACGTTCCAGCAAAGTTCTGGTTTTTGTTCTCCAGTGGCAGATAAGATTGCAGCCATATGTACAATGCCATCTATGTTATATTTTAATACAAGCTTATCAATAGCATCTTTATTTGTTACGTCTAATGCTTCAAACGGCCCTTTTTTAATGATATCGGTGGCATTAGGATTAACATCTGTAGCTATCACATTATTGGTTCCGTAAAGTTTTCTTAATTCAACCGTAAGTTCTGAACCAATTTGTCCTAATGCCCCTGTCACAAGTATTCTTTCCATAACGATATATATTGTTTTTTGTAGATTTTAATTTTAGGGCAAAAATAATTAAATTTACCATATTTCAATATTTTAAACAATATAACTTCCAATAGAATTGCGGAAGGTTGGATTCCATAATTTTATATTAAAAACTGTATTTCAAAAAATAAAAATTATAAAAAAAGTATTACCTTTGTTAATTATTTGGAAAAAGAAAATAATGTAAACCAATAAAACACAATTCTTATGAAGTTAAAAGTTACACTGTTAGTCATTGCCCTCAGCATAGCAAGTTTGTCTATTTTTGCTGAGGTTGTTAAACTGGACAAGGCAAAAAAAGCTGCAAAAAATGCATATGCAGAACGTACAGGTATTAATCAAAGTAAATTAGAGTTTAAAGAAATTCATACCATTACAAATGAGAAAGGAGACCCATATTATTATATTTTCAATTTGGACAGCAAGCAAGGATTTATAATAATTTCAGCCGAAGATAAAACAGTTCCTGTTTTAGGATATTCAGAAACAGGATATTATGATATAAACAATGAAAACCCTTCATTAGCTTGGTGGATGGGAGAATACAAAAATGCCATAGAATTCACAAGAGAACAAAATGCTATAGAGAATACTAAAGCTGAAGCCCTATGGTTAAAATACACCCAAGATTATTCAGAGTTTGTATTTTCTGAGAAAACCAAGGGTGTGGACCCTTTGCTGGGTAACATGCCATGGGATCAAGGTGGTGGTTGGAATGCGCATTGCCCAGAGGATCCTGCCGGGCCAGGTGGGCATGTTTATGCTGGCTGTGTCGCTACCGCTACCAGTATGGTTATGAAATATTATAATTATCCTATACACGGAACAGGGGCAAATAGTTATTATTTGTATCCTTACGGAACAATATCTGCCAATTTTGGAACCGCTACTTATGATTTTCCTTTAATGTCTAAAACACAAGCAACCGATGAAGCGGCTTATTTAATGTTTCATGTTGGTGTTTCGGTGAATATGGGTTATAGTCCAAATGGTTCTGGTGCATATACTTCTGATGTACCTTATTCTCTAGAAAACTATTTTGGCTATAATACATCAGCCAGTTATAAAATGAAACAATATTATACATCCCAGTGGGCATCGATGTTAGAAACAAATATAGACAATAACATGCCACTTGTATACTCTGGACATAGCACCTCTGGTGGCCACGCCTGGGTTTGTGATGGATATAATGATAACAATGAATACCACATGAATTGGGGATGGAGTGGTAGCCAGAATGGGTATTTTACTATTGCTGATATGAATGGATACACTTCTAACCAAGCGGCAATTTTTGATATTAAATTACCAAATGATGTAAGCTTTCCCAGCGTTACAAATCTAAGTACCAGTGTTGATTTTAATGATGTTACCCTTAGTTGGGATTTACCTTCACTTAAGGATAATAAAGCAACATTAGACGGTTTGAAAATTTTTCGTGATGGAGATGATATTTCTGGCTTACTAAGCCCAACAACTACTTCATATATTGATACTACATTAGGAACGACCAGTTATGCTTATAATATAATAGCATATTATTCTTCTCCCGATGGCTTTTCTGCCGATAATTATGTTTCAGCAACGGTCTCTGCAAACTATAACTTGCATTTTGCCCTATCATCACAACAATCCGGCGATCCAATTTCGGGTGCCAGCATTACAGTTGAAACGCAACCACTACCAACTACCAAAACAACAGATGATAATGGAGAAACTTCTTTTGAAAATATTTATGAGGTAGGTTGGATAAATTATGAAATAGAGATTGATGGTTATCCTGAGATTATTACCGATAGTGTTTATCTCTCTGAACCCGATGCCTATGTCAATTTAGCATTAGATTATGAGGGTATTAATAAGAATTCAATACATGCTGATTACAAAGTATATCCTAACCCGGTAAATGACCAATTAACAATAAAAAGCCCTGTTAATGGCACCTCTGGTATTAATATCATGGATGTTACCGGGAAAAATGTTCTTGAATTTAATACCTCCGAAAAGGAATTTTCAATTAATGTGTCTGAATTATCGCAAGGAATGTATTTCCTTAGGATAAAAAATCAAAAAGGCAACTTTGTTAAAAAAATATTCGTTGAATAAAAGTTGAAGAATATATAATTGAATGCAAGAGGGATTCGTTAACTTTACAATCCCTCTTGTTTTTTTCATGGAAATTGGTTCAAATCATTATCATTCAATGAAGGTTTTAAGAATAATAACATCTATAACGTGTATTTTTGTTTTCTCTTCATATACCAATCTACTCGCCCAAGTAAACGATGCGGAAAAATTCTTTAAAAAAGGGATGAATGCCATGCAGGTTAAAGATTATCAATCTGCCGACAAATTCTTTACCCTCTCGACTTCAAAAAACCCAAGAATAGCAAAAGTTTATTTCAATAGGGCTGTTGCAAGGGCTAAGTTGAAAGATTTTATGAATGCGATGGATGATTTTGACTCGGCTATTGCACTTTCTCCTGGTAATGCAAAATATTATTATAACAAAGCGCTAACAGAAATTAATTTTGCTGACTACCAAAGAGCAATTGTTGATTTTGATTTTGCCCTAAAGTATGATTCAAGTTATGTTGACGCAATCTTTTTTAAAGGAATTGCCTATAAAAAAATAAGCGAAAAGCGCAAAGCCATTGATTGTTTTGATGAATATAGCCAGGAGTATCCCGATAACTATAAAGCCTATTTTGAAAAAGGAAGTATTTTTATGGATATGAAAGAGTGGGAAAAGGCAATAATTGAATTTGAAAGAGCATTAGAAATTCTACCCTCTTTTGCCATTGCTCATTATTTGAAAGGCCTTGTAGAAGAAAAATTGGGGAATTATGAAATTGCAATTGATGATATTAGCAAAGCAGTTAGAATGGACAATTCCAATGCCGATTATTATGCTGGCCGGGCTGCAATTTTTATGAACCTTGAAAGATACCAAGAAGCACTTAACGACCTTAATACAGCTATCCAATTAAATACTAAACAGGCAAACTTTTATACATTGAGAGGAAAGCTGTTTCTTCTCTTAAAAAAGCCTATGAAGGCGTGTAATGATTTTGCTATTGCCTCAAAATGGGGGCATGGTGAAGGCACCGAATTGTATCGCTATAATTGTGAGTAAGATGCAAAAAATTACCAAAGAAAACATTTACCAATTAGCTAAAATCAAGTTGAAAGAAAATCAATTACTGGTAAAAAAATTGAAAAAGATGAACAAAAGGAAGCTTGATTCCCTGTTTCATCAATTGCATAGTGAAAACCTCGATGCCAAAGATTGCCTTGAATGCGCCAATTGCTGTAAAAGCATTAGCCCTGCAATTACTGATGTTGACATTAACCGCATGGCAAGATATTTGAAAACTAAACCATCCGAAATCGTTGAGCAATACTTATACATCGATAAAGACAAGGATTACGTTTTTAAACAAAGCCCTTGCCCATTTCTTGGCCATGGAAACTATTGCTCTATTTACCCGGTGCGGCCTAAAGCTTGCGCCGAATACCCTCATACCAACAGGAAAAAAGTATTGCAAATTTTAGACCTTATGTTGAAAAATACTTTTGTATGCCCGGTGGTTTTTCATATTTTTGAAACAATAAAAGCACAAAAAAGTAACTTATGAAAATTGTTGTTTTAGAACCCTTGTTGATAGATGATAAGAAAATATCCGCGATAGAGCAATTTCTTGATGATACAGGACATGAGCTTATTTATCATAAGGAAAAGCCCCAAACTGAGAAAGAAACTATAGAAAGAGGAAAAGAGGCTGATGTTATTATTGTAGCTAACTTGCCTATAACAAAAGATATCATCACCAAATTTAAAAAGCTTAAAATGATATCAGTAGCCTTTACAGGAACTGATCATATTGACTTGGAAACTTGCAATAAAAGGTCTATTATGGTGTGCAATGCTGCCGGTTATTCTACCACTGCTGTTGCCGAACTTACTATAGGTTTAATAATTAACGTTTACAGGAAAATTACCGAATTGCATAGTTCTACAAAGAAAGGTGGCGATAAACTTGGTTTCCTCGGCACTGATCTAGCCGGGAAAACAGCGGGAGTTATTGGAGCCGGCAAAATTGGCTACCGGGTTGCAAGGCTTCTTAAAGCTTTTGGCTGTGAAGTTATTGTACATAACCGAGCTGATAATGAAAATATTAAAAAACTTAATGTATCCAATATTCCATTGGATTTATTATTGAAAAAATCGGATATAGTCTCAATACATGTCCCACTTACTAGTGATACAAAACACCTTATCGGGAAAAAGCAAATTGAATTCATGAAAAAAAGTGCTATCCTGATCAACACAGCTAGGGGGGCAATTGTTGATTATGAAGAATTAGCCAATGCTTTAGAAAATGGAAAAATTGCCGGAGCCGGCATTGACGTATACGAAAAGGAACCTCCTTTAGAAGTCAGTCATCCTATATTGAACGCTCCAAATGTTGTTACTCTTCCTCATGTAGGATATGCAACAAAAGAAGCTATAGATGTTAGGGCTGATATTGTTTTTGAAAACATTCTTCTTTGGGAACAAGGCCAACCCCAAAATGTAGTTAAATAAATATTGAAAAACATGGAAGATTTAATTATCAACAATAAATTGCTCTTTGAAGCACTTCACCTTGCTGCAACCAGGCATAAAGCACAACAAAGAAAAGGAGCAGACCAAGCCCCTTATATCAACCATTTAATTCATGTTACTTTTCTTTTAATTGAAACAGGAAAAGAAAATGATCTACAATTGCTTCTTGCAGCCATATTGCATGACATCCTCGAAGACACGATAACCTCCGAAGAAGATAAAGAACAACTTTCTCATCTCATCAAAAATAAATTTGGAAAAGAAGTACTTAGTATTGTTTTAGAGGTAACTGACGATAAAACGCTTCCGAAACAGGAAAGGAAAAAGTTACAAATTCAAGATGCCCCTGGATTATCATTAAAAGCAAGAAAGTTGAAAATTGCTGATAAAATATCCAATCTTATGGATATAACCAACCACCCTCCAAAAGATTGGGATATTGAACGCAAAAAGGAATATTTTGCTTGGGCTAAAGCTGTTGTAGACAAAATAAGAGGGTGTAACAAACCTTTGGAAAAGCTCTTTGATAAAGTACAATATGACTTTTTCGAATCCAATTAAAAGACAAATTTTCAACTTGCCATACCTTCAATACAACCTATTTTGTTCAAGCTGTTTTATTTTAAAAGAAAAATGTATCTTTGAGATGGAATTATTGTTATTAAGAAGCATAGATTTATGAAATATGTGAAGCTATCAGCATTTTTTCTTGCTGTATTACTAACACTTTTAGTCTGTTCGCAAACAGGGAAAAAATATTCAATAGATCAGATCTTATCCAACCTAAAAAATGACCAATCTTTAACACATGCTTCGTGGAGTGTGGCTGCATTAAACACCGAAACAGGGAAGTTATTTGTCCATTATGATCATCATAGGTCTTTGATTCCCGCTTCAACCATGAAGCTATTTACAACAGCCACTGCTTTAGAAATATTAGGTAGCGATTTTAGATTTGAAACCCAATTGAAATATTCCGGTTATATAGACTCCAATGGTGTTTTGCAGGGTGATTTGTATATTATTGGTAGTGGAGACCCAACCTTTGGCTCTCGGAGGTTTGGCAAATCATGTGAAATGGAAAGCATTTATAATACATGGCTAAAAAAAATAAAGGAGAAAGGGATAAAGAAAATCAACGGTTCTGTTATTACCGATGCCAGTATTTTTGAAGAAAGAGTTGTGCCGCCAACGTGGCTTTGGGGCGATATTGGAAATTATTATGGAAGTGGTGTATGTGGAATCAATTGTCATGAAAATCTTTATAATATCTATTTTGAACCTGGACAAAACATCGGGGATACAGCCAATGTAATTCGCATAGAACCTAAAATACCGGGTATGGAATTTATAAATTATGTTACAACTTACAAAAGAGGTTCAGGCGATAATGTCTATATTTATGGCGGGCCATACCGCCAACAGCGTATTTTGAGAGGAACAGTACCTATTGGCCCTGATGAGTTCAAAGTGAAAGGATCTATGCCTGATCCAGCCTACTTTTGTGCCTTGTCTTTAAAAAATTATTTTGAATCTAAAGGGATAATAGTAAAGCAAGCAGCTACTACGAGGGAGTTGAAAATTAATGGACATTACAAGAAAGCAGAAACAAAACTTCTTGCCAAGTATTTTTCACCAAGTCTTAAAGATATTGTCCATAAAACAAATATTAAAAGCATCAATATTTTTGCAGAAAGCCTTTTTAAAACCATAGGTTTGAAGTTAAAAGGAGAAGGCAGCTATGAAAAGGCAAAAGAAGCTATGGATGAATTCTGGGAACATAAAGGGATTGATTTGTCCGGTTTCGACATGAATGACGGCAGTGGATTATCACGTTCCAATTGCGTTACTACTTACCAGCTTGTTAAGATGCTTCATAAAGCAAAAGAATTTCAAAGTTTTGAACATTTTTATGCTTCTATACCTGTAGCTGGAGAATCTGGATCCATAAGTAACTTGTTCAAAGGACATTTTGCCCAAGAAAACCTCAGGGCAAAAAGTGGTTATATGTCTGGCGTAAGGTCTTATGCTGGATATGTTAAGAATAGAAAAGGGCAATCGATCGCTTTTGCCATTATTGTTAATAATTACGAAGCATCTCCCTACCAAATGAAAAGGAAGCTTGAGAAGTTAATGATGGCTATAGCTGATAGTTAATTTATTTAAGTACCTGTTTCAATAGCTGACCATAACAATCAATTGATATGGTTTTCATTGCTTTTCGTTGAAAATTCCCACTTAGTAATTGATTCATTCATAAATTTGATTGCAGAAGAAATAAATGGATATTAAACCTTTGGTCGTACCAGATGTCTAAGTTACATATTTCTACATTCGTGAACCTGTAAATATTTTATAATGAGAAAATTACTAACACTGTTATTGCTATTGGCAGCAATTATGATACAAGCACAACAGCATGGAAGACATCCTGGAAATATGCCACAAGTTGGGTCTATTACAGGCAAAATCATTGATTCTGAATCTGAAAAACCGGTTGAATATGCCAATGTGGTATTATATTCAGGAAAAGACTCTTCTATGGTAAATGGAACAATTACTAAACAAGATGGAACTTTTATATTAGACAAACTCCCCTTTGGCAAATTTTACTTGGAAGCTAATTTTATAGGATTCAACAAAAAAACCATTTCCAATATCATAATAAAACCTCCTGGAAAGAATATCAACATTGGAACAATAACCCTTTCTCCGGCAACACAGATGTTAGAAGCAGTGGAGGTAAAAGCCGAAAAACAGGATATTGAATATATGATCGATAAAAAAGTGGTCAATGTGAGTAAAGACATAAATTCAACTGGTGGTACAGCGGTGGATGTCTTGGAAAACACTCCTTCGGTTCAAACCGATATTGATGGCAATGTTTCCTTGCGTGGTAGCTCCAATTTTAAAGTATTGATTGATGGGAAACCATCGGTATTGGAAGGGAGTGATGCATTACAACAAATTCCTTCCAATGCTATTGATAAAATCGAGATCATCACCAATCCTTCTGCAAAATACGATCCTGAAGGTGTGGGTGGAATTATTAACGTAATCATGAAAAAGAACCAAAATTCCGGGGTTAATGGAATTATTGACTTAAGCGTTGGCACAGGAGATAAATACAGTGGAAACCTGCTATTAAATTATAGGATGGGCAAATTCAATATTTTTGGTGGTGTGGATTATATGGATCGAACCCACTATGGAGAAAACAACAGTTTTAGTAAAAGAATGGGCTCTGATACCGCTCTCTTCCAGGAGATAGATGCTGACAGGAATTTCCATAGGGCAGGTTATAAGGCAAAAGCTGGCTTTGATTACAACATAGATGATAAAAACACGATATCTTTGTCCAGCGAATATGGCGAAAGAAAATTTGGGATGAGTATGGATGCCGAAACCCATGAATATGATAAACATGTAATAGACGATTACTCTATTAAGGAAAGTGAATTTGAAATAACTGGAGATTTTATCAATACAAACCTTTATTATGAGCATAAATTCAATGACCAAGGGCACAAGCTTTCTGGCTCAGCTTATTATTCTGAATGGAATCCAAAGGAAGTTAATAAACTGCATAGATACAACACAAATGAAAATTATGAAATAATTGATAAAATTCCATACAAGGAACGCTCAGCAGAAGAAGGTGGTAGAAGTGACTTGCGTTTTAAAGTAGATTATGAAAGGCCACTTTCAAAAAATAGCAAATTGGAAGCAGGATACTATGGAAGAACAAGAGGAAGGTTGGCTGATTACCAAAAAGAGTATTATAATATTCCAAACGATGAATGGATGATTGCCGATTCTCTCACAAATGAAACAGATTATAACCATTTGGTGCAAGCAGTGTATGGTTTATATTCCGATAATTTGGCAGGGGTTGATTATCAATTAGGTTTACGCGGTGAATATACTGACAGGCTTATAGAGCAAAAAGTCACGAAACAAAAATACGCTGTTGAAAGATTGGATTATTTTCCAACGGTTCATCTTTCTAAGGATTTGCCTTTTAAGCAACAAGTCCAAGCCAGTTATAGCAGGAGAATAAGACGCCCCAGGGGGTGGTATCTTGATCCATATCCAACGTACCTCGATGAACTTAATTACAGGGTAGGGAATCCTGATCTTGAACCAGAATTTATTGATTCTTATGAATTAAACTACATGAAACGGTTTAAACAATCATTTGCAACGGTTGAAGGATATTATAGGCAAAAAAACAATCGTATTGAGCGTGTTACTTTATTAGAAGAAAACAATGTAGCTAAGCATACATTTGCAAACATCAATAAAGATTATACGATTGGAGTAGAATTCATGGGCAACCTTACACTGACTAAATGGTGGAATTTTACGGCAAGTGCCAACCTTTATAATTATAATATTGTTGGTGGAGGAGAGATTACAGCAAACGAGGAGGAGACTAAAACTACGAATACTTGGGATGGGCGCGTAAATAATACATTGAAATTCAAAACAGGAACAAGGTTGCAACTGCAAGGGTTTTATATGGCTCCATCCATTACTTCCCAAGGCGAAAGAGAAGGGTTTTTTGCTACCAATATTGCCATGCGTCAGGACCTGATGAAAAAGAAACTTTCTATAACATTGAGGGCTAGAGATATTTTGCAAACCATGAAACATGAGTTTGTTATTGACCAACCCTATATTTATACAGAAAATGAATTTACCAGGGAAGCCCCAGTATTTATGATTAGCCTTAGTTATAAGATTAACAATTATAAGAATCATAAGAATAAACGAAATGGCTCTGAAGAAATGGAATTTGAAGGGGAAGGTATGTATTAGCAATTAACCAGTTAAAACAAAAGAAGAAAACACCCGGGTAATTTATCTATTCGGGTGTTTTTATTTTACCTGCATTGTCATTTTGTTCATAGCAAAGGGCAATTCATAGTTTTAAAGCAATTCTTTATAAGGATCCCAAAACAATTCCTTAAAATTAACTATTTTATTTTCCTTCACGTGGATTCCTTCGCTTTCTAATAATTGCTGCATGGTTTTAGAACCCGGGAAATGATGTTTACCGCTAAGTAAACCATTCCTGTTTACTACCCTGTGAGCAGGCACATAAGTTTTTGCAGTAAAAGATTTATTCATAGCCCAGCCTACCATTCTTGCAGAGCCTTTAGCGCCAAGATATGCTGCAATAGCCCCATAACTCGTAACCCTTCCATGGGGTATCTGCCTTGCTACTTGGTATACTTTTTCAAAAAAAGAAAGATCGTCTTTCATGATTAGCTTTTTTTGTTTTCTGAACGCCAATTATCTTTGGTGATCTTTAGAACTAATAAGCCTTTTGTAATATGACTCTCTAAACTTGTTTCAAGGAGAAATTGCAATAATTTATTTTCTTTCCTTCATTAAGAAACATCTTTTCATAAAATGTTTTTATGGAGAGGATGTCATCCTCCAAATCAGAATTATAGAGATCATGCGTTATTGTATGCAATTTATGCCCGTATTCTTCAATAACCTCCAATGTGTAATTAAATAGCTGGTCATTATCGGTTTTAAGATGAATAAGTCCGCCGGGGTGTAAGGTCTTGCCATATTTTTCTAGAAAGCGTGGTGAGGTTAACCGTTTTTTTGTTCTTGGTTTTTGTGGTTGAGGATCAGGGAAAATGATCCAAATTTCATTTACTTCGTTTTCTGCGAAGAAATATTCCAAACGTTCAATTTGTATTCTTAAAAATGCAGCGTTATCAAGATTATTTTCCAGGGCATATTTGCTTCCTGTCCAAATTCTGGCACCTTTTACATCCACACCAATAAAATTCCTGGCTGGGTATTTTCTTGCGAGGCCTACAGTATATTCCCCTTTGCCGCATGCTAGTTCCAATGCAAGAGGATGGGAATTACGAAAAAAATCTTTTGACCACTTACCTTTTAAGTAATAATCTGATTGTATGTTTTTATACTCCGGTTCAATAACATTACGGAAATTTGCTACTTCAGCAAATTTCGCTAACTTATTCTTCGACATAAATGAGGTATTATGTTTTTTATTGATAAAGGACCCAAGCCGAGCTGTTTATGCCTGACCTGAAACGCTTAAGTTCTTTTAAAGCTTCTTGTTTAGTAGAAAAACTATTATATGTTACGCGATGGAGGTCTTGTGTGGAACGTGTTACTATTCTTGAATTAGGATAGCCTCGTTCTTGTAAGGTTTCTTTATAATTTACGGCATTGGAATAGATGGTAAAACTGCCAGCAATAAGATGAAAATGCTTGTTTCCCAAGTTTTGGTCTTTAGTTTGCTCATCGCTTTCATCTATAATGATTACCGGGGGTTCTAAAGCCCAGAATGGAACCCTGGCATAACGTGGTTTATCGTTAAAAGCAAATTTTTTTGTAACAAATGTAGAATCAATGAATGGCACCAAGTAAATAGCAGCTTGCGTAGCGGTATCATTTACTATCATGTAGTTGGGCAAGTGGTAAAAGGCGTCTTCTGCAACAACAGGAACGCTGATCTCCATTTCACCACCGAAGATACCTGTGAATATTTTTTTTGTAGTATCTTGGTTAAAATATATCAATATGGCTAACGCCAGAATAACAGCGCCAATAGAAGACCATATAATTACAGGTTTTGATACTTTTATCCCAGAACCTGTTGAAGCTGTCTTTTTCTTTTGTGCTGGTTTTGTTTGTTGCTTTTTCTTTTCTTCTTCTAAAATTTTCTTGGTATCCTTTTGAGAATAAGGGGTTGGTGAAATAGGTTTCATACCGTAAGATGACTTGGTAAACGTTTCGTTGGGGTCTTGTTCAAAAAGGTAGTCACCTTTCTCGTTCATAGAAAGCTTGCCAATTTTTGACAAGACAACCACTTTGCCGTCAATAGCCGCTTCTTTACACTTTTTTACAAATGCACGAATTCGCTTGGAGGCTTCGTCAACAGTGATGGTTTCATTTTTTGCAACGTGTTCCGCTAGGTTGTCATCATAATCCTTTACTTTAGGCTCAAAAACAACCTTTTTCTTAGGCGGGGCAAATTTGTTTTGTTGTTTATTGAAGGAAGCAGGTGCTTTAATAGCTGAAAAACTTCCTAATCCCGGTACATTTACTACCTCTTTTTCGTAAAGAAGTTGGTGTATATAATAATCAATATCCATATAACCCGTTATGTTTTAATTTTTTCTGCGAATTTATATAAAAAATCGTTATTATCTATATATTTTTTTCATCAAATTTTCAATATCTTTTGGTGTATCTACTGAAAAACTCTCTATGTCTGTATTTTCAACCGTTATAGAATAACCATTTTCTATCCATCTTAATTGTTCTAATGATTCTGCTTTTTCTAACAAAGATTCGCCCAATGATGTTATTTCTTTTAACACATCCAATCTATAAGCATAAATGCCAATGTGTTTAAAATATTGATGATGTTTTATCCAGTTATTTTTGTCACTATTTCGTGAATAAGGGATGGGGCTCCTGCTAAAGTAAATGGCTTTTTTCTTGGTGTTCATAATACATTTTACCGTATTGTGATCAAACAATTCGTCTTTGTCATAAATGGGTTTTACAAGCGTGGCGATAGCCGCTCCCTTATCTGTAATAAAAATATTACAAACTTTATCTATTTGTTCCGGGTCAATAAATGGTTCATCACCCTGTATATTAACAATAATGACAGGGCCTTTTGAATTTTGAAGTCCTTCTTTCAAAGCTGCTTCAAGGCATCTTTCTGTACCGCTCTTATGCTTACTCGATGTCATAATAAATTTAATGCCAGATTGTTTTAAGTGAGTTTCAATTTTTTCGCTATCGGTAGCTACGAAAACATCTTCCAAAATGCTAGATTTTTTGGCTTGTTCATATACCCTGTTTATCATGGGTTTACCATTGATATTAGCAAGGGGTTTGCCTGGAAAACGGCTTGAAGCATATCGCGCTGGTATGAGCCCATAAAATTTCATATGTTTAGAATTTGCTGACATGCCGTGATTTGGAAATTTTTAAATATATTTCGTATATGTTGCAATAATTATTCAAATAGTAAGCCTGTTTACCAGGGTTTAATTTTTATTATAAATTCATCAAACACTCAGAATAATCCATGTAGTTCTGCATTGATACGATTAATAATCTCTCCAAGATCCTCTGCGCTTTCAGAAAAATTATTTTCATCAACATTAATAATGAGTAATTTGCCTTTTTTATATTTTTTTATCCATTCTTCGTATCTTTCGTTAAGTTTTTGCAAATAATCCAACCTGATAGAATTTTCGTATTCACGGCCTCGTTTTTGTATTTGCTTCACTAATGTTGGCACGCTAGCCCTAAGGTATATCATGAGGTCTGGCGGTTGAAGGAAAGAGGTCATCAGTTCAAATAATGCTTGATAATTGTTATAATCGCGAGAACTCATTAAACCCATATCATGAAGATTAGGGGCAAAAATGTAAGCATCTTCATAAATTGTCCTGTCTTGGATAATGGTTTTATTGCTTTTCCTGATTTCCAAGATATGCCTAGAGCGCGAATTAAGAAAATAGATCTGCAAATTGAAAGACCATCGTTGCATATCGTCATAAAAGCTAATAAGGTAAGGGTTGTCTTCAATTTTTTCGTAGTGGGGCTCCCACCCAAAGTGCTTTGAAAGCTTCTTTGCCAAGGTTGTTTTCCCGGAGCCAATATTTCCGGCTACTGCTATATGCATAATCTTATTTTTTATTGTTATAAAGATACAATAATTTGTTTATAACCAGTAAATAAAAAATTTTAGCGAAAATCATAAACCTTTAATTCATTCTTAGTTAATAAATAAACTTTTTTTTGTTGAAAATCAAAGTCTACAATGTTTTTTAATGGTAATTGAATCGTTTTTTGTTGTAGTGTTTTTAAATGGAACAGGATAAGTTTATCATTTTGCAAAAATACCAGGATTTGATTCCTTACAATACATTTTTTTACATTTTTGAATGGGAGTTTTTTTATGAAAGTCCCAAACAAATCAAAAATAAATATTCCTTTATTTGGGTCGGCTAAATAAATGAAATTATTATATTCTCTCATAGAAACTGGGTTCATAAAAGAATTTGTAAGCTGGTTGGTAGAAACGGCTTCTATTGTTGGTTCTAAGTTGCTGTTATATTTTACCAAGGATTGGTTATCGCGGCTAAAGGCCCAAAACCCATTTTCAGACGAAGTACATATCGATGCAACATCAGTCAAATCTAGTTCTTCTAATTTAATAGGGCTGGTTGTTGGTGTCATATTCCTGTCTAAAAAAATTAATTGGTTAACGCCGGGATAGAACAATAAAATTTTTAATGGATTGGAGACATCAATCTCTTTTGGAGATCCTAAAAAAGCATTGCTATAAACAGCAAAAACATTTCCATTATTTTTGTACTTGGTAAGGCCTTCAGGGCGCGTAATATAAAAATTATCCATATTGTCTACAGATATTTTTTTACCAACAATAGGATATTGAGCAAAAAGCGTTAATGTATCTTTTGATTGGGAATAAGAAGGGCAATAAAAAAAGCTTATTGCAGTAATAAATAGAATTGTTTTCACAGGTTTTATTTTTATCGCTATAAAAGTGCAAGGATTTCCTCA
Organism: uncultured Bacteroidales bacterium; assembly: GCA_964544705.1. Classification (GTDB taxonomy): domain Bacteria; phylum Bacteroidota; class Bacteroidia; order Bacteroidales; family CAZJDA01; genus CAZJDA01. The sequence goes on from CAZJDA010000004.1 coordinate 99,747, forward strand.
ACATATGTCCTGTCATTAGAAAGTCTTGGTACCTTGTGTTGCCCTCCTAATTTGCCTCTAGCTTTTAACCATTTATAAAAAGTATTCACAGGAACATTCCTTACGATAGGCATTTTAAGGGCAATATCTTTGTATCTTTTTGCTTCGTAGTCGGAGTTTAATGATTTAAGAGCGTTGTCCAGCACTTCTTTAAAATAAGAAAGGTTTTGTGGTTCAGTATCAAATTCAATCAGCCATTCATGAGCGCCATTTTCACTGTCAGTTATATAAACAGGTGCTGCTGTATATTCTTTAATTGTAGCATTGCATTTTTTACAAGCAACATCCAAAGCGTTTTCGGCATTATCGATAATAAGTTCCTCGCCAAAAGCATTAATAAAGTTTTTTGTCCGCCCAGTTATTTTGATCCTGTATGGGTTTGTTGAAGTGAACTTTATTGTATCACCTAGTAAGTATCTCCATAACCCTGCATTGGTAGATATGATAAGGGCATAGTTCGTATTAATTTCAACTTCATCGAGTTGAAGCGTTTTAGGATGCTCCTTATCAATTTGATCAAGGGGAAGGAATTCATAAAAAATGCCATAATCAAGCATCAATAGCATGTCATCAGCTCCAGAGCGGTCTTGAATACCAAAAAATCCCTCGGAAGCATTGTAGGTTTCCAAGTAATTCATTTTTTCCGATGGGATGAGTTTGTGATATTGATCTCTATAGGGAGTAAAGCTAACGCCGCCATGAATAAAGACCTCCAAGTTTGGCCATACTTCAAGAAGGCTTTTTTTTCCTGTAATTTCTAATATTTTCTTTATTAGGATAAGACTCCAAGAAGGAACTCCTGTAATATTGGTAACATTGTCTTTAATAGTGGCACGTGCCATTTTATTGATCTTTTCCTCCCATTCGTCCATAAGGGCAATAGAGAGATTAGGAGTACGGTAAAATTCTACCCAAAAAGGGAGATTTTGTATGAGAACGGCAGAAAGGTCGCCATAATAAGATTCATTATTAAACTCGCTTATTTGGTGGCTTCCGCCAAGGGCCAATCCTTTGCCATCAAACATCATCGTATTGGGGTTGTTATTGCAATATATCGAGAGCATGTCCTTGCCTCCTTTAAAGTGACATGTTTCCATGGCTTCGGAGCTTACGGGTATATATTTGCTTTTAGAGCTGGTAGTTCCGGAAGATTTGGCATACCATTTAATGTCTGAAGACCATAAAACATTTTGTTCGCCCCGCCTAAGCCTTAATATGTATGGCATTAGCTTTCCATAATCAGAAATAGGGACTTTTTCCTTAAAATCGTCAACGGTATTGATATTCCTGTAATCGTGATCCCTGCCCCATTCGGTATCTTTTGCAGCAGAAATGAGTTTTTTAAACCATTCGTTTTGAACATCATGAGGATATTTCATGAACAACTCAATCTGGTGCATCCTTTTTTTCATTATCCATGAAATAAGTGAATTGATTAGGGGCATTTTACGTTCCTTTTATCTTTAAATTCAAATTTACAAAGTTAGGAAAAAAGTAAAAATTGCAATAATAGAGTTAAAATTAATTTCATTAATAAATAAAGATGTTAATGAATCAAATTATGCAAGTCCATTTTTTTTAACTTTGCATTTTTTGAATTCACAAAATTAATTGATTTATGTCTACAATAGAGTCTTCAACAAAAGTCATTGTAATTGGATTAGGATATATTGGTTTACCTACGGCAGCATTATTAGCAAAAAATAATTTTAATGTGGTGGGTATTGATATTAATGAAGACGTTGTAGATACAATAAATAAAGGCAAAGCACATTTTTTTGAGCCAGATTTGAATGCACATGTTGAAGAGGCTATTAAAAATGGAACTTTCCGTGCCACTAACCAACCCGAAAAAGGCGATATATATCTTATTGTTGTTCCCACACCATTTAAAGAAAACCATGAGCCAGATATTAAATACGTAGAAGCATCTTTTAAAATGATAGCTTCATATTTAAAAGAAGATGACCTCGTAATTATTGAATCTACAAGTCCTGTTGGAACAACAGAAAAGATGAGGGATATGCTATTTTCGATGCAGCCAGGACTAAAAGATAAAGTGCATATGTCTTATTGCCCTGAAAGAGTTTTGCCAGGGAATATTATGTATGAATTGGAGAATAATGACAGGGTAATTGGTGGTATTGATGAGAAATCTACAAGATTGTCAATGGATTTTTATAGCAGGTTTGTTCAAGGAAAGCTTCATGCTACTAATGCACGTACTGCTGAGATGTGTAAGCTTACAGAAAACTCTTCGAGGGATGTTCAAATCGCTTTTGCTAATGAATTATCTCTAATTTGTGACAAAGCAAGTATTAATGTCTGGGATCTAATTGATTTGGCAAATAAGCATCCCCGGGTTAATATACTCCAACCAGGATCTGGAGTTGGTGGGCACTGTATCGCTGTTGACCCTTGGTTTATTGTTTCTGATTATCCTTTAGAGTCAAAACTTATTGGGGTAGCGCGTGAAGTGAATAACTATAAGTCTTTTTGGTGTGCCGAGAAAATTACTAACGCAAGACTGAAATTTGAACTTGAAAGAGGGAAAAAGCCAAAAATAGCCTGCATGGGGCTTGCTTTTAAACCCGATATTGACGATTTAAGAGAATCCCCTGCAAAATATATTGCTCAAAAGGTATTGCAATCAGAAAACGATTCAAGGGTTATGTTTGTTGAACCAAACATTAAGTCACATCCAGTATTTAAACTTACTGATTATAACGATGCTTATGAACAAGCAGATATTGTTGCATTTTTAGTGAAGCATAAAGAGTTTTCAACCCTGGAATACAAAAGTGAAAAAATTATATTGGACTTCTGTGGTGTTTTCAAACACAAGTAACAACAAATTATGCAAAAATTTAAGAAAATATTGGTTGTTTTTGGCACAAGGCCTGAAGCAATCAAGATGGCTCCAGTAGTAAAAGCTTTAAAAAGAAGTAATCAATTCTATACAAAAGTATGCCTTACAGGACAACATCGTCAAATGCTAGATCAAGTGGTTAAAATTTTTGAGATTCATCCTGATTACGACTTGGATATTATGGTAAAAGGACAAGATTTGTATGATATTACTGCAAAAATTATACAAGGGATGAAGAAAGTATTTGATGAATACACCCCCGATTTGGTTCTTGTTCATGGTGATACAACAACGTCATCAATGACTGCGCTTTCTGCTTTCTATAAGAAAATTCCAGTTGCTCATGTTGAAGCCGGCCTCAGAACCAATAATAAATATGCACCTTGGCCCGAAGAAATGAATAGGCAAATTACTGCACGTATAGCGAATATTCATTTTGCCCCTACCGAAAACGCTAAAAGGAATCTTATCAATGAAAATATTCCTAACTCCAGTATTTTTATTACTGGAAATACAGTTATTGACGCGCTTCACCTTATAATTAAAAAGATTGAGAGCCAAGAACAATTAGCAAATAGCCTGGATAGCTATTTTAAAGAGCATTATAAATTAGAAACCTTAAGCAACAAGTTTATTTTAGTTACTGGACATAGGAGAGAGAATTTTGGGCAAGGATTTTTTAATATTTGCAACGCGTTAAAAACCATAGCCGAAAAAAATCCCAATATTAATATCGTATATCCGGTGCATCTTAACCCAAATGTGCAAAAGCCAGTATACGAAATTTTGGGGGATACTGACAACATTTATTTATTGCCCCCATTGGATTATTTACCTTTTGTTTACTTGCTAAATAAGTGTTTTTTTGCATTAACTGATAGCGGTGGAATACAAGAAGAAGCGCCAGGGCTTGGAAAACCTGTTTTAGTAATGCGTGAAACAACAGAGCGCCCCGAGGCTGTTGCCGCTGGAACAGTTGAATTAGTGGGGACAAATGAAAATGCGATTGTTAAAAAATCACTTAAACTTATTGTTGACAAAGAGTTCTATAATAAAATGTCAAAAGCCCATAATCCATATGGAGATGGGACAGCTTGTGAAAAAATCTTATCGGTATTAGAAAATTTATAGAGGAATTAATAAAATGTAATTGTAATTAATATAATGGGATAAAGTATGCAAAACAAAGTGCAAGTTGAAAGCAGCCATTATAATTGGAGGTATGATAGCCTGAAAACCTGGACAAGTTTTTATTATCAAATTGATAATATCATAAAACATGCGAATAAAGAAAAAGATAAAATTCTTGAACTAGGAATAGGAAATGGTTTTGTGACTGATAAACTAAGGAAACTGGGATATGATGTAACGACTGTGGATTTTGATGAATGTTTAAGCCCTGATTTTGTTGCAGATGTTAGGAGTTTACCTTTCAATAATAATTCATTTGATATAGTATGCGCTTTTGAAGTACTGGAACATCTTCCATTTTGTGATTTTGATAAAGCATTAAAGGAATTAAAAAGAGTTGTAAATAAAAAAATATTGATTTCACTTCCTTATTCAAGTTTTACCTTATGGTTAGGGTTTAAGATATTCCCTTACATAAAAGCCAAGCAATTAGAAATTAATATACCTCATAGTTTTAGAAAGCATAAATTTAATGGAGAACACTATTGGGAATTAGGTAAAAAGGGGTTTTCAATAAAAAAAATAATGAAGCATCTCAAAATTAATGGATTCATTGTTGAATACAAGTGGAAGCCTCCATTAGTTGGACAAGTAGGATTTTGTGCAAAAAAGGGTTCGAATGATGAATCTTAAACAAAAAGCTGTTTCTGGAGTTAAATGGAATACCTTATCACAGGGTTTTGATTCATTAATTCAACTCATTCAACTAATCATTGTCACAAATTACTTATCACCCAACGATTTTGGACTAATGGCTATTGTTCTTGTTGTTGTGGGGTTATCTAAATTGCTTATTGATATGGGAATTTCAAAAGCAATTATTTATAAACAAGATATTACAAGCTATCAATTAAGCAGTTTATATTGGCTTAATATTTTTTCCGGGGTTATTCTATTTTTTATTGCCTCTTTATCAGCACCTTATGTTGCAGGGTTTTATTCAGAGCCCGGTTTAAAAAACCTGATTTACCTTGGTAATATTAGTTTTCTTGTGATACCAGCCGGACAATTATATAATTTTCTTTTACAAAAAGAACTTAAGTTTCGTGAATTAAGTATATTTAAAATTCTTTCTAGGGCTTTATCTTTTACTTTAACTATTGTACTGGCAATAATGGGTTTTGGGGTATGGTCTTTAATATGGGGCTACCTTTTTTTCGTAATTTTACTTACTATTTTTTATATTATTATTGGTTTAAAATATTTTAAACCAAGTTTTTATTTTAGAATAAAAGATATAATGCCATTTTTAAATTTTGGGATGTACCAAATGGGAGAAAGATTTCTTAATTATTTTTATTCACAATTTGATGCTATTCTCATAGGAAAACTTATTGGTACGGAAGCTCTTGGTAATTATGATGTTGCCAAACGTATTATTTTAAAACCGCTACAAATTATTAATCCAATAATTAACAAAGTTACTTTCCCAGTATTATCTAAATTACAGGATGATAGTAAAAAAATTAGGGACCTGTATCTTAAAGTAATCAATGTTTTATCTTCAATTAATTTCCCTATTTATTTTTTATTGGCTATACTTGCTGAGCCAATTGTTGTTACTTTATTAGGAAATAGATGGTTAGATGCTGTTATCATCGTTAGGATTTTGTCTTTTTATGCCCTTGCTAGGTCTTTGATGAATCCTGTAGGAACATTGATGCTTGCTAAGGGAAAGGCAAATGTTATGTTTTTCTGGCATTTGACATTATTCATCATAACACCAATTTTTATTTATATGGGAAGTTTTTATAATATTGAAGGTGTTACTACAGCTTTGCTAATAATGCAAATAATAATAATTCCCATACACGTCCCTGTTTTAATAGGTAAAGTATTTAAAACTCCAATTATATTATACGCGAAGAGTATTATATATAGCTTAATTATTACAATTGTTTCATCAATGATTGTATTGGTTGTTTATATCAATATTGAAGGTCATGTTGCTTCTTTAATAGTTTGTAGTAGCTTAATGGCACTTGTGTACTTATTAATTTCATATAAATTCAATAAAAAAGCTATAAATGAATTCAATAATTTCGTGCTTAAAAAATAACATATGTTATTATTTTCAATATTAACATTTATTGCATTATTGCTGTTTTACAAAAATTTTCATAAAACAGGGCCTTTACCAAGTATAAGTTATCTATTACCATTATTGGTTTTCTATTTTTTCCTTATTGATGTTAAAGCAGGAAATACAGAATACTTTATCAGTGATGAATTGGTGTATCTTAAACAACATTACATCAATATAAAAGATTTTGTAAACCGGGCCATATGGTATGGAATAAACTTTTTTGAAGTAAAGTTTGATTTCTTACCATATATTTCATTGAAGTTGATAAACATTCCTTTACTTTTTATTTTTATTTATACGTTATGGTTTATCTTTGACAAAAACAATAATATATTTTTATTGGTAGTTTTATTACCTTATATAAATATTGTAGCAACCAAAAACTTAAGAGATATTTTAATATACTTGTCTACCGTAATGGTAGCTTACTTATTTTACCGGAAAAGAAGGCTGTTAGTAATTATTCCTGTCATATTCCTATTATTTTTGAGGCCGTTTGTTGTTATTTATATTTTCATTTTAATTTTATCAATAGATATTTTTATTTCCTTTTTTAAGGTATTAAGATTTAAAAGTCCCTGTATGAAAATAGAATTTAAAAAAGTATACAGGATTCTTGGATTTGCAGTAGCAATTATTCTTATATTATATTTCTTTTATCCAACAATTGAAAACCGGGTAGAAGGATATTATTATAGAATAAAAGTATATACAGGAGAGCAACATTATCAAAGAATAGAAAAACTTGATGCCATTGAAACCGGGAGCAAAGCAAAAAACTATTTAATTGCTGCTGCAAGATATACCTTTGCACCTATTCCAACTTCAATTTTTAATAGGTTTATGGAAGGCGGTTCAGAAAGTGGCGTATTGGATGATTTAATTAGAGTATTAAACCAAACATTTTACTATTTTATTTTCATATACGTTCTTTTTAATATGAGGTGGCTTATCAAGGTATTTTTGGGTTATACTAAGATGCAGAAACTTACTATACTGTCCTTTTTGATGTATATGCCAATTTATTCTTTCTATAGGTTTGGCATTGGCCACCAAAGAGTGAAAATACCTTTTCAAATAGCAATATTTATTTTATTTTTATCTATTATTGCTTTAAAAAGAAAATATAAAAAGGAAAATGAAACATCCATGATAAACAATTTTAACACACACGAGCATGATTATTTCATGGATGTTCCATCTGACAAATAAAATAAAAATATAAACAGATGAAACAGGCCATGTCTGTGATAATTGTTGATGCACATACGAACCATGATTTAAAAGAGCACCTAATCGGCAACATTGTCAAAAAACTTATGAGAAGATGAAAGATATTTTAATGATCATTAAAACAAATAATTTAAACAATGATTATAGGGTAATGAAAGAATGCGTTAGCTTTTTAAAACAAGGAAAAAATATCAAAATTATTAGCTTGGAAAGTGATAATAAAGCCAGCAGGGGAATAACGGGTTATAATATACCATACAAAAGTTTATGTTTAGTTTCAAGAAATATACTTCCCCAGGGAAAATTCCTGGGAGTGAAGTCTCTTGAATTTTATATAAGAATATTCTTCTTATTATTAGCTAATAGAAGCAGGAATATTTGGATGCACGATATGCATATACACGGGATTGTCCCGTTTGTAATATTTTTGAGGAAGTTAGGGTTTATAAAAAATGTTATTTGGGACCAACATGAATTACCTAATGAAAGGCTTCTCAAAAAGAAATTAAGTTTCAAGATAATCCGCTATGGTATTAAGAGAAGCAATACTGTTATTGGCGCTAATATTGAGAGGATCAATTATTTGGCTAAAAAATTGAAATTGGAAGAAACAAACAGTTTTGTTTCTATTGAAAATTATGTTGATAGGCAATTTATAGATTACCCCCAGCATAAGCTGCCAAGAAATATTGTAGAATGGTTGGGTTCAGATTCCTATATTGTTTCCCTTAGTGCCAACCTTAACCCTAAAAGATATCTTAATGAACTAATAGGTGCTGTGATAAAGCATAAAACATACAAAATTATTGTTATTGGAAGCTTTACCAATGAAGATAGGAACTTTTTAGTACAAGAATATGGTAAAGAGTTAATCCAAGCAAGGTGTTATTTCACAGGTTTTGTCCAGCAAATGGAAGTAATAAAATATTTAGACCATGCTTATGCCAGCGCCATGTTCTATTCGCATGACATTATGAATAATATGCTATGTGCCCCTAACAGGCTTTACCAGTCATTAAGCCGGGGAACACCTGTAATTACAGGTAGTAATCCTCCAATGAAAAGAGTTATAGAAAAGTATGATTGTGGTGTTATTATAAAAGGCGATGGCCAATCTATTGATAATATTGTTTCGGGCTTGAATAGGATAGAAGCTAATTATCAACTAATTAAAACCAATGCAGAAAAGGTTAAGAACTATTTTTCATGGGAGCTACAAGAGGAAAAGCTCATTAAAACTATTAAATAATGAATGGAAACAAAAAAGTATGTCATCTTACATCAGCACACACACGTTATGATATACGGATTTTTCAAAAAGAATGTATTAGTCTTTGTGATGCTGGCTATGATGTGAGCCTGGTTGTAGCCGATGGGCTTGGTTATGAAGTAAAAGAAGGAATTAAGATTTATGATGTTGGGAAAAAGAATGGAAGGATAAAAAGATTTACACAAACAACAAAAAATGTTTATAATAAAGCCATACAAATAAACTCTGATATATATCACTTCCATGATCCCGAACTTATGTTTTGGGGAAACAAACTTCTAAAAAAGGGTAAAAAAGTTATTTATGATATTCATGAGGACTTGCCATCTCAAATCTTCAGCAAAAAATATTTAAACAAATTTGTTAGAGGTGTTTTATCGTGGGGTATAAAAATAATTGAGAACAATTATGCCAAACGATATACAAAATTAATCGTTGTTACTTCCAAGATAAAGGAGCGTTTTCTCAAATTGAACCCACAAACTTATATTATTAATAATTATCCCATAACAAAAGAATTACAAACGAATACCCGGTATGAAGATAAATTCAATGAAATTTGCTATATTGGAAATATAACCGAAAAAAGGGGAATTCATGAGATAATTGAAAGTTTGAAATACTCAAAAATATTATTAAACCTTGCAGGTAACTTTTACAACCATGAGTTACAGGCAAAAGTTGAGCAGCTACCTGGGTGGGAAAAAGTAAAATTCCATGGGTTTGTAGATCGTTTAGAAGCAAGAAGCTTATTAGCTAGGTCAAAGGTAGGGTTGGTCTTATTCAAACCTGAAAGAAATCATATTTATGCACAGCCTAATAAGTTGTTTGAATATATGTCAGCAGGTATTCCTGTTTTGGCTTCAAATTTTACTTTATGGAAAAAACTTATTGAAGAAAATAATTGCGGGATATGTGTTGATCCGCTAAAACCAAGAGATATCGCTGAGGCAATAAACTTTCTTATAGCTAATGAAGAAAAGGCTAAATTGATGGGCGAAAATGGCAAAAAGGCAATAAAAAACAAATATAACTGGGAAAATGAAAAAGAAAAGTTATTAACTATATATGCCCGTTTAAGCAATTAAAGGGTTTATCTACACTTCACTCTTGCCATTATTTAAAAAGCTTTTTCAAATTGAAAAGGCCTATCAAAGAACCAAGCCCATAAGAAAAGTGGAGGGTGTAAAATGCCCAAAACATGTTTGCAAATTTGGTACTGCTATTATTCATCTTTATTACTTGCGAAATGATTAACGAGTTATAAATGGTAAAAATAGTGGCAGAAATCCATAATAAATTTGTGTTGAAAAAAGCAAGTAATAAAGGAACAGTTAAACTTAATAAAAAACCAATAGGAATAAAATGCCTTAAACTTAAAGAAAATAAGTTTTTTGTGATATAAACAGTGTAGATATTCCATGCACCGTTTTTGAAATTGTTTTTTGCTAGAGTTGTGAATTTTTCTCTTGCATAATATGTGCAAAAGGCGTCAGGAATTAGATATATCTTCTTGTTATTTTTAATCAACCGCTTAGAAAATTCAATATCATGATTTCTAATTAATCTCTCATCGTAAAAACCTGTTTCATAAAAAACTTCTTTTCTATATAAACCAAATGGAACAGTATCAACCAATATTTCTTTATAATGGCCAATTCTAAACATAGAATTGCCAACCCCAAATTTATTTGATAGCACACATTTGATTGAAAGAGACTTTTTGTTTTTTTCTTTTACCTTTGTCTCCATAATACCACCAACCACATCTGCGTTTAAAATGGCCATTTTTTTGTACAAGATCAGTATATAATTCCTATGGAAACTTGAATGGGCACTCATAATAATAATATAATTGCCTGTAGAGCTTTTTATGCCTAGATTAAGGGCAGCTGGTGTTATTTTTTTATAATTAGGTATAAGTTTTATAAAAGGATACTTTTTTGTATAAGTGTTAACAATTTGCCTGGTATTATCTTCACTCATCCCATCAACAACTAAAACTTCTAAAAATTCGTTGGGATAGCTTGATTCAATTATCGAGGTTAAACTATTCCCAATAAACCTATCTTCGTTCCTGCAAGGAATAACTATTGTTATTTTTTCAAAGTAGTTTTTCAAAGTAGTTTTTTTATTTCCTTTTTAAGACTCTTATTTCCTTCTTTCATGTAAAATGACTTGTTTGCAGGGGATTATTTTTTTTTTGACACTGCTGTAGCAATTTTTTTTGCTAAAATAGTATTTATTCTGGAAATTTAAATACCGAAAGGAGATATTATCTTAATACATTTTGAAGTAAATGTAGCTTAACTTGAACATAAAAATAATCAATAAACCAAAAAATGTCCTATTCAAGGATTATATCCCTTTAGGTTTAATATGTATCCAATTTTGGAGTTAAGGGCATCTATTTCATTTTTATTCAATTCGGATTTCCATTTTGATTTTGGAGCAATAATTTTTTCGTTTGAAGTATTGATTTCTTTTGTATCCATTTCCATAAAATTTAGTATTCTATGAAGCACTTCTTTGGTATTAGATGTAAGCTCTTCATATCTAATTTCAAAACTTTGCTCTTTTGGTAAATGAAATAGAAAACTATCAATATTGATAAGAGCAGTTTTCCACATTTCCCCGGCAAGTTCTATTTGAGAGAGTTTTTTAGACAAATATTTATAACCAGGATATCGAGGTCCCCATAAGGTTTTATTTTTTAATTTTAACCCCATCATTATAAAACTTATATACCTATTAAAATTTCTTATTGCTAGAATAATTGAGAATCCGTGTTTTAACTTATGCCGTATTTCTTTATAAATAGTCTTGAAACGATATTTATAATTTATATTAATTTCTTTTGAATTAGATATTTTTTGAATATTTCCATTATATTTCTTTTTTATTGACAAAGCTACATCTCGGCCATCTCTCAGGATATGAATGAACTTAGCTTCTGGGAATATTTTTCTTATTGCATCAAGTCTAAAACAATTTGCTGCTGTTTTTTCAATAATAACTCCATTTGACTCACAGCCACTTTTTTTTGCTAAATAATAAAAATCATCTCTTATTTTTTTTGCTTTTTTATCATTAACTTGATGATAGCTTATATAGTCAGTTCTTACAAAAGGAAAATATCTTTTCCAAAAATCGTTAATTTCAGAAATAAAACAACTATGTGGTATAGTTTTTTTTAGTAAATCACCTAACAAATATGTCCCAGAACGCGGAACACCAATAATGAAGTATATAGTAGGATAAGGTTGAATTATTTTTTTCACTTTCTTCTTTAATTATATATAGCACAAAGTAATACGCAAATGAGCAATTAAAGAAATTATAATATAGGTATTTTTTGTTTTATAATGAATGTATTTTAAAACCTAAAACACTATTAACAAAAAAAACCAAATTTCTTTTTAATACCAAGATAATATTTACTTTTGCCAATATCACAGGTTAATTCTATAACGAATTATTACAAATTGAATCTTGGAGAGCAAAAATAAGATATTTAAGCCGAAATGTATGCAAATATTTCTAAAATCTCATTTAGAGAAAATAGATTTTTATGCTTTTCTTTTACTTATATTTACCCTTCCTTTTTATAGGGAAATATCTGCTATTACATACTCTTTATGGGTGTTATGTTGTTTAGTTAAACTATTTGTTTTTAACGAGAAAGATAATATTGTACTTTTCAAAGGCGCTGAAAATAAAAAGATATTCTTACTCCTATTCCTTTACTATTTTTTTCTTATCATAAGTTTGCTATGGTCTGAAGACATTGCTAAAGGAATTCAGAAACTTGAAACAAAACTAGCCCTTATCATTACTCCTTTATTGTTTTTAAATACATCTTCTTATCTTAAAAGTAAGCAAAAATATGTTTTAAATACCTTTATAGTAGGTGTTGTTTTAGCCTCTATATTATGTTTGCTTATAGCTTTTATCGGGTCAATGAAAATTAATGCTTTAGAATTATTAACCATTATAAAAAGGCCTTATGAGTTATTCAATATAGAGGTAGTTTTTGGAGAAGAATTTTTTTATAGTAATTTTTCACATTTCTTACATCCTACCTATTTTTCAATGATGATTTCCCTCTCAATATTCTTACTGAGGTTTAAAAGATTACAGGCAAAAAGCAAATATGAAAATTGGTTCTTTTTTACTGGTATATTATTTCTGCTTTTTATATTATTTCTGCTTTCTTCCAAGGCAGGGATATTTCTAACTTTCATAATTTTATTTACCGATATTATTATTTATAATCTTAGATCGAAAAATTATAAAAGACTTTTTGGACGATTATTTTTTTATGCAATTTTATTATATCTAATATTAGTAAATAATTACAGGAGGCCAATTGAGGATATATCACATAATATAAGTATTGCAGAAACACAAGACAGTACAATACACAATAAAACCATAACATCCAGGATTATTTCTTGGAAGATAGCAACAAAAATAATACTTAGGAATCCATTGATTGGAGTTGGGATTGGTGATACTCATATAGTGGTGAAAAAGGAATATAGAGAGGATGAGTATGCATACACTGAAAAACGTAGGTTGAATGCTCATAACCAGTTTATAGAGGATGCGCTCCGTTTAGGGATAATAGGAGGGATGGTATTACTATTTATATTCATTATGCCTTTTATCAGTTCTATAAAACAGGGCAAGCTTTTAACCGCTTATTTTCTTATATTAGTAGGGAGTAATGCACTTTTTGAATCGATACTTGAGAAACAGAGTGGGGTCATGTTTTTTTCTGTGTTTTATTGTTTTTTTGTTTTTATTTATCGGCCTCGTTAGAATCCTTTTTTTCTTTACGATATACTTCAATAAAGAAAATAATCATAAGCGATATTATTAAACTTCCGCCAATATATACAATAAAACTTATTAAATCCCCAGATTTTTTAACGGTAATGGAATCTATAAAATAAACTGGATTAACCTGTGCTAAGTCCAATTCTAATTTATGTTTTTCTTTAATTAATTCCAATTTTAACTCATTCATAGAAGCATGTAAACCGTCTTGGTTAACATAAATAAGCTTGTTATTCAAAAGGTATGACTTCAAATATAGACTTTGTATACTGTCTGTTTCCTTTATTTTTTTTTGAATTTCATGGATCTCTTGTTTGAGTTGATTTGCCCTCTTTTCAGTCATTTGTTTTAAGTAGGGTAAATGGTTAATGTAGTTTTCAAAACATCTTGATAGGTTTTCAACTTGTTCTACCAATTGGTGTTCTAATTTAAGTGATGCTTCCAGTGTTGTATACTTATCAGGTAATTTTTCCATTTTCTCTTCTGGAAAGGAAAATTCTAAGTTTTTTAGTTTATTACAAGTTTTAATATCAACTCCTAATTGGATAGAAGCCTTTTGCTTATTTTTTTTTATCAACTCATTTAAGTTATTAAATATCTCGTCGATTAAACGTATATTTTCAATATCAGCTTTCATTATTATTCTTGTGTTATATAATTGCTCTTTTTTTACTTGTTTATAGATCGAATATCCTATTCCAATTGTCAAAAATATAATTATCAATACAATATGTTTTTTAAAGAGCCTGTAGAGTTTTATAGTAAATTCTAAAAAGTCCATTTGAGTGGAATTTGATTGACTTTTATTCATAATATTTAGGGTTCAATAAATATAAATGCAAAAATAATATATCTTTATAAACAGCTACTTTAATATTTTATTTTATTTTAGCAGCCCGAAAAAGCGTTAAAAACCATGTAACGTCACAAAAACATAGGTAGTCAATGTATAAAAGGATATTTGATGTTGTTTTGTCTTTCTTTGGTTTGATAATATTGAGCCCTATTTTAATTATTATTTCTATTCTGATAGTAATGGATTCGGGATGGCCTATTTTTTACCTGGCAAAACGGATTGGCCAGAACGAGTCGGAATTTACTATTATTAAATTTAGGACGATGAAGCGTAGTTCAGATAATTTTGCCATTACAATAAGTGATAAAGACCCCCGAGTTACCAGCTTAGGATACGTATTAAGAAAATTGAAAATCGATGAGTTTCCTCAACTTATTAATGTTTTAATAGGTAATATGAGCTTTGTTGGGCCAAGACCAGATGTTGAAGAATATAAAAACTATTATAAAGAGTTGTTCCCCAAATACTTCCAATTAAAGCCAGGTATAACAAGTTATTCAAGTATTTATTTTGCTAATGAGAGTAAGCTGTATGTGAATGTTGACGACCCTGAAAAGGTTTATATCAATAAAACAATACCTAAAAAAGTAGAGTTAGATAAAAAGTATTATTACAAAAGATCTTTAATAACCGACCTGGAAATAATTTTCAAAACGTTTAAAAATATATGCTTTCAAAAGGATAACAACAATATGCTCCATTAATTAACATGTATTTGTTTTTTTGTATCGTGGTATGATTATTGATGCAAAAATATGTTTCCCCAGCGATAGAAAAATACTGCAAAACTCTTTTCATTTACCCCTATTTCATGCAACTATTAAAATGATTCTTTAAAAGCGGTATTATTTTTGTTATTTTGCTGAAAAAGTAGAATCTTTGCCAATGAAATAGGCAAATTATTTTTATATACAATGCAGCAAAATACGACAGACTTAATATCATTAGAAGCAATAGAAGAATTATGTTCTATTATTGTTAACAAGTTTATTTCCAGGGGGGTAATACCTTTCAATGAGAAAGAGGATATAAAGCAATCCTTATTGGAGAAATACTTGATAAAGAAAGAAAAAATAGCTAAAGCATACAGTGGTAAAGCACAACCCAGAACATACTATTCTGCTGTGCTTTATAAAATGACCTGTGAGCTGATACGAAGCGAGCTTAACAATTGGAAAACTATTAAATCTGAAGTTAACGAGATGTTAAAATATAATAAGGACAATTCTTTATCGCCAGAGCAAGCTACTATCATTCATAATGAAAAAGACTTACTTGATAAGGTGCTTACAACTTTTGGAAAAGAGAGAGTAAAAATAGAACTGTTCTTGAAAGTATTTTATCGTGTACCGGTAAGCAATAAAGATATTAAAAAATGCTACAAGAACCATGAAAGTGATACTACGGTTGAATTAACGGAAAATAAACCTGGGGTAAAAGATAAAGAATTGTATAGTGATTTGGCCAGTTTAGTCAATCAATATGAAAATAAAGATGTTAAGCCCGATGCAATCAGGATGTATATCAATAAATATATTAATAGCATTTTATCCAGGCTTAATGGCAAGTATCAACGCGCCAATTACTCTAAAGAAACACTTGGAATATTGTTTGAAATATTTTCCAGGGCAGATAACGCAAACAAAATATACAAAATTGGTTTTATTATATTGTCTTTTAGTTATATATTTATTAGTTAGAATCTCAGACTCATGCAACATTTAACAGAAGAAGAAATAGCTTTATATGCGGAGGCGCTAAGTAGTGGGTATCTCACCAGTATGCCCATGCACATAAAAAAGCACGTAGCCGAGTGTGATCAATGCGCTGCCGAAGCAGTAGACCTCTACGACATTATTAAATCTGTCGATTCCTATAGCGCAAAAGTGAAAAGGCCTGCTAAAATGTTGTATATTGCGGGTATCGCTGCAACCGCACTTATTTTTATTACCTTAACGCTAATATTTACCCATAACAAAGATTTGGACTCAAGTAGTTTTAAATATGCCCAAAAGAAAATTGAACTGCATAAAAAACTTCCTTCAAAAAAAATTAAAGCAGATACATTACCAAATCAAATGCAAATAACTGTTAAACCATTAGAAAAGAAGCTAATAGCTCAAGCTTATGAACCTAATAAGAACCTTGAGAAGCTATCTGAAAGGTTCAAAGGTAATTTAAGAGCGCAAGACACCAATATTAAAACACCCCATACTTTAGTTGTTACAAAAAGTAACCGAATTGTATTGGAATGGGAGATACACCCCAAAACAACTTTGTATCTTGAACTTTACAACAATAGAGGTGAGAAAATACTAGAAAAACAAACCAGTGAAAATGTAATTGAAATAGAAGAAGAATATAGCCCGGGGCTTTATTACTGGAAGCTTTTTACAGAGGATTTTGACCTGTTGTTTTGTGGAAGAATCCTTGTCAAGGAATTATCTCCTTAAAGTTGTTGAAGTCCTTTTTTAGTAGTAAAATTGGATTTTTGCAATATATTTACTAATTTTATAACATGGGCAATAAAAGCATCTAAAAATTTTTCAAAATCACTTACTTACTGCAACTATTTTTTTAAAATCACATTTAAGTAATTCTACCCATTTTAGTTTATTACGAAAGTATTAATTTTGTTAATTAAAAAAAGGAAATTCCAATAAAATTAAATTATTAAAGATGAAAACAGTAAAACTATTTATCCCGTTATTAGCACTTGTTATTTCAGGTGCGATATTCTCTTCATGTAAAAAGGAGAATAAAGAAAAAGACTTAAAGCAAAATCAACTCGCAATGACTTCCGATCTCGATCTTATGAACAATGAACTCGAGATCAATGGAAGATTTACTCCCGATGATCCTATTGGAGGTACGGCTGTTGTTAAAATAACATCAGGCGCCGATCCTGAAGGATTTACTTTTAATGCGGATATTACTGAAAGCGAATACACCGATGGCAGTACTGATTATAAGTATCGCGGTTTTTTTGAAAAGGTTTATGCTGCTAGCAAAACCAATGCTAATGAGCGTCTTATAAAAGTTGATCCCAATGGCGACGAGATCAAAGTTGATGTTGAAGATGGCTCTCTTGATGGAACAGCCTCTGTTGATTGCAAAAAAACTTTTATTTGTGATTATGGATTTGGTGGTTTCTCAATGGAGATTTACACCTATACTTCTAGGGGTGACGAGAGAGAAGCCTTGAAAATATCTTCTGATCGCGTTCCCAAGCAAGCCTTAGTCAGGTTTGATTTTGATGATAGCTATAAGGGTTTTGGTAAGTTTAAGCAAAATTTAACTTTACATGATGCTGATTTCTCTGTTTTTAGTAATGGCAGTTATTATATAGGTTTTAAGCAAGATTCAACTGATATTCTATATATGCAATATAAAGATGAAAAAAACATTGAAGTCAATCCATACGAATTAGAAGAAGAATTAATCATAGAACTCGAATAAAATATTTTAAAAATTGTAAAAATTGATGATCATGAAAATAAAAATTACATTATTAGGTTTATTGATGCTTCTTGCAGCAGGAGTTTTTGCTGACGGCATTACCAAAGAAGCCGCTAAACAAGTTGCAAAAAACATTTATTACGAACGAGCTGATGTAAAACAAACGGATATTGTTTTTAGTGAGGAAATTACGGTTCGTTCGGGAGACACTCCTATTTATTATGTTTTTAACGTAGACAAAGAAAAAGGCTTTGTAATTATCTCTGCTGACGATGCAGCAAACCCATTAATAGGTTATGGGTTAAAGAATCGTTTTGAAACTGAAGGCCAGCCATTGAATGTATCAAGTTGGATGAAACGTTATTACACAAATATTCAATACATTAAAGAAAATGATATTGAAGCAACACCAGGAATAGAAAATCAATGGAAAAAGTATAATGTTGCTTTTGATGAATTTACTCCCCAAAAAGGAGGAGCGAAAGTTGATGCATTAACAGATCATTTGGAATGGAATCAAGATGAGGGATGGAATGATTATTGCCCAACTGATCCTGGTGGTTCTGGTGGGCATGCTTATGCAGGTTGTGTTTCTACAGCTATGAGCATAATGATGAAATACCATGAATATCCAACTACGGGTTATGGCTCACATTCATATAATCACCCAAGTTATGGAACGCTTAGCGCTGATTTTGCCAATGCGAATTACGATTACTCCAATATGAATAATTCAAGTCCTACATCTAATTCTGCAGAACTTATGTATCACTGTGGCGTGGCAGTTCAAATGGATTACGGCCCAGACGGCTCTTCTGCTTATAACCAAGATGTTCCTGATGCTATGTGGTATTATTTCCTGTATGAATTACCCACCCACCATTTTAAAGATGATTATGGAAAAAGTGAATGGAATAGTTTACTAAAAGCAGATTTGGATAATGGTATGCCGCTGATTTATGGTGGACAAAGCGATGACGGTGGACATGCTTTTGTTTGTGATGGATATGATGAATATACAGAAAATTGGTTTTCTTTTAATTTTGGATGGGGAGGCTATAATAATGGCTTTTATGATATTACTTCATCAGATTTTGAATACCCATACGATCAAGAATGCATTAATGGCATTAAGCCAGATAACATTGGCATTAGGGAGCGTGAAAACTTTGTAGGAATTTATCCCAATCCTTCCGATGGAATTTTTCACGTGAAAACAAAAGAAAAAGTATTAGAAATTCAAGTTTATAATTATGCCGGGCAAAACATTCAACCTATATACAATGAACACTCGGTAGATTTGTCAAATTATCCTAATGGTATTTACTTCCTAAGGATAACAACAAAAAATAAGCAAATGATGCAAAAAGTAATTAAGAATTAAGTGTTTGTTTTTGAAAATATAACCTTAAAAAAACCCGGCAATTAGCCGGGTTTTTTTTCGTTTTTCAATACTTACTGCAACAATAATATAAGTACTCGATTTATACGTTTTTCATAGCTTAACCGAGTTTTTATAAGGCTGCCTCACACGGGTCAGGTTGTTTCCTAATTGCTTTCATCGTTTTTGTGATCAGTAGGCAGCCTTTTTTTCTATCCCATATTTATAGTGATAATTTTATTTTTTACATTCATTACTTTTTATAAAATACGGTATTTTACTAATAAAAAGTTTATGGTTTTCGATTATTTTTACCTCTTAAACTAGGTTATTAGAATCTATAAAGTTTTTTCTCATTATTGTCAAGTATGTTTCTTGAATAAACATCAAATAATTGTAGAGAAAATTGCGATTTTAATTTTGGGTAGACAAATAAAATTTCATTAATACATAGGACTTCGATTATATTTATATAATTTTGTTTTCAAATTAACGTTTTTCATTATTTGAATCTTAAAAATTGCTAAAATACAATGAAAAAAAAGCTCCTGGTAAGGGATGTAACATTAAGGGATGGGCAACAATCATTGTTTGCCACAAGAATGAAACAAGAGCAAATCGATAGGGTTTTGCCATTATTTAAAAAAGCTAATTTCTATGCCATGGAAGTGTGGGGAGGAGCAGTACCGGATTCGGTGATGCGCTATCTTAATGAAGACCCGTGGGAGCGGCTTGAAAAAATTAAAGAAGGCATAGGGGATACATCAAAACTCACAGCTTTATCTAGGGGACGAAACCTTTTTGGTTATAATCCTTATCCCGAAACCGTTATAGAAGGTTTTAACAGGAATGCGATAAAGTCTGGTATCGACATCATGCGCATTTTTGACGCCCTTAATGATGTTGACAACATGAAGTCTACTATCAAGTATGTAAAAGAAAACGATGGAATGGCAGATTGCACCATTTGCTATACCATTGACCCAAAATTCTCTCCAAAAGAAAAAATTAAAGCCTTATTGAAAAGAAAGAGGCTTCCTTCTAATATTTTTACTAATAGTTATTTCATAGATAAAGCAAAACAACTGGAAGAGCTTGGCGCTGATATTATCACGCTTAAAGATATGGCAGGCCTTATTCCCCCAGGTAGAACAGGACGATTGATTAACGAATTCAAGAACAACCTGTCTATACCTGTTAATTTTCATACACATTGCACGCCTGGTTATGGGTTGGCTGCAACCCTCATGGCTATTATTAGTGGTGTTGATATTGTTGACACAGCTTTGATGAATTTTTCAGGTGGGCCGGCAGCGCCTGCTTTCGAAATTATACAACTTTTTTGTGATAAACTTGGTGTTCAAACAAATATCAATAAGGATATTGTTGGTAATATCAACAAGGAACTCAAAATAATTAGGGAAGAATTGGCCGATTTTGACTCCTATAAGCAATTTCCCTTGGAATTTGATATAGCCAATGATGAATTGCCAAATAATATTGATAGGCTATTTGACCTCGCCATTGGGTATGCTAAAACCGGTAAAGAAGAGGAGTTATTAGAAACTTGCCACAAGATAGAGAAATACTTTAATTTTCCAGAACCCAACGAAAATGTTAAGAATGCAGAGATACCTGGAGGTATGTATACAAACATGCTTGCCCAGCTTAAACAATTAAAACTAGAAAAACATTTAAACCGGGTTTTAGAAGTTGTTCCATTAGTAAGGGTGAAGGCCGGTTGTCCTCCCTTAGTAACTCCAACAAGCCAAATCGTTGGTGTACAGGCAGTAAATTATGTAATTGACGAAAATAAAGGGCAAAAGCACTATACTACCAAAAGTACACAATTTGTTAATTTGGTAAAAGGATTTTACGGTAAAACTCCAATTCCAATTGATCCAGGATTTCGTTATGAAATTGCAGGGGTTAAGAAAGAACAACCATTCGATCCTAAAGACTACAAAAAACAACCCAATCCTGTTTATGATAGGTTTGGCAATGTCACTCTAGCTAAGAATGAAAAGGAAGAATTGTTATTAGAGTTATTTCCAACAGTTGCTAAAAATTTTCTCTATAACCATATTGAGCAAAATTTTCTCGAAGAAAAGAGAAAGATTGAAGAAGAAGAACGAAAAAAATTTTTTGAAGCGAAGCAAAAGTACGAGCAATTATCAGAAGAACAAAAACGTAAAAGGCTTATGGAAGGTTTATATAATTATCAATGGACTAGCAACGAGGAAAATGAATAATCATTGCAAAAACTTTTTTTTACTGGCAATTGAAAGAATGTTTATAACATAAGTAGAAAGTCAATTAACGAATTACAGATAATTTTTAATTTTGCGGCTTGGTTTTTTTAAAACAGGATTATGAAAATAGAGAAGATTATATCAGGAGGACAAACTGGAGTTGACAGGAGTGCATTAGATTTTGCAATAAACCATAATATTCCTGCAGGTGGTTGGTGTCCAAAAGGACGAAAAGCAGAAGATGGAACAATTCCTGAAAAGTATCCATTAAAAGAAACCAATTCCAGGAAAAATCATAAAAGAACGGAGCAAAATGTTACGGATAGTAATGGAACCCTTATTATTACTTGCAATAACACTCTTGTTGAAGGAACAAAATTAACAGAAGAATATTGCCAGAAGCACAATAAGCCGTGTATTATAATTGATGTTTCTCATACAAAAATTGTAATGAAAAATAGGTTTAAGAAGTGGTTGAATGATTATAATATCAAAACGCTTAATGTTGCTGGAAATAAAGAAAGTGAATGCAAGGGGATATATAACAAAACAACCGAAATTCTTGAGTTTATTCTTGGATATACAGATCCCAACCAACAATAGTTTTTTTTACTTATTTTGTAGCATTTTAGCAAAGTCTGTCAATAATCTAAAAAGGTTATCAAATTTAGTTAATGGGAGTGTTCCCGGGCGGTCTTCCATGTTGTGGTAAGCTGTAGTGCCTCCTAATGTATAAATGAAAAAGCTTTTTACTCCTTTGCTATAAAAAGGATAATGATCGCTGTTGGCTGCTTCACCTCTTTTTGATATTTTAGATAGGTATTGCTTTTCTTTGTTTATATTTACCAACATATTAAATTCTCTATTTAGCACAGCCCCATTAACTACTTTTATACCTTCGCTGCCGGTACCCACCAAATCCAAGTTAATTACAAACTTCGTATAATCTAAAGGGAATAAAGGATGCTCTGTGTAATAAAACGACCCTATCAAACCGGCTTCTTCTGCCGAAAATGCACAAAATGCAATAGAGTAATCTGGCTGGTTCTCCTTTTTGCTATAGTAACGGGCTAAGTTGAGCAGCATGGCAACTCCGCTGGCGTTGTCATTGGCCCCTGGGAAATAAACATTATTACCCATCCTTCCAAGGTGGTCGTAATGGGCAGAAAAAATTATAAGCGAATCAGGTTGGCGCTTCCCTTTAATAAATCCAATTACATTTTGAGAAGGATAATAAGGGTGAAATTGATTATTAATATGCAGGCATACTTTTTTGGTAGTTTTGTCAATTTTATTGCTATCAACATGTATTTTTATAAATTTAGAGGTTCTTAAACCATTAGAAATATACCAATATAGGTCTTTTCCAGATAGGAGTATTGCTCCTTTTGCTTTTGGAGGAGGATTTTGGCTAATAGTGTCTGCAAATTTTTTATCAATAATGATGAATTTCCCTTCAGTAATTTCAGAATAACAATCTTTTAAGGGTTGATTTTTTTTGTAGCGAAAAGTTTCAAAACATCCTTTAATACTTTTTGCATCCGCTGAAATATAGTAATCTTTTCCAGGGATAAGTTTATTGCTGCCTACATAGAAATCTAAGGTATCCGGGAAAGTATTAACAGGAAAACTAAAATGTTGATAATAGGAATCTTTGAATGGCTTTACCCCAAGAGTTTTGTATTCACCTGCAATAAAGTCGGCAGCTATACTATCACCTTTGTTTACATAGCCTCGCCCATGCATAAATGGGGAGCACAAAGTATCAATAACTTCTTTTGCGTATTGCTTGTATTGGGCTATTGCATTGCCTTGAACAAGGACAAAAATTATAATTGACAAAAAACATTTCATCTTTTACTAGCTTGTAAATCTTCTTTTTATATAATTGATGAACAATTTATATGATTCCTTGCTATCATCCCAGCTATACCTGAGCTGTAATGCGTTAACAAGTTCCATGGCCGTGGTTAAATCTGGCATACTGTCCAATTTGCTTAATACGTTACGGTATTCTTCATTATTTTCATTAAAAAGTTCTTTTACAAAAAGAATCTTTTCGTTCAAACCAATTGAGGAGCGAAGTTCTTTAATTGGGTCTTGCTGTAGTTTGGCCGCGATGCTATTGTCAGTTGCCGTAGTTCTTAATCTTTCATTGAGAGACTGGGGAATATTCTTGTATTTGTCTGCCACTGTTTCGCTTCCCATTTCCTGGCTCACAGGCTGCTTGATCTGTTGCTCATATTGTTCAATAATAATTTCTTCTTCACCAGCTTCTTCTTCAACATTGGGCTTTTGTTCCTTTTCTATAGTTTTATTATCTTCCACTAAGGTATCTTTGAAAGCTTCATTCTTTTGGTCATTTTCTTCATCAGGATATATTTTTCCTGTTTCCTCTTTAGCCAGTGTTTCACTGATGGTTTTTATTTTGCTAAAGGTTTGTTCACTTTTTTCAATGATGGAATTAATGCTTTGTTGCTCTATCTCTCCTTCTAATTCCCTATTGTTGATTTTTGCAAGGAGTTTATAATTTTCATATAATTGTTGTATATCTTTAAGAATAATATCCAGTTCTACTTGGGGTATTTGCTCTTCAAATTTTTCCAAGTTACTTGTTTTATCAATGATATTATCCAAACTCCGTATGATGCTTTCTTTAATTGATGTTTTGTCCATAAAGTAAATTTTAGGATTAGGTTTTGATAAATATATTAATTTTGCATAAAAGTATAAAAGATTCTTAAACCAAATTTCAATGTTCTATGAAATTAATAAAAGCCCTTTAGAACCTCATGGTTGGATAGAAGTTATCTGTGGCTCGATGTTTTCGGGCAAAACAGAAGAATTGATAAGGAGATTGAACAGGGCAAAAATTGCAAGACAGAAAGTAGAAATTTTTAAACCATCCATTGATATCCGTTATGATGAAGAAAACGTTGTTTCTCATGATGCAAAGCATATACAATCTACGCCGGTAAGTTCATCTTCAAATATTTTACTGCTAGCTGGTGAAGTTGAAGTGGTTGGCATTGACGAAGCCCAGTTTTTTGATAAAGGATTGCCAGGGGTATGTAATAAGTTAGCTAATAGTGGGTTAAGAGTAATCGTTGCAGGGCTTGACATGGATTTCCAGGGCAAACCTTTTGGCCCTATCCCAGAACTTATGTGCATAGCGGAATTTGTAACCAAAGTACATGCTATATGCTTAGAATGTGGAAATTTAGCCAACTATTCCTTTCGTAAAACTTCCGAAGATAAACAAGTTATATTAGGAGAAAAAGACACATATGAACCCTTATGCAGGAATTGTTTTGGCAAAAAGACAAAGAAATGATAGCCTGCTGTTAAGGTTTAAACTTAACAAAAACATTTTTGATTTTATTATCGTTAAATTCATTAAAAAATATATATTTGTACATGGTATGCATAACATTTGAATAAATGCTGTTATTCTTAAACAAAATACTCTTCCCTTTTAAAAAGGCTTTTCGTTTTTATTACGAAGGATTTTCCAATCTTTCCAATGTTGGTATCAAACTTTGGATAATTATATTTATTAAGCTTTTTATTATGTTTGCCATATTAAAGCTTTTCTTTTTTAAAGATTTTCTCGGAAGCAAATTCGACAACGATAAAGATAAAAGCGAATATATTATTAAACAATTAACACAATAACTTTAATACGATTATGGAAAATGTTGATTTTTCACTTGTTGATTGGTCTCGGGCGCAATTTGCGCTAACAGCCATTTATCATTGGTTTTTTGTCCCACTTACCTTAGGATTATCCTTCATTATAGCCATAATGGAATCCATTTACGTAAAAACTGGAAACGAAAAATGGAAACAAATAACCAAGTTTTGGATGATTTTGTTCGGTATTAATTTTGCTATTGGTGTTGCTACTGGAATAATTCTTGAGTTTGAGTTTGGCACCAACTGGTCTAATTATTCCTGGATAGTTGGCGATATTTTTGGCGCACCACTGGCCGTTGAAGGGATTATGGCATTTTTCTTGGAGTCTACTTTTATTGCCGTAATGTTTTTTGGATGGAACAAGGTGAGCAAAAATTTTCATCTCCTATCTACTTGGTTAGTGGCATTAGGCGCTAGTCTTTCTGCTTTATGGATATTAGTTGCTAATGCATGGATGCAAAGCCCTGTTGGTATGCATTTTAATCCAGATACTGCAAGAAGCGAAATGCTTAATTTTTGGGATGTTTTGCTATCGCCCGTGGCAGTCAATAAATTCTTGCATACCATATCTTCTGGATATGTTATAGGAGCCCTTTTTGTTGTTGGGGTGAGTGCATGGTTTATTCTTAAGAAAAGACATCTTGATTTTGCTAAGAGAAGCATTGTGATTGGTTCAGTATTTGGCCTGTTTTCTTCGTTATTTATTATTCTTACAGGAGATGGCTCTGCTTACCAAGTAGCACAAAAACAACCTGTTAAATTAGCCGCTATGGAAGGGCTATATGATGGAAAAAAGGAAGCCGGCCTCATTGTTTTTGGTTGGCTTAACAACGAAAAAAAACCAGGAGATAGCCTAGTAACTTACGATTTTAAAATCCAAATACCTAAGCTTCTTTCATACCTTAGTACAAGAGATTTTGATGGATTTGTGCCAGGTATCAATGACCTGGTATATGGAAACAAAGAACACGGAGTACAATCAACAGAAGAAAAAATACAACTTGGGAAAACGGCTGTTAATAGTCTTGCCGAATACAAAGAAGCAAAAAAGAATGGAAACCAAGAAAAGGCCCAAGAAGCCTTAAAAATATTTGAAAAGCATTATCCATATATAGGGTATGGTTATATACCTAGTCCGGAATTTGTTGTACCTTATGTGCCCCTTATTTTCTATAGTTTTCATGTAATGGTTGGGCTTGGCTTCTTGTTCGTGCTTATTTTTATTATTGCACTATACAGGGTAAAGAAAGGTAAAATCGAAACTTCTAAACTATTTTTACGCTTAGCAATTATATCGATTCCTTTAGGTTATCTTGCATCCCAGCTAGGCTGGGTAGTTGCAGAAGTTGGGCGCCAACCCTGGGCAATACAGGATATTTTGCCAACGCACATGGCTACCTCCCACCTTAGCACAGCTACGGTACAGACAACTTTTTGGCTTTTTGCCATTTTGTTTACAATCCTTCTTGTCGTTGAGATCAGGATACTAACAAGACAGATAAAAAAGGGGCCTAAGTTGGATGACGAAACAAAAAATGCTTAATGAATAATGAAATGAATGAATGTAAAAAATTAAAACCAAGATACTATGTTTGAAACATTATCACATTTGGCTTTACAACAATATTGGTGGGTGATTATTTCACTTTTAGCTTCTCTTCTCGTTTTCCTGATGTTTGTGCAAGGAGGGCAAACTTTAATATATGCAATAGGTAAAGATGAAACCGAACGCTCTATGCTTATCAATTCTATTGGAAGAAAATGGGAACTCACTTTTACTACGCTTGTTACCTTTGGAGGAGCTTTTTTTGCTTCTTTCCCTTTGTTCTATGCTACAAGTTTTGGAGGGGCATATTGGGTATGGATGCTCATTTTATTTGGCTTCATCGTTCAGGCTATTTCTTTTGAATACCGGAAAAAGCCCGGTAATTTGCTTGGGCATAAAACTTTCGAGATATTCCTGTTGCTAAATGGTTTATTGGCTACCATACTTATTGGAGCTGCAGTAAGTACTTTTTTTACAGGTTCAGAATTTTCAATTAATGAATATAACCTTAGCAGGTGGGAAAATCCGGCCAGGGGCTTAGAAGCAGCGCTTAATATCCAAAATGTATCCCTTGGGTTGGCTGTCTTTTTCCTTGCAAGGGTGATGGGTTCTATGCATTTTATTGCAACCATTAACGACCAGGAAATATATAAAAGAGCAAAAAAGCAAACGCTTTTTAATGCCATTCTTTTTTTGGCGTTTTTTCTTACATTTATGGTAATGTTGCTAACAAAACAAGGTTATGCAGTTGATAACAACGGAAAAGTTTTTATGGAAGATAATAAATATTTCAATAATTATATTGACATGCCTCTTACCTTGTTATTTTTGCTTGGAGGTGCAGTCTTAGTTATTTTAGCAATATACAGAACTTACTTCCTTTCAAAGAAAAAGGCATTTTGGTTGGCTGCACCAGGGATTATTCTCGTGGTTTTTTCCTTATTTATGGTAGCAGGATTTAATAATACAGCATTCTATCCTTCGAGTTTTGACTTACAAAGTTCATTAACCATAGAGAATGCATCTTCAAGTCATTATACACTCACAGCTATGAGCTATGTTTCATTGCTCGTCCCTTTTGTAATAGCCTATATATGGTACGTTTGGAGGATATTAGCAAAAAAGAAAATTGATAAGAACGAAATAAATGATAGTATTGATAAAGAAGACCATGTTTATTAAAAAAAATATATTGTTATGAATTATTTGGAATCCATTCTTTGGCTAATTAGCTGGCCGGTTTTAATATTTATGATGTACAAGGTAACAATTTTTGTATTGAAAAAATTTAAACTATACGACTTCAAAGATAGTTCTTAAGACCTATTGTTTTTTAATTTTTTCATGTATTTTTGTTCCGTTGAAAAACTAAATTATAAATCAATATGACCCTTATTTTAAAAGAAGTGCAAACCAAAAAGGATATAAAAACATTTGTGGACTTGCAATTTCAAATTTATAAAAATGATAAAACTTGGATACCACCAATAAAGAAAGACGAAATAAAGTCACTTATTCCTGGAGAAAACCCGGGATTTGATTTTTGTGATGCCAAATTCTGGATTGCATATAAAAATAATAAGCCTGTAGGAAGAATTGGCGGAATTATTAATCATAAATACAACGAAAAGACCGGGAAAAAATTTGCTCGTTTTTCAAGAATAGAATTCATTGATGATGCTGAAGTACCAGGAAAACTTTTACATACCGCAGAGAAGTGGGCTAAGCATAATGGTATGGAACAAATACACGGCCCCTTGGGGTTTTCAAACTTAGATCAACAAGGCATGTTAATAGAAGGCCATGAATACCTACCGTCTATTGGGTCGGTGCACCACCATCCATACTATAAAAAACATATGGAACAAATGGGCTATGAAAAAGAAATAGATTGGGTGGAATTTAGGCTTGAGTTAGCTGATGAAATACCAGCAAAAGCAGTCAAGCTTGCAGAAGTAATAAAAAAGAGAAACAAGTTAAATGTTATTCATTTTAGAAAAGCAAAAGAAATCAAAGCATACGGGAAACAAATCTTCAATGTTATTAATGAATCATTCAGCGATTTACCTTACGTTACTGAATTTAACGAGAAAATGATTGATTTCTACCTTCACAAATACTTTAGTTTTTTAAACCCTGACTTTGTCAAGTTGGTTACTACCGAATCCGGTCAATTGGTTGGGTTTATTGTTGCTATTCCTTCTTTATCAGAAGCAATGCAAAAAGCTCATGGCAAAATTTTCCCTTTTGGTTTTATTCACTTAATAAAAGCCATGAAAAAAGCTAAGGTAGCGGATTTGGCTTTAACCGGCATTGTACCGGAAATGCAAGGGGCAGGAGTACCCGCGTTATTAATAACCGAATTACAAAAAGTAATGATAGAACATGGCATCAAATATGTTGAAACAACGGGTATTTTTGAAACCAACCATAAAGCTATAAAGCATTGGAAAAACTACGAACATATACAACACAAGAGGAGAAGATGTTTTGTAAAAGCGATTGCATAAAAAAATTATAGGCTATCATATTGTTTATATTCGTTCTAAATAACGTTCATTTTAAGTTTTTATTAAGAATTTTTACAACAAAATTGTACTATGTTACGTACAAAGTTGATAATGATTAAAAAGCATATATTCTAACCATTAGGTAATTATCTTGGGAAAACAGGCAAGGTTGAATTTAGAGATTTTTTTTCGCAAAATTGCTTGGTGATGTCCTAAGTTTTTTATATTTGTACTTTTAAATCCATGAAAAGAAATTATAAAATTGATAGAAGTTATTGTTATTAATTAGTAATCTATAAATTTAAATTTTGAGATATGAAAAAATTTAACCTGAAAATTATGGCTGCAATGTTTCTTGCAGCAACGCTTTTAACAGGCTGTGGTATTAGCAAGATGCTTAAGAATTATGACACGGTAGACTATTCAGTAGAGCCTGAAGTGCTTGAAACCCACGGCGGTAAAATCCATGTAACGTTTAAAGGAAGTATTCCTGAAAAATACTTTCATCCAATGGCAACTGTTGAGTTGACACCTGTTCTTAGATATGAGGGTGGAGAAACAGCATTCGATCCTATTATGCTTAGAGGTGAAAATACAACCGGCGATGGTACTGTTATACCCAAAACCGGAGGAAGCTTTACCAAAGAAGGAGAGATAGATTACAAACCTGCTATGAATAAATCAGAATTATTCCTTGTTGCAAAAGCAACGTATAAGGGAGAATCTCAACCGTTAGGTACAGAACAAGGTAATAAATTAGCTGATGGCGTAATCTATACTTCTACCAGGGTAGCTAAGGATGAAGAATTGCTACTTAGTAAAAATCCACCACTTAATTTCGCTCAAGCACATGGATATAAGAAAGAAACCTTCACATCAAAAAGTGCGAATATCTATTTTGCTTACAATAAGTCGCGTTTAAACTGGAGGCTCGACCTTAACAAAGATGAAAAAGCAAAGCAAAGAATTGAAGCGCTTGAAGAATTTATCAATAAAAACTGGAAAGTAAAGCATCTTAAAGTTAATGCATGGGCTTCTCCAGAAGGTGAGGAAAATCTTAACCAAGAGCTCTCAGAAGATAGGGGAGAAACAGCAAAAGATTATTTAGAAGGTGTTTATAATGACCTTTACAAAGAACTTAACCCAGAAGATGTTGCTTTTGATGATTTCAAACCTCAAATGGATGTTACAGCACGTGGTGAAGACTGGGAAGGTTTTGAAAATTCTTTAGAAAATTCTGATTTGGCAGATAAAGACGCAATTCTTAACGTTATCCGCTCTCAAAATAACGCTGCAAAAAGAAGACAAGAAATCAGGAATATGACAGTTATTTATAAAGAAGTTGAAGCACTTCTCGAAGACCTTAGGCGTTCAGAAATGGAATTAAAATGCTACGACCCTAAAAAATCTGACGAGCAAATTGCTGAACTATCGACAACAAATCCTGATTCTTTAACTAAAGAAGAATTGCTTTATGCAGCTACACTTACTAAGGACAAAGACCAACAGTTAAAAATATACAAAAACGCAACAAAAGTTTACCCTGAAGAGTGGAAAGGTTATGCAGGTGCAGGGCTTATTTTACTTGAAAAAGGAAAAGCTGATGAAGCTACAACTTATGTAGAAAAAGCCAATACACTTTCGCCAAATAATAAAGCGGTTCAAAACCTACAAGGTGTTATAGCTTCATGGAAAGGTAATTATGACGAAGCCCTTGATTATTTCCAAACAGCAGGCGCTGATTACAATGCAGGGATTATTTATATTAGAAAAGGTGAATACGGTGATGCTATCTCAAAAATGAGTGGTAAAAGCTGTAAATATAACTTTGGATTGGCTCATCTTTTGAAAGAGAATTATTCAGATGCTTCAAGCAAGCTTGATTGTGCTCCTAAAAATGGACAAACTCATTACCTAATGGCTGTGCTTGGTGCTCGTACAAATAACACGGAAATGATGTACGAAAACCTTAAAAAGGCGATTAAGGAAGATACTAAATACAAAAAGCAAGCAGCAGAAGACAGGGAATTCTTAGAATATATGAATACTGGAGATTTCCAAAATATTGTTAAGTAAATATTAATCGGATATATATATAAAAAGCTCCTGCTTTAGAAGCAGGAGCTTTTTTTATCATGATAAAAACAAAAAACCCTTTTCTAAGATCATTTAAGGAAAAGGGTTCTTTGTTTTTTTCTAGTGTCATGTCAATTCTAATGTGACGCTTGGAGATTACTTCGCCGACTGATGCCGGCTCGCGCAATGACGTCACTCCGAGGAGGCACAGTCTATCCCGCTATGAGCGGGATAGACTGTGCCTCCTTACTATTTCATATGTGACATGACACTAGCAGTGAATTTATTATTTCACTATTTGGACTTTTTTGGTAATCATTTCTTCACCAGAAACTATTCTAATTATGTATGTTCCCTTAGAAAGAGCAGAAAGGTCAAGTTTAAAATTATGCTCGCCCGGTTTTTCTGTAATGATCTTCTTTCCTTTCATATCGTATAATGTGATGTTACTGATTTTAGTTTTTTCGCTAATAATATTCAAAAAGTTATTAGCCGGGTTAGGACCTATGATAATTACATCACTTGAATGTTCTTTGATCGATTCTAATGAAACATAAATGGTAAACGATTGCGAAATAGTTCCATTACCTGTTTCTGCTTCAATAACTACGGCATTATCACCGCCATTATTTCCGCCAGGTGTTCCTGTTAGGTCTGCTGTCCCATCATTATGGTCTTGCAAAGTAAGCCATGAAGGTAAAGTTGGTGCAGAAATACTAACGTTCTTATTTGATTCCTTTACACTAGTGTTTGGTGGAAGAATTATATAATCGAGCCAAGCGCAATCAGAACCACTGGTAACATACGAATCTTTTTCATATTTCCATTTAAAGGTATGTGTTCCGGCAGTTACGGCATATTGCTCATTACTCCAGTCTATCTCACCGCTCCATTCGTCTTGCAAATTATTATCAATATAGAAAGAGAAATAATCCCATCCTTGTTCAGTTGAAACTTTTTTGTAGAAAGATATACTGTCATCAGTAGTAACATCTAGGGTAATCTCCAATGCACTTGACTGGCTATCATCGATATCATCAGATACTGCTGATTTTAGTCCTTCGTAAGACTGACCTGCATCAATGATCCAATCTGCGTCTCCTCCAAAAGCCCAAGGATAAGATGAAAAATCACCTGTTTCAAAATCTTCAACAATAAGGCCAACTTTCAATGCAAGGTTGAGGGTATCAATATAAAATTCATTAAATTCAAGAATCAATTCAAAGTCAACAGTAGACCCTATTTCCGTGTCTTCATCAATCGTAATGCTATAATCCATGATAGCGGAGCTATCTGCTAACAACAAAGGAATGCTTGCACTTGAATTATTAATCGTAACGAATTGGCTTTCGGAAGATAAATTACCAATTCCCTCGCCAATATATGCATGTCCATTATTGAATGCATTTACTTTCAAATTTGTTGTTTCTCCCGGGTCAAGCCTTCCATTGCCATTACCTCCTGTTTCTTCTATTGTAATAAAGTAGTTGTACTCTTCGTTTTCTATGGCGTTAACCAGTGGTGTTGAAGTAAAAATTGCAGCATCACCATTATCAACTGAGGCCATCTTCATTTTAATAACAGGGGCGCATATGTCAATAGTAAAGGTAGAATACCAAATACTATCACCGTCAGTAGCCTCAATAGTAATTTGTGGTTTATGCATATCAGGAACTTGTTGCGAAATCTCCAAGCTAAAACCATTGTCTATAATCTTTGATTCCTGCGCTTGAAAATCTCCATAAAATTCTTGGTTGTCAGTAAAAGTTATATAATCATCGGCAGAGGATAATGTAACATCTACACCATTAGCCGGTTGATTGCCCACATTTGTTACTTCTAATGAAAGCATAATCTCTTCGCCATAATCCGCTTGTTGATTGTTATTATAGTTTTCATCGTTTATTGTGAAGGCTTCATAAACAATATAGGGAGTATCGGAGAATACATTAATGGTTCCATTATACCTGTTTTTATTATGCCCAATAATAGATACTGAAACGGGTTCTGCGCTGGTTAAAGGATCAAAAAGGGAGATAGTAACAAGCCCGTTCCCATCAGTTATTCCTCTTCCTATAAGAGTGTTGTTTTGTATAAGTGCAACCCTGGCATTTGGAGCATCAGTAGTAAAATCAATTTGCGAAGCCCCTATTGACACCCCTTGAGGAAAGGTAGCAGTAATATTATTGGGTTGTGCCGTCCAAATATCCATTGACGGGTCGCCAAACAAGTTCAACTGGTATGCACACCATCTTATAGCTCCTTGATGGCTGCTAAGATTACCAATATTGTCTTCTTTAGATTTATCATTTGCTATCCCGATAGCAGTTATATTTTCACCAAAAATGGCATCAAAAAATTCGCGGTCAAAATATTGTGAAGCGCCATCAGTGCTATTATGCTGCCCCCATCCGTACCTAGAGTTCATGATTGTTGCAACTAACCCGGTTTCCAAGGTGGTGAATTTTTCTGCAAAACAATCTTCGCTGCCATAGCTACCATAACTGTCCCTGTTATCAAAAGAACCACAATAACATCCTTGAGAATATTCAATCACATAACCTCTTGATACGCCATCATTCTGGAAGTTTGAAGTAGTAAGGCTACTATTATACATGGTCATGTTGTAATCCACGTTTGAATGTCCCAAGTGATTAAGCAAATTAATACCTGTATTATTGAATTGGCTATAAATATCATTTACGCTCCAACCACCATCGCGATCATAAAGAGTCTCAATTGTGAAGTTGTTTGAAATACCGGTTGTAGTGTAGCCGTGACTTGAGCTACCATAGGCTACTTCATCTTTGTAATCACCACCATATGTAGGGTCGTTCCAAAGCAATTCGCCAACCATCAAGGCTTTTTCAATATCATCCAACACAGGAGTATCCTGGTAAGCAATGAGTTTTTGAATAAAATTGTTCAATTCGGACTGGTCATCAACACAAAGCCTTCCAACATGCACTTCTGCAAGAATATCTTCTTCGCCGGGTTCACCGTAATTTCCATCCCCGTCAGTATCCCAGTCACCATCAAGGCAAGAATAGTACATATCTCCTGGTAGTACATCCGGGGTGTTGTAAGCGTCAACGGTTAAATATCTTGCAGGAACAATATTATTTCCATTGCCATCGGCATCACCACCTAAAATAACAAATTCAAGATTTTTGTTTTGGTAAAAATCAATGATACAATTCCTTATCTTCTCCGGGTTATCAACTCCTGTATATTGGTTGTAAATCTCTGTAGTTGTGATGGTTTCAATAATAAAGCCACAACCTGTTTTATAATCAATATAGGTGTTGAAACCTGGTAGCAGATCTTCATTGGTAATGATTAAAATATCCGTTTCAGAAGTTTTGCTTGATGCACCATATTTATATTCTTTAAGGAATCCAGGATTTTCAACAATCTTTTCAATCCTTGTTTTAATACTTGGGCTCAGCTTTAAATGTTTTTTTGATGAGGCTGCCTTGTTGGTTTTTTTGGTATGAACCTCAACAGTAATGGACTTTATGAAGTTTGCCTTGTTATGTGCCGGTATATATCGAACCGGGCAAATGGTAAAGCCACCAATGCTATGTCCAGAAAGAAATTGTGTAGAAATACCATCCACGATATTTTGTGGATAGTTGCTTTCTAAAGCATAAGTTTTTTTATTTGGCTTTACAATATAAGGTTCGTTAGGTTTTTGCGAAAGCGGGAATTGTCTCTCAGCCGGATTTATTTTAATGTTTTCTCCTGTTGGATAATATGAAATATTTACAACTTGAATATCCTGTACTTCATGTCCTTGCGGTAATAACAGGTCAACAGGAAAAAATGGCATGGAAGGATTTCCTTCTGGGCCGTAATTACTACAATTTTCATATTGAACTTCTACAAATTCACCATTTTTCGATAATATTGGTTTTTCAAATTGATAATTGAATTCTATTTTATCAGCTTTTGCATATAATATAGCTATGAAGCACAATAGTAATATAATGCTTATCTTTTTCATAATATTGTTTTTATATATTTTATTAAATAAAAAGAGGAGAGTTAAACTTCTCTCCTCTTTTATTATAGATATGATTTATTTAATAACTTGAACTTTATGAGTGTGTATTCCGTCAGGAGTGTAGATATTCACCAGGTATAACCCGGTATTCATTTTGTCAAGAGAAATATCTGTTTTAGTATCTTTTATAGCGGTTTTGTTCAAGATCAATTTACCAGTAATATTGTAAATTTCAACTTGGTTGATGATAGAACCACTTTCTATGGTAATAATGTTATGTGCTGGGTTAGGATAGAGAGAAAAATTACCCATATTAATTTCGCCAACACTTTCGTTTGAAACTAACAATACAGTGATCTCTTCTTCTTCATCTACTGTGAATAACCCGGTTTTTGGGTTATGTAATTCACCTTGTGCTGTATAAGAATATTCAGCAGGCATTAATTCAAAAGAAGTTTGCCCGTTATTATCAACAGCTTTATTAAGGCTACCGATCTTAACAGATGCTTCGTTAAGCGGATCATTAGTGGCGCTGTCTAACACGGTAAATGTTACTACATAGCTTGTATCAGGCTCATCACCAGCAAAGAATATTTGAAGATTTGGCCTGGTAGCAGTATTCCCATCATAATTGGGTGGAGTTTCTGTATCAGAATAACCATAAGCTACCATATCAACTGGCATGTCTGTACAATTCACTACAAATTCATCGTCCCAGTTTCCATTATCTCCCCAGATTACTTCAATAATTAGGTTTGTATCTGTACCATCAAAAGCGTAATCATCTACATCAAAAACATGCCACCCTGTTTGTGTAGGCATAGTATATGCATCTGAGTAGAATACATTGGTTGCATCACTCATATCTTCAAAGCTATTGCCTATTTGGTCAATGGTTGTTTTCTTAAAGTTGATATACAAGTCGGTAAGTACAGGTATAGCTCCAATTGCAGAAAAATCAAAGGCAATTTCTTGCACCAGCTTTTCACCGGCTAATAATTCGCTGCCGAGGTAAAGCATTTGGGACCTGTTGTTTTCGTAATAAGTGTAGAAGGGATATTGGCTTGATGATGATGTGCCATCACCAATAATCATTTCTGGTGGTTGCCCTACTACTAATTCATAGTTTGCTGTATCAGTGTAAAGATCTGCAAAAGTGTACTCAACATTGAATAAAGTACCGTTTGTAATTGAATCATGAGCTGTAACAGTAAATGTAACTTCTGCCGTATCCATAGCAGGGATTTGGGCTAATTCTTGACTTTCAGGGTCAATGGTGATATATGGGCTATAAGCACATAATGTTGCAACCGGAACCCCTGATTCAGCGTGTCCCATATTGTATGTATTAACAATAAAGTCAGCTGTTTCGCCTGGGTCTAATCTACCATCGGCATTATCATCATTAGCTATTTCCATATTTCCTATTGAAATAACCGGTGCATAGGCTTTAATTGAGAAGTATGACATCCAAACGCTGTCGCCATCAGTAGCTTCAACACTGAAAGAAATATTGTGGTTGTCTGGAACAGTGTCACAAACACTTAACTGAAATGCATCTTCAATAAATTCGATATTTTCGGCGGAAATATTGCCAAAATCTTCGGTGCCATCTAATATAGTTACCCTGGGGTCGTCAGAGTCTATGTTCACGGTAACGTTTGTTGCGTCTTCAAGTCCAACATTCTTAGCTGCCATAGAGAGGTAAATCGTTTCACCATAATCAAACTGGCCATTCATGTTTCCTGCATCATCATTAATTGCAATAGAATCATTAACTACATAAGCGCCGGCAGGAGGAATTACTGGAATTGAAGTAGAATACCGGTAGAAGTTTTGTTTAGTAACTGTAATGGTAACGTTGTCACCAGGGAGTTGAGATTCTATATCAATGGTAGTATAATCACCTGTTCCATAAGCGGTGCCAATAATTTCTCCGTTGGCAGTAAAGGCAATAAGTGCACCTTGGTCAGCTTTCACGTTAAATTGTGTTAACCCACTGAGTAATGCTGCGTCATGCTGAACTGCTAAATCTTGTGGCATTTCAGAATAAACCGTTGTAAAGGCATCACCATGCATATGGAAAAGGTTGTATGTAACCTGCTTGTCACCAGTGTTGTATGGCCAACTTGAGTTATATAAGAAATATTTTCCATTGGCATTGGCAAAAGCAGGTTGAACATCACCGGCTTTGGATGATACACCCCAAGTACTGTCGCCATAATCAGGCATATAGTTAGGCCACATATAATCATACATTCCCCAAACATAAGTATCGTTTACAAAGGAATATGATATGTCAGTAGCTGCTATAACACCGAGAGCTCCTGAAGGTTGGTTATTGTAGGTATACCTGTGAAATTTTTCTGCAAAACACTCACTAGAATAATCAAACATACCGGTAAGGCAGTTGATAGACATGACAAATGTAAGATCAGTATTGGTGAGAGAATTGATGTTTGAATTTCCGAAAGCAGGCTCTCCCCAACCGGTTTCTCCACCATGGTCGCGGTGTTGCAACATAAAAGACCCGCTATTGATAGCATTCACAACATCATTGGCTGTTCCACCTGACCATCCACCTAAAGAATCAGGGGTGTCAGGAAGATAATGTAAACCAGGAGAACCAAAATAATTCATAACTTGTGATGTGTTGGTTGCTGTAGACCATGTTGAACTTGGATTACCGCTGTAAATAGCATTAATACGTACTTGGTTTTTACCAAGCTCATTATGCCAAAAACCGCCTACAGTTTCGGAGCATATCTGGAACCATCTTTCTGTTTGCCAACCTAATGCTGTGATAGGGTTATTATAATAATCAGGGTTGGTTGGTGGATTCAATTCATGATGCATGAATTTATGTACCATTGTTTCTAATTGTGTTGCATCTTGTGCGGTCATCCTGGCAAAGATGATGTCAGGCAAATGATTTCCTGTCCTATCCGCGTAAGAATTATCCGAAATAAAGCTACCTGAATAGGGATGAGAAAGTGATGGTGATGTAATTCCATTGCCAGAAGTACCATAGTCTGCCATAATTAATACAGCAGCAGGTACTGGATCCCATGTTGAATAAGCGTTTCCAATATAATTATCAATGGTTGTAACATCATTGCCGCCAATCTCTGAAATGGTAACAACTTTGGTCAAAATCCCTTGTAATGTCCTGAATTGTTTTATGGTATCAGCCCAAGCAATAAAATCAGGGTCATCAGGAACAATGATCAGGTATTCTGCACCTTCGTCTTTGGTGTTGTAGTGCGAATAGTCCATTTTTGGTAATGAATTCCCATTAATGACATTGTTTTTAAGAATGGGGTCAAACCACCTGCTTCTTAACCTGTCTTCACCAAAATGGCCATTACCACCTTTAAAGTTGATCTCAAATTTGATGTCTTTTAATACAATCAACTCTTTCTTAACAGGATTGTACTGGAAAGGAGTAATTCCCAAAGTAACAACATCTACTCCCCTAACTTCTGACTTTCCTGATATTTTTACCGGGTTTCTTGGATAAAACCCATCTTTTTGGTAAATATCCATGTCCATGTTATATTCCAATGGGTCATCGTTTGTTGTTAATGGAATATCAGGTGCAGGAGCTACCTCAATATTTTTGATCACTTCTTTCCTCACTTCAAGAATTTTTAATTCTGCATCAGCTCCTTGTGGGATGGCTACAAATCTACCAAAACCTGGCAAATTCGGGGCTCCCTCGTCATTGGGAAGAAAAACACCGGGTAATTCAATGTTTTTCATAATTTGGCCTTTTACATCCATATCGGATATATTAAATTCGTTTACAGAATAAACAAATTCCAATCCATTGGATTTTTGTGAAAGAATGGTTAGGCCTTTTTTACTCCAGGAATCGGAGTATTGTATTTTTTGCTGGTCTTGTGCTTGTAAATTGCCTTGAATTAAGAACAAAGCAAAGCATACCGCAAAAAATTTTGCGTAAAATTTTAAAACATTCATACTTCTTACTTTTTTATAATTGAATACTGAAAAAATTAAATTGGCTAAAAATAGTTATTTTTTAGCACATACAAAAATTTTTTTGTATGTGCTAAATGGAATTTTTAACAAGCATCCAAATTATTGTTTTAAATGCACGATTTTTATTGCTTTTATCTTTGTTTTGCCTATTTTAACTTTGCAAAAGTATATGCCCGGCAAAATATTTTCTTGGTTACAGCTTATGGAATGACTTCCCTTTTGAAAATCCTCACAAACAAGTTGTTTTATCTTTCGGCCATCTATGCTAAATAATTCTATAGTGACAGATTTAGCCGAATATAAAGTAAAATCTACAAAAAACTTTTTCTTAAAGGGGTTTGGATAAATGCTAAAATTGTAGGATGTATTGTTAAATGAATTTTCTTCTATACAATTAGCCCCTGTTCTTATAGTTACATCGTGAGAGGAATTTGCAGGTATGTCAAAGGAAACATAACAAACGGAATGATCACCGGAGCTATCTATTTGCAATAATGTTCCATTGTCCACATAGTAATCATGACCAGCAGGCATTATAAATTTTAGTTTTGCATCTTGCAGGTTAACAGGTTGCTGGTTTGTAACGGTAGCAATAACACTATCGTACATGCCATTGTTAGACGGTGAAAAGCTCACAGATAGATTGTTGCCGTTGCTACCTGCATAAATTGTTGAAACCGGTTCTAAAATGCTATTATTCACTCTTATCAACCTGTATGAACGATTATTATCGCAAATAGCAGCAGTTGCAATATTATAAGGATGCGACTGGTCTTCTTGGTTAGAGTGTATGTGTCCCCATAAGGCCATATCTATTCCCATATTGGATAATTGAATTTGATCATCAAAATCATAATGGTAGAATACTACATTTGTTTCAGCATTTACAGCATTCTGTAAATCATTATTGAGCCATTGCATTTGCCCGGAAGTAAAGCTTGTACTACCGTAAATATTGTACATAAAGCTATCGTAATTATCATAGGCTTCTAAGCCGGCAAAATGGATGGGGCCATAATCAAAACTATAGTTTTGAGTATAATAAGGTTGTGCAACCGGTGGATTTGGCAACCATTGCCAACCGAAAAACCTCCACCAATTGCGGCGTGCAGATCCTTGCGGAGGGGGGGCGTCATCCCAGCCGCCAATATCATGATTGCCGGGTGTTAAATACACAGGGACTTCCAATTCCGAAAGAATTCTTTGTGCTTTGGTATATACACGACGATTCTCAAAATCCTCCATTTCACCTTCATTTATAAGATCCCCAGTTAGTAGGACAAATTCAGGATTTATTAGGTTAATATCTTTTATTACCTCGCGGAAATCTGTCATCTCACTTGTGTCGGTTAAATACCCTGGATCAGGGTAAAAAATATGCGTTGGAAGGTGGGTGTCAGTGATATGAACGAATGTATAGTTACTTTTTCTTTCCGGTATTAGGTTCACAGCATTTCTTGTTGTGTCTCCTGTTAAATTGTCAGCCATAACAACCAAATCATAAAGCTCAAAAATGGAAGGTTCCGGGGCCAATGCAGTTAGTTCCCATCTTTGTAAGTCGCTATTGTATAAACTTTCAAATATATTAACAGGCAAAGATTTGTTCTTGTGTATTATTTTTGCAGACCAATTGGTTGTAGACTCATCGGCCAAACAATGAATGGTGAACTCCTCACCCGGTGTTACTATCCCTGGGATATTTTGAATAGGCCTTTGTATCACGGTTAACGTGTCCCCGATAGGCTCGCCCCCAATGTATACATTTACACCTCCTAATGAGAAAAAATCTATATTTTCACCGTCTACTACAAACGAAGTAAAATTTAATCCTGCAGGCCCGGAATCCGTTGGTGTGAAATGGAGTTTAATCAAATCCTGGATGTTCACATAAGAAAAATTGCCGCTATATGTAATTTCAACCAATCCTGCTGTTTGCTGAATAAGGTTTACCGTGCCACCAGCCGATAAAGTATTTTGTGTTGAAAAACCTGTGTAGGTTATGATACCAGGATGATACTCCAATGTGAATTGGTAAGAATCAGCTTGTTGGGCTGCACCCCAGGAAGTTAATTTTATGGGTATCTCAAATTCCGTATTAGAATAGGTATTTTGAGAAGGAATAGAAATTATTGCTCCTCCAGGGGGAGATACCAAGTCATCAAAAGAACGGGGATTGAGCATATACATATCATAAAAATAAGAAATAACACCTTTGATCTTTGAAAAGGTATATCCTTCTACTAACGGTGCTCCCATTTCTTCCATATCTAAAAAACCTTTATTGATATAGCAATCGCCGCTACCATCATTGGCTAACCAACCACCATAAGTGTTATATGACTGTGCAACGCTGGCATTATGTATCTCAACCAAAACGCTTTCATAAGC
This sequence comes from uncultured Bacteroidales bacterium, assembly GCA_964544705.1. GTDB lineage: Bacteria > Bacteroidota > Bacteroidia > Bacteroidales > CAZJDA01 > CAZJDA01. The sequence goes on from CAZJDA010000004.1 coordinate 141,449, forward strand.
TTCTTGGGTGTATGCCGTATGGGTGCTAATAGGTGTAGGATCAGGTAAAGGATTGTTTGTGCTTTCAATAGAGCAAGAAGTGAGCCCGTACAACTCTGTTAAACCGTTATACTCGTATACTTCAGCAGTAACGATAATGCTATCACCTATAGAAACGCTTTGGTCATTATCATAAATGTAAATGCCGTTCCAAGCTCCTCCATTTGATGAAGAAATAAAAAAGCCATCGTTTTCATAGTTTATACCTGTAACAATCCCCCCTGTTGTAACAGTTTGTCCTTGTAATGGCGAAGGATAGGTACCTCCACCAGGGTTGGTTGTGAATTGTATATCAAAAATGCTCGTTATTTCTTTTGATTGTGAAAAGCTATTAATACTTCCCCAAAGCACGATAGAAAAAATGAGGATATAAGTAAAATGCTGCTTCATAAAACCTTTATTTAAAATAATTTGTTTTGTTTTATTCTTAAGCGAAAGTAGTAAAATATCCATACTCTCAATTAAAATATTGTTACATATAGCTTTTAATGTGTAGGATATATTCCTGTTTTTTTTGATATGATATTAGGATGTTAAGGTAAAAAACTACTATATTTGAGAGAAATAATTTATTTTTGTTTAGAGAAAATCAATTTATATCTGGAGTAGAATAATTCTTATTGTAACGTATGGTCTATTGTACTGTAAATTGTTTAATGCATTCGTTCAAGAGATCCAAAAATTAGCAAGTATATTTACCAACGTTTCAATCATGAAATTAAAAAACAAATAAAAACTTTATTAATGTTACCAAAAAAGCTATGTACAATCTTTATTTTGTTCCCGTTTATGCTTTTAGCTTCAAACGAGACCGACCCTGTTGGAGCGAGGTCGGCGGGCATGGGGCGCTCAGGTGTTGCCATGCCGGGCTTCTGGTCAGTTCATCATAACCAAGCTGGGATGGCTTACATCAAAAACATCTCTGCGGGGATATATTATGAAAACCGTTTTATGGTAAAAGAACTGGGGCTTAAAGCCGGGGCTTTTATTTTACCCACAAAAGCAGGTGTGATGGGAATAAGTGTTTCCCAGTTCGGGTATCAAAAATACAACGAGAATAAATTCGGGGTTGCTTATGCCAATAAATTCGGTGAAAAAATAGCTGCCGGCCTCCAACTGGATTACATGCATACTTTCATTGCCGAGGATTATGGCAACAAAGGCTTAGTAACCTTTGAAGCCGGCATGATGGCCGAACTTACACAGAACCTGCTTTTTGGTGTGCATATTTTCAACCCTATACAAGCCAAAATAGCTGAATACAATGACGAGAGTCTTCCTGCCAAGCTCACCATTGGCGGTTCTTATAGTTTTTCTGAAAAAATACGTCTTAATGTTGATGCTGAAAAAGAGTTGGAGACCGATATGGATTTGAAAACCGGTTTGGAATATCATATTGTGAAACCGGTATATGTGAGGGCTGGCATATCTACCAATCCTTCATTGAATACTTTTGGGTTCGGGATAGAATATAAAAAAATAAAATTTGATTTCGCATCTTCTTTGCATAGCGTTTTGGGGTACTCGCCGCAATTTTCGCTGGTGTATGGGTTTTGATGGATGGATGGTTGAATGATAGGATGATTGAATGAGTGGATGAGTGAATGGAGTTGTAGTGGTTATTTGATGGGGGAAAGAGAAATGGTATTCGTTATATATTGATAATGAAATCTTATAATACCTTTAATAATGACAGAAAAGGAACTATTTATTGAGAATTTTAAGGCCAAAGCAAAAAAGTTTGCTGTAGATGTCATTAATTTCTGTAACACACTGAAACTAAGCAAGGCTTCAGCAGTTATTACTTATCAATTGATAAGGTCGGCTACTTCAACTGGAGCTAATTATCGTGCTGCTTGCCGTGCAAGGTCAAAATCAGAATTTTATCACAAAATATGCATTGTTACCGAGGAAGCTGACGAATCACTTTATTGGCTGGAGCTAATTGATGATTCTAAGCTATCGAAAGATGATAAAGAATTATCCAGGCTCAAAAAAACAGCCAATGAAATTATCAAAATTATTGCGAAAACCAAAGGCACAATCAATAAAAACCAAAGCAAATACAAGCAATCATGATAGTAGCATATTTTTATCTAAAAGCTCAAGCATTCAGTGCATTCAAGCATTCAAACATTCACCAATTCAATCATTAATAGTAGAAATAAACTTGCTCAAAATAAATAACATGCTCTACATTCACAAGAAAATAGCAACCTTTCTCTTTCTCCCCCTCCTATTTATCCTCATACCCTGCCTATCCTTTGCCCAACTACCCGATACCATCTCTCCTGCCCGTGAAGAAATTGAACAACGCATTGAGAATATGGCCGAGAATACAGATGAAGAACTAGATTATACTGAACTTACGGGTCAATTAGAATATTACCAAAAGCGCCCTCTCAACCTCAATACAGCTACAGCCGAAGAACTCCAAGAACTTATCATTTTAAACGATGTACAGATCAATAATCTTATCAATCATATTGAAAAATACGGCAATTTAATATCTATTTATGAGTTACAAGCCATCGATGGATTTACCATGGATGCTATAAGAAACTTACAACCCTTTGTTCATGTTGGTGATAAGGAGCAACAACGGCATTTCTCCTTCCAGGAAATGATGAAATACGGCGAGCATCAAACGTTTATTCGTTATCAAAGGATATTGGAAGAGCAGGAGGGCTATGCGCCTATCACCGATTCAGCTCTTGAAGAAAACCCCAATTCCCGCTATTTGGGTAGCCAGGATAAAATTTATACCCGCTATAGATTCAAATATTACAGGAATATTAGCTGGGGAATCACTGCAGAAAAGGATGCCGGTGAAGAATTCTTTAAAGGCACACGAAAGGACGGTTATGATTTCTATTCTGCCCATTTATACTTAGAAGACATGGGCATTCTGAAAGCTTTTTCATTAGGGGATTATTCCGTGCAATTTGGGCAAGGATTAACTGCCTGGTCGGGGCTGGCGTTTGGCAAGTCATCACAAGCAATTAGCATAAAAAAGCATGCCCAAGGGCTTATGTCTTTCAGGTCTGTTGATGAAAACCGTTTCCTAAGAGGTTCAGGTGCAACAATTGGTTATCGCGGATTAGAAGCTACGGCTTTTTATTCTAACAAAAACGTGGATGCTAATATTGCCGGCCTGGATTCTGTTTCGGATGAAGTGCTTTACATTACTTCACTTCAATCATCGGGTTTTCACCGCACGCCCTCAGAACTGGAAGACAGGGATGCCATTGGTGAAAAAATTTTTGGAGGGCACCTGGCTTATAAAACACGGAAACTTAACATTGGTGTCACAGCAGTAAAAACAAAATTGGATGCAAAGTTGGAAAAACAGCTCAATAATTATAATCATTTTGAATTCACTGGAAAAGAAAACCTCAATACAGGTTTAGACTATAGTTATATATTCAGGAATTTCAATTTTTTTGGTGAGATTGGCCAAAGCACAAGCGGTGGGCTTGGATACTTGAATGGTGTATTGGTAAGCCTTCATCATTACGTTTCAGCTTCTTTGCTGCACAGGCATTACGATCGCGATTTTCATGGATTGATGAGTAATGCTTTTTCGGAAAATAGCCGAACTATTGATGAAGATGGAATTTACACGGGATTGGAAATCAAGCCTGGTGACAAATGGAGTTTCACGGCCTACAGCGACCGGTTTAAGTTCCCTTGGCTTAAATACCGCACCAGCGCACCTTCAGAAGGATATGAATATTTCACACAATTGGTTTATACTCCTTCCAGGAGACTGGAAATGTACCTGCGTTACCGCCAGGAAGATAAAAAAGCCAATAATCACGAAGAGGAAGACGTTATGGAATACATATCGAAAACATCAAAGAAAAATATCCGCTTCAATATCAAATACCAATTATCAGAAAATTTCTTTTTTAAGAATAGGGTTGCCTACGTTGATTATAAAGCAGGAAAAGAACCTAACAGCTATGGATACTTGCTTTTGCACGATATAAAATATAGGCCCGGGTTAAAACCTTATTATTTTGTACTGAGATATGCCTTGTTTGATACAGATACTTACGATTCCAGGATATATGCCTATGAAAATGATGTGCTTTACGCATATTCAATCCCAGCCTATTTCTATCAAGGCAGTAGGTATTACTTGCTTATTAAATATCGCTTGACGCGGCAGGTGGATTTTTGGTTGCGTTTTGCGCAAACTAATTACCAAAATCAAAACGAGATAGGTTCTGGAAAAGATATTATTAATGGAAGCACCAAGTCAGAAGTAAAAGCGCAACTCAGGATAAAATTCTAACACCTTCATTGAATTTTATTTGCAAAAGAATTTTTTTTCCATATTTTTGCATACTTGTGTTCAAAATGTTGTAAGATTAACTTTCAACAAGCTAATTATTAATCACTTAGTTGTAAAATAGAAGATGCGTTTATTATTTTTTGGCAAACAATTGATTTAATACAAATATTTTTCAAGAGAAATAAATAAATTAAATATTAACCAAAAATAACGAATTATGTTTAAAGGACATCCAAAAGGATTAATTGCGGCAGCATTGGCTAATATGGGAGAACGATTTGGGTTTTATACCATGATGGCCATCTTAGTACTTTTCTTACAGGCAAAATTCGGCTTAAACGGGACAGATGCCGGGCTAATTTACTCAGTTTTTTATGCTTTAATTTACATCTTGGCATTAGTTGGCGGTTTAATTGCTGACAAAATTCGAAATTACAAGGGTACGATTTTAACCGGTATCCTGGTCATGGCATTAGGGTACCTGGTTGTGGCTTTCCCTACGCAAACACCTGTACCAGAAGGAAGCAAGACCATAATGCTGGTTTTAACCTGCTTTGGCTTACTAATCATTGCATTTGGTAACGGGCTGTTTAAAGGTAACTTACAAGCCCTAGTAGGACAAATGTATGATAATGAAAAATATGGAAAACTCAGGGATTCTGGATTTTCAGTATTTTACATGTTCATAAACGTAGGCGCAATATTTGCCCCTTTTACTGCTATTGGAATACGTAACTGGTGGCTTAACCAAAATGGATTTAATTATAATCCTGACCTTCCTGCATTATGCCATAAACATCTTGATAGCGGGCTAACAGGTGAAGCTTTAACGCGTTTTACAGAGCTGAAACAGCAAGTTGGCGGCGCAGCAAGTAGCTTAGAAGCTTTTGCAAATAAATACCTCGATGTATTTTCAACAGGTTTCCACTATGCTTTTGGTATTGCTATTGGCGCTATGCTAATATCACTGCTTATTTATTTAGGCAATAAGAAGAAATTCCCCAGTGTTCAGAAGAAAGTTAAGGACGAATCAGGCAAAGTTAAAATTGAAGACAAGGCCAATGAAATGGATATTAAAGAGATCAAGCAAAGAATGTATGCTTTATTTGCTGTTTTTGGTATCGTTATTTTCTTCTGGTTCTCTTTCCACCAAAACGGTTTGACCCTTACTATGTTTGCCCGAGACTATACCGATCTTAGCGGAATAGCTATTAACCTCGGGTTTGTCACCATAGAAGGGGCGGAAATATTCCAGTCCATTAATCCACTCTTTATTGTTCTTTTAACACCAATTGTGGTAGGATTTTTCGGTTGGCTCAGGGCAAAAGGAAAAGAACCTTCTACTCCCAAGAAAATTGCGATTGGTATGTTTATAGCAGCTATGGCTTATGTTGTTATGGCGCTCGGTTCAATGGGATTACCAGATTTTGAAACGATAGACCCCCAGCAAGGTGGTGTGCCATTAGAAGCTGCAAGAAGAGTGACCCCAGTATTACTCATAGGTACTTACCTTATTCTTACGATAGCTGAGTTATTTATTAGTCCATTAGGAATTTCATTCGTTTCCAAAGTAGCTCCTCCACAATACCAAGGTATTATGCAAGGCGGATGGCTTGGTGCTACAGCAGTTGGTAACCAATTACTCTTTATTGGCGCTATTCTTTACGAAAGTGTTCCACTTTGGATAACATGGTCAATGTTTGTGGTAGTTTGCTTACTTTCAATGGGTACAATGATCTTCATGCTGAAATGGCTTGAAAGAATAACTAAATAAGTCTTTTCATATTATTTTCTAAAAAAAAAGAGGGCTACAAGTAAGCCCTCTTTTTTTAAAATACTATCTGTATTAGTCTATATTAAAAGTCAATTCAGTATAAATGCCAGGCGATTTGGAAATTTTGAATATTTTTGCATCAAAAATTAACAAAATTATATCACCATGAAAGCAATATCTTAATGGTTATTGGTATAAATTTTGCTATTTACATTCCATGAATAAATGAAATCAAAATGCTATGAAAAACCTTAAAGATCTTCTACTTATCGCTGCTACAGCAATGGCTGTTATCTTTTATATTACAAGTTGCAACAACGATGACGAAAAAGAAAACATAAAACCCTCATGCACCATCACAAGTCCACCAGATGCTTCTGAAGTGGCACAAGGTGAAGAGATTACTATTAAAGTAAATGCACAAGACCCGGATGGTAGCATTAATCATGTTGAATTCTTTATTGATGGTAATTCCAAGGTTACTATTAGCAGGTCACCTTACGAATACAAATGGAATACTACCTCTTTTGCAGCAGGCGAACATGAAATAAAAGCCACGGCAAAGGATAACAAAGGAGGCTCTAATTCCGATGTAATCACCATTCAACTCACTGGTGGTAGCATTACACAGGGAGATACCGTATACCCGGGAAATATTCTTAATGCCTCGGGATTTACAATTTTTACCGTAAGTGATCAAAATGGACAATATGCCGGCTATATTACAGGAGTAAATGCCTTCCAAGATAAAGCCAAAGCACAACATTTTATTGTGAATGATGCGGGCTATAAAATAAAAGGCGCAATGTACTGGTTTGGAGTTAAGTATGTTGATGGCAATGGGAACCTAAAATTCAATCTCTGGGATATGGATGGTACATCCGGCACCTCAACAGTAGGAGAAGACAACCAAACTTGCCCAGGTACGGTATTGGCTTCTAAAGAATTGGCAATAGCAGATGTTGATACTTCAGCGAGTTTTTCCAATTCACATGTTCAATTGTTTGATTCTGCCATTGAAGTTACTAGCGACTATGCCATGGGCATTAATATGGAAAATCTATACCCGGGTAATGACACAATTGCCTTGGTTACTTCTATGGACGGAGATGGTAACAACATGGAACTTGCTTGGGAACAATGGAGTGATGGATCTTGGAAAACGTTAATGTATTCTTATAATGAGTTGGATGTGGATATTGCCATATTCCCACTCTTAGCATCAGAAGCTGCCAATGTTCCTAATGGCAAATTTATTTTTGGAATGAAGATGAGTCATTCGCAAAATTCTATCAAGAGCAATGCAGTGATTATTGATTATGCGTTAAAAAGGGCTTCATCACAAGTAATATTGGAAATTTATGATATCCTCGGCAACCAGTTATACCATAAAAAATTGGGAGGTAAAAAAGCGGGTGATCATACTGCCAAAGCTTTTATAAGGCTCAATAAGGGAAAATACGTTTACGTGCTTCATGCAAATGGGAAGAAATTAGCAAAGGAGTTGGTTATTAATTAGTTACGAAAAGCAAATATTTTCATTCATTCAAAATCTCATGCAAATTATTTGTACCTTTGCATGAGATTTTTGTTTTATAAAGAATGACCTCCTGCCTTATGAGCCGCTATATTAAAAAATTGATAGAATCAGGGGAGAATCAACATCTTGATTTTAAATTCCAAATAACGGATGCAAAAAAAATTGCCCGTTCATTGGTGGCTTTTGCCAATACAAGCGGAGGCAAGCTGCTTATCGGGGTGAAAGATAACGGGAGAATTGCTGGGATCCGCTCCGAAGAAGAGTATTACATGATAGAATCTGCGGCAGATATTTTTAGCAAGCCTTCCGTTAAGTTCACCAGTGAAAAAAGAGTGATTGAGGGTAAGGCCATACTGGAAGTAGATATCCCGGAAAGCAAAAAAAAACCCCATCTTGCCCCTTCAAAAGATGACAAGCTAAGGGCATACGTCAGGGTTCATGATCAAAACCTTTTGGCAAACAAGATCCAAGTTAAAGTATGGAAAAGGCAGCAAAAGAAAAACAAGGGTGTTTATTTAAAATATACGGAAAAAGATAAGATTCTTTTGGATTACCTGGAAAACAACCAAAAGATAACCTTTTCCAAGTTTATGCGCATTTCTTCCATTGGCCGTTATAGGGCAGAGAAAATTCTTATTAACTTTATCTTGTTGAATGTAATAGAGATTGTTTTTACTGAGAAGGAGACGTTTTATAAGCTAAAGGGGAATTGATTGTCTCGTCTTGATGTGTTGTCCTGCGAGCTACTCTTTGATTCCCTACTGTGCTTCACTAAAGCTATGCGACAGCGAAGAAGGGAGGCATGCGCACTGCCAGTAAAATCAACCTTTTGCAGGTGTGAGGTTGTTTTTTCTTATAGGAGTATGGATAGTGCGAGGGATTGATAGTTGTATTCCTAATGATTACCATTACCAGTCCATTTCCAATACTGATTTAACATTCAAATCGACTTCTTTGCAAATTGAAAAACAAAGTTTCAATTTACAAGGTTTTTATTTTTCTTGGATTATTTTCAAAAAACCTAAAAGACCTATAACTTCAACCTCCCCGGGTAAAGGATACTGTTCGCTATTTGTGCTTATTACCCATTTATGCGTAGCCTTTATATCTTTGCATGCTTCATGGAAGCCCCGCTTCAATTTAGGCGCTGATGTGCGTTTTATTTCTATTGCCCAAATCTCATTACCGGGTGTGTGAAGCACCAAGTCAATTTCAACCTGTGTTGCTGTCCTGTAATAGAAATATTCCCATCTCTCATCTAATTGATTGATGATGTTTTCAATCACAAATCCTTCCCAGCTTGCACCTATTACAGGGTGCGAAAACAAAGCCTCGATATTTGATACTTGCATTAAATAGTGTAAAATACCTGTGTCACGGAGATATATTTTGGGCGATTTCACTAGTCTTTTCTTTATGTTGCCTGACCAGGGAGGTAATTGCCTCACCATATAGAAGTCTGTAAGTAAATCAAGATAATTTTTTATGGTTGTATGGCTTGTTTCCATACTCCTGCCAAACTCGCTAAAATTGACCTGGCTGCCATGGTAATGAGCCAGCATTTTCCAAAAACGTTTAAGCTGTGTTGCTGCTACGTTCACTCCCATAGTTGGTATATCGCGTTCCACATAAGTGAAAAAAAAATCCTTTCTCCACTCCCAGCTTTCCTCCTCAGAAGAGGCTAAGTAGCTGTCGGGGAAGCCACCTCTAAGCCACAGTTTTTCCAAATTGAATGTACGATTTTCATTTTCATATAATTCTGTAGCTGTGAATAGAGTAAGTTCAAAATACCTGATCCTGCCAGCTAATGATTCGGACGATTGTTGCAGCAAGTCTTTGGAAGCAGACCCTAGGAGTAAAAAATGACCTGCCCGCTCGCCGTTTCTTTTACGTTCATCAACAATTCCCCGTAGTATGCGAAACAGGTCGGGTTTACGTTGCACTTCGTCAATAACTAGTAATTGCTCAGAAAAACGTTTTAAATAGGCTTCAGCATCTGTTAGCTTGTTGAAATCGGCATCTGATTCCAAATCAATATAAATAGCCGGCTTTTCAGCTTTTTTTGAAACTTCAATAGCCAATGTAGTTTTCCCAACTTGCCTGGGGCCAATTATTGCAAGCACAGGCATGGCATGTAATGCTTTCTCAATTTCCTTGTGCTTTTCTCTTTCAATCATTGTATAATGGATTCCATCAACAAAGATAAGAAAAACTTTGCAAATTGCAAATTAAAGTTTCAATTTGCAAGGTTTGCTATTTCGAGATTAGAATATGTTTCTATCCTGCGCTCACCCTTTGATTCCCTGCTGTGCTTCACTAAAGCTATGCGACAGCGAAGAAGGGAAGCCTGCGCACTGCCTGGTGAGTCATCTTTTGTTGATATGCGGCTGAGTTCTCCCTTGGCGAGTTTAAAAGTTGAAAGTTTATAAAGTTTGAAAGATACGGGTAGCCGGCTTTTCTTTATATTTGAAAAATGTATTAGAATAGCCCCCGGATTCAGCAGTATTGGGAAAAGCCTGCTTGAAGCAGGCTGGTGGAATTGCCGGTATTCCTTGTCCACCCGGTTAAAACCGGGTGTTAGTCTGATGGTGGGGGTTAAGGGTTTTTTGTTTGTTGGAGTTATGATTTGAGATAAAATTATTGTATATATGTTGACAAAAAGAAGGCAAAATTGATAAACCAATATAGTAAAAGATTAAAAGCTGGATATAATTTTAAAATAGAATTTTTTTGCATATTTTTGATAAGAAATTATCTGTCATGAATGGAGTCGGTTCATTTATAGACAATCCTGCTTGCATAGTTGTTGATAATCAAAATAATGTGTACACGGCCGGAAATACCTTTGTAAACAATACAACAAATGGTTATGATGCAATCATAATCAAATACGACAATGAAGGAAATGAAATTTGGCAATCCACTTATTCACATGGACAAAAAAAAGATGAAATTTCCAATATGGTAATTGAAGGATGATTTTATTTACTTGCTAACAAAAAGCGATCAAGATATCCTGACAATCAAATTAAAAAATCCTTTTGCTGGTATTGATGCTATTGATAATTCCGATAAGAAACTAATATTTCCAAATCCAGCCAAGGAGGAATTACATCTAAACCTTCCGAACCGAAATATAAAAAACCTAATAATCTACGATATAACAGGAAAAGAGTTGATAAATAAAACTAACCTGCAAAAAGGCAAAACAATAAACGTTTCCAATCTCTCTAAAGGAGTTTATATTATCACGTTTGTGTCTGGTAGTGAAGCTTTTGCAGAAAAGTTTGTTAAAAAATGAACAACAACGTTGGTATTTCTTTAACAACAACCCTTTCATGCTTGTGCAATAATCGGCATAATTACTAATTTTTTTTACACTCCAGTCCGATTATTTGGGGGGCTTAAACAGTGGATTAAACATTTATATCATACAAGTTTTCGTCTGAACAAAACCAGGCATCTGTTAAAAAACGTTAAAATCGGTAGAATTCATTTTTTTTAGCAATAAGACTTAATAGTTGGTCGTTACTTAAAAAAACATTTTGTGAAATTAAAAAGAGTAAATTATGAAAGTAGTAAACTATTTAGTACTAGTTATTTTTCTTATGACTATTGCGTTGAGTTGCAATCAAAGTAATAATAAAAAACAAAGAGGTAACGAATATGAACAAATTCATCAGGAGGAACAAAGGCAAATGCCTGAACAATCAGAACGAGATCCTTCTCCATTACAGCAGCCATCACAAGCAACCGAAGTAAGTGATAAAGAGTTAGAACAATTTGCTGAAGCAGCACAACAAGTTCAAATTATTAACCAGGAAGTGCAGCAGAAGATGATTAATACATTGGAGGAAAACGAATTGGATGTTCAGCGTTTTAATGAGATTCAACAAGCTCAACAAAATCCACAGCAAGAAATAGACGCAACAGCTGAGGAAATGGGAAAGTATGATGCTTCCACTCGTGAAATTGAGAAAATTCGAGGGCAAGCTCAGCAAAAAATTCAGGGAGAAATAAACGAAGCAGGGTTATCAATGCCCCGTTATAAGGAAATTGCATTGACGTTGCAAAGTAATCCTGATTTACATGAAAAGTTTCAGATGATTCAACGGCAAAATAATTAAAAATCATTTATTGTTTAATATAAAAACCGATTTTATTATGAGTACAGTAAAAAAAATTACAAGTTTATTTATGATGTTAATTATCAGTGGCATAGGTGTGTTTGCCCAGGCCGGTGAGGAAGTTACTGATAAGGAACTAAAACAATTTGCATCCGCATACCAACAAGTACAAAATGTTGATCAACAAGCTCAACAAGACATGGTTAAAGCGGTTGAGGAAGAAGGATTGGAAGTCCCGCGCTTTACTGAAATCCAACAAGCTCAACAAAACCCAAATCAGGGTTCTGATGTTACTAATGAGGAGATAAAAAAGTATGAATCCGCCTCAAAAGAAATTGAAAAAATACAAGATCAAGCTCAGAAAGAAATGCAAGAGAAAATAATTGATGAAGAATTAACGGTTCCCCGATACCAGGAGATAGCAGCAGCCATACAGGCTAGTCCTGAATTACAGCAAAAATTACAGGAATATTTGCAAGGATAAAACAATTTTGCACTACTGTGTTGGAGTGAAGATATGTAATATCCTTTGTCTTTATCTAATACAGTAGTGTTTTTATATACATTGAGATGCAAAAGAAAAAAGCACATGGCTTGTTTATTTCGATTTTTCTGATCTTTTTGCTGATAATCTCACTGAAACTGGATATGCCTTATGTCAAATTCGCCCATGTCTTATAAAATAGTAGAAAGTAAGTTTCCTGATGAAATAGAAGAAATAAATAGTTTTTTTGCAAATAACAGGAATGTTTATTTATCAGCAATACGGGTAATCAAAGTTAAACTGGAAAACCTGGTTGAGGAATTCGATTACAAAAGTATTAGAAACCCCGTTCATCAAATAAAAACTAGGGTAAAATCCCCTCAAGGTATTATAAATAAGTTACTAAAGAGAGGCTTTGATATTAATGTGAAGTCTGCTCGTGAAAATCTATCTGATATTGCAGGTACCCGGATTATATGCTCATATATTGACGATATTTATAAAATATCAAGCTTTATTACATCTCAAAATGATTTAAAAGTTGAACGCATCTCCGATTATTTAAGAAATCCTAAGCCAAACGGGTATCGTAGCCTACATATTATAGTGTCAGTTCCGGTCAGTTTATTAAGCACAACCGAACAAGTGAAAGTTGAAATTCAAATCCGAACAATTGGCATGGATTTCTGGGCATCTCTTGAACACGAGTTGTCATATAAGTTTCCCGAAGGCAAAAAAAAGACTATAACACATGAGTTAAGGCAATGTGCTGATGTTATTGCTGAAACTGATCTTCGGATGCAACGACTTCATAACATTAATTATACTCTAGGAAGAAATGATAAAGGATTGAATATCAACACCTCTACAACCAAAGTGTTTTTTCAAAAGTTAAAACATCCAGTTTTTCTTTTGAAACAAAAACTATTTTTTAAATATTCAGCTCATAATCTTAGAATAAAAAAAAACACAAGTAAAAATTACCCTCTTGATAAAAATAAGATATGAATTCTCTTTACACTGATAATAGTTTATAATAATGTAATATTAAATCAATTGCCAGCCGCTAATATATAAGAATAAGAATGCTACCTTTTCTTCTCACTCTCAACAGAAAGAATAGACAAAAGATACAACAGTTTAGCGCCAACAATCGCATCCCATTCGTCATTGCCGGGAGCTACTTCACAAAGGTCAAAACCAATGATGTTTTTGCCTGATTCAATGATCTTTCTTAACAAATAAATAGCTTCATTAAAAGTAAGGCCGCCGGGCACCGGTGTGCCGGTATTGGGGCAATTGGAAGGCTCCAATCCATCAATATCAAATGAAATATATACTTTTTGCGGAAGTTTACTAATCATTTCTTCACATGTAAAATCCCAAGGAATTCCTTTAAAGCGCCTTTCAGAGATATTGCTGTTATCATAAACATGAAACCTGGTGTCGGAGCGCGCATAATCAGCCTCTTCGTCGCAAATATCCCTTAAACCAAGTTGTATAATGCTGGATACTGAAAGTATTTTAGACACGTTGTACATCACTGAGGCATGGGAATAAGCAAATCCATGGTATGCCTGTCTTAAATCGGCATGAGCATCTATTTGCAAAATACCAAAATCTTCGTAATTATCAGACAATGCATTGATAAAACCATGAGGAACGCTATGATCACCACCAACTAAACCAACCAATTTACCATTCTGTGTGTATGAATTGGATAATTGATAAAGCCAATCGTTCAACTCATCAGAGCCTTCATTGATCAACTTCAGCTTTTCCACATTTTCCTTGTCAGTGATATTGGCGCCTTTTTCCAAGTTATTGATAACTTCTTTTGCCATTGGCCTCAATCTTGCATTGATTTCGGCAATATCTACAGGAAAAGGATGGGTAGCGATCTTGGTTTGCCAAGCTTGAGGTACTTGAAAATCGTAAAAATCCAATTTGGGAGACACTTCCAGGATCGATTCAGGGCCTTTGGATGTTCCACTGCGAAAACAAGTAGTGACCTCCCAGGGCACGGGAATTAATACAATATCCGATTCATCAATTTCATATGGAAATCCAAAATAATTTCCGTTGGGAACAATAAAATCATTATGATTGAACTTTTTCATCCGTTTGAAATTTTTGTTGTTGTTTCTATTTGGTACATACTTTAAGCATGATTCTTTTGTGTCTTGATGATTATCCCAGGCATTGCTAATTCATGGTTTTATTGTTTAAATCTCGTTGATCATTTTTTTTACATAATTGGGCAAAGCAAAACAGGCAAAATGTATCTCGCTATTGTAATATTGCAAAAGATTTTTTTGTTGGAATTCTAATACCTTGTTCACATCCGCTTTTAGAGGATTATGATTTCCTTTGCATGCAATTTGTATACTCCAAGTTCCCGTAGGATAAGTAGGAATGCTAAAAAGCAAGGTTTTTACTTTTTCTTTTCCAAAGGTATCTTTAAGGCAACGGTTAAGTTCAATAAATGCTTGCCCGTTGAATAATGGTGATTCACTTTGAGTAACCAACATCCCGTTTTCTTTAAGTGCTTTTTTACAATGGGTATAAAAAGATTGGGTGAATAATCCTTCAGCGGGGCCAACAGGATCGGATCCGTCTACAATAATCAAGTCGTAAGAATTTTCTTTGGCATGTTCAACAAAGCGTATCCCATCTTCAATTTTGAGGTCAAGTTTTGGATGATTCAGCGCCTCTGATAGTTTTGGCAAATGCTCCCTGGATGCATCCACAACATTTTTGTCTATCTCCACCATAGTGATTTTCTCAACAGTTTCGTGTTTAAGTGTTTCTCTAACCGTTCCACCGTCGCCTCCGCCAATAACAAGAACATTTTTTATATTGCCATGGGTGATCATTGCCGGGTGGGTGATCATTTCGTGGTAATGGGCTTCATCTTTCTCCGTACACATGATCATATTGTCGATGGTAAGGGCTTTGCCATATGCATAGGTGTTAATAACCCTAACGCGTTGCAAATCCGATTTACGATTGAACAACAACTCCCCGGAATGCCGGAGCGAAAGCGCCTGGTTATCATCTTTGTCTGTAAACCATACGTTCCTGTTATATTTTGGAGGATTGATGTGCTTTTTTGCCTGTTCGCGCATGGTTTTAAGGTCAAAATCTACTTTTTCAAGCAGATTCAATGAGCCTCTTTTGGTTTCCAGGGCTGAATAGTTGCTGGCTTTAAAAACCTTTTCCAAGTAATTGAAGGAAACCCAGGGGTCCACTTGGTCACCGCAGGTAAAAAGGTCAACAGCCGCATAGCTGTATTCCGGCCAGGTGTGAATAGCAAGGTGGCTTTCTTGTATCACGACAACCCCAGATACTCCGTAAGGAGAAAAATGATGGAAGGTGCTATTGATAACTGTAGCTTCAGCTTCTTCGGCAGCTTTTACCATCCCTTCCTCTATGATAGCTGCATCGTTCATGATTTCCGGCTTACAACCGAAAAATTCTACCAAAATATGTCTTCCGAGTGCACTCATTTTTATATTTTTTTTCTCTTACAAATATACGGAATTCATCATTAATTGAGCAAATAGGACATTAATATAAATTAAATTTTTGTTCATTTACCGTTAACTGGTTTATTCCTACCGTTAACTGGTTATTTTTTGTTCTAGCAATTTATTGGGGTATTTTTGAAAAAAGACATAATTCTTCATAGCGCTCTGTAAATTGTTTTTTCAAGTTTGAGAATTTAGTGAAATTTTTGCCCGGAAAGATTGTTGTAGAAGATTTAATTGATGAATTTTTTTTGCTGTCTTTTTTTCATCCAAGTCTCTACGAACATTAAAAGCGGCACAAAAATCAATCTTTGTGCCGCTTTTCTCATATTACAAGTTTTACAAGTGTTGAGCTCCAAGACTAAAGTTTTATTGTAACCCCTCCTAAGAAATTCATTCCTGCTTGTGGAAAATATCCATCCATCTTATACTCGCGATTTCCTAAAATATACCTGTAAACCCAGGCATTGCTCTCGTATTCTTCACCCAAAATATTATTAACCAATAGTTTAAAAGTAAGTTCTTTCACAAAGCCGGGATTTATCGTATAATTTAAGCGGGCATTGTGAACAAGGTAAGCGTCCAATTTTCTATCTTCACTGCTGGTGTTATCGATATATTGTTTGCCGACATATTGTGATACCCAATCAATTTCAAGCCCCTTGATGGGGAAAAACGTAAAAATATTATTTGCCACCACTTCCGGAGAAAAAGAAATATCCGTTTCGCCAAGCTTTTCTGAAGCTTGTGTACCTGTATCCCAATTATCAACATATTCAGTGAAGTTTTTTATTTTATTCCGGCTAAAAGTTGCATTAGCTTGCCATTTTAATAAATCTACAGGTTGATATGCCGTAGCCAACTCCAAACCTGCCCTGTAACTTTCCGGCACATTTACCATGATCGCAGCCCCTACATCGTTGATCTCGCCGGTTAAAACCAATTGATCAACATAATCCATGTAATACCCCGTAACATCCCATACCAAGTTTTTTGATTTATACTTATAGCCCAGCTCATAGTCATATAAAGTTTCTGAAGTAGGGTATTCTCCCCTGGGCGCATCCACATAGTTAGAGCGGTTTGGTTCCCTGTTGGCCACAGCAAAAGATAAATATGAACTCATATTTTCATTGATGTCATAATACAACCCGGCTTTTGGATTTAAGAATCCAAAATTATGATTTTGCGATATGTCCCGTTGGTCATCATCAATGCCTTTGATTTGGTAGTCAATAAACCGATATTGCAAGTCACCGTAAATATTAAGATTTCCTGCAACATTGTAATTCACTTTTGTGTAGGCATTCATGTCCTCTTTGCTGCCTGTTCCCGAGTAATATTGATGGTTGATCTCTCCATTGCTCATGAACCTTGCCCATATAACTTTTCCAAAATGATCCCCTTCATAATTATTCCATCCACCGCCTATAGTTAATTCCAAGTTATTCAAGGTTTTATAGTTCATTGAAAACACGGCGCCATAAAAGTGGTTATCTAACCATTTTTGCCTGATGATATCCGAAGTAAAAACAGTATCGTTACCATTTATCACAGGGTTGAGCAAGTATGAGGTTAAAGGCTCATCTTTTTTCTCCTCCTCGTAATATCCCCTGCCATAACTATAATGAATACCGGTATTAAAATTAATTTTCCTATTGGGCTGGTATGCATAAAACAACTGGTAATGATCTTGCCGGTAGTTGTCGGTTTGATTTTCGTAGGTGTAATAATTATAAGTCCTGCTGTCAGAATGGATCATATGTTGGGTTTGTTCCGGGGTATAAAGCCAATGTTCTTGGTATCGCATCATACCTTCCATGTCATCATTCAACCTAACGCTTGGAACGCCCCACCAGGATTGATACGTTTTTTCTTTCCCTGACAAAATATTGAACTTAAGAATATTCTTTTTACCATAATAACCTCCAGACAGGTAAAGTGATTTAAGGTTGGAATAAGCCCTGTCAATATACCCGTCTGTTGTAATCTTGGAAAGCCTGCCGTCAAAAGCCCAGCGATTCTCAAGCAAACCGGTTCCAAAAGAGGCTGTGTGTTTCCAAGTGTTGAAAGAGCCATAAGAATTGCTTATTTCTGCGTAGGGATGTGGGTTGAGTTTTAGGGTTTGTATATTAATGCTTGCCCCAAAAGCAGCAGCACCATTGGTAGATGTACCTACACCCCGTTGTACCTGTATATTGCTAACAGAAGAGGCAAAATCGGGCATATTAACCCACCATACACCGTGCGATTCTGCATCGTTCAACGGAATCCCATTCATGGTGATGTTGATGCGGTTCATATCCGTACCGCGTATCCTGATGCCCGTGTATCCAATACCGGTTCCGGCATCAGAAGTAACCACCACGGAAGGGGTAGTGTTCAAAAGATAAGGGATGTCCTGCCCAAGGTTCACATCTTTTATCTCGGCTTTTTTGATATTTTGGAAAGTAGTGGGCGATTTTTCGTAGGCGCGGACACTTTTCACTATAACCTCCTCACCCATATAGGTTATGGGTTCTAAAGAAATGCTAATGCTTTTATTAGCTTTAAGTTGAATTTTTTTTGAAAACACGTTGTAACCGATAAAACTGGCCCGTAAGTCATATATACCTTTATCCAGTTTTTTAAAAGAAAACCTACCTTCACTATTGGTGGTTGTTTTTTGCTCATTATTGAGCACAATATGAGCCCCGGAAAGCGGGTTGCCGGTTTCGGCATCTGTGACGTTGCCGTTAATTTGCAATTGAGCCACTAACCAATAGGGTAGCAGCAACAAAGCAATTGCCAAAGCAATACTTTCTTTTTTCATTGTTGATTTAGATTATTTGGTTTAACATGTGGATGGGAGAACGAGGGAGAACCATCCGTAAATTATGTTAACCCATTCCCTTCGCCGGCACTACCCGGATCAGGTTCAAAGGGTATGATCTCAGCCCGTTTATTTAGGGCACCCCTGTTCTTTTGCGTTGCAAAGATACAAAATTTTTTATTGTTGGATAATTTTCTATTCATCTAAATTTTACCACCTTTGCATTCTATTTATTTAAACTCATTAAAAATAAATTCATATGGATACTAAAAATACAGGATTCAGCTCTAAACTTATACATGCCGGTGGATATAAAGACCCGCTGGGAAGTGCAACTACACCCATTTATCAAACTTCAACTTTTGCCTTTAAAAATGCTGACCATGGAGCACAATGCTTTTCTGGCGAGAGTGATGGATATATCTATACGAGGTTGGCTAATCCAACCATCCAGGAATTGGAGAACGCAGTAGCAGAACTTGAAAGCGGTTTTGGAGGCATTGCCACAGCCTCAGGTATGGGAGCTGTTACTACACTCTATATGGCCTATTTAGGAGCCGGCTCGCATATCGTCAGCCACAACGCCATCTACGGGCCAGCAAGAGGGGTAATGGAATCTCTTTTCTCAAAATTTGGTGTGGAATACTCTTATATCAATACTACCAAACTTGAAGAAGTTAAAAACGCCATAAAACCCAATACAAAGCTTATTTATTTAGAAACACCTGCTAATCCTACTATAGAAATAACCGATATACAAGAAATATCTAAAATTGCCCATGAAAAAGGTATTCCTGTTTGTGTTGATAATACATTCTGCAGCCCTTACTTGCAAAAACCGCTTGACTTAGGCGCAGACATTGTATTGCATTCAATGACCAAGTTTCTTAACGGCCATGCTGACATCGTTGCCGGGATGCTGGTAGCTAAAAAAGAAGAAGATTTTAAACTCCTGCGCAATGTAATGGTAAATATGGGTTGCAACATGGACCCAACGCAAGCGTATATGACCCGTAGAGGCTTAAAGACCCTGGCTGTAAGAATAGACAAAGCCCAAGAAAATGCCATGAAGGTTGCAGAATTCCTAGAAAATCATCCAAAAGTGGAATGGGTAAAATACCCTGGTTTGAAATCCCATCCGCAATATGAATTGGGCAAAAAGCAAATGAATGGCCCAGGCACCATGATAAGCTTTGAGCTTAAAGGCGGCATTAAAGAAGGGAAAATCGTTATGGACAATGTTAAACTGGCACTCTTGGCAGTTTCATTAGGAGGTATTGAATCGTTGATTCAACATCCTGCTTCTATGACTCACTCTAAGGTTTCTAAAGAAAACCAAGAAAAAGCAGGCATAACAGAAGGCCTTGTTAGATACTCTGTTGGCATTGAAGATGTGGAAGATATCATTGCCGACCTGGATCAAGCGTTAGCTAAGATATAAATAAAGTTTTAGGTTTTATTCACAAGCGCCATATTGAATGAATTTAATATGGCGTTTTTGTTTTATTTTCGTTCAATAAATACTATTTTTGTTTTATAATATTTAAGCAATATTACGTTTATTTAAATTAGAAGCCAACATATTTTACAAAACAGTATACGCCAGGATGTAACAAAATGCAAACCAATAAGTTCCTTATCACTCTTTTATTATTGGCCATTACTTTCCAGTCTTATTCACAAAAAGTGGGGCTTGTGCTAAGTGGTGGCGGTGCAAAAGGCATATCCCACATAGGTGTAATCAAAGCCCTGGAAGAACACAACATTCCTATTGATTATGTTACCGGCACTTCAATGGGAGCATTAGTTGGTGGATTGTATGCTATTGGATACACACCAAAACAAATGGAGAACATTGTTACTTCTCAAGAATTCCAAAATTGGGCATCGGGAGAGATTGACCCTAAATATGAATACTATTATAAAAAACTAGATCCTGATGCCTCATGGGTAACCCTGAAATTTGAAAAAGACACCGTATGGAAACCTATTTTACCTACTGGCATTGTTTCAACAGAATTAATGGATTTTATCTTCTTGGAAATATTTTCACCGGCTAATGCCATTGCCGAAAGAGATTTTGACAGTCTTTTTGTTCCATTCAGATGTGTTGGCGCCGATATTGCCAATAATAAACCGGTTGTTTTTAGGAAGGGAGACGTGGGAAAAGCGATAAGAGGTTCGATTTCATTTCCTTTTTATTTTGAACCGGTTAAAATAGAAGACATGATTATCTTTGACGGTGGAATGTATAACAATTTCCCGGTTGATATCATGTACAATGATTTCCTCCCTGATGTGATTATCGGCAGCAAAGCCGCCGGTAATTATGACCCGCCAAAATATGATGACATTACTTCCCAAATTGCCACCATCATGATGGCCAACACCAATTATGGTATCCCTTGTGGCACAAGTGTGCTTATAGAACAAAATCTTCCTCGGATTGGGTTAACGGATTTTAGTTATGCCAGTGCTTTTATTGATAGTGGTTACAAAAATACCATCCGCCAAATTGAAGATATCAAACAGTACGTTAACAGGAGAGTCAATAAAGACTCGCTCAGGAATAAAAGAGAAAGTTTTATACAAAGTACACCACCATTGAAAATTGACAGGATTAATGCAACAGGATTAGACCAGAAGCAATTCACTTATGTTATTAAGCGTTTGAGAGGTAAAAAATACTACCAGAAAAAAAAAGACCCCCTCTCCTTTAAAGAACTTAAAAAAGAATATCTAAAACTTGTTGTTGAAGATAAATTTGATAATATTCAATCCAGTCTCACGTATAACAGGGAAAGCGGGTATTTTGACCTTTATCTTGATGCAGAACAAAACCCTAAGATAATCACGGATTTTGGAGGTAATATTTCATCAGATGCTATTAACCAGGCTTTTGTGCAAGTGCGGTATAATATATGGAAAAGGAATACAACCCAATTGCTCGGCAATTTATATTTCGGTAAGTTCTATGGGTCTGCAAGAGGGCAGGTTAGGATTGATTTCCCTTACAGGATGCCTTTTTATTTTAAAGCGGGGATTACGTATAACCGCTGGGATTATTTTAAAAGTACTACCACCTT
Organism: uncultured Bacteroidales bacterium; assembly: GCA_964544705.1. Classification (GTDB taxonomy): domain Bacteria; phylum Bacteroidota; class Bacteroidia; order Bacteroidales; family CAZJDA01; genus CAZJDA01. The sequence goes on from CAZJDA010000004.1 coordinate 163,141, forward strand.
TTTTGAAGACAAGAACCCTTCCTACCTCATAGAAAACGACAACTATACAGACTTAGCAGTAGGTACTTTTAGTGGCATAAAAGGCAAAGCTGAAGCAGGCACAAAATTCTCACACACCCAAGACTACTACTACCAGGTTAATAGCTTTGGACGTAACGATACGGCCGATAAAACAGTCTTTAACTCTGTAATACCTTACGTATTATACGAGAGAAGCACATTAAACAGGAAACAATACGCTAACAGCGGTACATTTCTTTCTCTTAATATTAAAAATCCTATAGGTAAGGAAATCACCACCCCTGGCTCTACTTCTAAAGATACGGCTATCTTTAAGAAGTATCATCAATGGTATTCAGTAAAACTCCAATACCAAAACTATTTTTCTAAGATTGGCAATCACCTTACATTAGGTTTTCATACAGAAGGTGTTTATTCTAACAAGCCTTTTTTTAATAATTACGTTGCTTCTTTGCTCACAGCCCCGGCATTTAGGCCTATACCCGGCAGCAAGGTCTTTTTTCTTAAAGAGTTTAGGGGGCATAATTATTTTGCCGGCGGGCTTCAAACCATTATTAGTTTTAATAAAAGACTCGACCTTAGGTTAGAAGGCTATGCATTTCAGCCTTATAGACAAATAAGGCAAGATGAACAAAAGAAACCTTTCTTCGGTGAAAATTTTGAAAGAAGGTTTTTTATTGCCTCTTCTGCATTGGTGTTTCATAGCCCGCTTGGGCCTATAAGCCTTTCGTTTGATTATTATGATGAAAAACCTGACCCTTTCAACTTTTCCTTTAATTTAGGATATATTATTTTTAATAATAAAGCCATAGACTAAACACCCTGTTTATTATTGATTTGATTTTTAACCAATTCAAATTTTTCTCGAAAATAAAATAATTGTTATTTTTGCAATTACTTATCCTTTCCTATTTTGTAACAAAATTTACTAATAGGTTGTTAAAAGAGGTATGAAAATATTCGGAGTACTAACCACTGTTAACTTACTTTAGAGTTGACAGAATACTGATAAATTCAAATTAGATGGAACATACAGATAAACAAAACACCACTCCCGAGGATGTTAATCAACAAGTGGAGCAAGACACAAGCAAAGTTCAACAGGAAAAAGAAAGCCCTGTAACTGAAAATACCGAAGAAACAAAAGAGGCCGTTGACAATCCCACCCCAGTGGAGGAAGTTAAGCAAAAACAAACCCTTGATAAAGATAATCCAGGAAAGGATGATGAGAACGCACCTGCAGGGGACAGCGCTCTTGAAGATGAAAAAAAGCAAGAAGAAGAATCGAAACAAGAAGTAACAGGGGAAACCAAAGAGCAACCTGCTAAAGAGCCTGCCGCTCAGGAAGAGAAGGCTGAAGCAAAAGAAAAAGAGGTGAAAAAGAAAGGTAAGGAAGAAAAGGAAGAGGAAGAAGAACAAATTCCAGACCCGGAATATTTTAATGCATTGGAAAGGGAGAAGCTTGTTGAACTTTTACAAGAGTATGTTCAAAACGATGACATCAACAAGATAAAAAGACAAGTAGGGCTGGTAAAAGCGGCTTTTAGAAATAAAACCTTACACCATAAACAAGAAATCTATAACGAATTTATCAATAAAGGGGGTTCGGAAGAAGAATACCAAGAACCCAAGGATGAACTTGAAGAGCAATTCAATGCTTCTTTCGAGATATACAAGAAGAATAAGGCCAAATTTATTCAAGAACAAGAAAAGCAAAAGCTGAAGAATCTTCAGTTTAAAAATGATATCTTGGAAGAGTTAAGAAAGCTTATTGAATCGGATGAAGAGCTGAAAACCACTTACGATGCTTTTAAAGACCTCCAGGATAAATGGAAAGAGATTGGCCCTGTTCCTCAAAAGGAGAGGAACAACCTTTGGCAAAATTACCATTTCTTGGTAGAGAAATTCTTTGATAAGGTAAAGATCAATAAAGAATTAAAAGACCTTGACCTTAAAAAGAACCTTCAAAAGAAAGTAGAACTGTGTGAAAAAGCAGAAGAATTGCTTTTAGAATCTTCTATCAAGAAATCGTTTCAATTATTACAAAAATACCACGATGAATACCGCGAGATAGGCCCAGCGCCCAAGGAGAAGAAAGACGAAATTTGGGAAAGATTTAGCGCTGCCACTAGGAAAATTCACGAAAGAAGAAGAGAATATTATAACGACCTGCGTGAACAGCAAAAGAAAAACTATGAAGCAAAGGTAGGCTTATGCGAAAAAGTGGAAGCCATTAACGAGGAAGAACCTAATTCGCCCAAATTATGGCAACAAAAAACCAATGAGATTTTAGAAATACAAAAAGCTTGGAGGAATATTGGTTTTGCCCCAAGAAATGTAAACGATGAGATCTGGAACCGTTTCAGGGCAGCACAAAATGTATTTTTCAAGAACAAAAAAGAATTTTTCAAGAAATTGAAAGATGAGCAAAAAGAAAATTACAACCTGAAACTGAACATATGCATGCAAGCCGAGGGAATGCAAGATAGTACGGATTGGAAAAAAACTACTAACGACCTCATTAACTTGCAAAAAGAGTGGAAAAATATAGGCCCGGTGCCAAGAAAAAACTCCGACAAGATATGGCATCGGTTTAGAGCTGCATGCGACCACTTCTTTAACAAAAAATCGGAATATTTCTCCAACATTGATGAAGTGGAAAAAGAAAATCTTGAAGAAAAGAAAAAACTTATCAGCGAGATTGAGAATTACGAATTTAGTGATAACAATGAAGAGAACCTGGGTACCATCAAGGAATTCCAGCGTAGATGGATGGAGATAGGCCATGTACCCATAAAACAGAAGGACGAGATACAAAAACAGTTTAGGGAAGCCATTGACAAGCAAATGGAAAAACTCAACATGGGTAAAGTACAAAAAAGCGCCCTGAAATACAAGACCAAGATCGAGAAATTCAAGGATTCTCCAAACTCTGGCAAGATCATCAGGAAAGAGAGAAGTATTGTTGCCAATAGGCTTAGTAAACTGCAAAATGATATAAAGCTCTGGGAAAACAATATAGGTTTCTTCGCTGATTCTAAGAACGCAAACGTGCTAAAGCAGGAGTTTGAAAAGAAAATAGAAGATGCCAAGCAGGAAACCGTGATATTAGAAGAAAAACTCAAGGCTTTGAACCACGCGGAGAGAGAATAACACCACAAAAGGTTCAAGTATAGAAATAAAGAGCCATTAGCTCAGTTGGTTTAGAGCGCTTGCTTGACAGGCAAGAGGTCACTGGTTCGAATCCAGTATGGCTCACTTAGGGCGATAAGCCTTGTATGGAGTGTAAAGGTGCAACCAGCCAAAAGATTTCATCCATGGGCAGACAAGTCTCTCCGCCATAGCGGATTGAAATGACGGGAGATTAATGCACGTCATTTCGATGAATCCGAAGTGATAACGGAGGATTTGGAGAAATCTCCCAGCAATATGCGCGGCAATAACTCAAAGATTTTGTTTGCTACACTGGGCCCAGTAAGGAGATTACTTCGGGTTCCATCCTACGCTCACCCTTTCCTTCCCTAAAAGGATCCCTGCGCACTACCAGGGAAAGGTTTTCGCCACAATAACCCAATAACTCCAAAACCAACCACTTCAAGGGTTTTATTAAACTTAGTAGGAATTTTTTTAATGCAGCGCCTTACCGCTTGAAGGGTTTTCGCCACAATAACTCAATAACTTAATAACTTAATAACTTTACAAACTTTCAACTCCAAAATTTCCCAAAAAAATCGTAAATTGCAACTTTTTAAATGCAAGTTAAACAATTTTTAAATCCTGTTTAAAACATGGGGAAATTATTCCAAGTATCCGTTGAAAAGAAATACCTTAAAGAACTTGACGAAAAATTCGTTGATGAAACCTACAACAAATTCCTTGCATATTTCGGCAATAAAGAGCAACAAGAACGCATCAAAAACCTGAAAGAAGAACAATACCAGGAAGGGTTCCTACGCGACCTCTTTGTTGAAATCCTCGGCTATACCCTCAACCCAAAAGAAGGCTGGAACATCACCACGGAATTGAAAAATATCTCCGGCAGCAAAAAAGCCGATGGCGCTATCATGAAAAACGGCGAAGCCATTGCCGTGATAGAGCTTAAATCAACTTCCACCACCGACCTGGACAAAGTTGAAGAACAAGCATTCGGGTACAAAAACCACCACCCAAACTGCAAATACATTATTACCTCCAATTTTGAGAAGCTGCGGTTTTATATCCAGAATGCAGTTGATTACGAAGAATTTGACCTGTTTAGCCTGGCAAAAGAAGAATTTGCCCTTTTGTGGCTATGCCTGGCAAAAGACAATATTTTTAAAGACCTTCCCCTCAATGTAAAAGACGCTTCCTTGTTCCAGGAAGAAAAAGTTACCGTCCAGCTTTATAAAGATTATTCCATGTTCAGGGAGCAATTGTTCCTGGATATTCTTGAAAACAACCCCGACAAGGACAAACTCCTGTTATTCAAGAAAACCCAAAAGCTGTTAGACCGGTTCCTGTTCATCTTTTTTGCAGAAGACCGTTTTTTGCTCCCACCCAACTCCATAAGCAAAATTATTGACCAATGGGAGCAACAAGCAGGCTGGGGAGACGATGTTACCTTGTACCACCGCTTCAAAAAATATTTTAACCTCCTGAACAAAGGTTGGAAAGGGAACGAATACGAAATATACCCGTATAACGGCGGTTTGTTCTTGCCCGATGAGCTGCTGGACAGCATTAAAATTGGCGATGAAGTATTAAAAAGCCACACCCTGAAATTAAGCGCCTATAATTTTAACCCGGATACCAATGTAAAGGCCGATGAAGAAAAAGTGGTTGACGTGAATATCCTCGGCCATATTTTTGAACACTCCATTGGCGAGATAGAAAACGTGCAAGCCGAGATAAAAGGCGAAAAGTTAGAAAAACAAAAAAGCAAGCGCAAGAAGCACGGCATTTATTACACCCCAAAATACATCACCAAGTATATTGTAGAAAACACCGTAGGCAAACTTTGCCAAGAAAAACAAGAAGAATTGGGCATTGTTGATGAAGACTATGCTAAGGGCAGGAAAAACCGGAAGAAAACCACCATAAAAGCCCTGGATGAAAAACTGGATACTTACCGTGAATGGCTTTTAAGCCTTACGATATGCGACCCGGCCTGCGGTTCCGGCGCTTTTTTGAACCAGGCATTGGATTTTTTGATAGAAGAGCACCGCAAAATAGATGAGCTGCGCGCCCAGTTGTTTGGCGAAGGCGCGGTATTCTCTGATATAACCAGCGACATCCTGGAAAAGAACCTTTACGGGGTAGATTTAAACGAGGAATCTGTGGAAATTGCCAAGCTATCATTGTGGCTGCGCACCGCCAAGAAAGGCCGCAAGCTAAACACCTTGAGCAACAACATCAAATGCGGCAATTCATTGATTGATGACCCTGGTGTGGCAGGAGATAAGGCGTTTAAGTGGGAGGAGGAGTTCCCGGAGGTGTTTGTTAAAGGTGGCTTTGATATAATGATAGGGAATCCTCCTTATGTAAGTATCAAAGAAATTAATGATAAACTCAAAAAACATTTCAAAAATTCTTTTAATACTGCTTTAGGACAGTTTGATCTATATGGATTATTTATTGAAAAATCTTACTCATTATTAAAAGAAAAAGGATTATTCTCATTCATTACATCAAATACATTTATTAATAATAAAGATTTTGTAAAATTAAGGAAACTCCTACTCACTAAATGCGAAATAATTAATATTGTAAATTTAGGAGAAACAGTATTCAAAGACGCCAATTTAGATGTTGCTATATTAACCTATAAAAAGGTTATACCGGAAGCATCCCACGAAATACAAATTATTAAGAATAGAACAGCTTTTGATAAAAACAATTTTTCTTTTATTAAGCAAAACCGGTTTAATATTGAAATTAATAATTTTGAATTCAAAATTAATGCTACAAGTAATGATTTCAAATTGCTTGATAAAATATATGAAAACTCTATTTTATTAGAGGATTTTCTTGATTTGCCAAGAGGAATTGAAATTGGTGGTAACTCAGAGTTAATTGACAATACCAGAAAATTCCCGCTTCTCGTTGGTAAGGATATTAGCAGATATTGTATTAGTTTCAGTGAAAGATTCATTGATTTCAATTTTGAGGATAAATCGACATTTAAAGACATAAAAATTTATCAACAACCAAAAATATTAATACAAAGAATTAGGAACCTAACTCTAAAAAGGAGAATAGTTGCAACTTTTGATAATGATAATTACTTCTGCACTAATACTTTAAGAATTGGACTTTTAAAAAATGAAGAGTTTAGTATTAAATATATTTTAGCAATTTTAAATTCTAAATTGATTAATTATCTATTTTTGAAGTTTTTTTTAAATAAAGATATTTACGCCTATCAATTATCAAAAATTCCTATAAGAAATACTTCACATGAAAAACAAAACCCTCTTATTGAGAAAGCTAACAAAATATTAGATATAACTTCATATTACGAAAATAATAAAAATCAAGTTTGTCAATTCATTCAATCAAAATTTGAAATAACTAAACTAACCTCTAAGCTCCAAAACTGGCATGAATTAGAATTCAAGGAATTTTTAAAAGAACTCAAAAAGGCCAAGGTCAAGTTAAGTTTAGCAGAAGAAGCCGAATGCATGCAATATTTCAACAAGCAAAAGCAAAAAGCCCAATCCCTCAAAGCAGAGATACACAAAACCGACAAAGAAATAGACCACATGGTTTACGAGTTGTATGGGTTAACAGGTGAGGAAATCCAGATTGTGGAGGAGAGCGTGAAGTGATGTTGGATACTATTGTGGGCTTTTGATGGTATTGCGAGCAATAAATTAGGTTGGTTTGGTGGTAATATTTATGCAGAAGATTATGAAAAGTGTCGTTTTTGCCAGATTATTTTTTTATTTTTGATGGATAGTGGATATAAACAATGTGTTTATAGAGATGTTATAACACATGCAGGATAGCATAACCATTTATTGGTAAAATCATTATTTTTTTGTAATTTTGAAAAAAACATACTATTTTATGATCACAGAAAGTCAAATAAGAAATCAAATAGTTCGTCAGATCCAAAAAATACCATCTGATAAGCTAAAAAAGCTTCAAAAATTTGTTGATGAACTAGAAAATAATACTAAAAAG
>CAZJDA010000005.1:0-1692 GCA_964544705.1 uncultured Bacteroidales bacterium
ATTTCAATTCCAATATGGTGCGATTGTAAGTTTGCCAATACCCGGCTTATCTGTTGATCCATAGCATATTTCAATTCCAATATGGTGCGATTGTAAGAAACAATACGTTCACATTGTCCTTTTGTCCAATCCTAATTTCAATTCCAATATGGTGCGATTGTAAGCAACGGCAGCGGTTAATAGCCCCGGTAACCCTTTACATTTCAATTCCAATATGGTGCGATTGTAAGTAACAAACTTCTAATGCTGCAATAAGTAAATCCATATATTTCAATTCCAATATGGTGCGATTGTAAGTTTCACGTTTTGAAGCCGGTCAGATCAATAAAGTTGATTTCAATTCCAATATGGTGCGATTGTAAGCAATCTACAAAAAAAGACCAGGAAAAAACCTTGAATATTTCAATTCCAATATGGTGCGATTGTAAGGGGTGTGCCTTTTCAAGGCAGGCACCCATTAAAAAAATTTCAATTCCAATATGGTGCGATTGTAAGCAATGATGCTCTTATAATTGATGACGTGAATGGATAATTTCAATTCCAATATGGTGCGATTGTAAGCTGCAAGTTCCGAGATGGTTATTTCTTCATTTGTAACATTTCAATTCCAATATGGTGCGATTGTAAGTTAGAAATTGCAGGTCTCATATTATTATCCATTATTAGATTTCAATTCCAATATGGTGCGATTGTAAGACAATTGAACATTTACCAAACCGATTTTATACAATTTAATTTCAATTCCAATATGGTGCGATTGTAAGTTTCAATGAGGAATACCAATCTGTGATAACATTGCCATTTCAATTCCAATATGGTGCGATTGTAAGTTTTTCAATTCTTGTTTTTCAATTAACCCGGATTCAAATTTCAATTCCAATATGGTGCGATTGTAAGTATTATGGGATAAACAGAAAATAAACTTAGTGCAGAATTTCAATTCCAATATGGTGCGATTGTAAGGGTTGGTTTAACTTTGACAGCTTCATCAACAGTGATTTCAATTCCAATATGGTGCGATTGTAAGCTACATTCCCATTTGCATTTTTCAGTACCCGGAATATTTCAATTCCAATATGGTGCGATTGTAAGGAAAAAATGGGAATTAATTACCGCTGATGATTGGGTATTTCAATTCCAATATGGTGCGATTGTAAGGTTCCTTCCGTTAAAGCGCCTTCATTTTGCACTAAAATTTCAATTCCAATATGGTGCGATTGTAAGCGAAGTGGTAGCCAAGTATATTTTCATAACAACAATATTTCAATTCCAATATGGTGCGATTGTAAGTGAAAAAAACAAAGCGGGTCGGCAAAATATTTAATTAATTTCAATTCCAATATGGTGCGATTGTAAGATACCACCCATCCCCAAGCTGTCATGCTTGGGTCATATTTCAATTCCAATATGGTGCGATTGTAAGCAGAAAATACAACTAAAGGCCGGGAACGGTATTGGGTAATTTCAATTCCAATATGGTGCGATTGTAAGCATTAACAGCAGACGGGTATGCTTGGGCAAAAAATAAATTTCAATTCCAATATGGTGCGATTGTAAGAAAAGAAACAAGGGAAAAAATCGTAACTGTCCCATACATTTCAATTCCAATATGGTGCGATTGTAAGCAAATAAAGGTTGGAATAAGGTAAAGGGAATTTTAAAATTTCAATTCCAATATGGTGCGATTGTAAG
>CAZJDA010000005.1:1792-143853 GCA_964544705.1 uncultured Bacteroidales bacterium
GGAATAAGGTAAAGGGAATTTTAAAATTTCAATTCCAATATGGTGCGATTGTAAGTAAAATCGGTGCGTTGCGAGGTTTGCGCCGCTGTCTTATTTCAATTCCAATATGGTGCGATTGTAAGCGAAATTACGATTTCATGGGCAGATGATTCCGGGGAATTTCAATTCCAATATGGTGCGATTGTAAGCATTTTTCTGAAACGTAATAAAGTCAAGGCTTCCAGTATTTCAATTCCAATATGGTGCGATTGTAAGAAGTTGAAGTACAAGTATGAAATAATTAACTATTTTATTTCAATTCCAATATGGTGCGATTGTAAGCGGGAAGCGATTTGGCATCAAAAGTAAAAATTTCAGTATTTCAATTCCAATATGGTGCGATTGTAAGTTAGGATGTAATGTAAACCGGCTTACCCATTGCCCCGATTTCAATTCCAATATGGTGCGATTGTAAGTCTCCATAATAAACTCCTTTTTTTTTGCGTTCCACGATTTCAATTCCAATATGGTGCGATTGTAAGGCCTTCTCAGAATAATCAACCACCATGATATTATCAATTTCAATTCCAATATGGTGCGATTGTAAGGGTTTTACGCTGCATGAAGACCCTAGCGATGATTGTATTTCAATTCCAATATGGTGCGATTGTAAGAACAGAGAAAAAAAGAAAACAAGGCAACGGCAAACATAATTTCAATTCCAATATGGTGCGATTGTAAGAAAGTGGCCGCCAAGTTTTTTAAGCCCTTCTTTATGATTTCAATTCCAATATGGTGCGATTGTAAGCCAAGTAGCTGCAATTCGGCTATGGCTTTAAGCACTTATTTCAATTCCAATATGGTGCGATTGTAAGTAACATATTAATTTAGCTGCATGTTCTTTGTGTTTGATTTCAATTCCAATATGGTGCGATTGTAAGGCCGGTTTTGCCGATAGGCACAAAGGTCTTTGCTTTATTTCAATTCCAATATGGTGCGATTGTAAGATATACAGGAAACAGCGCAAAAGAGAAGGCAAGGCAAATTTCAATTCCAATATGGTGCGATTGTAAGGTATTGCCGGGTGTGTTGTAGATTTGCGAATTATTTTATTTCAATTCCAATATGGTGCGATTGTAAGCTCCAAGCCCGCGCAGAAAATTTTGCAAATTTCCATTTCAATTCCAATATGGTGCGATTGTAAGGGTTTTACGCTGCATGAAGACCCTAGCGACGATTGTATTTCAATTCCAATATGGTGCGATTGTAAGTGCCCTTCCCTCATGCTCACGCTGCGCAAATTCCGTATTTCAATTCCAATATGGTGCGATTGTAAGGGCAAAGCAAAGGCAACGGGTAGCAACCAGTATACAATTTCAATTCCAATATGGTGCGATTGTAAGAAGGAAGGGAGAAGGCAGGAAGATAAGGAGCTAAGATATTTCAATTCCAATATGGTGCGATTGTAAGGTTTTCACAGAGACATGCAGGGAGTTTAACAGCAACATTTCAATTCCAATATGGTGCGATTGTAAGCCGTTATCCGAGAATTTTTAAAAAAACGGTTTTCAGCCGTTTATAGCTCCAAAAATAATCAAAAAATATGAATTTTGGCGTCGATGTGCAATAAGAAAAAAATACCGCACCAACGACAACCTCCCCATTGATGATTTATTCCAAGATGTCAAAGAACTCAATTTATTTTCTCCCCCCTAAGGTAATAAATTTTGCCGGGTTGACAACTATAAAAATTGATCCAATGTACTGCGCTCCACACCAATAACCTGTTTATCAAGCCATTTCTCGTTGCGCGACTTGAAAACAATGATGCTGTCGGCCTCTTCATCCATGATTTGCCTGGCCCTTTGCTCAAGTTCCTTTAACTTGACCTCCGTGATCTCACCCTCGAAAACAGAGTTTTGTATCCAGTTTAAATATTTGCGGCATAGTTTTAGCATTTTGCCTACCCGCTTTTCGCCTATGTCGTATACGAGAATGATGTACATGGTTGCTTTTTTTTAAGTATGAAGTGAGAAGTATGAAGTATGAAGTATGAAGTGTGTGAAGTTTCATGGTTCTTTTTATTTTTTGGTTCTCAGTTTTTGTCTTGTGGTTACTACAATTTTCAATATTTCAGATGATTCCTTGATCATTTCATCAATAGCTATATTATTCGAAATTCCAGCTTCTTTTAATAACTCGAGCCAAAATAATGTTTCATCAGCTTCTTCAATTACAATACAAATCTTGGCAAAAAATTCCCTCCCTGACCTCGCCCTGGTTGCAGCCCTGTAATTAGCAGCAACAGAAGTGCCCGAACGAAGGAATTGGTTGCCAATAACCCTTGCCTCGCCCGTTTTCGGCAATGATCTATACAATTTGATAACCGCCAAAGCAAATACTTTTGTTCTCTGTTTAAATTTCTCAGAAAAATTTTCCATCATAATAAATCAATTAAATTATCAAATTAAAACCTCCTTTACCTCATACCTCATACTTCATACCTCATACTTCATACCTCATACCTCAAACCTCATACCTCATACCTCATACTTTACACCTCCAATTACCACCAAATTTTAAACGGTTTATAATTGCTGATCCCAAGTATATGTTTTTGTATCTTGTAGCATTCAAGCTTTATCAAGTGTTTATAACTGACGTGCTTTTTCAGTTCCCTATGGTGAATGGTCTCGTTGAGGCGTTTTTCAAAAGCCGTGATGAATTTTTTCTTCCCTTTCTCCGTTAATATGATCCGGTTCACCTTGTTCTCGAAATCTTTTTTCGTGATCTCTTTTTTATTCAATACCTTAAAGATAACGCGGTCAACGAGTATGGGCTTAAAAATCTCGGCTATATCCAGCGCCAGCGAATACCTCCTTTCGCCGGGCTCGTGCAGGAAGCTGATGGTAGGGTTGAGCTGCGTCTGGTGGATGCACCTTAAGCATTGCGAATAGCACATCATGTTGCCGAACGACATCAAGGCGTTGGCCTCGTTAGTAGGCGGGCGCTTGGTGCGGTTTCCAAATTCAAAATCGTTGATAACCAGGTTGAGCGCCTCGTAATAAATATTGCGGGTGTTGCCCTCTATGCCCATCAGCTCGCTGGGTTTTTGGCATTCATGAATCTTTTTCCTGTAATTTTCTATGATTTCTATGATAGGCTGCAAATCTTTGCCGCGGGTGTTATAATATTTCAGGTTCTTGGCGAGGTTAAACGATGCGCCGTCAATAATGGTTTTGGCGATCTCCATCCTTTTCTTCTTGCTTGTATAGGCGCGGGTTTGTTCAATAAGCATTTTCCCGGAAAGGAGTTTGTCCCTGGGCGAAAAAGACCCGGTGTAGTTTTCGTAATAGTCGTAAAAATGGACGCTCACCTGGTTTTTCCCCAGGAAATTGTACAAGGCGCTGTTGGCATCAAGGCTCCCGAAAACATAGAGGTCGTCAATGCCTTCAATGGGCAGGTACTTAGGTTGCAGCTCGTTGCCTTCTTCATCCACTGGGGTGAATTTAAGGGTATTGTCGCGCCGCGAGAGCCTGCCGGGGTTAAAAAGATAATAGGTTTTTTTCATCGTTTAAAACTGTGTAAATAACTAACAAAATGTTAGTTACTTTTTGTTAGTTTATACTTATTTTGTTTGAAAAATTTACTTCGTTTCTTTTCTATTTGATATTGTTATCCATGCATGCATTATCAGTTCCCCGCGTCCTGTATATAGCAAAAATCGTAATAACTGCATTTTTTACAATATTTTGAATGAATAACCGCCGGGCAATCGTTGCTTTCTATCACGCGTTCAATTTCTTTTTCTATTTCCACGATCTGTTCCCGGTCGATATCCGAAAGGAACACTTCCTCTTTCTTGCGCAATTTTGGGTATTCCAGGATGCCTGTTGCGTCTTTTATCCCGTTCATTTCCAGCTTGTAGAGGTAATATTTCAATTGCCATTCGTGGGCTTGTTCTATTTTATTGGATTTTTTCACCTCGTGCACGGTTTTTTTATTGGGGTCGTAATAATCTATTTTAACGCCGTCCAGTTCCAGTTCCTGGTACCTGCTTGTTCTTTGCCGGTAGGAGGTTTCGTGTATGAGCTTGCCCTCGGTAACCAGGTCGGAAGTGTGCTCCATTTGTATTGAATGGGCAAACAACCACAGTTTGCGATGACAAACAAGATAATAATTGAAATGTGTACCTGTAATCGTCATAATGCACCTACATATTTGATTTGATCAATTCTCTAAGCTCTCTGCTTACCTGTTCTTTTGTGGCTTGATGCTTGAAATCAAACCATTTTTGCCTGTATTCCGAAGTTTCCACGATGTTTTTAAAATTGCGGAAAGGCTTTGGCCTGTTCAGGGCGTTTACAAGCTTGTTTGCCATAGCTTCATCATCAGCAATTTCATCAACAAATTCTTCCATAATAATAAATCCTTCGCGTGAACCGAGCGGATCAACCCTGGTAAAACGCTCCCATTCGGTATCAACCTTTTCAAGGTCTTTATCAAACAACTCGGTATCTCCGCAAAAATAGCCCCCGTCAAGCATATCCCTGGGTACGATAACCATTTCTAAGGTTTTTGGATTGATGAAACAGGTCATTCCCGAATCTATTTCTTCGGCTATTTGATGAATGAGTTTTTCAATTTTTTCTTTGGACATGGTATGTGAATTTTGTATGTATGAGTTTTTTATTTTGTTCGCTTTGCATTATCAATCCCAACCTAATTTATTAAATTCTTCTTTCATTGCCCTGCGGTTCTTATATCTTACCAGCAATTCATTTCTTAGTTTTATTGCTTCTGATTTGCCATTTTTTAGCGCAGCAAGGTTTTTCAAATATTTAACCAATGTAATATAGTTGTCGCGCCCTGTATTTTCAGCATACTTATAAATCGCATGCTTGTATAATGGAATCATTTCACTATGGAAGTCGTTTGCCAGATATTTGTAGTAGTTTTCTACAATAGCAATGCTATTGCTTCGTTTTACCTCTTTAAACAGCTCTTCCCACATGCTTTCTTCAATATATATTGATGCCAGATCTTGGGGGAAAATAGGCCCGAAATAGTTTGATTTCTTTGATTTTGCTATTTCTTTAATGATTTCGCCACATGGCAGGTGCCACTCTTCTTTATTAAAAGTGCTTTTATATGTGCGGAAATAATCTATCCTGCCTGTATTCTCAAGAAAGAGTTCTTTTGATAGTTCACGTATTTTGGTTTTATCTTCTGCATTTTTGTGTATTTCCAGCAATTTAACTTTTAGCTTATGCACGATCCCAGGGTGGTTGTCTTTATTTGCCTGTTCAATACCTTTTTTTATGTGGCTTATTGCTTCTTCAATTTTGTTCTGCTCAATAGCTTCGTTAATCCGCATTTCCCTGAAGTCGCTTAAATGCAGGTTTTCTTCAATAATCTGCTCTGCTTCATCCAATTTGCCTTCTTTTTTGAGCAGGCTCACTTTATATTTCAAATATTTAGTTAAGTTATATTGCGAGCTCCAGCCATCATCTTTATTCAATTTTGTAATTTGCTTATCAATAAACTGGTATGCTTTTTCTCTGCGTTCCTGATTATTTGCCCATTTAAAGAAAACAGGCTCTAAGTTGTCAGCACAACCATAATCATCATAATCAGCATGCTTTACCTGTTCAAGAAGCCAGTTAAAAATTGTATCTGTCAATTCAGGGTTTTGAGTATTTTGCAGAATTTTACCTGTTAATTCAAAAGCTTCGTTAATAGCACCTCCACATTCGCCATTTGAATCGTCCATGTTTTGTATAGCCTGAATACATTGTGGCGCAACCGCCGAAACAATGCTAAATGCCTCATAATAATTGCCATTCGTAATATGCTCGTCTGCTTTGTACAATAAATTTAAAATAGGATGCATCGCAGCAGTATTGTCTCGGTAATCAATAAACCCATAGCTATCTGAGGCGGAGCCGAATATTTGTTCAATAAGAGCCTCATATTTGGCTGTATTAGTTTTTTCGGGCAGAACTGCTAATTGTACAATCAGTTCATGTTGAATAGCTTGGTTTGTTTTTGCAAAATCCAACAAAAAATTACGGAGTTCTTGTTCCGGGGTGTTTTGGATGATGCTTTCCCATTCAGGAGCTTTTTTCCCTGTTTCGGATTCTGGTTTGCTTTGCTCTTCCTTTATGGCAAATAATACGGCAATCAAATGCTTGCATACTGCACCTTCAAAAGGGCAATTGCAATGATGGTGAACAATATTTTTGTCCTTAGTCAATGAAATTTTAATATGATAATTGCCATAATTGCCCTCTACCTGTGCCACCCATTCGCCCGTGCTAAGTTTTTGCAGGTTGCTCACATAACCATTTTCATAATAATCGATTCCTCTGTCGAGGATAATTGGATTTACTTGTGTTTCAAAATTATTGAGGTTCATTTGCATTGTTTACGAATTTAAAATTTGTTCGATAAATAGTTTTACATTTGAGTAAGTCGTATCAAAATCTGGCAATTGACCAATTGGTAAATGGTTCCCCAAACTGCTCTGCCAAGCACGTTTAATATCTAATTTGATATGTGTTTGCCAACGCGATGGTGGTAGCGGTTTTTGGTTAGGCCTGTGGTCGGCTCCCCAAAATTTTATTTTAATTTCGTAGCCTTGCTCTTCTTCATCAGACTTTTGAAATTTTTGTTTAAACAAATTAAAAGCTATACCACTTTTTTCTGTTGCTTTTTTAATTATTTTCCTGATAAATGCATCATCTACCCGAAAATTCTTATCTAACAAAGTAAAATCGAGGTCTTCGGAAAAACGATAATCGGAAAAATAGCATTTCTTTAGTGCAGTACCTCCCTTGAAAATGAAATTCTTTTTCACTTCAGAAAAGGAATACATTGCATTCAAAAAATGGCCTAAAACCCAATCTTTATCAATAGTTGCCATGCTAACATGCTTTTCTGCTACTATTAATTTTAGCTCTTTTTGGGTCATATCCTACGATTTTGCTATTTCAATTATTTCTGTTTCAGGTATATTTACTACCAATTTCCAACGACTGTTGTAATTACCGCTTTTTACTCCGTCAATTTCAAAGAGTGAATAATCATTTGTCAGCTCTTTTTGAGCATAATCAATAAAAAATTCACCACCGGGCATTTCCAATAATTCAATCAAAAATCCCATTCGTTTAACAAGGGATATGTTACCGTTTAATTTGCAATACTTTGCCAGCTTTTTAAAGTTGATTTTTGCCTTATTAAATGCTTTTATCGTTTCATGATACCAACCGGCATATTGAGGTAAATCGAAACAATCAACCAGTGTTTTCTCAACATCTGTCATTTTATAACTATGGTTTCCGAAGCCACGTTCAACATAACCGCCTATCTTACGGGGATGAACTTTTATAAATCTATATCTCAAATTATTAAATATGAAACTACCGGTTCTTTTAGCTGTTTGCACGTAGACTACATTCGGAAACTGTTCCGTAAGCCCGTGTGCATTCAATGCTGACCAATAGGCAATACCTCCGTCCCTTGCCAAGAAATTACCGATTACAAATTCATCATAAAACCCGTTTTTAATATATTTGCCCTGTTCTAATTTTATTAACATTCCTGATTTGGTAAGCGTACGCAGAGCTTGTGTTATTTCATAATCTGAAAAATATTTTGTAGCTCTAATCATTCCCAAATTAAAAATATCATATCCAAACTCATCTAAAGCATTTAAAAACCGTGTCTGTAAATTCGTCATGGCAAAAATATTTATCGGTTTGTAGATAAATGTAAAAGTAATAAATAATTTTACCACAAACAAATGAACTGTCTTATTTAACGCAAATTAATGTTTTGTGTAAGTTTACCAACAAAAAATCGGTATTATCCTTACACAAATCATAATTATTTTTTTTCACCCAAATTGTTCCCATACAACACAAATTGCAATTGATTGATTTCAAAGAACCATTTTTTCTTGTCAGCGTTATTTATAATTCCGAGCCTATGGCTCTTTATTCCTGACATGTCTTTTTCCTACCATAATTTCGTGCCCCTGGCACTTGTTTTTCCACTTCAATATTCATGCGTTGTTAAATTTTCATTGCATTTTTCTTCCTTACGCAATAATTCTTAGCTCCGTCAGGAGCGCCATTATGGTAGCAAAATTTTCAACCATAGATTTTCAAGCTCCGTAGGAGCGGAATTATCGTTTGCAGTACCCCAATAGTTCCGTTTGCATGCATCGTCATTTTATTCAAAGAACAATTTTTATTGCCAATCCGCCAGCCATAATTTCGAGCCTACGGCTCTTTGTTGTTTTTGTGTGCGTTTTTTCTACCATAATGCCGTGCCTCCGGCACTTTTGCCAAGCTTGTGCAATTGCTGGGGGTTGCCTGAACATCAGTTCCATCGTGATTGGAATAATGGCAGCAATGTTTTTCCGAAGCAATCTTTAGCTCCGCTAGGAGCGACACTATGGTAGAAAAAAAGATCAACTATTGATTTTCAAGCTCCATAGGAGCGAAATTATCGATTGCTGTACCCCAGTAGTTCCGGTGGAAGAATCGGCATTTTATTCAAAGAACAATTGTCATTGCCAATCCGTCAGCAATAATACCGAGCCTACGGCTCTTTGTCCCTGCGCGTGCATTTTTTCTACCATAATACCGTGCCTACGGCACTTAATTCCTTGCAAATTTTTATTGCCATCACCCCGAGCTTACGGCGCTACTGCCTTGTAAAATCCACCCAGACTAAAGAAACCAGCTCCGCTAGGAGCGATATTATGGTAGCAAAAAAGATCAACCATAGATTTTCAAGCTCCGTAGGAGCGAAATTATCGATTGCTGTGCCCCAATAGTCCAGGTGGCAAGCATCGGCATTTTATTCAAAGAACAATTGTCATTGACAATCCGCCGCCCATAATACCGAGCCTACGGCTCTTTGTTCTTGCGCGTGCCTTCTTTCTACCATAATTCCGTACCTACGGCACTTTTGGCAATAATCGGCAATTGTTGGGCGATTCATTATTTGTAATTTAAAATTGCTTTAATCATAAAAATCAAAAATGTAATGATCATCAAATTTTATTTCAAAATTCTTTAATAACTCGATATATTCCTCCCTGAAAGTCTTTTTACTATGGTGCAATTCCTGTTGCATAATATATTTCATAACACTATCTCTCTGGGATTTGGAATAAGAGAAAGCCCCATACCCTTCTTGCCATGAGAATTTTCCTTTAACAAATTTATTTTCATTAATCCATTTGGAAGCATTGGATTTCACAGTTCGAATAATGTCTGATAAAGCCATAGTGGGATGCAATTCAAAGAATACGTGAACATGGTCTTTGTGTCCATTGACAGCCAAAGGGAATTGATTGTTGTTTTTTAGAATGCCTGAGATATATTTGAATAGCTCTTCTTGAAATTTTGTGATGATGTTTTCACGTCCTTTAACCGAAAAGATAGCATGAATGTTGATTTGTGTATACGTATTAGCCATAAATCTATATTTTAATAGTTGTTAGATTGTTAATTTTTGTTTCAAGTTTTAGATTATGAATGTAATAAAAATCAAATAGTTGTTACAATTATGTAAATGTTTTTTATGATACCATTGTATTATAATTTCGAGCCTACGGCTCTATATTCCCCGTGTGTGCTTTTTTTCTACCATAATGCCGTGCCTCCGGCACTTTTGCCAAGCTTGTGCAATTGCTGGGGGTTGCCTGAACATCAGTTCCATCGTGATTGGAATAATGGCAGCAATGTTTTTCCGAAGCAATCTTTAGCTCCGCTAGGAGCGTCATTATGGTAGCAAAAAAGATCAATCATTGATTTTCAAGCTCCGTAGGAGCGAAATTATCGATTACAGCGCTCCAATAGTTCCGGTTGCAAGCATCCGTATATTATTCAAAGAACAATTGTACTTGCCAATCCGCTGGCCATAATTTCGAGCCTACGGCTCTTTGTCCTTGTGCGTGCCTTCTTTCTACCATAATTCCGTGCCTACGGCACTTAATTCCTTGCAAATTTTTATTGCCATCATCCCAAGCTTAGGGCGCTTTTGCCTTGCACAATCCATTCAGGCCAAAGAAACCAGCTCCGCTAGGAGCGACACTATGGTAGCAAAAAAGATGCGAGATTTGTTTTTTAGCGCCGTAGGTGCGGAATTGTTTTTTGCATCCAAATTGTTTCGATTCACCATAAATCGGAGATTAATTGATTTCAAAGAACCATTTTTCCATGCCAACTTCATTTATAATTTCGAGCCTACGGCTCTTTATTTTTCGTGTGTTTTGTTTCTTAGATAAAATCAAATGTTTGTTTTGTTTTCTTTTCCAAATATTTTTCATTTATGCCGCTTTCGAGAGAATAAACACTCTCAAAATCATCTTTGCATAATTTAAAATATGTTTGAAATTGGTTTTCTTCATTTGTCGGCGGATATTCTATAAATTGATATAAATCACTCATTTTTTTACTGAATACCGAAAAAGTAAATTTCGACATTATGCCGTTTAAAATCTTAAAATCAATGGAAAATCGTTTTGTTTTATCTTCGGAAAAAAGCCGGTATAATTTCCAAACTTCTTCGCCGGAAACTTTTTCATCATTTATCAGGCAATTATTTTTTTTTAAAAAGCTGATTTCATTTTCAGAAAAATTATTTTCATTTCCGTAGGATTTTATTTCAATATCTACGGGCACAAAAATATTTACATTTTCACTGTCAATTAGTTTAAACTCTTGATGTATTGCTCTGAAATCAAATTGATTGAAATTGCTCAAATATTCATTAAATCCTTTTTTGTATGCCGATTTATTGGTTTTTTCAATTTCTTGAAATACATTTTTGTATAGCTTTTCAAAATCCTTTTTATCTAAAATTTCTTTTATAAAATCCGGCGAAAATTTCAAAGTAGCCTCGTATCGTAAATCATCGCCATAAATTGATTTAGGTGTTTTATTATTTTGCTTGAACAAATAGAGTTCACAGTTTTGTTTGTTAACATTTCGATTGATGCGCCCGGCAAGCTGTTCGTCGCTGTCTATGAGCGACTGCTGTTTAAAGCCCAAATCCATGTCAATATCCACACCGGCTTCCACAACTTGCGTAGTTATCAGTAAAATTTTCTTTTGTCGGTTTTTGGTATCTTTCAGATAATCAATGATGTATTTTCTGCGCGGTTCCAAAATAGTTCCCGATAAGACAAAAATTTTATCGAAGAATTTTCCGTTTTGCTCTTCGTAATTCAATACCTTTTCATAAAACTCACTCGCCGATTTTTTGAAAATAAATTCAATAATCGTATAAATACTACCCTGAAATTTATCAGCTCGGTTTTGGGCGTAATGTGTTGATTTTTCAAAAACTTTTTCGGCTAAATCAGTCAATTCTATCGGTTTGGCCAGCAAATCGGTCTTTATTTCTACCCTTCCCGAGAAATTGGGATTTTGCAGATAGTGTTTAGCGTTCTTAATAAGCGGAATAAATCTTTTTGGTTTGTAGCCCGAAAGTTCAATTTCATCAATTTTGGGCAATGTTGCCGACATAATGATAAAACGGATGTTGAACAATTCAGCATATTGTGCAATGAAGTATTTAATTTTGTCCCAATGGTCGGGGCTGTAAGCCTGCAATTCGTCAATAATCACCACAGAATTTGCCAAACGGTGGAGCAAATAATTCGTATCTTTTTTGTTGGATTTCAGAATATCGAAAAACTTGATGTGCGTAAGCAGAGCAAATGGGTAGTTTACAAACAGATTGTCGATTTGATTACGGTGTTCTTTGCCGTATTGGGCATCCACTTCCTTCAGATGTTCGTATTGTTTTTCCTGAAAACCGGCTTTTGAGTGAATTTGAGCAATTTCGGTATCCGACAAACCGAAAGTCTGTTTTATGGATTTGGCAGTTTGTGTAATTAGTGTGGTAAACGGAAAAACATAAAACACTTTGTTGATTTCTGGATGTAATTCCAATAATTTGCGCACGGCAATCATGGACATATTGGTTTTTCCGCCGCCCGTAGGAGCTTCTATGTAAAACACGTTTTCGTTTCGGTGTATTTCGATATTGGTAAGCACCTCGGCTCCCATTTTTTGCCGCAAAAAGTTGAGATTATTGTTGTTTTTATCCTTCAAATCGTCAAGACTTTTCGATAAATATTTATTCAGGTTTTGGATTAGCTTGCCGTTCCACGGAGTTTTATCGTTATTGTCAAAGTATTTGAAAAGTCGTTCTTTAAATTCCGGTGTTATCAATCCGAAATCTTCATGAGTTTGCAGTTTTATATCGTTCATGTAGTCCGATGTTGCTAGATAATCGGAAGCTGTAAGTAAAGAATAGTTGAGTTTTATCAGGGCGAAAAAAGGGAAAAAGTTAAATTCATTTTTTTGATTTAAACTTTCAAAAATACGCCACAAGTTTTTGTCAGTGTATGAACGCTCAAAGTCGAGTAATTTTTTGATATTTTCCTTTTTTATCGAAAGGCCTAAAATTTCGACCAAGTAATGTATGTCGTTAACTTTTTCTTCTGAAAAGTCATAATCTTTTGACAGATAACCCGAATGATGTTTAATAATAGGGATAGAAAACAGAAATGCAAAAATGTATGCAAAATATCGATCTTCACTGCTAAACTTGTATTTCGCAATTTTTTCGACACTGTAATTCAGAAAAAAATACGCACTGATAAAAGAATGTTCAAAACCTACTTTTATTTTTAAGTTCTTTTGAAAATTTGAATTTTTCATGCGTTCAAGTTGAAAATTCGGGTTGGTTTTTCCAAAATCGTGAAATATAATCGATAGAAAAAACAATTCTTTTATGAAGTTCCCAATAGTTTCATTCTGGGTTGAATTATTTTTGATAATATTGTCAATAATTATCTCTAAATCATTCAGTTCAATCAATTTCAGAAAATAGGTTTTTACTTCAAAAATGTGCTCGTGAAGTGTTTCACCAGTTTTTTGATTATGTGTGTGTGCCAAAAAATCCGTTTTATCCTTGAAAAAAGAAATGATTTGTTGGTTTTCCTTTGCTATTTCTTTAAAAGACTTGAACAATTCCATTTTCGGTTTTCAGTAAAAGATTTGGATTATCATGTTTTTGCTTTAATGCCCAATCGGTGAACGCAAAATTGGCATATTCATATTGGTAATTCTTTTTCCCGATGTCGGTATAAGCAACCGGTAATCTTTCAAAATACGAAAAAGTAAAACCTTCCGGTTTATCATCAAAAACAGGGTCATAATTTAATAATACGCTGTCATCTTTTGCATCTTTCAGCGGTTGGTCTTTTATGTAAATTGAAGATATTTTAAAACTGCCTTCAGGCTTAAATTCTTCATACTTATACTCCGAATAATTCTCCCACCAAACTGAAAATTCATTTTTACCCAAATAGGGCAAATATTCCGCATAATATTTTGAGAGGTTCTCATCGGTTTTTCGGTGGATTTCATTTTCCGTATCGAACAAAAAATAACAACGGTATGCAGGTGCGATAAGCGTTTGTTCGGTAACCATTAAATTACCGCCTTGTTCTTTGCTTGCCATGCCGGTTGTGTTGTTGTAGGTGATTACGGTTTTTTGAAAGTTACCGTTTTCATTTACAACTTCGCCTTTTGAATTTTCGCGCAAGGGCAGTATGCCGATTTTTAAATCCTCAAAAGCCAAATAATATTCAGGCAGCTTGCCTTTTTCTTTAAAACCGCTTAATCCGGTTACCGCTCCTAATATTCCTAACAATGTTGGTTTGTGCAACATGTTGAATGTCAGGTAAACCGGTTCGTTTGTGTCCGGCTTTTTTAACATGCCGAAATCGGCAAAAATATCTATGGAAACTAATTTTTTCATTTGCTATAATTGATTAAAGGTGAAATGTTCCGGTAATAACAACAGTATTATTACCGGAGCATATTGAAAAAAACTAAATTTACAAACTAAAAATATTTGCACTTTCCGGTTGATTTACAATGATTACCGAGCCGTCATTTCTGTAAATTTCAATTTTTTCGATTTCGGAAGCGTGTTTTTTCAAGTCTTCACTCAATTTTTGTAAATCCAAAACCACTTTTCCGTCTTGTTTTTCAGGTTTCATGCAAATAAGTGAATTGAAATTGGGTAATACTAATTTTGAACTTTCGTTGAGTTGTACCCAAATCAGAAATTCGTTGTCGGTGCCGGCTTTTGAGGCACTGTCGTAATAGCTTGCGCCGCGACGCATGGCTTCTTTTAGTTTGTTGATGTCCTCTTCGGTCAATGTATCCGCACCTTCGCCTGCTAACCTTACAATTTCTTCCAGATTTTTTGGGTTTATCGAAAAATGGTGCAAATAGTGACCCTCTTCGAGTTTCGACTGGCGACCAATAGTAGTCATTCCTTTTTCTTCATCACCGGAAGTGCTGAAAGGTGAAGTTATCTGCTCACTAAAAATATTGTTCTCAGCCCAAACATTGATACCGTGATTTACCTGAACCGGTCCGTGAATGGAGAGTGCTACTTTCCCTTGTTTTCCGCTTAGTGCGAAAGTAGAACCAAACAGACGAATATCAATACAACTGAGAATGTCTTTTGCAACTACTTTTTTATCTTTTGCGGTATCTCTTTCAAATACCTTGAAATAAGTATCTTCCAATGTATAAGGATTGAAGGATTCGCTTAGGCGTTTAAAATAAAATACTTTTTCTGTAGGATATACATCTTTGATATAATTTTTTACGGTGTATTTGAACGCCTTGTCGGTTGCATATACGGTTCCGTTTGGAAGGGTTCGCGGTTGCCCCGAAAAATCGGCATTGTAGTTTGAATTTACGGCTTTTACGATGGCCGCTCCGAATACTCTGTTTTTAAATTGTGTCATGATATTTTTATTTTTGATATTTACAATTTATTTTAATGTCGAGCCTATGGCTCTTATTTCTAAATCTGTGATTTTTTCTACCATAATATTGTCCCTCCGGGACAATGGTTTTATTCTGGTTTTTCGGCTTCCTTTTCTTTCTTGAAAATGGTTTCGGAAAAATAACCGGCAAGAATCATGGGTAATAATTCTTTCATATTGGTATTTGTTTCAAATCCCATAACATCGCTCATTATTTTATCAAATTCATAGCGATTTGCATCTCCTTTATAAAATTTAAAAGCATGCTTATAGGTATCGAAAGCTCTTGCAATAGCTAATTTCAGCTTATCGCATTGAGTTTTTTGCAAAAACGGTTCGAGCAAGGCGTGGGAGCGTTCCCCCGATTCGCTTTTATTTAATATCATACGGATTAGCTGCCCGGATGCAAAAGCAAATTCCGCATCTTCTTTGATGTGCTCACCGGTGTTCTCCGGATTTGCAATAGTTTTCAGCTTTTCGAGAAGCTGTTCTGTTTTGTTTACCATATCTTCTTTATTTTTAGAGTTTGCAAAATAATCATAGAGACTAAACCAGATGTTTAGTTTTATTTTAATATTTTTTTCAAAGGAATGACTTTTATATTGTTTATCATATTTATCATTCCTCAAATCTTCAATAATGAGCTTTGACATTATTTCATAAAAAGCATTTGAGGTAAAAACATCTCGTCTTGATTTATAAACATAGTCATAAATAGCTTTGCGATATTTATATAAAAGTGTTGTTGTAAAGCCATTAATAAAATATCCTTTTGATGCTTCAATTTTGTCGCTAAAAAAGTTTTTACGTAAAATGCCGTAACCTAAAGAACTGTCTTTTTTGTATTGCAGAAAAAGATATTTATGAAACAGCTCTTCTAAATCAAAAATTGTTTCAATTGGTTCAAAGTGAATATCTTTTTTACTATTTTGGAAAATACTTTTTATCTTAATACTTTTTTTTAATTTATGTTCAAACACCGGTACAAAATCCAAATCAATAATTCGGCTGCCTTTTTCGCGGTTGTTGAAATAGATCAGGTAATAATTTTGCAGTTTGTCTTTAGTCTTTAATAATTCTTCTACAATTTCCTTGTGCCCGGCTTTCTTATCCTTGTTATAAAATTTTACTGCTTCACCAGATAACTCTGCTTCATCAACAAAAAGAGGAAAGGGATTGGGCAATATTTTATTTTTTTGTTGTAACTGAAAAAAACTAAACAGCTTCTGAGCCTGTAGTCCGTCTACTCTGTAATTTAGTTCAATTGGAGCCGTTTTGTGTTTCAAAAATTCTTTACTATCGTTAAATCCACTTAAACTATCAGCAATCCCGTATATATCACCCGATTTTAACTCTATATTGAATTTATCTTTATTAAAAAGTTTTTCTGATAGAAATCGATTTTGTATTTCCTGATAATCTTTTAGTTCCGGTTCTTTCATAAAGAAATAGAACATAAATTGGTCTTTAGCTTTTGCATTTCTTTCATCAGAAGCTAAAAAATCTATCATTTTAGTTTTTACAAAATACTCCAATTCTGTGCACCATTTATCATGTTGTTCATTTTTTTCGTCTAAATATTTTCTTGCGGCTTTAAAATAGGCTTCAGCTGAATACAAAAGTTTATCATCCCCATTTTTTTTATAGGCTTTTGCATTCAATGAAATTCCAAAAGGAGAACCAATTGCAATATAAACTTTGGGCCCAGAATTAAAACTTTTCATGGCGTTTAGCATTTCGGTATTCACAGCTAATTGCAGAAATTGCTCATATACCTCATTCCGCTCCGTCTCCTTATCCACTTTTAAAACATTCTTATCTTTCACCACTAATTCATCGCCTTCTTTTTCAAGAAAAACATAAATACCCTCTTTTAATTCAAGGTTTTCTTTAAAAATATCCGGGCTTTTATCTTCCAGATGGTCTATAAAATTTATTATTTCCTGTATCATAGTTTGTAATTTTTTCCATCCACCTCCCCACACCCGAACCCCTGGCTGCCAGCTTTGCCGAAACCTGCGTTGTAGCCAATTTTTGTTAGTTCTATGGGTGCTTGTAGGGAAAAATTAAATGTATATCCTATTAGTTTTGTTTGTTGTTTTGTGCCTTCTTTTAAGGTTATGCCTTTCTTGCGGGGCTCGGTTAGTATTTCCAGCTTGCAGCCGCTTACATCTATGTCTTTATTGTGAAATGCTTTGTACTTATTTTGCAGGTTTTCAAAAAACAATCGTTCATATTCTTTGTGGTCGGGGTGCAGATGGTCGGTTTTGTTGGCTCGCTCGTTATAATGTGTTAGATGAATGGGAGATAAGCATTTAAAATTCATCTTTGCTTCAAATTCCGGATTTGCCAGTCGCTCAATCGAACTAACTGCAAAATCTACTTGTGTTTTTTTATCGCCGAGTGTAAAGCTTTGCGCATTAAAAAGACCAAGAATAAAAGGTTCTGCAACTTCGGGCAAATAAAAGCTGATGTAGAGGTTTACTGTGCTGCTTAAAATATGCAGCCTGTCATTGTCTGGTTTGAACTTCCCATTCATTAAATTAGAATAGCAGAACCCTTTGAAGTTCTTCTTGCCATCGGTATATCCTTTTTCGTGCAACCAATCAGCAAATTCCTTATTTCCTTCGTGTATTGTTTTATATATCCAGGCCGAAATAGGGTACTGGTAATTGATTGGGATTTGATTTTGTTTCCCTGTAATTGAAAGATTCAATTTAAATCGCATTATTATAGTTTTTAATAATTTCGCCCTTAATCGGGCTTTGTTTTTTAGTTTTGTTCATTCTTCTACCATATTTTCGTCGCTCTGCGACTTCATTTTTATAATTATATTTTTAAATTTTGCTGCAAAATACTTCACTTAACTGTCAACCCATGTCACTGCTATTAAATTTTTTTTCGTTTTCTTCCAATAATTGTTTTAGAGGCGCTAGGCGTTTTGATAGATAGGCTTTTAGGCTGCTGGGTTTTATTATTTCTATTTCTCCGGGCAAGCCTAATATAAACCTCCCAATGCCATCGAAGCTGCACACCCAGCCCTCGAATATGTATTTGTCGTTTTTTGTCGGCTGCATGTATTGCTCTGCCAATGGGTACTCTTCTGCAAGCAGGCTTGCTGCCCTGGTGTTCAGGATTAGTTTAACATCTGTGCGCTCATAGCTGCTTATGCGGAAAACATCCATTAGCGCTTGTTTGTGGCCTTCCTGGTGTTGCCAGTCATTATTTGTCAGTTCGGCTTTTCCTATGCGGGCTGTTTTGAAAAGTTTGTTGCTCCTGCTCGAAGGTTCGTAACACCATACAGAAATATAATTTGTGGTAAATTCAAAGGGCTCTACTAATCTATCGCTTACGTTATTGCTTTTCGCTGAAACGTAGTTCGTTAGTTTGAGCTGCTTTTTGTTTTTAATGGCTTTAATTATTGTATGCACATTTTCTGAATATTCCTTTTTTACTATGGTTTTTGCTACCCGGTCAAAATCGTATAATGCATAGAGCTTTTTAATGAGATTGGATTTTATGATATTGTTATCATCAATTGAGTGAATAGTTTTGCTTAAAATGTAGGCTTCTTCTTCGGTAAAATGCAGCAGCTCGCTTATATCCTTGCAAGTAGATTCGTTCTTATTGATGAAATAATATCCATCCTTGCATTCCAAAACAAAACCAACCTGCCTGAAGGTTTCGAAATACCTGTAAATTGAGCGTTCTGATTTGTTAACTCTTTGGCAAAGCTCTTTTCTTGTATACATGATATTGCCGGAGAGCATCAGCAATACTTCAAGCATCTTGCGGAGTTTGTTTTGATCGCTCATTTATTTTTCCCCCTTTTTTTCCTGGCCTATGGGTTAATGCCTAATATGACTTTCAAATAATTACAATTGTTATAAGATAGCCACCCGGTGAATAGATGAGTTTCGCCTGGTGACTTTATCAAATAAACCCCTTGATCTTGCTCACTATCCCATCCAAATCTTGTTTTTGCATACAATCAAAGTGTTTCTTGGGGCATTTTTTAAAGCCAATCTTGCTGCATGGCCTGCATTTTAAACTTTTAACTTCGGAGATCACTACCCGTTCAGTGAACTTAACCGGCAAATAAGGGTACATGCCAAATTCCGGCACTGTATTCCCCCAAATGGAAACGATTTTCTTTTTAAAAGCCGCTGCAATATGCATTAAGCCTGTATCATGGGTAACTACCGCTTGCGATTGCAGGATCAATGATGCTGATTGGTTAATATTAAAATTCCCGCAAGCATTATAAATATTTTTATTGCTTGATTGGGCTATTATTTTTTCTCCATAGGTAAAATCTTCCCTGCCTCCCATTAATATGAAAGGGTAATCCACTTTGTTGCAAATTTCAGCCAGCAACTCAGCCGGCATACGCTTAGTATTATGTTTACCTCCTATTGATAAAGCGATAAACCCTTTTTGGCACATATCCGGCAACAGTTTCATATCTATCTCATCTTCATCAGGAATATAGTAATCCAGCCCTTTCCCGTCATTTTTTACATTCAACCTGCTTACGGCTTGGAAATAGCGGTCTACGATATGCATATCCGGCATATGGTTGATCTTCATATTGGTAAGCAGCCATTTTTCATAGTTCAATTTGTCGAAAGTACCGGAACGCACTTTTAGTCTTGTTTTCACAATCAAAGTGCGGATGTTTTTGTGCAAGTCCACAATAAAATCATATTTTTCCTTTTTCAATGAAGGGATCAAATTGGAAAGTTTTTGATCCAACAAATGGATCCTGGTAATGTTGGGATTGGCTTCCAAGACCCTATGAAAAATGTTTTTTGTTAAAAAATGCACCTCGGCACCGGGTATTTGTTCTTTCAAGCACCTAATAACAGGAGTGGTTAGGACAATGTCGCCAATAGAGCTGAAACGGATAAGCAGTATTTTTGGGGTCGTTTTTTCCATGCGAATTAATAGGAGTGCAATATAATTAATTTTAACAAAAGTAGCAATTTTCTTATTTTTGCGCAATGATATTAACAGATACTCACACCCATTTATATTTAGAAAATTTTAACGAGGATAGAAAAGAAGCTATAGGCAGGGCTTTCGACAAAGGTGTAAAATATCTTTTCCTGCCAAATATTGATAGCAGCTCTATTGATGACATGCTCAAGCTGTCAGGGAAATACCCTGAAAACTGTTTCCCTATGATGGGGCTTCATCCCGGTTCGGTAGATGAAAACTACCAAAAGGAACTCAAGGCTATAGAAAACTGGTTGCATAAAGAAAAGTTTTATGCGGTTGGAGAGGTAGGGATAGACCTATACTGGGACAAAACGTATTACAAAGAGCAAGAAAAAGCTTTTTCACAGCAGATGCATTGGGCGTCTGAAATGGATTTGCCATTGGTTATCCATTCCAGGAAATCATTAAACGAGATTATTTCCATCATGAAAAAACACCCTACCCTAAATTTGACAGGGGTATTTCATTGCTTTCCTGGAAGCCCGGAAGATGCTGAAAAAATTGTTGATATGGGATTTAAAATTGGAATTGGCGGGGTAGTTACTTTTAAAAATGCCAAAATGGCCAAAGTTGTTGAAAAGATTCCCTTAGAAACAATCCTTTTGGAGACCGATGCACCGTTTCTTACACCCCATCCTTACAGGGGAAAAAGAAATGAAAGCGCATACATCTACTATATTGCAGAAAAAATTGCAGAAATAAAACAACTTGATATTGAGAAGGTTGCAAAAGTAACGACCAAGTCAGCGTTAGAAATGTTTAAATTGAAAAAAAATGAATAACAGGCCATCTATACTTATCATATACACCGGCGGCACTATTGGCATGGTAGAAGACCCGGAAACAGGCGCTCTTAACCCGTTTGATTTTGAACACATATACAATGAAATTCCTGAACTTTCAAAACTCAAACTGGATTTAAAGTCCTATTCTTTTAACCCGTTGATGGATTCTTCTAATATGAACCCCCAAAACTGGATCAAAATTGCAGAAGTGATTGAAGATTACTACGATGATTACGATGGGTTTGTTATATTGCATGGTTCTGATACTATGGCCTACACAGCTTCAGCCTTGAGTTTCATGTTTGAAAACCTTGGCAAACCGGTCATTTTAACAGGCTCGCAATTGCCCGTTGGGATTATCAGGACAGATGGAAAAGAAAATGTAATTACTTCTATAGAAATAGCCGCAGCGCAGAAAGATGGCAAACCTATTGTACCCGAGGTTTGCATATATTTTGAGAATGAATTGTACCGCGGCAACAGGACACACAAATATAACACCGAGCATTTTGAAGCTTTCCGCTCGGTAAACTATCCTCCTTTGGCCGAAGCCGGTGTAAGCATTAAATACAACCACACAGCCATACAAAAGGCCAATGACCAAGAGTTCAGGGTTTTTAAGAATTTTGATAACAATATTGCTATTATTAAGTTGTTTCCCGGCATACAGGAAAAAGTTATAAAGTCAATTATCAATACGGAGGGTTTGGAGGGAATTGTTTTAGAGACTTTTGGTTCGGGCAATGCACCCACGGTTCAATGGTTTGTTGATTGTTTAAAAGAGGCTGTTGAAAAAGGCATTATCATTTATAACGTCACCCAGTGTAGGGGAGGGGCCGTGAAAATGGGGAAATACCAAACCAGCCTGGGGCTCGAAGAAATGGGTGTGGTGTCAGGTAGCGATATTACTACAGAAGCAGCGGTTGGCAAGATCATGTATCTTCTTGGTAATAAACATCCTAAAAACAGGCTCAAGAAATACCTAAAAACGTCCTTAAGAGGTGAACTGACAGCTTAAATCAAGGTTTCCTTAGCTTGAAAAAATTATTGGCACTTGTATGATTTCACGCGAAGAAACTTTTTTTCTCCTCCCGGACATGGGCTTTTTGAACCAGGTTTCCTTTCTTCTGTGGTATAATAGCCCTTTACTATAATTTGTTTACATTGAATATCTTCCTCATCATCAAAACAAACAGGGATTTCTTCTCCTTGGGAAGTGGTTATATATCCTCCATTATAACAATAGCAACTTAAAGATTCCATAACACCTTTTATACTCCTGAAACGGCCTTTTATTGTCACTTCTTCAATGGGCGGAACCGTTTTTCCTCGTTTAATTTTCTTCCCTTTTTTGTTGATGTAAAACCATTCATCGCTTTCCATGCATGTGTGTTCGCCGTCTTTTTGAAGTGTGCATTTTAATGCTACTTTTGCAACCCCGCTTTTAAAAGGAGCTGCGCATTGATATTGGGGCTTTACGATTATTTTCCCGCTTTTATCTGCATAACCAATTTTCCCGTTTTTAATAATCCTGAAAAGCCCATCAGATAGATAATCGGGGCCATTATCATACCAATATACTTCATACAATACATTTTCGTTTTTATCAATGGCAATGCATTTTTTGTTTTTGTCCAAGACAATCGCAAATTCCTTTAAAGTATCCGTGTAACAATAATAATACTTGGCTATTGGAATCACAGTATCGCCGGCAGTATTTACATAGCCGCATTCCACACCTATTTCGTCATATTCACCATGATATACTTTGATAAGGTAACCGTTTTCCTGGCTTTGGCTGCAACCCGTTGTTACTAAAAATACTGCTAAAGCGATAATCAATAAAGCTCTTGACATAGGATGTGATTTAATAAATGTAAAACTATTTGGTGCAATATACGCAAAAAACTTTATATAAAGTTTGGAGTTGGAAGGAAAAGTTTGTAAAGTTAAAAATAGCATGTCATTTATCGTTAACCAATTGTCTCTATAGTTTGTGTTGTTTTTAAAAATATTTATTTACCACGGAGGAACTGATTACACGGAGAGGCATGGAGGTTTTTTAATGAATATTTGATAATATATTTCTCCGTGTATCTTCGTGCCCTCCATGCCTCCGTGGTTCAGACTTTCTTCCTCTGTGTATCTCCATGCCCTCTATGTCTCTGTGTTTCATATCACTCTTCATGTTTTCTTGATTTTTGGTTTTTAATTTTGTATCTTTATTCATTAAAAAAACACAGCCATGAAAACCTCAAAGATTTTTAAAACTACAGCCTTATTTCTCGTATTTGCTTTGTTTACAAGTATTCTGTTAACAACATCATGCGGCAAAGACGACAATGATGATGATGACATGCAAACAAAAGAATCCCCGGATATTCCACCACCCGAGGAATCTTTCGAGATCAATTTTTCTCATCTTGATACAGGTGAAAATTCTGCTTATGCTTCATTAGTAAAAGGAGAAAAAAACTATTCCTATGCCAATTTTTGGCATTCTGCTTTTATTGTTTGGGCATGGGATTTTATACTAAAGGTTAACCTTGCTATTCCTGTTGCTTCTTTTAAAGTGGCTGTTGCACAAGAGGCAGGGCAAGTTTCTGATGACCCTTACAAATGGAAGTGGTCCTATGATTTTTGGAACGGGCAATATTCTGCTGAACTTTTCGCGACACTGCAAAATTCAGAAATCAAATGGGAAATGTTTATCAACCATCAAAATTTTGAAAAGCCTTTTTTATGGTATGAAGGAAAATCTAATATAGGCAGCACTTCCGGGACTTGGACATTATACAAAACATACCAAAACCCAGTGAGATATATTGACATTGAATGGGAGCGCACACCTGCCGATGAAACATGGGAGATCAAATACACCCATTCTGAAGAAGGCGCCAATAATTATGGAGGTTATGTTGTATATGGCGTAACCAACGAAGCCGATTACGACCTATATTATAGCGTAAGCAATGTTGCCGAAGGCCGGTTAACAGAAATTCAAATGAATAAAGAACTACAATATGGCCGGGTAAAAGACAATATACGTTTTGATGACGAAATTTGGCATTGTTGGTCAGAAGAATACTATGATATTGATTGTGATTCTGTACCATAGCAAAAAATGCTTTTATTCCTTGGAGTGTGACCAAAAAGCCTTTTAATTCGACATTTTGATCCCTCACAGCCGAGAGAGGCATTTTGGCTTTAATAACCAGGTAGTTATTTTTTAGCAGATATCTTTATATCTTTAGAGATGAACTTTTTTTGGACATTTCCTTATTATTTCATAACAAGTTGCAAAGATACAAATTAGAATGCTCACTTGTATTAGGCCTTTCAACTTTATTAATTTTTCAAACTTTCAAACTCAATAAACAATAAAAAAAAGCGTTTAAAATTCGTAATTACGAACAAAATATAATCAAATTTTTTTTTTGGTATCAATTTTTTTGTATTTTAGCTCCCTGTTTCGGAAAGGTTCTTTGTTTCAAAAAGCGTGCTGTAAGTAAGCATAAAGAAAATTCAGGCATAAAGAAACAGGAAGAAATTTAAAGTCATGCCTGTTTTAATAGGCGTTAGCAAAAGATATAAGAAAAGGAGAGATGGCCGAGCGGTTGAAGGCGCACGCCTGGAAAGTGTGTATCCGCTTACCGGCGGATCGAGGGTTCGAATCCCTCTCTCTCCGCTAATAAGCTGAGGTAGCAAATAATTAATTTTAAGGATAAATTAATAAATTATTTTAAAAATCAATAACTAATAATTTTGTTCACTATGAAAAAACTATTCGCATTTTTGACAATAGCAGGAATGCTAACGTTAAGCGTTTCTAATGCTTTGTATGCACAAGATGATGCAGAAAAAGCAGCGGATGATCAGCAAGAGGTAAAAGAGGAAATGGTTGATACTACAGAAGCAGCCGATACAGCAGCAGAAGAAGCTGCAAAGCAGGAACCTCTCCAAACAATGGAAGCTCCTGAAACAGACCAGACTTTTCACCAGATCATCAAAGACAAATTTGTTGAAGGTACCCCTGAATTTATGGGTATTGTACTTCTCTGTTTGATCTTTGGCCTGGCCCTGGTTATTGAGCGTATCATTTACCTTAACCTTGCTACTACAAACAGCAAAAAGCTTTTAACCAAAGTAGAAGAAGAAATAGAAGCCGGTGGCGTTGATGCTGCAAAAGAACTTTGCCGTAATACGAGAGGCCCTGTTGCAAGTATTTTCTTCCAAGGACTTGACAGGTATGACGAAGGCATAGACCAAGTAGAAAAGGCAATTGTTTCCTATGGTAGTGTTCTTCAAGGAAGGTTGGAAAAAGGATTATCATGGATATCATTATTTATCGCCATTGCTCCTATGCTTGGTTTCATGGGTACGGTTATTGGTATGATCGGCGCTTTTGATGCTATTGAGCAAGCAGGTGATATCTCTCCTACTGTTGTGGCAGGAGGTATTAAAGTGGCACTTCTTACTACAGTGTTTGGTTTGATCACTGCCATTATCCTCCAGATATTCTATAACTACTTGATCGCAAAAGTTGAAAGCTTAGTAAACACTATGGAAGATGCAACCATTAGCTTTATGGATATTCTCGTGAAATTTAATGCTAAAAAATAAACCGAATTATGAGTGATAAATTATCTAACATCATACGTATTGCTTTATTGGTATTGGGTGTAATCGCTGCAGTTTTATTCTATACAGCTATTGGCGGGCATACAGAAGAAGAAGTGGCCCAATTGAGCCAAACTGACCTTATTATCAATTTTACCAAGGTTCTGTTAGGCATAGCTACTGTTATTGCTATAGTTGCCCCTATTATCATTATGGCACGGAATCCGAAAAATGCAAGGGGTGTTTTACTTGGAATAGTTATCCTTGCCATCCTGTTTTTAATTTCTTACTTTGTATCGGTTGACAGTGTTGAAACTGCAGCAATGCAAAAACATGAAATAGCACAAAATACTTCAAAACTTGTAGGAACAGGAATTATTCTTACTTACATTTTGGCAGGCTTAGCATTGGTGCTGTCTGCTTTAAGTGGCTTAACAAGAATGTTTAAATAAAAAAAATTATGGCACGAAAAACTCCTGAAATAAATGGTGGGTCTATGGCAGATATTGCTTTCCTGCTCCTTATCTTTTTCCTGGTTGCAACAACTATGGATATAGATACAGGAATCATGAGGCAGTTGCCACCACCACCCGACCCTACTGTCGAACCTCCGGAAATTAAGGAAAGGAATGTTTTCGTTGTTCTGATAAACGCACAAGATAGGCTGTTTGTTGAAAACAGGGTTTTGCAAGTTGGACAGCTCCGCCAAAAAACGAAGGAGTTTCTCACAAACCCACGTAGAAGCGATAATTTATCAGAACAGGAAACTTTTGGTGAAAAAATAAAAGCGGCCAGGGAAAAGGGCGAATCCCAAAAGTTAGCAGATTTACAACGAAACATGGAACTCCTCGGAGATGTGAGTGTTTCAAAAGGTGTTATATCTCTGCGTAACGACCGAGGTACATCTTACGACATGTATATCCAAGTACAAAATGAACTTGCTGCTGCTGTTAGAGAACTTAGGGACGAAATGGCCGAGAAAAATTTCGGCAAAAAATTTAACAACCTCACCAACGAAGAACAGGTAGAGGCCATTAAAGACGCCGTCCCAATGCCAATCTCTGAAGCAGAGCCTAAAGATGTAGGAGGATCTAAATAATGGGTAGATTTAAAAAGAAAGGAAATAAAGAATTACCTGCTGTTTCAACCTCTTCATTACCTGATATCATTTTTATGCTACTATTCTTCTTTATGGTAGCTACCGTGATGAGAGAAACAACCTTGTATGTTAACATCAAGGTTCCGAAAGCAACCGAGGTTCAGAAACTTGAAAAGAAATCAGCGGTAAGTTATATCTATATCGGTGAACCAAAACAACCCGGTGTTTATGGCACGGAGCCGCGTATCCAACTCAATGATGCGATTTCGGAAGTTGATGATGTACAGAAATTCATTATCAGCGAAAAAGAATCTGCAAGGCCGGAAGACCGCCCATTTCTTACAACATCTTTTAAGGTGGATGAGGAAACAAAAATGGGCCTCGTTACCGATGTAAAACAAGAACTTAGACAAGCTGGAGCCTTTAAAATAAACTACTCTAGCCGTAAAAACCTGGAGAGAAATAATAAATAGTTTGTTTTTATTTATAATTTTAGGCTGTTCAAGCTTTTTGAACAGCCTTTTTACAATGGATGGGAAGGGTTATGTTAAAAATTGAACGATTTACCGCGGAAAATAAAGACCTTTATAAAAAAAGTTTTCACATCAGGGAAAAAGTTTTTATTGATGAGCAACGTATTGACCCTGAAATAGAGCAAGATGATTACGAACAAACCTCCGTTTATTACCTTGTTTTTAAAAAAGTTTTACCCTTAGCAACTGCCAGATGGAGGGAAACCTCGGAAGGCATAAAAATTGAACGTTTTGCTACATTAAAAGAATTCAGGAACCATTCTATTGGCACCCAACTTTTAAAGAGAATGCTTAAAGATATTGTACCTTTAAAGCAAACCGTTTACCTCCACGCACAAAAAACTAGCGTGAGGTTTTACCAAAAACACGGGTTCCAACTTCAATGCGAAAAATTCGAAGAAGCCGGTATAGAGCATTATAAGATGGTTTATAATGCTAAAAAGAAAAAGTAAACGAAATGGGCATCTTTACTTGATATTGAATGGGCATCTTATATGTACTTACCTGTTTTTTAAAATTCTTAATTGGTTTTTGGACCACATAAGGGCACATGAGGTTCATATAAGATTTTGTTTTACAGACTTATGTGCATTTTATATGTACTAATGTGGTTTTAACAAAATTCTTATTCAATTTTACCAGTTCCTATTACAAACATTCCAAATGGATATGGTATATTTGTTTAAATTCTGATAACAAATAACTAAACATTTAAAAAATAAAAAAAGTAGGTTATGATAAGAAATCACGAGAATGTTTTTGCCTTATTTTTAATTTTACTAGCTCACTGTTTTTTCTTTATGGGTTGCAAAAAACTCCCCTTGCAAAAAAGTAAATACTATTCAGAAAAGGCTTATAACAACGAGTTTTTTGATTATTATGACCCTGAAAGCAAGATAAGGTATGAATTTTATAATGATGATAAGAATTTTTACTTCAAAATGGATACTTACGAGAGGCTAACACAAATAAAAATTCTTAGTGGCGGTTTAAAGATATGTATAGATACCCTTTCAAAAACTACGCCATCGCAATTTATTCATTATCCTTTATCTATAGAGAAAAGAGCGGGTGGTTATGAAAAAGAAAACGTTATTGAACAATTCAATAAGCAAAGGAGACTATCGGAAAGGATTGATAATTTGCCAAAAATTGGCATTGTTAAAAGTTATAAAGATATTAAAGAACTGGATTTTATGACGGGAGAGCAACCAATTCAAGCAGAGCTGTCTGCTGACTCAATAGGCAACTTGGTTTATGAGCTGAAATTCCCCATCAAATACTTTTTCCCAAAAGGGTATAAAGAAGATAAAGAATTTTCCCTGGGAATCGTTACCGGCCATCTTGACCTTCCTAAACAAACTAATAATATGCAAAATCAATTGCCCCCACCAGGAAGAGATATAACTGGCATCAATACACAAAGAGCCAGGAGCTATAACCGCACAAACATGTCTATTATGAGGCAACAAATTGCAGAGCCTATAAAAGTGTGGTTTAAAACAAGTTTATTTTAGAGAACTTTAATCACGATTATTCGTTTATCCTTACCAGGTATTTCTTGGATATTTGTTTAACGGGGTAAAAAGCCGTTAAAATCCCGATTATAAAAACCGTAATCATTACCATGAAAATGTCCGTGGCCTCGATCTTAACAGGATAAGCAGAAACTACAAAAGAAGCTCCTGTTTGTATAGGAATAAAGCCAAAGGTTTGTTGTAGCCAGCATATCAATGTGCCGATTATAACCCCAGCTAGCGCCCCTGTGAAGGTAATGAGCAATCCCTCCATTATAAAGATTCTTCTTATCGTTCTGATGTTAGCCCCCATGCTCCAAAGTATGGTGATATCCTTTTTCTTGTCAATAATAAGCATGGATAATGAACCAATTACATTAAAAGTAGCAATAACAAGGATAAAAGAAAGTATCAAGAAAATAGCCCATTTTTCCGATTTCATGATCTTATAAAGCATTTCTTGCTGTTGAAACCTATCCTTTACTTCATAATTCTCTCCTAATAGTTTTTCTAACTGCTCCTGTATATTGCCGGTACGGGCATTTTTATCTAAACCAATTTCTATAGAAGTTATTTGTGATGAATAATTCAATATTTGCCTGGCAAAATCTAAGGGTACAATGATATATTTTGTATCAAATTCCTGCTGAACAGAAAAAACTCCAGCAGGCATTATTACCCGGTGATTAAATGCACTTTTAGGATTAATGGTGATGCCTGTTTGTGTTCTCTTTGGGACGTAAACATTTAGTTGTTGGCTAAAATCTCTCAAATTAAGTCCTAAAGAATAGGCAATTCCAGCCCCAACAACAGCAAAGCTGCGTTTTTCGTCTTCCAGGACAAAACTACCATCAATGATCATGGTGTCTACGCCGCTCATTTGGCGATATTCATGTCCAACACCCTTTATTGTGGCTATGTATTGCCTGTTGTTATAACGTATTAAAGCATTTTCCTCCAAAACTTCAGTTAAGTGCACAACACCAGGTATCTTTTTTATTTCTTGGACAGGGAGGCTGTCAATATCCATTATTTTCCCCTTTTTTGCAGTAACCTGTAAATCAGGATTAAAGGAGTTGAAGAGTGAGCGTACCAGTTCTTCAAATCCATTAAAAACAGATAAAACCACTACCAATGCAATAGTACCAACAGTAACACCAATAATAGCCACCTTGGTGATAATGTTTATTACATTGTTCGATTTTTTTGACTTAAAATACCTCCGGGCAACAAAAAACGGGAAATTCAAAGCTTTAGTGTTTTTGGTTATTCTTTCAATAACTGGTCAATATTCTCGATATAATCCAGCGAATCATCTTCATAAAATTCTAATTCCGGGATTTTACGTACTTGGTTCTTGATCTTTTTTGCTAATTCATTCTTGATCAAATTGGATTTTGCCCTAACGGTTTCCAGTACATCGCTTTTATCCTTTACTGCAAAAACGCTAAGGTATACCCTTGCTATCGACAAGTCGCCTGTAAGCCTTACCTTGGTTATTGTTATCATAGCCCCGGGGTAAATGTCGTTGGCAAATCTTTGGAAAACATCTCCAATATCCTTTTGTAATTGGCGTCCTAACCTGTTTTGTCTATTTGTTTGCATAATAGGCAAAATTACAAAAATAAAATGAGTGATGGATATAGATAGGATTTTTTCACTCTTTATAGAAATGTTTTTATCTTCACTTAATTTCCAACCTTTGCAACCCTGCTTTGGCCTTTTGCTCAAGGCTGTTCTCATAAGTATGGTTCTTCATTTTAATACAAGAATGATAAAAATGAGCTGCTTTTTTTTTATCTCCTTGGGTTTCGCTAATAAATCCAAGCTGAAAAGCTGAATTGGCAGCAAAATAAAATGGCGTTTCTTCTCCCAATTCAATGGTAAGTTTATAGTAAGCTTTTGCTTTTTTTAATTTCATTAGTTTATGGTAAACCCTTGCCAGCCTGTAAATGTATTCCAAATGATGTTCTTGGGTAATGAACTCTTTTTTGTGTTGAGCGTTAACCAATATCTCCAAGGCTTTTTTATAATATCCTCCATCAAAAGCCAACCTGCTCTTAAGCAATGAAACGCAAGGTAGTTGCATCCTTTCTGCTTCTTTTTGAGCTTGGCGGTCAGCATCAAAAAGCAGGTCTCCATTGGCTTTAATCTTTTTCAAATAGAAAAGATAATCGTTTGTATCTCCCTTTATCAGGGCATTCCATGCAAGTTTTTGATAAGCTGATTTAACAAAATGCCTTGGATGGGTTTGAATATACTTTTTAAAATCTGCTGTATCATTTCCATTTAAATCGCTTAACCCTATTAAACCCCGCATATAGCTTAGGTAAGGCAGCTTGCAAATAGCTGCCTGGTCAAGCACCTTTTTGGCTTTGTTTGTCTTACCTGCGTTGATAAAAGCATCAGCTTGCAAATAATTAATAATTGGGTTGTGTGATGGGTAATTTAAATAGGAGGGAAATTTATCTTTTTGGAGATTTTCCGGTAAAGAATTAGACCGGGTAATATATTTAATAAAGATAGCTTCTGTCTTCAAATGCTTCCATTTTTCCTGGTTTGTGGCTTCGTAAAACCGGCTAATCTGTTCTGCGCCTTGTTCTATCGAACCTTGATACCCTGCAAGATTAAATATCCATTTGTATTCTTTGGGCATAGTATCGATAAGAACATGAATGGCGCCAAGGTATTTTAAATTAGGTATGAAGCCGGGAAATAATTCCATGTTTTTTTTTAAAGCCTTATAACCTTGTGCAATCTCTATTGCAGCTTTTAAGAAATCTTTATGTTTAAGCCTTACAAGCGCCCAATGAAAATTTATTTCAGCTATAGCAAATAATTTATAAGGTGAGGTAGCAGTATCGTTTTCTATGATTTGAAGTCTTTCCTCTTTTAAAGGCTTTTTTTCAAGATACTGGTTAAAATCTTCATTAATGAACAATTGAAAACAGTCCTTATAGTTTTCTAGGTAATACGTTATGGAGTTGCCTGGATGCTGTTGTTTCTCTTTTTCAATGAAGTGGGTTGCGATAGAAAAATCCAGGTTTATCATATTAAGATAAGCCTGCTTGCAATTTTGATTAAATGAAAAATATGAATACACCGGTAAAGTGAAAACAAATAGTATGGCAAAAATTACCGGTTTTTTCATTCAAACAATAACTAAGATTGCTTTAAAAATTATTGCTCTTCTGCCATTTCAGCGATGATATCATCAACAAGAATACGTCCGCAATACTCACATACGATAATTTTTTTATGCATCCTTATATCGAGTTGGCGCTGTGGAGGAATTTTGTTGAAACAGCCTCCGCAAGCATCTCTTTCTATCTTCACAACAGCAAGCCCGTTACGAGCATTTTTCCTAATGCGTTTATAAGCTGCAAGCAACCGTTCTTCAATGATCTCACTATTTTTTTCGGAAAGCGATATCAGTTCTTTTTCTTCTTTCTCTGTATCAGCTACAATATCATCAAGTTCTTTCTTTTTAGACATCAGGTCATTCTTTCTCTCATCAAGTTTCTTCTTAGATTCCTCCATTAAGTCTTCAACATTCTTGATTTTTTGTTTCGTCTCGTTGATGCGTTTTTCGGTTAATTCAATTTCTAAATTCTGGAATTCAATTTCTTTTTCTAACGATTCAAACTCCCTGTTGTTTTTAACCTGTTTACGTTGCTCATCATATTTCTTGATAAGGCCTTGACTGTCTTTTATCGCGTTTTTTCTTTCTGTTATTGACTTTTCTAAAGACTTAATTTCATCTTCATGCTTTCTTATACGTGTTTCAAGTCCGCTAACTTCGTCATCCAAGTCTTCTACCTCAAGGGGTAATTCTCCTCGTATTATTCTTATCTTATCTGCCTTACTATCAATTTTTTGTAATGTATAAAGCGCAGTAAGTTTCTTTTCTATAGTAACATCGGCATTTTCTCTTATAGCCTGTTCCGAAACTTCTTTTTGTTTATTGGATTGTTTTTTTGCTTTTCCTCTTGCTTTTGCTTTCGCCATAATTATATTTTGATTAAAATGATTGAACTAATAATAATATACTGGGTTTGTATTGGTTTTTGAAATTAAAACTGCAAAATTAGGAAATTTTTCCCGAATAACATCAAACAATAATTCAGTTGTAAATTGTTCACTCTCATAATGTCCTATATCGGCGAGAATAATTTTTTTGCCAGCATCAAAAAACTGGTGGTATTTAATATCGCCGGTCATAAAAATATCAGCTCCGGCTGATATAGCATCTTTTAAGAGAAACGAACCAGCTCCACCGCATACAGCCACCTTCTTAATGCTTGTATGTTTTGATTTGGTGTGTTTGATAACCGGTATTTGAAATATTTTTTTCATGATTTCAAAAAAGATTGGAACCTCCATTTCTTCTTCAAGATTACCAATAATGCCGCTTCCCGCCCTGTCAAATTCATTGGCAAGTGGGTAAACGTCATAGGCTACTTCTTCGTAAGGATGAGCATCAATCATAGCTTTTATTACATTCTTTAATAAATAAGAAGGAAGGATGGTCTCTATCCTTAATTCTTTCTCAAAATGTACCTCCCCTTTTTTTCCAACAAAAGGGTTGGACTCCGCTCCGGCCTTAAAAGAACCTAGCCCTTCCGCGTTAAAACTGCAATAGTCATAATCTCCAATGGTTCCTGCACCTGCATGAAACATGGCAAGGCGCACATCATCAGCATGCTCAACCGGGCAAAATACAACAAGTTTAAGAAGTTTATCTTGCATAGGCCTTAATATCTTCGTGTTTTTCAAACCCATCTTCTTGGCAATTTTAAAATTCACACCTCCAAAACAATTGTCTAAATTGGTGTGAGCGGCGTAAATAGAAATATTGTTTTTAATGGCTTTGATAAGTGTTCGCTCAACAAAGTTTTTACCATTGATCTTTTTTAATCCTCCAAAAATCAATGGGTGATGAGAAACTATTAAATCACAATTTTCTTTAATCGCTTCATCTATTACCTCCTCGGTACAATCCACACTTACAAGAACTTTTTGCACTTCATCCGTTGGGTTTCCATATATCAAGCCCGAGTTATCATAATCTTCTTGTAAAGAAATGTTGGCTTTTGTTTCTATTGCCGAAATAATGTCTTTAATTTTCATGGGTTTAATTATCTATTTGATTGTTCTACAATTTGATACATTCGTTAATCTTGCATTCGTTATCTACCAGGTATTATTCCATGCAATGACTGTTTCATTAAGGATGAATTTTTATATGCTTATAGACGCATTTTTTATTTACATTTGACATTTTAGTATAATGGATAAAAATAATAAATCCTAATTGAATAACATCAATTTCCATGGAAATATTATCCAACAAACACCCCAGGGCAATACTTAGCAGAAATTATAGATAAATCCGTCATCTATTTGTTTCCCGGAAGCTTCTCTATTGTTGATGACTACATGAAAGAACTTCTTGGTTCTATGGAAGATACATTATTTATGTTTCATGGGCTGGACATCCACCAGTAATTATATCTTTATTTTTATTGGATGATTGTATCTATTATACCAAACCGCTATCATGGATAATTCGTGTTATCCGTAATGCATCAAAATTAATATTTATTTGATGCACAAATTTTCTCTTTACCATTTTTGTTAAAAAAATTCATTACAATCCTTATCTTTGCAAAAATTTTTAAATACATGATTTATGGAACTGAGCGAACAGGAAATTGTACGAAGGAAATCGATGGAAAGGCTTAAGGCTTTGGGTATTGATCCTTACCCGGCCGAAACTTTTGAAGTTACAGCTTATGCAAAAGAAATAAAAGAAAAATTTCCTAAAGATAACTCCCTTTTCCAGGATGTGAAAATTGCTGGCCGTATCATTAGCCGCAGGATCATGGGAAAAGCCTCTTTCGCAGAGATACAAGACAGCACAGGAAAAATACAGGTGTATTTCAACAGGGATGAGATATGCCCTGGTGAGGACAAAACGCTTTA
The DNA here is from genome assembly GCA_964544705.1 of uncultured Bacteroidales bacterium. Taxonomy (GTDB): domain Bacteria; phylum Bacteroidota; class Bacteroidia; order Bacteroidales; family CAZJDA01; genus CAZJDA01. The sequence goes on from CAZJDA010000005.1 coordinate 36,193, forward strand.
CAACGAGGTGTTTAAGAAACTTCTTGATATTGGTGATATCATTGGTATAAATGGCTATGTTTTCACAACTCAAATGGGTGAGATCACCGTTCATGTGAAATTTTTCAAGGTATTGTGTAAATCATTGCGCCCATTGCCTATTGTAAAAGAAAAGGAAGGAAAAGTGTATGATGCTTTTTCTGACCCTGACCAGCGTTACAGGCAAAGATATGTTGACCTTATTGTTAATCCACAAGTAAAAGAAACATTTGTAAAACGCAGCCGGATGATCAACTCTATGCGTGAATACCTTGACAACAAGGGTTATTTGGAAGTTGAAACGCCCATTCTCCAGCCTCTTTATGGCGGCGCTGCAGCACGGCCTTTCAAAACCCATCATAACACCCTTGATATGACGCTTTATCTTAGGATAGCCAACGAGCTTTACCTTAAAAGGCTTATCGTGGGAGGTTTTGATGGAGTATATGAGTTTTCAAAGGATTTTAGGAACGAAGGGATGAGCCGTTTTCACAACCCCGAGTTCACCCAAGTAGAACTTTATGTAGCATACAAGGATTACGAATGGATGATGGACCTTGTAGAAGAAATGATAGAAAAAGTAGCGATGGATATTCATGGTACTACCGAAATACAAGTAGGAACGAATATAGTCAACTTTAAAAGGCCATGGAAAAGGTTCACCATGTTTGAAGTGATTGAGCATTTTACCGCGATAGATATCTCTGGGATGGATGAAAAACAATTGCGCCAAACAGCCCAAAAATTGGGCGTAGAATTGGACGAATTTATGGGTAAAGGAAAGATTATTGATGAAATATTTGGCGAGAAGTGCGAACCCAATCTTATCCAACCTACTTTTATTACGGATTATCCTATTGAAATGTCACCCCTTGCTAAAAAGCACCGCGATAAAGAAGGATTGGTAGAACGTTTTGAAGCCATTTGCAATGGAAAAGAGATTTGTAATGCATTTAGCGAGCTTAATGACCCTGTAGATCAACGCCGCCGTTTTGAAGAGCAACTGGAACTGGGCAAAAGAGGCGATAAAGAAGCCATGACGCTTGATGAGGACTTCTTGAGGTCGATAGAAACGGGTATGCCTCCAACAGCAGGACTTGGAATTGGCATTGACAGGCTTGCCATGATCATGACCAATGCCAATTCTATCCAAGACGTACTCTTCTTTCCCCAAATGAGGCCGGAGAAAAAAGCGCCCCAGGCCACGGATGAAGATTTTACACGTATAGGTATACCCGCTGAATGGGTGCCGGTCATCAGAAAAGCTGGGTATAAAACACCTGCCGACCTTAAAAATGTAAAGCATACAAAACTTTTTAACGACTTGGGAGGCTTAAGGAAAAAGATGAAGCTTGATATCCCCGTTCCCAAACCGGAAGAAATAAAAAAATGGATAGAAGCCATATAAATCCATAGTATTTTTTTATCTTTGAAGGAAAACAGGCACTGTAATTTTTTTTGGCAGTGCTGTTTTTTATTTGTTTGAAATCATTTAAATTAGCACTATTAAATAGATTACCGATTATGGACCCCAAAAAGATACATAATGCGCACAAGCGTTTTGTAGGCCATATTTTTAACAATAGGCTGCATGATGCTTTTCGCATACAGAATAAATTTCTTGGACTCATCAATGACCAATACCTGCAAGTACAAACAGAAAAATACAGGGACAATTATAAAAATATTTTGCAATATTCATTTCGTGGCGGTAAAGATCCTGGGCGTGAAAAGATTATCAAAAACCTAAAACGCTCCCTCTTGGAATTGGGCGAAAAAACCAAAGAGTCCGTTATGGCAGGAGTTTCAGGTTTGCAAATGTACCAAGTAAAATGGAATATAGATAACACCCTTAAAACTGAGTACGAAAATGCATTTGCAAAAATGGAAAACTTGGCCTTAACAGACGATCTTTCAGATATTCTAAAAAATACCCAAATTTCTACTTCCACAGAAGAAAAGACTGAGATTGAAAGGCTCACAATTGACCGGATTTTTGAATATTTATGGCTTAAAGACAATTATTCTGATGAGGACATAAGGCTGTTGACATTAATCAAGGACTCACAACACATCGCAAAGGTTTACAAGTGCTTGGTTGTAAGCGCATTAACCCTAAGTACTCTCCGGTATTTTAATCCTGGCAAACTTATACTATTAATAAATTTTTATCAATATAATGACGGCCAGGTATGGCAAAGAGCCTTGATAGGACTGGTATTTGCTTTGTATAGAAACGATGATCGCTTTTTTTTATACCCGGAATTAAAAGATAAAATTGAACAGCTAAAAGAAGAAACCCAAATAAGTTTTCAACTAAAAGATGTTTACCTTCAATTGCTCAAAGCCAGGGAAACAGAAAAGATATCACAAAAATGGGAAGAAGAGATCATGCCTGAAGTGATGAAAATGAAACCCAAACTTGAAGATAAGCTGGACTTAGATAATATTATCTCGGACAAATTCACCGAAGATGAAAACCCGGATTGGTCATCTTTTTTTGAAGATTCGCCTGACCTGCTCGACAAGCTTGCACAATTTTCTCAAATGCAGATGGAGGGCTCCGATGTTTTTATGGGAACTTTTGCCAAACTCAAAAATTATCCATTCTTTCAAAATATTTCCAATTGGTTTGTGCCTTTTTATAAAGAACATGAAGCTGTAGCAGATGTCGTGAATAAAGAAACAAGTAAAGTAGATATTAACCCGCTTATTGAAAATCTTGAAAAAACTTTTTTCATGTGCAACTCGGATAAATATTCTTTTTGTCTTAACCTGAAACATATGCCCGATGCACAAAAATCTATGATGACCGAACTTTACAAGCAAGAACTTAGTAGTATAAAGGAAGTGGGCAAAGAAGATGAAATGCTTGAACCTTCAAAAAAGGATAAAAACATTTATGCGCAGTACATCCAAGATTTTTACAGGTTTTTCAAATTGCATCCTTACAAAAATGAAATGGACGATATTTTCAATACGAGGCTTGACTTGTATAATTGCGGGTTTTTTTGGCAAATATCAAACGACAAAGAGTTTATAAGAAAAATTGCAGAGTTCAATTTTCAAAAAAAACACTTTGGTGAAGCTATTGAACTATTTATGATGCTCTACGACCAGGAACCTGAAAACGCTGAGGTCATAGAAAAAATTGCTTATGCTTACCAAAAACAAAACAACTTTGAGGAAGCCTTAAAGTATTACCTAAAAGCAGACCTTCTTCAAACCAATAAACTATGGGTGATGAAGAAAATCGCCCTTTGCTATAGAAAAAACGGGGATTATGAAAAAGCCCTGCAATATTACTTGGAAGCTGAAAAATCTAAGCCCGAAGATGTTTACATCCTTGCCAATATAGGACACACCTATTTGCAATTAAAAGATTATGACAACGCGCTTAAGTATTACTTTAAGGTAGAGTATTTATCTCCTGCGAACGAGAAAATACAAAGGCCTATTGCTTGGTGTTCTTTTGTTTTGGGAAAATTCGACTCGGCAAACAGGTATTTGAATAAACTTTTGGCCAAAGAGCAGAATAAATATGACTTAATGAACAAAGGGCACGTAGAGTGGTGCACCGGCAACATCCAAAACGCCATGGAGTATTACAAAAAATGTATTACAGCTAATGAAAATGATATTGAATCGTTTTCGAGCGCCTATGATTCTGACAGGAATTACCTTGAAACACACGGAATACAACCCCTGGATATGGATTTAATGCTGGATGCATTAAAAGAAATGTAGCAATTTTATAACGCGTTTCTAACTCCAATCTCTTGAAACTTACACATGGATGGACATTCAGCTTTTGTTTTCAAGAATATATGCATTTGAAAATTATTATTAATTTTGTAGTTTATTTCTTGTAAGATTAATTTATTTTGTATATTTAATTATTTAACTGGAAATCAATAAAATAATATGTTTGGCAAGAAAAAATCTAAACAACAACATACAACAAAAAATACTATGGCAAAAAATACAACACAAGAAGCACAGTCCAATACTGTTAACTTAATAGGTTCAGGCACAACCATTAAAGGCGAAGTAAACTCCGACGGCGATATTCGCATCGACGGAACACTTATTGGAACAGTTAATTCAAAAGGAAAACTCGTTGTTGGCAAATCAGGTAAGGTTGACGGCGAGGTAAATTGCAAAAACGCTGATTTTTCCGGCGATGTCAAGGCTAAGGTAAACGTTACGGAGTTGCTATCATTAAAAGCCTCAACAAAACTTAGGGGCGATGTGGTTACCAGCAAATTAGCTGTTGAACCCGGCGCTATTTTTACAGGTTCTTGCAAAATGAGCAACGAAAACGAAAAACCCAATGTCTCAACAAACTTCGAACCACCAAAAACGCCCCCAAAAGACAAAAAAGGCGTTTGATAATTACATCAAATACTCTAGTATTGCCTTGCAAATGATGGTAATCATTACCGCAGGAGTATTAGGCGGGTTCAAACTAGACCAATACGTAAATATCGGGTTCCCGCTTTTTACATTATTGTTTGCAATGATTGCAATTGCTGTTGCTATTTATCTAGCAATTAAAGATGTTATTAAGCAAGATAAAAAATAATTGTTGGTTTTTCATAACAAGTTCGTTGAGCAATGTATTTTAAGGATAAATATTTATATGCATATAAAAAAGTAAATTAACAATTATTAATTTAGACAGGATCAAATATTCAAACTTATGAAGAAACATTTTAAGAATTTTGTAAGAAATATAGCCATCCTTACTATGGTACTTGCAGTTATAGCTTTGGCCATGTATTACCTTGCCCCCAACAAATATCTTACTCCAACCCTGCCATACCAAATCGTGTTTTTCTTGGTGATAACCTTGGGATTGCACTATTTTCTACTTAATTCAGCAGAGAATAAAAAAAGGGTGAAATTCATTTCCAGCTTTATGCTTGTTACCACAGTTAAACTCCTGGTTTTTCTTGCTATCATCCTTATTTACGCATTTCAAGCCCCACATGATGCTGTTACATTTTTAATCACATTCTTTATATTGTACATGCTATATACCATATTTGAAATCATTTCCATCCTAAAATTCATTAAACCGGGGCGTTATGAAGAAAAACCCCCCAGCGGTTAATAAAAATTTATTGGATATTCAATTTGTGTTTGTGAAATAATCAGTATATTTCGGCTTTGTTTTTAGGATATCAAAAGTTAGTGCGATGAAAGGAAAAAACTTCCAGTATATAGCAGCTATTTTGGTTTTATTATTGGTCTTTCCTATAATTAATTTGCATAGTGAAGAGGGCAATAATCAGGTGGGAACACACCAAGAACCCGATGCACCCCATGAAAAGGAAGGCTTTAATGCCGGAGAAATGATTCTTGATCACGTTAAAGATTCTTACGAGTGGCATATTTTTACAATAGGCGAAACGCATGTATCAATTTATTTACCTGTAATCTTATACAATAACCAAACAGGCAACCTTGATATCTTTTGCTCCAAACATTTTCATCATGGGCATTCCGCTTATAAAGGGTATCATATAGCACAAGAAGGTAAAAACAAGGGAAAAATTGTTTTTACTGATGCCAATGGCCATAAATCCTTACCCCTTGATTTTTCTATTACAAAAACGGTTTTGGCTATCATGATATCGGCAATATTGCTTATGATTATGTTTATCTCTATAGCCAACCGGTATAAAAAACGCGGAAAACGGGCGCCAAAAGGTTTGCAGTCTATATTAGAACCGGTTATTCTCTTTATCAGGGATGATATTGCCATACCTTCCATCGGGAAAGAGAAACACCAAAGATATTTGCCATACCTGCTTACAATATTCTTTTTTATCCTTTTTAATAATATTTTAGGAATTATCCCTATATTTCCAGGTGGAGCCAATGTAACAGGCAACATCACGGTAACGGGTACCATGGCAATGTTTACATTTATCCTTACTAATGCTATGGGAAACAAGAATTATTGGAAGCATATTTTTAACACACCCGGTATTCCATGGTGGCTTAAATTTCCCATACCGCTTGTACCTATCGTAGAACTTTTGGGTATGTTCACAAAACCAGTGGTACTGATGATACGACTTTTTGCCAATATATTTGCCGGGCATCTTATAATCCTCGGGTTTATCAGTTTAATATTTGTTTTTGGGGCTACTAACATGTGGTTGGGATATGGCGTGTCTGTCATTTCCGTAGTTTTCGGATTGTTTATAAGCCTGTTAGAATTGCTTGTAGCATTTATCCAGGCTTACGTATTTACCATATTATCTGCCTTGTATTTTGGCATGTCAACAGAAGAAGAGCATCATTAATGTTTATTTTTTTTTATTAACTATATAAATTGTATTGATTATGGCATTTTTATTAAATGTATTATTACAAGCACAAGCAGTAGTAGACCTTACCCCATACGCTATAATGGGAGCAGGGTTTGGCGCTGCTATCTCGGTTATTGCTGCTGCTTATGGTATTGGAAACATTGGCCGTAGCGCTATTGAATCTATTGCACGCCAACCCGAGGCGGCAGGTGATATCAGGTCTAACATGATTGTCTCTGCCGCGCTTATCGAAGGTGTTGCTTTTTTTGCTATTGTTGTTTGTTTGCTTATCCTTTTTGTTTGATAAGCATAAAAAACATGTATGAACTTAAGATCACCAACGGTTGGTTGGGATCTTAGGTTCTGTAATCAAAACAACCGGGGTTTACCCCGTTTCTCAAGATAAATGCTATAACAGCAGGGAGAAGCCCGCTGTTATCAAGAAATAAGAATATCAACAAACATAAAATAGGATAAAATGGAACTTGTAAGTCCTGATTTGGGAACGTTTTTCTGGATGACCATCGTTTTTCTCATCCTGCTTTTTATTCTCGGCAAATTTGCTTGGAAACCCATCATGAAATCTCTTCATCAAAGGGAAGAAACTATTGACGAAGCCCTTATGCAAGCAGTAAGAGCCAGGGAGGAAATGGCATCCTTGGAAGCCAACAACAAGAAAATGATGCAAGAAGCCAGGCAAGAGAGAGATCAATTAATCAAAGAAGCTGAAATGATGAAGGAAGACATCATTAATGAAGCCAAAGATAAAGCATCTGAAGAAGCCAATAAACTCCTTGTTTCTGCAAAGGAAACTATACGTGGCGAAAGACATGCCGCCATAGAAGACTTGAAAGATCAACTGGCACAATTCTCTGTTGAGATAGCTGAAAAAATCTTAAGAGAAGAGTTATCCGATGACGACAAACAAAAACAACTGATCAACAATCTTTTAGATGATATTAATATTAACTAAAAGGTTAAAAAAAACTGGTAATGTTAGGAAATAAGTTGGTAATAAGATACGCAAAAGCATTTTTTCAACTTGCTGTAGAAAATAACAGCTTGGATGAAGTTTATAACGACTGCTTACTTATACAAAAGTCTATAAAGGAAAATAAAGGTTTTGATAATTTTCTTCAAAGCCCGGTAATAAAAACCGGGAAAAAAAACCAAATACTAGAAGCCATTTTTTCTGGCAAAATCAACCAGGTAACCCTGAGTTTTCTTATGCTTATTGTGAGAAAAGGAAGGGAAAAATCCATCGTTGATATAGTCGTCCAATTTGTGAATTTATTTATGGATAAAAAGAACATCTTAGCTGCCAAGCTTACTACTGCACATAAAATTTCTGACGGATCAAAGGAAAGGATCGTTGCTTATCTTGCAAAAACCACCGGCAAAGAGATTGAATTAAGCCAAGCTATTGACAAAGAGCTCATTGGAGGCTTTGTGATCAATTTTGACGATAAAATTATGGATGCAAGCATCAAGAAAAAGCTACAACAATTAAATAATCAATTTTTACGCAAATAAAAAAATAATATAATGGCTGAAATTAAACCTGCTGAAATATCGGCGATATTAAAGAAGCAACTCTCTGAGTTTAAAGATGAGACCCAACTTGAAGAGATAGGTATAGTACTCCAGGTAGGTGATGGTATTGCAAGGGTTTATGGGTTGACCAATGTACAGTCTTCCGAATTGGTTGAATTTGAAAAAGATGGCACAAAAGCCTTAGCCCTCAATCTTGAAACCGACAACGTAGGCCTTGTTTTACTTGCCGAATCAGACATCAAAGAAGGCGATATAGTGAAAAGAACAGGACGTATCGGTTCTATTGATGTTAGTGAAGGGATGCTTGGCCGTGTTATCAATACCATTGGCGCGCCCATTGATGGAAAAGGGGATATTACCGGCGAAAAATTCCTGATGCCTATAGAAAGGAAAGCGCCAGGCGTGGTTTTTAGGCAACCTGTTAACGAACCCCTTCAAACGGGTATTAAGGCTATTGATGCGATGATACCGATTGGACGAGGACAGCGTGAGCTCATCATTGGCGACAGGCAAACAGGGAAAACAGCCATTGCCATTGATGCCATCATTAATCAAAAGGAAAATTACGACAAAGGCGAACCGGTTTATTGTATTTATGTTGCTTGTGGGCAAAAAGGCTCTACGGTAGCCAACATTGTAAAAACCTTGGAAGACCATGGCGCCATGCCATACACCATTGTTGTATCGGCAACAGCTTCCGACCCTGCCGCCATGCAGTATTTTGCCCCATATGCAGGCGCAGCTATTGGCGAATATTTCAGGGATACAGGAAGGCCAGCGTTGGTGATCTATGACGACCTCTCAAAACAAGCGGTTGCTTACCGAGAAATATCATTGCTCCTCAGGAGGCCCCCGGGACGTGAAGCCTACCCCGGGGATGTTTTTTACCTCCATTCCAGGTTATTGGAAAGAGCTGCAAAGGTTATTGAAGCCGATGAAATTGCATCACAAATGAACGACCTGCCGGAGTCAGTGGCACCCTATGTAAAAGGAGGCGGCTCATTAACTGCCCTCCCCATCATTGAAACACAAGCAGGCGATGTGTCAGCTTATATCCCTACAAACGTGATTTCCATTACCGATGGGCAGATATACTTGGAGCCAGACCTTTTCAACTCAGGTATCAGGCCAGCCATTAACGTAGGGATCTCAGTTTCCAGGGTGGGTGGTAAAGCCCAGATAAAATCCATGAAAAAAGTTGCAGGGACATTGAAGCTTGATCTTGCACAATATAGAGAGTTGGAAGCTTTCGCCAAATTCGGTTCCGACTTGGATACTTCTACAAAAGCCGTGCTTAACAAAGGCGCCAGGAACGTGGAAATTCTTAAGCAGTTGCAGTATGTGCCCATGTCGGTTGAGAAACAAATCGCTATTATTTATTGTGGGGTGAATAATTTATTGAAAAATATTCCAGAAGAAAAGATAACAGCTTTCGAAAAAGAATTTTTGCAATATATTAGCACCCATTTACAAGATGTGCTTCAAGTATTAAAATGCGGCAAACTCACAGAAGAAGCCCAACAAAGACTAGAAGAAGCAGCTAAACATGTTGGCGCCAATTATGAAACCAAATAATACATTGTTGTTATGGCCAATTTAAAAGAGGTTAGAAACCGGATAACGTCCATTAATAATACCAAGCAGATCACCAGCGCCATGAAAATGGTTTCTGCTGCCAAACTGCGTAAAGCGCAGACAGGGTTGCTCAATTTTAGGCCTTATGCCCTTAAATTGCGCGGTATTTTGCTAGATATTACTGGTGATGTAAAGGATTTTAGAAAATATCCATTACTGGAAGAAAGAGATGCTGAACGGGTATTAATGGTTACCATAGCTTCTAACAAAGGATTATGTGGCGCTTTTAACAATAACGTAATCAAAGCAACATCAAAAATTATCAACAACCAATTTGCAGCCCAATACGAAAGCGGCAACCTGGACATAATGACCTTTGGAAAAACTGTTACAACTTTTTTTAAAAAAAATGATTACAATGTGATAGCATCCCATGATGAAATATTTGATGACCTCAATTATAATAGTATTATTGAGATTGTTGACGGTTTCATCAATCACTATTTAAAAAAACAATATGACCGTATTGAGTTGGTCTACAACAAATTTAAAAATCCGGCGGTACAAGTTGTTTCAACGGAACAGTTGCTGCCTGTAAAAGAAGATTTTTCTATGCGTGGCGAAGCTGTTAAGATCATGAGCGAGGAAGTGGAAGAGGCAGGTAAACGAAGGAGTAGGCCTACCGGTAAATCTTCCAAAATGGGCAGAAGTATCCCTAAAGAGATTGCTTTTGGCATGAAAACAGGAAAAGATATGGATTTTGGAGATGATAAGATTAAAGGCAGGATTTTAGACGATTATATCTATGAACCAAATAAAGATACAATTGTTAATACCTTAATACCAAAAGCTCTTAAAGTCCAATTTTACAAAGTAATGTTAGAATCGAATGCTTCGGAGCACGGTGCCAGGATGACGGCCATGCACCAAGCCACCGAAAATGCAACAGAGATTATTAAGGACTTGAAACTTGAATACAATAAGGCAAGGCAAGCTGCCATTACCAACGAAATCATCGAAATTGTGAGTGGCGCTGAAGCATTAAAGAACGGGTAATTTATTGTTGAACTTTTAAAATAGAGGAAATTTGTTATGCTAAACAAGAAAATTGAAGAAGCCATTAACAAGCAAATAAATGCAGAACTTTGGTCAGGGTATTTATACCTGTCAATGGCAGCTTATTTTGAAGATGAAAACCTGCCGGGTTTTGCTAACTGGATGAAGATACAATATGAAGAAGAAGTATCTCACGCCATGAAATTTTTCGACTACGTGAATGAACGTGGCGGGCGCGTTATATTGCAACCCATAGACAAGGTTGATACCGAATGGGACAACCCGGTGCATGCTTTTGAAGATACTTTAGATCACGAAAGAAAAGTAACCGGTTTGATTAACAACTTGGTGGATTTGTCGAGAGAAGAAAACGACCATGCTACATTCAATATGTTGCAATGGTTTGTAGAGGAGCAAGTAGAAGAAGAAGCCAGCGCCGAGGATATCCTGAACAAACTAAAAATGATTGACGGCAAAGGCCATGGACTGTTGATGATGGACAAAGAACTGGGCGCAAGAACCTTTACGCCGCCGGCAGACGAAGAATAGTTTTTTTCCTATTTTTATTATAAATGCCTGCCATATTTTTGGTGGGCATTATTTGGGGGGGATGGTTGAAATTAAAAATGTCTTTGATAAGAAAACGTCAAAGACAAGGCTTTCGAAGTTTTTGAAACCAAGGAGCCCCGACAGAATTGTTCGGGATGAATGTTTCAAAAACGAGTATAACGCAGTATTTGGCGTTTTCTTGCAAAGACAATATAAATATAAGCACAATGCGTTTATGAAGATGTTGCCAACAAGGCTGAGAAACATCCTGCATAAAAGAAACTGATTTGATTTCTTAAATAACAAAACTTCTTATTTAAGAAAATTGATAATTATTTAAACCTATTTAGATAAAGCCCAGTTAGCAACACGCAATATACATAAGCCGGGGGGAGTGAGTAATTTTAACTTCTGTACCTTTACTCAAAATTCGCAACGGTTTGACAGGTTGGAGCTTCGAAATCTTGGCCTACGCATATTGCAAACCGTTTTGGCGGGAATTTAAAAATCAAAATCAGAAAAATATGAAATATAAAGGTTCAATTAACATTAGTAAACCACAATCCAAAGTGGCAGAACTATTTGCTGACCCTGACAACTTAAAGGAGTATTAGGACGTAATTTCAGGAAAAAGAGAAAGAGATAAAAAACACTGGATAATTTCTTCCTATACTATGTTTGAGAACCTCTATCTATCCATTTATACAAAGTCGCTACCAATTTTTCCTTGGTAACTGGTTTTTCAAGATAGTCGTCCATGCCTAATTTAATAAACCGTTGTGCATCTCCTTCTAATGCATGGGCGCTTAAGCCAATAACAGGAACCAAGTTGGGATGTTTTTCTTTGAGTTTGTTCATGGCTGTAATACCATCCATCTTTGGCATCATGATATCCATGAATATTAAGTTATATTTTCCATCCTCGTATAATTCAAGGGCTTCTTCTCCATTATTGGCAATATCAACCTCGCAGCCATACTTTTCAAATATCAACTGAACAATTTTTTGATTGATATACTTGTCTTCAACAAGTAAAATCTTTGTTTTATCACCAGCTTCCCTGTTTTTATATAATGATTTATCTTTTCCTGGAAAGGTATTTGCTTTTTCCATGGTAAAAGTGAACCAAAATACGCTTCCTTTGCCTTCTTTGCTTTTAACACCTATTTCACCATTCATCAATTCAACAAGTTTTTTGGTAATAGAAAGCCCAAGCCCTGTTCCTTCTCTAAGCCTGGTGTTTGTATCATCCACCCTGGAAAATGTCTCGAATATCGTTTCAACATGCTTATCACGAATACCAATGCCCGTGTCTTTCACAAAAATCTTACCCTCAATAGTATCATCCTCAATTTTACTTGTTTCCAGGATAAATTCTATCTTTCCCTTTTCAGTATACTTTACTGCATTAGATAAAAGATTGGTAATAATTTGCCTGAACCTGTTCTTATCGCCATTAACAAATTCTGGGAAACTACTATCAATATAATAACTCATTGTCACATCATTTTCATCTGCTTTGAACCGGAAGTATTCTATTTCTTGCTCAATGAGTTTGATTAAATTAAAATGCTCGAAAGTAAGTTGAATTTTGCCTTCTTCAATGCGTGAAATATCGAGGATATCATTAACAAGGTTTAGCAAAGTATCTGAAGATTCCTTAATAAATCCCGTATACTCCATTTGTCTTTTATCCAAATGTGTTTCCATTAAAAGATTTGTAAAACCAATGATTCCTGATAATGGTGTGCGCATATCATGGCTCATATTGGCAATAAAATGCTGCTTCACTTGGTTTGCCCTTTGTGCAATTTCCTTTTCTCTTTTTAACTTTTCTGTGTTGGTACGCCTCGTAATATCCCTTATATACGACTGCAGCCTTCCATCACCAACCTTCCTGGTGTTCATTTCTATATGAACGATGGTTTTGTCCTTTTTTATCATATTCCTTTCCTTAAGAACCGTTTTGCCGTCAAGGACAGTATCATATTGCAAGGGTTTACTATCCAGTTCGTCTTTCGGGAACAACATGGAAATACTGCTGCCAATAAGTTCGCTTTTATTATAACCAGACATTTCGCAGATGTTTGTATTAGCATCTATGATGGTTCCATCTTCAACTCCTACAAGAATTCCATCTGCCGCTTGTTCAAAGAGGGCTTTATATTTTTCTTTGCTAGAGCGAATTTCTTTTTCATTTTTCTTTTTATCAGTAATATCAATAACAGAAATAAGTCCTGAAGGTTTTCCTTCAAAGGTGATAGAACCTCCTTCAATAAAAACCCATTTCACTTCATTATCCCTGGTAAGGATCTTAAGTTCATAGCGTACGATGGTTTGTTTACCTTTTTGCCTTTTAAATCCGCGCTCTTTCACAACCTCTTGGTATTCAGGGGTTACAAATTCCCAAAAATACATATTCTTTAATTCATCCAGTTTGTATCCACAGATATCTTCTGCGGCAGAATTTGCGTATACCCAAACATCATCGCTATAAACCATGATTCCTACGGATGTTGTTTCTGCAAGGGTACGGAATTTTTCTTCGCTATCGCGTAGTTGCTTTTCTTTATAATATTTCTCGGTTTCGTCGCGAAACACCAAAACTACACCTACAATATTGCCATCTTTATCCATGATAGGCGCTCCACTATCAGCAATTTGATATTCTTTTCCATCTTTAGAAATAAGCGCTGTATGATTGGCAAGGCCAACAACTTTACCTGTATCAAAAACCCTTTTTACTGGATTAACAGCAGGCATCCTTGTGATAGCATTTATAATATTAAAAACCTGCGATAGGGGTTTGTTATGTGCTTCCTTAAATGTGTAACCTGTAAGTTTTTCGGCCACAGGGTTCATATTCACAATTATTCCATTCAAATCTGTTGATATAACGGCATCACCAATAGAAAGCAAGGTTGTTTTAATTCTTTCTCTTGAGTTGAATAGTTCAGAAGTGCGTTTTCTTACTATATCATTCAATTTTCTGCTGGTATAAACCATAATAGAAATGGCAGCGATAAATACTAAAACCGCAATGGATACAGGCAATACCCGCAGAAAAACCAAGTAGTTCCAATTGTTAGCTTCATAGTCCATTCCTAATACAGCGATTATGTTTTGGTTTACCGGGTTTTTTATTGGTATCAAAGCTGTCATAAGCTTGCCCCATCTGTCGGTTATTGGGCCAACAACCACCTCTGACCCATGATTAAAGGCAGGCATATAGCCGTTTGGCACTTCATGATAAACCAAACCAGGCGGAGCATAATCACTTGAAAGCTTATCTTGCGAGTCTACTAAGAAGACAACTTTTCCATCCCCGGTTTTTTTCATTAAATATAAAAACTTACAACCGGGTGTAGATGTTCTTGAATATTTTAATTGGTGCTTGATCCTCCGATAATCAGCTCTCCCCTCATCTTCAATTTTCCCGGAAAGGCTCTTCAATCTTTTTATATTGATAGAACTGGCAACAATCCTGGCTTTTGACAACAATTCCTCTTGCATTTCATAGTTTGTGCGCCTTACAAACCAAAAAACAAATGAAACTCCTATTAGAATAATAAATATTAAAACTATGTAGCTACTGCTTATGTTATTTATAATTTTTTTTACCATTCGAAATGCTTATTTAAAATAATAAAATCAATTATACGAAAAATTCATCTCATAACCATAAGTATTTTTACTGAATAGATAAAAAACAAATATATTTCCATTAGCTAATAAATAGTAATGGTATTATTTTAATAAAATTAATGGGACATGAATTAACTATCTGCACAAGTATTGCTAATCTTGTACAATATGTCTTTATTTAAGATTTTAATGGTCTTGGTTTTTACTTCAATGATCTTGTCTTGGGCAAAATCATGGAACATTCGTGTAACGGTTTCTCTTGTTGTGCCGATAAAAGCTCCTAATTCGCTGCGGGTTAAAGGGAGTTGGAACTCATCCTTTTCAAAAATATAATCGGAAAAATATATTAATGCTTCAGAGAAACAAGCGGTAAGCTGGTTTTGGGTTTTGTTTACGCAACGTTTAAAATGCGAAATAATGTCGTTGCTTAAGGTAACGATGATCTCTGTAGCAAATTTCCCGTTCTTCTCAATAAAATTCTTAAAAGTATTGAGGTCAATAAAACATGCATCTATATCTTGCAAAGCTGTTACAGAATATTTGTGTACACGGTCGGCAAACACCGATGGAATTCCGGCAAAAGTAGGCCCTTTTTCAATTTTTAATATCTCCTCACGTTTCAATGGCCCGGTTAGGTGTATTTTTACTAAGCCGGATTTAATAAATACAATATTGGTGGTAAAAGCACCTTGTTTTATTATCTTTTCTCCAGCATTGAATTCTATATTTACACTGTTATCGCACAGCAATTTTACCTCTTTATCTTCCAAGCTGGAAACAGGTTCAGCCTTTACCATGCATCGGATACACTGGCATTCTCCTTTTTTGTTTTTAACCATCTCAAATAATTCAATGTAACTCGATACAAAGTTAAGAATAATAAATGTGACTTCGCTCACATTACAGTGTAATATATTTCACATCAGTGCTTGGTATATCTCACGCAGCATTTTGAAAAAGATATTTGTTTTTACCCCATTTTTGTTAATTAAATAACACAAAAATATATCCTATGGAAAATAAAAAATTATGTTTAGGCCTTTTCTCCGGTAGCCTCGATAAGCTTACTGCTGCCGGTGTAATTTTAAGCGGAGCCGCCGCTGATGACATGGAAGTTGATGTTTTTGTATTAATGCAAGGGGCCAGGGCTTTTAAAAAAGAAATTGGTGATAACCCAGAAAAACTTGCAATGGCAGAAAATCCACACCTTAAACAAGAGTTTCTTGATGCATTAAAGAAACTAAAAGTGAATACTTGGCTCCAATTTTTTAAAGAAGCCAAAGAGCTTACAAATGTGAGGGTTCATATTTGTGGCCTTGCAGGAAAAATTTGGGGTGGTGAAAAAAAGGAAGATTTTGTTGACCTAGTTGACGACATCTGTGGTATTGGTGAATACATGACCTGCGCACAAGAAGCTGACCTTCATATGTTTATTTAACTAACTGGATAAATAAAAAATTCCCAGTAAAACTATTGAAACATTAAATAGCAAAAATTTTTTTATAACCCTAATATAAAGGAGAAATAACCATGACAGAAGAAGAACTCAAAAACTTAACAATTGATAAAGAAGTAGATGCAAGAGGCACTGCTTGCCCCGGTCCGCTTTTGGCTGCAAAAAAAGCCATCGGAGAACTATCATCCGGGCAAATTATGGAAATCCTTTCATCTGATGAAGGAACCAAAAAGGATGTTCCCAAATGGGCTAAGAAAAAAGGCCACGAGTATCTTGGCACAGCCGAGGAATCAGGATTTTTCAGGATATACCTCAAAAAGGCTTAAAATAATGGCTGAAGAGAAACCAAAAATCCTGGTATTTTCAACAGATAAAATCTCTGACCCTGCAATAGACCTTGCAGGGTTATTGAAAATCCATTATCCTGCTAACGTTTACACTATCAATGTACCATGCTCCAGCGCAATTAAACCCAAATGGATCATGCATGCTTATGAAAAAGGTTTTGATGGGGTATTTATTGCAGCCGATGGCACCGATTGCCCCTATAGCGAGAAATGTAGTGAACTTACCGGGAAAATTGTTTCTGAAGTGCATGAAACATTAAAAGAAAAAAACATGGACCCTACCCGGCTAAAAATGGCGGCTATTTGCTCGGTTTGCGCCGAAGCATTTGTTAAACACGTAAAAAACTTTACGGAGTATCTTTCAAAAAAAAATGAATCTAATGTCAAGTCACATCAAAAATGATGTCTGGAGATTGCTCCTTCTCCGAAGTACTACGAAGGAGACGCTTCGCCTACTGCGGTAATACAGCAATGAAGTCACTCCGAGGAGGCACAGCCTGTCCAGTTGTGAGCGGAAACGAAGGAGTCTCAATGCTATTTCATTCTTGACAGAACTTTAAAAATTAAATACAAAAGGCAATGTCTTGAATAAACTCTAAATTAAAGTCAAAGTATGATTATAATGAATACACAATCGACATTGCAAAAAATTTTAACCAGATGAAATGAGTTACATGATTCAAGAAAATTATGATGTATTAGTTGTAGGCGGGGGCATTGCTGGTGAAGAATCGGCTTTAAACCTTGCTAACTCAGGGTTTAAAGTCTTGCTGGTAGAAAAAGACTTATCCCTTGGAGGAAAAATGATACACCTGAGCAAAGTGTTCCCTACCTTGGATTGCTCAGCTTGTATTACAACACCCAAAGTTTCGGAAACGGCAAGGCACCTTAATATTACCATACTTACTTATTGCGAAGTAAAAAGTATTGATAAACAAGCAGAGCAGCACTTTGAAATAATCATTGAAAAAAAGCCGCGCTATGTTATTGAATCAGCATGTACAGGTTGCCAAGAATGCGAGGAGAAATGCCCGGTAGTGGTAAATGATGAATACCAATGGGATTTAGTTGGAAGAAAAGCGGTATATGTGCCATTTAGCATTGCCAACCCGCGAGTGGCTGCAATCGACATTGAGAATTGCATTTTGTGTGGAGCTTGCGAAAAAGTATGCCCTGCTAATGCCATTGACTTTGCCCAAGAAGCAGAGTTTCTCAACTGCACTGTAAAATCAGTAGTAATGGCCACAGGCTATGAGCTATTCGATGCTACATTTATTGAGCGTTATGGTTTCGGGAAATATAAAAATGTTGTCACTTCCATGCAAATGGAGCGCCAGCTTGTGCCAACCCGGCCTTATAACAGCGTATTAAGGCCAAAAGACGGGAAAATGCCGGACAATATCGCCTATGTTCTATGTACAGGCTCCAGGGACGAAACTGTGGGCAACCCTATATGCTCGCAAGTATGTTGCATGTATTCCGCAAAGCAAGCACAGTTGATCATGGGTGCGCTCCCTATGGCAGATGTTACAATCTATTACTTGCACATAAGGGCTTTTGGAAAAGGGTTCGAAGAGTTTTACCAACAGTCAAAAGGTATGGGCGTTGAATTTATTAAAGGTAAAGTGGGAATGATCAAAGAAAAAGATAATGGTGACCTTATCGTCCGTTATGAAGATATCCGTGAAGGAAAACTTAAAGAAGCGGAGCATGATATGGTGGTTCTTTCCGTGGGGATTTTGCCCAACAAACTTCCAGGGAATTTATTCAAAAAGGAGTCATTAGAATTGGATCCTTTCAGCTTCATTAAACAAACGGATGAGTTGGCCAATCCATCCAAAACATCCATTGATGGGGTGTTTGTTGCAGGAACTGCATCAGGGCCAATGGATATACCGGATTCAATTGTATCCGCGGGCGCTGCATCATCAGAAACCGCATCATATATAAGGAGGAGTGCATCATGAAAAGCAAAATAGGTGTTTATATTTGCCAATGTGGCTCCAACATCTCTGATTACGTGGATGTTGAAAAAGTTAAAGAAGAAATTCAAAAAATTGATGGTGTTGCTATTGCAAAAACTACCATGTTTGCTTGTGCCGATTCTATACAAAAAGAAATCATCGAAGACATAAAAGAAAATAGCCTTGATTCAATGGTTGTGGCGTCATGTTCGCCAAAACTTCACCTTTACACGTTTAGGAATGTAGCTGAAAGAGCGGGTTTAAACCCTTACAACTATGTGCAAGCCAACATACGCGAGCAAGTTTCCTGGGCACATTCGGATAACCCAAAAGGAGCTACTGAAAAAGCCTTACAAATTGTGAAATCTGCTGTTTCCAGGGTAAAACATTCATCTGCCCTAAGCAATCCAAAAATATCTGCTGATAACTCGGCATTAATTGTTGGAGCTGGTATAGCCGGGTTAAGAGCCGCCGTTGAATTGGCTGATATGGGTACACAAGTTGTGCTTATTGAAAGAGAACATTTTATTGGTGGGAGAACTTCGCAGTGGAGTACTCTATTCACAACCAATGAAACCGGTGAACAAGTTATCACCAGGCTTTATAAGGATATCGAGAAAAGAAGTAATATCAAGCTTTTTACAGGTGCTGAGATTATTAGCAATTCCGGGAGTGTGGGGGATTTTAATGTAAAGATCCGGGTTAAGCCCAGGCTTATTGACCCCAATTGTAAAATAGACGCTGATGAATCATTTGATGAAAAACTTGAAAAAGCCATAGAGGCCTGCCCGGTAGAAGTTCTTGATGATTTCAATTTTGGGATTACCAAAAGAAAAGCCATTTTTAAAAATTTCAAGAGCGAATTTCCCGAATGCCCGGCAATTGATGTAGAGCATTGTAATAAATGTGGAGAATGCGTGAAGTATTGCGATGCTATTGACCTTGACCAAAAAGAAGAAATTTTAGATATGAATGTCGGCGCTATTGTTCTTGCTACAGGCTTTGACCCTTATGAACCTAAAAAGGGAGAGTTTGGATATAACGAAATTGATAACGTTATTACCATGCAGCAATTTAAGCGGTTAATTGAAATCAGCCCAAAAAAATTGAAATATAATGGCAAAGAAATTCACAACATCGCTTATGTTTATTGTGTGGGAAGTAGACAAGCAGATGGCGAGAACAAGCATTGCTCAAGGTATTGTTGTACATCGGCCATACATAGTGCCATTCTGGCTAAAGAAAAGTATAAGAATATCCAGAATTTTCATTTTACCCGGGGGGTTAGAACTTATGGCAAGCAAGAATTATTATACAACCAAGCTTCATCTCAAGGAGATATTTTTTTACAATCTTATGAAGACAGCCCTACCGAGGTAACAAAGCAAAACACACAAACCATTGTTAAAATCAACGATATCCTTACTTCTGATAAAGAAATAGAAGTTGAAGCCGACTTAGTAGTATTGGTAACAGGTATGGGGCCGCGCAAAGATAACTCGGTTGCAAGCATATTGAAAGTCCCTATTGGCAGGGATAAATTCTTCAACGAAGTGCACCCCAAACTAAAACCCGTAGAAACGGTAATTGACGGTGTGTTTATTTCCGGAGCTTGCCAAGCGCCTTTCAATATTACAGAGGCGGTTAAGTCTTCTCTATCTGCAGCATCTAAAGCCAATGCTTTGCTAAGGGATGAAGAAATAGAACTAGAGCCCACCACTGCCATAATCAATAATAATTTGTGTACCTGGTGCGGAAAATGCCTTGAAATATGCCCGTTTGATGCCCTTTATCAAACTGATTATAATGGCAAACAAATAGCTGCCGTTAACCAAGCAAAATGTAAGGGTTGTGGCATGTGTTTGCCGGTTTGCCCTGAAAATGCCATAGAATTGGCCGGGTACACAGACAAAGAAATGGAAAGTATGATTGAAGCTATTGCAGGATGAAACCCGCAATTAAATGAATAATTTATGAAACACAAATCAACTGAAATTAAGATGTTCTACCATGGCAAAGACAATTGACCAAATAAAACAAAAAAGAACGGTTTCAAGCGAATTAAAGGAAAAAAGCAAGAAATACGTTCAAATGAAAAAGGCTATTAAAAAGGCTTTGGAAACCGGCGAAAAGACCATCCCGGAAATTGCTTCTGAAACCGGCATAAACCAGGAAGATGTTACCTATTACTTGATGACCATGCGTAAATTTCATGAAGTAGTTGAAGGAGAAATTGATGATATGGACGAATATTTTTATTACAAATTACCTGAATAAAAAAATAATCAAAAATGGCAAAGATAAATCCTTTATTTTCTACAGAATTGGAGAAATTTGGAGCACCAAATTTTAATGCATGTTACAATTGTGGTAATTGCACAGCAGTTTGTTCTCTATCAACAGAAGAAAATTCATTTCCCAGGGAAATGATACGGTATAGCGTGCTTGGGCTGGAAAACGACATCCAAGGCTCAACAAAACCCTGGCAGTGCTATTATTGCGGTGAATGCACGGAAACATGCCCACAAAAAGCCGAGCCTGCTGAGCTCATGATGTCTCTAAGGAGATATTTAACAGCAAAATACGATTGGACAGGGCTTGGAAAAAAGCTTTATACATCCAAAACTTGGGAATTTGGAGCCATTGCTTTCCTTGCTGCTATTATCTTCTTCTTGTTCTATTTTTTGCATGGGCCAATGACAACAGAACTCACTGCCCAAGGTGGCGTTAAGATTAATACTTTTGCCCCATGGAAACAAGTTGAATTAGGCGATTGGATCATGGCCGGGGCGCTTAGCTTCTTCTTGGTTACCAATATTTTTAATATGTACCTTAAAATCGTTAAGAAAAATAAGGTTAAAATACCCTTCAAGCTCTATTTTAAAGAATTCTGGAAACTGATCCTTCATTTCATCACCCAAAAACAATTTTCTAAGTGCGATACAGAAGGCAAAAAGAAGAAAATAAACTTCAGCACGTATTGGATTGCTCACTGGTTTTTGATGACGAGTTATGTAATTATGTTTATCATGATAGTGGTGTTCCTGGGATGGTTCCAAACGGAGAACATTTACCACTGGACGCATCCGCAAAGACTGCTCGGTTATTATGCCACTGCCGGGTTGTTGATAGGGATTGTGTATTTTGCTGTTGCCCGTATTAAAAAAACCAATGAAAAGAGCAAACATTCACACATTACCGATTGGACATTCCTAGTATTGCTGTTCTTAACAACCGTTTCAGGAATTCTTGTACAAATATTCAGGATCAATGGACTACCCTACCCTACTTATTACACCTATGTTTTCCACCTCATGGTACTATTCCCCATGTTGATGATAGAAGTTCCTTTTTCAAAGTGGTCGCACCTGGCTTACAGGCCCTTTGCCATTTATTTTGAGAACTTGGTGCAAGCGGCACGGAAGAAATAAAATGTTTATATCAAAACTTCTTATCTTGAAAGATAGATAGTAAACTGCTGGAAATTATTTCTTTGGTAAATTTTTTTTAATATTCAGACGATAAGCCAAAATCGCCTATCAATTTGGGTTCAAAGCTGGGTTAACAAAAGTTTTTATTAAAAAAAATCCCAAAATCATCTCACTCCTGTAATTTTTTATTCCTTTTAGTATTCGCCGCACCTGTTAATGCATTCAACTACTTGGCTCAATGCTTGATGTTTTAGGAAATAATAGGTGTTTTTGCCTTGCCGTTTTGATTCTAAAACACCTTTGTTTTTTAAAATATTAAGGTGGTGTGAAGCAGAGGCTTGCTCAATACCCAATTTTTCGTAAATTTCAGTAACATTAAGGCGGTTCTTCTTTTCCAATAAACCTATAATTGCAATACGCATAGGATGTGCTATAGCCCTGAGTTTACTGGCTGCTTCTTCCAGCTTATCCGGTTCGAGTTTAAATTGTGACATCTTTTTCCAGGTTTGGTTTAAAGGGTCAAATATACAAAAAATATATTTAAAATAAATAAATAGGTAAATAATTTAACATATCAATTTATGCCTATTTTACGTATTACTTGAAAAAATTGTGGTGAAGGCAAATTTTGTCCCATCAAACAAACCTTTGTCACTAATTTTAAGTTCAGGAATAACTAGTAAGGCCATAAAAGAAAGCGTCATGAAAGGGGCGTTAAGCTTAGAACCCATTTCTTTGGCCATTTTATCAAGTTCTAAGTATTTTTTTGATACCTGCCATGCGTTATCCACTGCCATAAGCCCTGCTACCGGTAATGGTAAAGTCTTACAATGCTTATTTCTACAAACAGTTATACCACCTTTTGCTTCATTTAATGCATTAATACATCGAATTATCGCCTCATCATCAACTCCTACTGCAATTATATTATGACTATCATGGGCTACAGTAGATGCTATCGCCCCTTCTTTCAAGCCAAAATTTTTAATAAAAGCAATAGAGGGCAAAGCTTTCCTGTAGCGGTTGAGAACTACTACTTTCAACACATCATTTTTGGTATCAGCCACCACTTCCCCATTAGATATAGTGGGTTCTATTGCCTGGGAGCCGGTAATAAGCGATCCATCATAAGCTTCAATAACTTTTATCCTGTTAAACTCTGCCTTTACCTTAATATCATCAATTTGGGGATTGTTGGCATAAAATTTATTAGGCAATTCGCTTTCCACGCTATTCACTAAGGATTTGCCATTTTCTGCTATTTTTTGCCCTTTAATATAAGTAGCTTCAATAGCAAAGTCTACCAAGTTTTTGGTTAGGATAAAATCTGCATCATCACCTTCTTTCAATAGGCCGCAATTAAGCCCGTAATGTTCAATTGGATTAACCGTGGCGCTTCGTAATAGGTTAAATAGACTTAACCCTTTTTCCAGTCCACGTTTTATCAAAAGATTAATATGCCCTCTTACTAAGTCATCGGGATGCTTATCATCGGAACAAAGCATCACCATGCCAGGGTATTTATCGATGAGTGGGGCTAAGGTATCAAAATTTTTTGCGGCGCTGCCTTCTCTTATTTGGATTTTTATTCCGGCTTTAATTTTATCTTCTGCTTCTTCCACTGAAAAGCATTCATGGTCTGTTGATATCCCTGCCTTAGCATAAGCTTGTGCTTCGTTGCCTTTAAGCCCGGGAGCATGTCCATCAATCTTAAAGCCTGCTTTTTTTGCTGCTTCAATCTTTGCCATAACTTGTTGATCTTTACCTAATACACCAGGAAAATTCATCATTTCTGCAAGGTAGTAAATATCCTTGTTTCTAAGCATTTGCTCAATAGCCTCAGCATTGATTTCCGCTCCAGATGTTTCAAATGGTGATGCGGGAACACAGGAAGGAGCACCGAAATAGAATTTAAATGGCACCTTCTTCCCATTCTCTATCATGAAATTTACACCATCAGGGCCAAGTACATTAGCTATCTCATGCGGATCAGAGACAGTTGCCACAGTGCCGTGTATGGAAGCAACACGGGCAAATTCAGAGGGAATTAGCATAGAGCTTTCTATATGAACATGGGCATCTATTAACCCCGGTAGAATATATTGCTTTGATGAAGTGGGTTTGGGATAGACCTTTTCAATTTTTCCATTTTTGACCTCTATTTCACCTTCAAAAATTCTCTTTCCTACCACGTCTACTATTTTTCCTTCTATTGTAAACCTATTGGGCTGCATAATGAATTTTTTAATAATATTTACCAAAGGTATAAAATAAAAAAATGGGGGCAGAATATTTCTGCACCCATTTTTTAACAATTTTATGTTTAGATTAAATGAGGTTCAACCTGCTATATAGTTCTTTCCTATAAAGCCCGCCTATTGGGATAACCTTCATTTTTCCTTCTATCACGAGGTCAGGATATTTTATTGAGAATATCTTATCCAACCTTACAATATAAGAACGATGTACCCTAACGAAATCTTTTGGAGGAAGAATTCTTACCATTTCTTTCATGGTAGTATGTGTTGTGTAAATGTTGTCTGATGTATTGATAACAACATAATCTTTTAATGCTTCAATAAAGTAAATATCTTTAAAATTCACCTTATTAAGCCTGTAATCAGCCCTAACAAAGATGCTGTCATCAGATTCTTTGTTTTCAATAATAGA
The DNA here is from genome assembly GCA_964544705.1 of uncultured Bacteroidales bacterium. Classification (GTDB taxonomy): domain Bacteria; phylum Bacteroidota; class Bacteroidia; order Bacteroidales; family CAZJDA01; genus CAZJDA01. The sequence continues at coordinate 60,781 of CAZJDA010000005.1, forward strand.
ATGATAAAGGTCTCTTTCCTTTTTAATATTAATGTCCCTATCATGCTTGTACAATGCCATCTCTATGGTTGTTTGGAGGTCATTGTCTTTAAATGGCTTGATGATATAACCATAAGGCTCCGAGATTTTTGCCTTGTTAATAGTATTTTCATCAGCATATGCTGTTAAAAAGATAACAGGAATGTCGAAGCGCTCCTTAATAATATTAGCTGATTCAATACCTGTCATATCTCCTTTAAGCATGATATCCATCAAGATTAGGTCTGGGCGGCTTTCTTGCGCCTCTTCTATCGCTTTTTCACCGGTTGAAACAATGGCCGGTACAAGGTATCCCAATTTCTTTAAACTGTTCTGAATATCCTTTGCTACGATATTTTCGTCTTCTACAATTAAAATTTTTGGTTTAGCCATAATAATTTACTATTTAAAATGTGAAACAATTCCGAATAACTATTTTGCAAATATAATAGAAATTTTTTAACCATTCATAACAACAAATCACTATTTTGCATATTAGTCGAAATTTGTTTATAAAAGATTGATATATTGGCAATTAAGCTAGTTATAGGAAGGCGTGCATTGCTTATTAATAGCTGTAATACAAGCTTTTATAAAATCTAAGTGTTTTTACCCATTTTCACAAATCACATATAGAAATTGAATTTTTTTATCCATGAAAACCGGCAATCCATATTCATTTATCTACAGTTTCAAGTAATGCGCAATTGAATAAAAAACTTAATCGTATTCATGAAAAAAAAATGACCAGTATATTAAGGAACCGAATAAATACAAAGCATGAACTGGCTTGTAATAAATATTTAGCTTTTGATGTTATAACGCTGTATCCAATATGTTATTGCAAAAAATGTTCTTTAAAAAGATAAGTTTCCAGTACAATAAAAATATTTTCTACCAGTTAAACAACTTGATACCAGCTTTTTTTTCATCTTTGCAAACAAAACAAAACAACCATTTACCTTTGAGAAAATTTTTTTTCTATATCGTATTTCTTGTTCTATTATATTCCTGCGCCCAGCAGGCCGCCCCTGTTGGAGGCCCTAAGGACGTCACTCCACCGAGGGTTGTGGAGTCTATCCCGGAAAACTATTCTGTTAATTTTACGGAAAAAAGGATCAAGATTACCTTCAACGAGTTTATCCAGTTGAACAATATGCAAGAAGAATTTCTCTCCTCCCCTATGATGGAGCACCCGGTTGAAAACAAATTGCGAGGCAAAACACTGGTCATAGAAATACAAGATACCATCACGGAAAAAACTACTTTTACATTCTCTTTTGGCAACGCTATCGGGGATTTTACCGAAAATAACATCTTAAAATATTACGAATACGTTTTTGCAACAGGCGAAAAATTGGATAGCCTCTCAATAAAAGGCCGAGTCATTGATGCTTTTACTTTGGAACCTCCCGAAAAGGCCCTGGTAATGTTGTATGATACCATTTATGATTCAGTACCCTGCAAAGAAAAACCTAAATATCTTGCAAAAACAGATAAAAACGGGAATTTTATTATCAATAACCTCCCCGATAAAAAATACAAGATTTTTGCCCTACAAGATGCTAACCGCAATTATATTTATGACTTACCCAATGAAAAAATTGCTTTTCTTGATTCCCTTGTGCAACCTGAATACATTCCAAGGCCCGTTCTATCAATTATTGACACTGCAATGATCGACTCCTTACTAACGGATAGCCTAAACATTCAAGCAGACAACGTGGCAGCAATTGACACTACAGCTCTTGACAGTCTTGTTACAGACAGCATCCCGGATTATCAAACCTACAGCCTTTTAATGTTTGAAGAAGACGATTCTACACAAAAGCTGCTTAAATCTTCAGCCACAGGAGATTATAAGCTAACTTTTTATTTTAAGCAGCCGGTTAACAACCCTCGAATTACTCCCATTGATACAGCTTTTTCAGTAAAATGGCATGTTGCAGACCCCAATCCGACCAAGGATACCATCACCTATTGGCTCATGAACACACAAAACACGGACTCGTTGATTTTACAAGTTTCTGATGACACATTGGTACTCGACACCGTAGATTTTAAACTGGAACATCCTCCTCCGCTTGACACGGTTCAAGATAAAAAAGAGAAGAAGAAAAAGAAACCTTCCAAAGCTAAAAAAGGAAGGGCGTCAATAAATACTTTGCAAGTGAATTACAATGTATCGAATAATGGCAGTATTGATTTTTACAAGCCTTTAAAGGTAAGCTTTTCCATACCTCCAGAAAGCATGGATATTTCTTCATTCCAATTTTATGAAGATACGATTCCTTTACCTTTTACTCCCATCTTTCAAGATAGCCTGCATAAAAGTTTTATTATTGACTACAAATGGAAAGAAGAAAAAAAATATACTTTTATTATTCCTGATTCATCTGTTATAGCTCTAAATGGCTTTGCTTGCGATTCTTCTGCTGTAGCATTCAGTTCCTCATCACCCGATGATTATGCAAGTGTTTTTATCAATGCCAACCTCAAAGATACGGCTTATAATTACATTTTCCAGCTTATGCAAGAATCAGTAATCATGCGGCAAAAGCAGGTATCCTCAAACAAACAAGTCGCTTTTCTACACCTTAAACCGGGTGATTACCACCTTAAAGCCATCGAAGACAGGAACCATAACGAAAAATGGGATACAGGCGATTATATGCAAAACATTCAACCCGAAGATGTGGTCACTTTTAATAAAAAGATTACCATAAATGCAGGTTGGGATGTTGAGGAAACATGGGATATGAAAGGAAAAGAGAATAAAGTTAAGGATGGACATGAGTAAAACTTACGTGATTTACTTGCTATTTATATCGTTTTAGTATGGACATGAAAAATATTATGATCCAACCCGTTTTTATTGGCAACCAAGGGGTTAACTCCTTGGTTTATGATGGAGAAAAGCACACAAATGTGTAATAATCATGTTTTCTTATAAAACACATCGTTGATAAAATTTTTTATATGAAAAAGTTTTCCATTTATATATTGAAAGTATCTTTGCAAATTATTATATAAATAAAAAAAGTATCACTTATGAAACCAACACATATAGAACACATTGGAATTGCAGTAAAAAATCTTGACGAAAGCATAAAATATTATGAAGAGGTTTTAGGACTTGAGTGTTATGCTGTAGAAGAAGTTAAAGACCAAAAAGTAAAAACAGCATTTTTCCAAGTAGGCGATACCAAGATAGAGCTTCTTGAATCTACCGATGCTGAAGGACCAATTGGAAAGTACGTTGAGAAAAAAGGCGAAGGTATTCACCATATAGCTTTCGCAGTTAATAACATTGAAAAAGCATTAGAACATGCCGAATCAAAAGGCGTAAAGCTTATTGACAAACAACCTAGGAAAGGCGCTGAAGGATTAGACATTGGCTTCCTTCATCCAAAATCTACCCATGGTGTGCTTACCGAATTATGCGAGGATAAAAACAAATAATGACCGATCATATTGTTGAATTTATACTAAAGATGTATTGTAATGTCAATTGAAGATAAAATTCAAAAACTTCTCAAAAAAAGAGAAGAAGCATACTTAGGAGGCGGACAAAAGAGAATTGACGCCCAGCATGCTAAGGGAAAACTCACTGCCAGGGAAAGAATAGAGTTGCTTCTGGATGAAGGCAGTTTTGAAGAATTTGACATGTTTGTAACGCACAGGTGCAAAGAATTTGACTTGGAAAAGAAACAAATCTTATCTGACGGCGTTGTTACAGGCTATGGAACCATTGATGGAAGATTGGTTTATGTCTTCTCACAAGATTTTACGGTATTCGGCGGTTCACTTTCCGAAACCTTTGCCAACAAGATTTGCAAAGTAATGGATAAAGCTACCCGCATGGGCGCCCCGATTATTGGAATTAATGATAGTGGTGGTGCACGTATACAGGAAGGCGTAAGGAGTCTTGCAGGGTATGCGGAGATATTTGAGAGAAATATCCTTGCCTCGGGTGTTGTCCCGCAAATATCGGCTATTTTCGGACCTTGCGCAGGTGGCGCAGTTTATTCACCGGCGCTTACCGATTTCACCATCATGTCCAAAGAAAACAGCTACATGTTTGTCACAGGCCCAAGGGTTGTTAAAACCGTTACCGGCGAAGTTGTTTCTATTGATGAATTAGGCGGTGCCAAAGTTCATGCCGAAAAATCAGGCGTAGCTCACTTTATCGCCGACGATGAAAAAGAAGGCTTACTTTTGATAAGAAAAATGCTTTCTTACATGCCGCAAAACAACTTGGAAGACCCACCTGTAGAGCCTTGTAAAGACCCTATTGACAGGCTGGAAGATTCCCTCAACTATTTCATCCCGGATAATCCTAATAAACCATACGATGTTAAAGATATTATCCACAGCATAGTGGATGAAGGAGAATTTTTGGAAATCCATAGGGATTATGCTAAAAATATTGTTGTGGGTTTTGCCAAATTTGACGGAAAATCTGTTGGATTGGTAGCCAACCAGCCCAACTTCTTAGCAGGCGTGCTTGATAACAAGGCTTCACGAAAAGGTGCAAGATTTGTTAGGTTCTGTGATGCATTTAATATTCCTCTTGTCACCCTAGTTGATGTTCCTGGATTTATGCCCGGAACTACGCAAGAACACGAAGGCATAATCTTAAATGGCGCTAAGTTGATGTTTGCATATGGCGAAGCCACGGTTCCCAAGATCACTATTACATTAAGAAAATCTTATGGTGGGGCACATGATGTTATGAGCTCTAAACAACTTCGCAGTGATATCAATTATGCCTGGCCATCTGCTGAGATAGCCGTTATGGGGCCCAAAGGCGCTATAGAAATATTAGAAGGTAAAAAGATAAAAGCCATTGAAGACGAGGAAGAAAGAACGAAATATGTTGAAGAAAAAGAACAAGAATACAAAGATCTTTTTGCCAATCCATACAAAGCAGCTAAATACGGCTATATAGACGACATCATTGAACCCAGGAACACGAGGTTCAGGATTATTAGGGCACTACAATCGCTGGCAACAAAAAAAGATGTGTTGCCTCCTAAAAAACATAATAATTTGCCATTATAAAAATAATAACGTATGTTACTCAACGTAGAATTCAATTTATCCAATATCACTGATGAGGGGATTATCATTGCTATAACCGGTTACGTGATTGTTTTTTCCGCCTTGGTGTTATTGTTTTTTGTCTTTAATAACCTTCCCAAGCTGATTTACTTGAACTTGCGCAACAGGCTGAGGAAACTCGGCAAAAAGGACGAAGAGATCAAAGAGGAAGTAAATCTTAATATCCCTGGAGAGGTTAACGCAGCTATTAGCACGGCATTGTATCTTTATTTTACAGAAATGCACGATGAAGAAAGCAATATCGTAACCATCAAAAAAGTATCCAGGGCTTATTCTCCTTGGAGTTCTAAAATATATACTGTACACAACTTATATCAAAGAAACTAATTAAAAGTATTGAGTTGATGAAGAATTTCAAATTTACAATAAGCGGAAATAAATACGAAGTTCACATAAAGAACTTAGAAGATAACATAGCAGAAATTGAGGTTAACGGCACCACATACAAGGTTGAGGTAGAGCACGAAATAAAGAAACCAAAAACACCTGTATTGGTACGCAAACCCGTTGAAAAACCAGCAGGTTCAGAAAAGATCCAAAAAACACATGCAACAGGAGGAACAGCTATCAAGGCTCCCTTGCCTGGTACTATATTGAATATTAAAACCCAAGTTGGATCTACGGTTTCTAAAGGCGACACTTTAATGATTATGGAAGCCATGAAAATGGAAAATAGTATTCTGGCGGAAAGAGATGGCAAAATAAAAAACATTAAAGTGAAAGAAGGCGATAATGTGATTGAAGGTGAAGTATTAATCGAATTAGAATAGTTTGTGTTATGAGAAAATTATTAACAGTAATCGGGATCATTGCAATTCTGGGTTTGGTATCTGTTGCTTTTGGAAGTATAGAAAAAGATAGTGATAACGAGCAATCAACAGAACAAGTTCTTAAAACAGATAACAACAAACAAGATGGTGATAGTCGCTCCAAGGCCATGAGAGGCCTTAAACAATTCTACGATTATTCAGGATTTAGGAATGCAACACCAGGCCATTTGATCATGCTTTTGGTAGGATTATTCTTTATCTTCCTTGCCATAAGGTATAATTACGAACCCTTATTATTGATTCCCATCGGTGTGGGAATCCTTATCGGGAATATTCCTTTTTTCCAAGCGCCCGGTTTTAACCTGCAGCTTGGTATTTATGAAGAAGGAAGTGTGATGCATTATTTATATTTTGGTGTAACTGGCGGTGTTTATCCACCTTTAATATTCCTGGGCATTGGCGCTATGACGGATTTCTCATCTTTGATATCCAACCCACGGCTCATGTTATTGGGAGCAGCGGCTCAAGTAGGAATTTTCTTAACTTTCTTGGGAGCCCTTGCATTAGGTTTTAATCCTGCCGAAGCCGGGTCCATTGGTATTATTGGTGGCGCTGACGGCCCAACAGCCATCTTCCTTTCTTCAAAACTCGCTAACGGGCTTAACGGAACACAAAACCTCATAGGCCCCATTGCCATTGCAGCCTATTCTTATATGGCTTTAGTACCTGTTATACAACCGCCCATCATGAGGTTGTTAACTTCTAAGAGAGAAAGAAAGATTCGTATGAAGCCGCCTAGGTCAGTTTCCAAGTTCGAAAAAATCGTTTTCCCTATCATTGGGCTTTTGCTTACTGCATTCATTTCACCAAGTTCATTACCTCTTTTAGGAATGTTGTTTTTTGGCAATATCCTGAAAGAAAGCGGAGTTACCAAACGCTTGGCAACAACTGCGAGCACTTCAATGATAGATATCGTTACCATTTTACTTGGGCTTACTGTGGGCGCTTCCACGCAAGCAGACGTATTCCTAACTCCTCAATCCATTTTGATATTTATTTTAGGAGCGTTCTCTTTCATGGTAGCAACAGCAGGAGGATTGGTATTTGCTAAAGTAATGAACCTTTTCTTAAAAGGAGATAAAAAGCTCAATCCATTGATCGGTGCTGCAGGAGTATCGGCAGTGCCGGATAGTGCAAGGGTTGTGCAGCACGAAGGGCAAAAAGCAGACCCATCCAATCACTTGCTTATGCATGCCATGGCGCCAAATGTTTCGGGTGTTATTGGCAGCGCTGTTGCAGCAGGAATTATGCTTAGTTTCCTATACTAAAATTATTTACAGAACCCTGATAAGTCTCTGTAAATAAGCAATGAAAGCCTCACTCAAAGTGAGGCTTTCACCAAAATAAATCATGTATCATGAAATCTTAAACATCATGAAAAATACACTTATTCAAATCATTTAGAGAAAAAATTCTTTCTATAGGCTCTACAGACGACCCTATGGCCTTGTATAAAAATTTTAGGGGAAGAGAACCCGAGATCAGGCCCATGTTAGAAAGAAAAGGATTGGTACCTTAAGGTCAACAACGATTTTAAAAAAAGAGGGTATCCAAAAAGTTTTTTAAGCCTTCATCCTTCGTTATCCCAGTTTTTCTTAGGAGTTGTATTATTTATAAAGAACGTTTTTTACCACCGAGGCACGGATTACACGGAAGAGCATGGAGGTTTTTTAGATAACTTTTTGAATAAATTTTTCTCCGTGTACCTTCGTGCTCTATGTGTCTCCGTGTTTTAATATTTTCTTTCCCCATTTTTACCACAGTTCATCCTATCCTTTTCACTTCATAGATTAAAGACAAAAATTTATAGTGGAAAAGCAATTTTTTTCAATTAATAATTTCATTTTACAAATGAAATATTTATCTTTGGTAGATTTATGATGAAATTCTGTATTTAACCAATAAAAAATAAATAAACTATGAAGAATCTTTTACTTTCCCTGGCCATTGTTTTTACAACAATCATTTTTCAAGATTTACAGTCACAAAACGTAGCTATTACTGATAGTGCAACATATACAGCAGACACATCTGCCATGTTGGATGTAATGTCTACCAACAAGGGAATGCTGGTGCCCCGCGTAACAACCATGCAAAAGAACAATATCAATAACCCGGCAACAGGTTTGCTTGTTTTTGATACGGACGAAAACAGTTTTTGGTTTTATAATGGCACAACCTGGGTAGACCTTTCTGCTGGCGGTGGAAGCAGTGCCTGGAATACCTCCGGAAATATTATCTATTTAGACAATGATAATAAAATAGGTGTCAATACCTCAACCCCATTTAGTACCATGGAAGTAAAAGCCAATTCTTCATTGCCCGAGGACAGCCCTTTGTTTATGGTAATCAATAAAACCAATGATACGGTTTTTGCTGTTTACCCGGGTGGGGTGCAAATTAGTATTGAAGAGAACACGAAAGGAAATATCGGGGGTTTCGCCGTGAGTGGCAGGTCGGCAACAAAACTGGGTAAACAAAACTACTTGGAAGTTACTCCATCCAACACCAATATTTTTATTGATACCTCTGCCGCCAAAGGCAATATTGGTGGTTTTGCCGTAAGCGGACGCAGCGCTTCCAAGAATTCTATAGACACCATGTTTGTTACAACCCATACCAATACCCGCGTATTTTTTGATACCACGGCCCTTACAAAAGGAAACATAGGTGGATTTGCCGTGAGCGGGCGAAGCGCAACAAAAGGTTATGATGATTACCTGAGTGTTACCCCAGATTGCACCAGGGTATTTTTTAATAAAAAAGCCGCTAAGGGCAATATTGGTGGTTTTGCCGTAAGCGGCAGGTCAGCTGCCAAAGGTAGTATTGAAGACCTTTTTGTTACAACCCCAGACAGTACCCGTATTTATGTAGACGAACAAGCCAAAGGCAATATCGGTGGCTTTGCCGTGAGCGGGAGGTCGGCTACAAAAGGGTCGATTACACCTTTTATGGATGTTACACCGGAAAATTATTATATCGGGCACAATTCAGGACAAAAAACGACTTCCGGCTTATATAACTCCGTGCTTGGGTATAATGCCGCAGAAGAACTTACCAGCGGGCGTTTTAATTCCATCATTGGATATGATGCCGGAAGAAACATTGACACAGGCTGGTACAATGTATACCTGGGATACAGGGCAGGTTTTTCTACCACTAAGGGTGGAGAAAATGTAGGAATTGGCGCTTTTGCGCTTGATTCAAACACTACAGGTTTTGGAAACGTGGCAGTAGGGACAAAAGCTATGACCAATAACACAGAAGGCGCTAATAATACAGCCCTGGGGCGTGAGGCCCTGAACAAGAACAAAACCGGGTCTTATAATACCGGGATAGGTATCAACACCTTACACGAGAATGTAGGAGGAGGTTATAATACCGCCTTGGGCGCCTTTGTACTTTCTTCAAACACCTCTGGAGGAAGCAATACCGGTTTGGGCGCGCAGGCTTTAATCAACAACACTACCGGTAATGACAACATTGCTATTGGCACCAACGCTTTAATGAACAATACTCAAGGAAGCTTTAACATAGCTATTGGAGTAAATACTTTAGGAGACAATGCTACCACTGCCAAATACAATGTAGCCATAGGGCATAATGCATTAATGAAAAACAGCGCCAACCAGAACACAGCCGTTGGATACTATACGCTATATAATAATACCACAGGAACAAGTAATAATGCCCTGGGAGAATCAGCGCTATATAATAATACAACGGGTATAGGAAACAGCGCCTTTGGCACAGGGGCTCTAAATAACAATACAAGCGGGAGCGATAATGTAGGGATTGGCGCATCTGCAATGAGTGCAAATACAATAGGAAAGGAAAATACTGCTGTTGGAAACTCCGCAATGTTATATAATACGGATGGAAACTACAATGCTGCCCTGGGATTATGGGCATTATATTCAAATACAGGAGATAATAATGTTGCCATCGGGCATTCTGCATTGTATTCAGCTGATAATGATGATGATAATACTGCTATCGGCTATCAAGCTCTTTATGATAATTCAAGTAATGGTAATACAGCAATGGGATATAGGGCAGCATATAGAAATACCAGCGGTTATCTCATTTTGGCACTTGGTAATAGTGCACTCTACAATAATACAACCGGTAGTTCAAATACAGCTTCTGGTTTTGAAGCTCTTTATAATAATGATGAAGGGAGCTATAATAGCGCATTTGGCGTTTACGCATTAAGGGAAATATCTCATTCAATTGCCTCTGAAAATACGGCAGTAGGATATAAGGCCGGTTATTACTATGACCAATATTCTAACCAGAATACAGTGGTTGGTTGTGAAGCTGGCCCTGCCTCACCATTAGCATTCTACTACAACACTATAGCTATAGGTTACAATGCCCATCCTCAAAATAGTAATGAAGCCGTAATTGGCAATACAGCACTTGATCATATTGGTGGATATGCTGGATGGACTAATTATTCTGATTCAATTCATACGAAAAATGTCAAAGAAAATGTGCCTGGTATTAAATTTATAGAAAAACTGAAACCTATAACATATATGAAAGATGTTGATTTGAAAACAGGTAATCCGGGTATTATTAAAGATAACCAACAAGAAATTGTGTTTTCTGGTTTTATTGCAAGTGAAGTAGATAAAGTAGCCAAAGGATTAAATTATGACTTCAGTGGTATTGATAAAAGCAAAAATGGGATACGAGGCATCCGCTACGCCACCTTCGTTGTTCCGCTAGTTAAAGCCGTGCAAGAACAACAGCAGATGATAGATGAGCTGAATAAAGACAAAGAAACGCTTGAAAATAAGGTGCAGCAGCTTGAACAACAAATAATAGAAATAAAGGCAGCATTGAAATAGTTCAGAAAAATCATCCGGTGAATAACTTACCAGTTTCAAATTTCACCGGATGATGATGCTACTGCTTCTTCAACGAAGTTTCAACCTTTTCAAGCCGCTCAAGCAAAGCTTGATGAGATTTTACTGCTTGCTGGTTGCTTTCTAAAAGCTGCTCTTTGAGCTTTTGTATTTGCTGTTCCTGTTGTAGAATTTTGCTTTCTTGCACTTTTAGCTTTTCCTGGAGTTCTTCTAACTTTTCTTTTTCAGATGATTTTACGTTGCCGATGTCATCAATACCCCAATAAACGCTTCCATTACTACCGGCTTTCAATACCCTTCCAGGGGCACCGGCGTTTATAGGAAAAGTATACGCATCATTAATATTCAAATATTGGAATATTTTAACGCTGTCATTTAAGAAATCTCCATAAATCAATGGGTTTGAAGCATCGGTATTTTCAATATAGAGCTTATCGGAACCCTGTTCATATCTTCCTGCACTTCTTCCAATAAATACATTGTCGCTGCCCAAAGTATCGTTTGCCCCAGCAAAAGCGCCAATATAAACATTGTTTTCGCCTGTAGAAGAAGCGCCTGAATACATGCCCAGCATAACGTTGTTGTCACTGGGGTTTGCTTTACCGGCGAGGAACCCCATGTAGCAGTTATTGCTTCCTTCCACGTTTTCTAACCCCGCGAAATAGCCCAAAAACACATTCCTTGCCCCAACAGTAATACCGCTTGTATTTAGAATCCCTGTATTTTTCCCTGCGGATTGCCCTATAAACACATTGGCTTCACCATCAATAGAATTGCTCCCTGCGCCATAACCCAAGAAAATATTTGCATGCCCTGTTTCGTGGTCTTCACCTGCTGTATTACCAATAAAAATATTATAATCGCCTTCTGAGTTGGTATACCCGGCATGGTAGCCGAAGAAAATATTATTTTGCCCAATGGTATTGGTAAAACCGGCTTCTGTACCTACAAAGATATTCCTGTCCCCGTCAAATCCACTGGCAGCACCTATATTGCTCCTTCCTGCCAGTTCACCAATAAATATATTTGATTCGCCTGTTTCGTTGTTGTAGCCGGCTTCAAAACCAAGGAAAACGTTTTTTGTACCGGATGTATTTTTAAAGCCTGTAGCATTACCTACAAAAATATTGTTACCTCCTCCGGTAGCATCTTTAGCGGCTTGCTCTCCAATGATAATGTTATTATCGCCCATCCCATTCATTGCAGCTTGCTTACCAAGGATCACGTTGTTGAAAGAATTATTCATTTTACCGGCTTCATAACCTATAATAATATTATCGTCGCCTGTAGAGCTTTCGAAAGCGGCAAGATTGCCGATATACACGTTGTGTGAAGCCGTTGTATTACCGGTTCCTGCCCTGTCGCCAATAAAAACATTGCTTGCTCCGATGGTATTACTGAACCCGGCGTTGGATCCAAGCATAACATTATCATAACCTGTAGTGTTTTCATGGGCAACATGCGAACCGATAAACACGTTGTGGTGCCCATCATCATTCATTACACCGGAAGCATAACCCAAAAATACGTTGTCGTATCCTTCCAAGTTATAGTACCCTGACGAATCACCAATAAAAATATTGCTCCATCCTTGAGATTGATAACCAACATTGGTACCAAGAAAAATATTGTTATGGGCAGTATCTACATTTGTTCCGCTTTTATATCCAATAAAAATATTATCAAAACCTTCGGTTATATTTAACCCGGATTGATAACCGAGTAATACATTCCTGTAGCCTATAACATTGGATAATCCTGTTTGATAACCCAGGAAGGAGTTGAATTTGCCTAAAAACGGGTCTCCTGCATCAGGTTCAGTATTTTTACCGGCTTCATACCCGATAAAATAGTTGTCTTGTGTGAGGTCCATAAGGTTTGAGATAGAATTTTTAGAAGCGCTTCTGCCGCTTACGGCAAAACCGCCTATGTTGCCTTTGGCTGTCTGGTCTATATAAACTCTTGTACTATCCGGTGTTGACACAAAAATATCTTCTGTAATAGCTTTACTTGCCGACCTACCACTAACGGCAAACCCTCCAATATTGCCTTTGGCGTTATCATCAAAATACACCCTGGTATTAGCAGATGTTACTTGCAGGTAGTCTTTTTCAATACCCTTGCTAGCACTTCTACCGCTAACGGCAAATCCTCCAATATTGCCTTTGGCTGTGGCAGTATCAATATAGATCCTGGTGCTGTCCGGTGTTATCAACATATAATCGCTTAATCCTTTGCTGGCACTTCTGCCACTAACAGCGAACCCACCAATATTGCCTTTGCTGTCTTCGTCAACGTATACTTTCACGCTATTTGGGAAAACAGCAAAAACCGGTTCACCGGCTTTGTTTTTTACTTCAAAAAGCGGGTCGTTATCGCCTATGGTAGCATCTGCTTTGATTTCTAATTTGCCTGTTGGGGTATAGGTTCCTATACCAAAATGCGCCAATGAATCCGTTAAATAAACTAGGGTGTCGTTTTGAGCATACAAACCATCAGGATTACCAGCATTGAGTTGTATCCATTCTGTGCCTGTATAATAATAAAATTTACCTTCTTCAGAATTAAAAACAAGCAATCCTGTTGCCGGCTCGTTAATGTTCATGATTTGTGTTGTGGTGAGCCTGGGAAGCAAAAACCCTTTATTAAAGGATTTTACATCAAGCATAGCCGATGTATCGGCTGTGTATGTGTTATCGTCTGTAATAGCAACATTTTGTGCGTGTGTTTTTTCAATAAGAATTTGAAATAATACCAATAGAATTAAAAATAGCTTTTTCATGGGATAACTTTTTTAATTATGAATAATTGATAACGGTTTAGTTTACAAAAATAACAAATTTATAGAATGTAAAATATGTTTTGTATACAAAATATAAAATTAACAAATTCATAAATATACTGATTTATTGAACGCTATCCATTGAAAAACTAATTTGTATAAACTTCAGTTGTAATATTGCCATGCATAAAGATTTTCTTAGATCGTTTATTGTTGCAGTAACATATTAAATCAATAATTGAAAAAAAATCTGTTATCGTTTCATTCTTTGAACTTTTTTTCCTACTTTGCAAATCATAAAAATTAAAAATTGACTGCATTATGATAAGAAAAGCAAGCTTAACCATTTTATTCATTTATGCAACGGCCTTTTATGTGACGGCAGAGGTTGCATTTGATGAATATTTTTACAACAAAACCCTTCGTTTTGACTATTACCACACGGGAAATCACGAAGAGGAACATTTTGCTTTTGACCAGGTGGTGAATGACGGCGATTGGAGTGGAAGCAAAACACTATTGATAGATGAATTGGAATTGGGGAAATACTTGTTTAAGGTATTTGATAAGGAATCTGGTAAATTGATCTATTCTCGCGGTTTTTGCAGCATTTATGGCGAATGGGAGACCACTCCCGAAGCCAAGGAAAATTGGGGCGTTTACCATGAGTCGTTGCGTTTCCCATGGCCTAAAAAGAAATCTTATATTGAGCTATACAAAAGAAATGAGCAACAGGAATTTGATAAGATTTGGGAATACACCGTAAAAGATCATTCTTGGAGAGCGGCTGATGCACCTATTACCAGCTATTACAAAACCCATGACATTGTTGTTCATGGCAAGTCCAGCCAAAAAGTGGATATTGTAATTTTGAGCGAAGGCTATACAAAGGAACAAATGGGAAAATTCAAAAAAGACGCTGACCGTTTTGCAGAGGTATTACTTGATAATGAGCCGTTTGCATCCAGGAAGGAAGATTTTAATATTAGGGCTGTTGAAGTTCCTTCGCCTTCACCGGGAGTACATCATCCTCACCAGGATATTTACAAACGTTCAGCTTTATCAGTTCGTTACGGGGCTTTCAATTCACAACGTTATGCATTGGGGTTCTACAATAAAAAGATCCGTGATGCAGCTTCATCAGTACCTTATGAATTCACTGTTTTGATGATGAACGATAGCATATATGGCGGTGGAGGTATTTACAATCTTTACATCACTGCTGCTGCTGATAACGCCTTTTATGAATACCTTTACGTACATGAGTTTGGACACCATTTTGCATCCCTTGCCGATGAATATTACACATCAGCTACAGCTTACGAAATGGGTAGCGATATTATTGAACCTTACGAATTGAATGTTACTACCTATACCGAAAGAGACAAAATTAAATGGGGCAACATGATTGATGAAGATACTCCAATTCCCACTCCATGGGGTAAAGAAAAGTTTGATGAACATAGTATTCAAGTGCAGGAAAAAAGGCAGGAAATGCGAAAAGCAAAAGTAGGGGAATCAAAAATGGAAAAACTCTTTAAAGACCAACTTGCATGGGAAAAGGAATATTTGAGCAAGATTAAATATGCCGGAGAGGTTGGGCTTTATGAAGGAGCCATGTACCATAGCAAAGGTATTTACCGTTCAGCGCCCATGTGCATTATGTTCAACAGGTCTAATGAGTTTTGCCCTGCATGCCAAAGGGCTATCAACTTAGTTATTGACCAGTACACTAAGTAGTCCCTAATCCGGATATTGATGATTTGTTGGATAACCGGCAGTTTCTAAAGGAATAAATATATCTATTTACCAGTTGCTGCCGCTTCAAGGGTTTTCAACCGCTTGAAGCGGTTTTCGCATCAACATATTAGTATATCGTCAAGAACCTATCCTTTTTTCAACTTCACATACTTTTATATCCATCCAACCAAATAATCACATGTACCATTTTTTATGATTTTTATTTGGTAAAATCTTTCACATCCAGTTTTTCTCCATCTTCAAACACAATACTTTTCAAGAGTTTTCCTTTTTTATCATAGAACTTCCATTTGCCATCTTTTTGCCCGTTAACGTAGGAGCCTTCCACTTGCTTATTGGAGTTTTGATAAAAGGATACAAAATCGCCATGGGGTTTACCTTCCAGGTAGTCTTGCTCGCGAAATTTAACTCCTTTTTGGTCATAAAACACGCAAAAACCTTCTTTTTTCCCTTTCACGTAATTGCAATCTTCGAGCAAGATGCCATACCTGTTCCAAACCTTCCATCTTCCTTCCCTAATGCCGTTTTTATAGCTACCTTCATGTTGCAACTTGCCATTGGGAAACCACTTTTTTGAGGGGCCTTCTTTTACATGATTTTTGTATTGATTTACATAAGCTTCTTGCCCGTCTTTATACCATCCTTTCCATTCCCCGTGCATTAAGCCCTGTTCAAAATGGCCTTTGTCTTTCATTTGTTCATTCTCGAACCAGCTTATCCATTCGCCTTGCTCTTGGCCATTAAGGAATTTTCCTTCATGATGTTTTACACCGCTTTCGTACCATGTAGTCCATAACCCGTTTTTCTTGCCGTTATTGTAATCGCCTTGTTTCCATTTTTCGCCTGTATCATACCAATATGTCCAGGTGCTGTCTTGTTCACCATTTTCAAAATTCCCTTGGCTTCCTTTTTGCCCGTTTTCGTGGTAAAATATCCAGGTGCTGTCATGCTTGCCATTCTTCAGCTTGCCTTCAAATTCCAGACTCCCGTTTTTTCTCCACCATTTGCAATATCCATTCAATTCTCCATTCATATAATATCCTTTAAAGGCAATTTCCCCATTTTTAAACCATTTTTTGCTAATGCTATCTCTTTTTCCTTGCTCGTAATGGGCAATTTCTTCCAATTGGCCATTATTAAACCATTTTTTCCAGGTGCCGGTTTTTAACGTATCTTTATAGGTTCCTTTTTCTTCTACTTCTCCGTTAGGGTGCCAGCTTATGTGGTTTCCGTTGGAATAGTTCACTTCTTTCCATTTTTTTCCGGTTTTGTAGTAATATAACCATTTGCCAACTCTTTTGCCCTGGCGATAATCACCTTTAGCAAGTAATTGGCCGCCTATATCCCAATAATTCCATGTACTGTCTTTTAGCCCATTTTTGATCTTGCCCTGGCTTTCCAATTGCCCGTTGGTATACCACGTTTTATTAATCCCTTTTTCATAGTTTACTATTCTCCATTTGGAACCATCTTCATGGTAGTATTTCCATTGACCTACTTTTTTCCCGATTTTGTAAGTTCCCTCGGCCATTTTATTTCCGTTTTCGTACCAATAGACCCAATGACCTTTCTCTTTGAGATTCTCATTGTAAAATCCCAAGGTTTTTTTAAACTTTTCTTCTTGGTCGTAATAGGTATAATTGCTGTCCTGGGCTTTGATTGAAATAGCGTCTACCATGCAGGCCAATATTATAAGTATATTCCTCATTTGTAAAACATTTTCATTTTATGCAAAAATAATGAACTATTACTAATTTTCTTCATTGTCTTTGTTCCATATAATTTTTTTACCAAAACCAAGCCTATTGTCCGTATATTTAAAAAAATGAACAGCAGCTTTCCAGAGTGTTAGTTTTGCTAAGGCTGCAACCGGGAACCTTTTTATATAGGCTCTTTTAGCTGTTTTATAAAAATTTGTGCCTTGCTGTATTTCTTCTATGATACCGGTAAATTGCACACCGCGAATTTTTCCTACCATGTTAGTTTCTAACGCTATGGCGCCGGCAATATTATCCTGGAAAGCAACATCTTTGATATGTTTGGTTTCTTTATCGGAAGTGAAAACAAATGCATTTTCCATTTCTAAGTATACATAAAAGCATGAAGCACAATAAGGCTTGTTATTGCTTGCTGTAGCGAGTGTTAAAACATGATGCCGGTGAATAAATTTTATGATTCTTTTGTCAATATTTCCCATCAAAAAAAACGCTGCATATTTAATGCAATAATAGTATAAATTTTATTCACGGGTGCTGATCTTGTATTTTTTCCATTCGGATATGTAATCAAAGCAAATGGCATCGGATTTGTCGAGAGATTCCTCCGGGTTAATTCCGCTGATTTTAATATCTTCTTCCTTACGCGATTCGTTGATAATAACACCATTTGGCGATATAATCCTGCTTTCGCCCCTGAATTCTGCAACCGTTTTAAAATGTTTTTCCGTTCCAATCCTATTGGCTGTGACCGTGTATATTTTATTTTCTACTGCCCTAGTTTTGATAATCTCTAAGCTCATTCTTCCCCCGAAATTTGCAGGATGACAAAGAATTTGGGCGCCTTTGCGTACCATTATCCTTATTAATTCTGGGAAGAATATCTCGAAACAGGTAGCAATACCTATTTTTACATCATTAACACTAAATACTTCTATATCATGGCCGGCTGCAAAAATGTTTTTTTCATAATTGGAAAGATGGATTTTCCTGTGTGTGCCAATCAATCCTTCCGGGCCCACAAGTACGGCCGTGTTGTATATATTATTCCCCGCATGTTCTGGTATGGTTCCAACAATATACCCGCCTGTCCTTCTTGATATTTGAATCAGTTCTTGGGTGGTTTCTCCATCGGGGATCTTTTCGGCCAAAGAAACAAGGTCATACTTGGTATTAAAAAGATAACCCGTGTTGAATAGCTCAGGCAAAACAATAATATCAAAACTTTTGCTGGAAAGCATAATGCTTACATTGTCCAAATTAGAGAATTTGTCTCTTTGAACGATATCAAATTGATAATAACCTACTTTCATAATACATATGGTTTTAATCGAATAAAACGTCCATTAAAAAATTTCTATATTTTCAGTACGAAAATTATAAAAAATAATAACAGTAAGTTATACGCGACCTATTAATTATTAAAACTAAATCTTGTGAAAGTAACAAAAATTTATTTCCTCACAAAATCAGTCTAAGGGTTTTTGTTTTTCACCATCCCAACCGAAATCTATATATTCCCATTGAAAGTCCTCATCATTTACTTTGAATAGCATAAACCCTTCCTCAATCCCATCATTGGCGCCTCTCCACCACTTAGCAGATACAGCGCCCCCGGTTATAAAGTGAGTTTCCTCAACATGAAGATCTTCAATAAAATGCAAATGTCCTTGCAAAACAAGTTTTAAATTGTGATCATCAAATAATTCCAATACTTCTTTGCCGTTATTGATAACGGTTCTTTTTCCAGGGGTTTTTAATGTACCAAATTTTATTTGCGTCCAGGTAGTGATAAATGGAATATGAACAACAATGGCAATAGGTGTACGCTGGTAGGTTTTCATCAGTTCTTTTTTGATCCATTCTATTTGAGCCGAGTCAATATAACCGATGTATTTTCTTCCGGAGGTTTGCCCCACGGCATCTAATATCATAAAATGCCAGCCTTTGTGGTCAAAAGAGTAATAGCGCTTGCCTATCCGGTTTTCATACATTTTTTCATTGTATTCAGGATGAAGTGTATCCACACCACTTTTTTTATACAAACCGAATACTTCATGATTTCCCATGGTATTGTAAACCGGCATTTTAAATTCTTTTGCCATGGTGGTATACATGTTGTATAAGCTGTCGGCAGTTTGATAGTCTTGTCCTAGAGCGTCCATGATAAGATCGCCACCTGTAATAACAAATTCTGGATTGAGTTTATTAATGGTGTCAATTACCATTTGAAATGCTTGAGGTGCATTTCTTTCTGGCGTTAAATGAATATCCGTTAAAAATGCAAAGGTAAACTTATCAACTTCTTTTTCCCTAAATGGCGAATTGCAACCATAGAATATGAAAATAAAGGCGAAAAATATCGCAATAATGTATAACTTCTTCATAACCAGCTTTTAAATTTTAAGGTTTTCTTATAGTAAATGTATACATAATCTTGCAATTAAATGTTAATGGAAAGTTAAATTTACTGCAAAATAACAAACCTAAAAATTTTAGCATATCAGCCATCAAGCCTAGTGATTAATATATAGAAAGCGGCAGAAGAATCTCCTGCCGCTTTCGAAACAAATAACTATAATGAAATAACATTTATCCGCAATGAATAAATTTCTTTACCAGCTCTATCATTTTATCTTCGTTGTATTCCATTTCTTCGCGTATGTTCTTATCATCAAAACTTTTTAGCATTTTGATGGTTCCATCCAGGTTTTCTTTACTAAATACATTGTACTTGGTATAAATTTCAATGTGTTTTTCCAGGTTTTCTGCCGATTGCCAGCAAGAAACAGGTAATTTGGAAAGCTGGTTCATTTTTTCCTTATGCTCCTCTTTAAAAATATTTACATCCACGTAAGTTTTCTCAGCATATTCCAGTGCGTTATCCATTTCCAGGCCGTGCCTTGCTGCTACAGTTAATCCTGCAAGCAGCAAATATGAATCTGCTGATCCATCAGGACACCTGAACTCCACAGTTTGCTTGTGCGTGAAATCTTTTTTTGATACCTTTTCCAATGGATTAGCTTTGGCTACCATATCCACACTACCGGTCCAGCCAAGAGGCACTCTTACCAATACAGAGCGGTTCCTGTCGCCCCAGCAAATATTTGTTGGCGCTTCTTGATGAGGTACGAGCCTGAAATAAGACGTTGGATTGGTATTACCAAAAGCCGTGAGCGATGGAGCTAAGTCGAGATAACCTGCAATAGCTTTTTTTGCAACATTACTAAGTTTGCCATTTTCTACCATAACGTTCTTCCCGTCTTTCATCAGCCTTGTATGAACATGCATACCGCTTCCTGCTTTTCCTATAGTGATCTTTGGTGCAAAACTAATGGTAACACTGTATTTATATCCTATCATGCGAATAATCCATTTGGCAATAACAAGTTGGTCAGCGGCTTCTTCAACATCTACAGGAAGAAACTCTATCTCGTTTTGTTCATAGATTTTATCTTCAACAGTAAAATTACCCACTTCGGAATGGCCGTATTTTATTTTGCCTCCAGTTTGTGCAATTGCTTGTAATGCTTCATTGCGAAAACATTCCCATTTGGTAAAAGGCATAGATTCATGGTATCCACGCTGGTCATCGGCCAAAAAGATATCTTCTTTTTCGCTGATGATATAATATTCCAATTCGCCCATAGCTTGAAAAGTGAACCCTGTTTTATCTTTAAGGGATTCATGGGCCTTTTTCAGAATATTCTCTGGGGCGCTACCATAAGGTTCTCCATCTTTTGTAAAATAAGAACACAGTATATCAATTGCAGGGATTTCGCTAAAAGGGTTTAAGAAAGCCGTTCTAAATCGTGGCATTACATATAAATCGCTCGATCCTGCCTCTATACCTGGAAAAAGGCTTGAGCCGTCAACCCTTTCGCCTGTAGATAATAAACCTTCAAGGTGTTCCTTGCCCTGGATGACAAAATTAAGGGTTTTAAGTCTTCCATCGCCTCCAACATAACGAAAATTAAGCATTTCAATGCCGTTGTTCTCGATGTAAGTAATGATATCTTCTTTAGTAAATTGTTGTTGTGGTTTTTTTAGGTATTGTACCAACGGATTCGGGTTCATCGTGATCTGATCATCAACCATATTTCATCATGTTTTAAAAATTTCACAAAAAAAAACTAAATCAGGCGCAAATTATTAAATTTAGCCGAGATAACCAACTATCCATAAAGAAAAAAAAGTATACCAATATTGCATAGATTTATAGGGATAAAACTTCTATTTGCCGGGTATTTTCCTTTTGGCCATATCAATAACTTGGTCGTGGTCAAAAGCCAATTTTGGCAAGGCATTAATATCAAACCACTGGGCTTTGGCTGCATCATCCGCACCTTCAATTTTGCTAGTATAATCAGCAACCCCATAGTAAGTAACTGAAACGGTGCGTCCTCTTGGGTCTCTTCCTACCTTGCCAAAAGCATACAGTTGATTAAGGTTCGTTACTTCCAAGCCTGTTTCTTCTTTCAATTCCCTCTTAGCAGCATCTTCAAGTTCCTCTTCCATATCAACAAAACCACCGGGTAAGGCCCACATTCCTTCAAATGGATAATTGCCACGCTGTATCAACAATACAACCCAATGGTTGTTCTTTTTGGAAAAAATAACACAATCAACGGTTACAGCAGGCCGGGGATAATCATAAGTATATGGCATATATTTTTAAATTGGATTGTTCCATAAATAAAATAGTTCATTGAGGCAAATATAGGAAATTGAATACAACATACCTGTCTCGTCCTAGAAAAGTTGACAACTTTATGACTTATTATGGTTTAAGTTGACAATTTTAAAAAATAACCATCCTTCGCACTGCCCCTAACCCCTAAAGGGGAACCCAACCGCACTGCTACAAATGGCTGATTTTGCTGGTAGAGCGCTGGGCTCCCTTCTGGGAAGAAAAGGGCGGACGGAGGAAGGAAGAAAAAGCGGCTTGTCTCGTCCTAGAACCAGCAAGCTACACCATTTCTTTCTCCTTTACAAACTTTCAATCCACCTGCCTATCATTCCCGCCGATGTAAACTACCTACAAAAAAAATTCATTTGCAACTCGGCGGGAGTTTGCCTTTTTTGTTATATTTCTACCAAAATTTCGCCCTTAACAGGGCTTTTGGCTTGGCTGGGATTTTTAACAACCGTATTACCGCTCGGAGCCGTAATACTGGCAAACAATATTTTATACCAACCGCTTGAAGGGTTTTATTAAACTTAGCAGGAATTTTTTAAACTAAACCCTAACCCTTCAAGGGTTTTCTTTTGGTATTTCCGCTCTAATTGGTAATACCGGTAAGCTCAAATTAAGATTCCAGGCATACTACAACTCCCAAAGCCCCGCCAGGGGCGGCATCTTGGTAGCCCAGGGTGCCAGCCCTGGGTAAAATACCCACAGTATGCACACCGCCGAACTGCGATTGTTTATTTATTGTAAAACGTTAGCATCGGCGGAACATGCAGCCCGTAACAGTAAAAAGTTCATAAAGTTTATAAAGTAAAAAGTTACAGAAAAAGCAAGTTATACCAACACTTTATTAAAAGTCACCCGGTGAATATCAAGCCAATGCAATAAAAATTTCACATGTGAGGAGCGGTTTATGAGCAATTCACCGGGTGAGTTTAATAGAATGCCGGCTACACCATATCTTTCAAACTTTACAAACTTTCAATTCACCTGCCTACCATTCCCGCCGATGCAAAATACCTGCAAAAAAATACATTTGCAACTCGGCGGGAGTTTGCCTTTTTTGTTATATTTCTACCAAAATTTCGCCCATAACAGGGCTTTTGGCCTGTCTGAAATTTTTAACATCCGTATTACCGCTCCAAGCGGTAATACGGGTAAACAAGATTTGCGAATGCAAAAGTCGGCAAGGGTTTCGCTTGGAGCGTAGCCCTTGCTGATGCACAATTTAATTATCAATCCGTGGGATTCTCCTGGTATTTTACAAACCCAAAAACTTCAATTACGTCATTGCTCTTATTGACCCTGAAAACAATGCAATAGCCCTTGAAGATTAAATCTCTGATGGTATTATCATCAAAATATATCGATTTTCTGTAGATGTATGGATTTTGAGGGACTTGCCTGATTTTAACTAAAAGTTCGTTTTTGAATTTCCTGGCATTTTTTGGTGAATCTTTTGAAATATATTCCACTTGCCTGGCAAGCCTCTGTGTGAATGAGGTTTTAAACTTCAGCTTCACCTGGATCAATTGTCCTTTCCAAGATTTTGTCAAGTTCTTCTATGGTATGAAAAGATGCTTTGCCATTGTTTATTTCATTCAATTCCTTTTCCAGGTAAATTTTTGCTGCATTATAGGTTTCATCTTCTTTTATAACCTCAACCTCATCTTTGCTGAATTTACTTAGCAGCCAGGTAAACTTATCATAAATCTTGTCGCTGATTTTTAATTTTATGGTGTGCATTGTATATCGTTTTTACAAAAATAGATTATTTCTGTTATAAATCCAAGTGTTTACCTGCAAAAAAATACACTTGCAACTCGGCGGGAGTTGGTCTTTTTATACCAAACCGCTATCAAGATATATTAGATAAATTTGGTATCCCCGCATAAAATGCGGGAGTGAACAATGCCGAAGGATTAGCATGTTAAGAAAATTTATTTTCTGTTACATGATAACCATTCGGTACTACATATATTTCTACCAAAATTTCGCCCTTAACAGGGCTCTTGGCTTGCCTGAGATTTTTAACTTAGTGCTGTTTCATAACCTAACTTCGTATTTTTGATTCAATTTTATATATTTTGTAGTATTATTTCGTTATTTAGCCAATTTTATGCCTGTGTTTTTTACTTACGAGACAATCCCGTGAGCATACATCAAGGTTCTTGGCATACCTACAATGCCCAAAGCCCTGCCAGGGGCGATATTTTGGTAGCCCAGGGCGCCAGCCCTGGGTAAAATATCCACAATATGCACACCGCCGAACTGCTGTTGGTTATTTATTGGAAACCGTTAGCATCGGCGGAACATGCAGCCTATCACAGTAAAAAGTTCTTAAAGTTTATAAAGTATAAAGTTAAAGAAAAAGCAAGCTACACCAACACTTTCAAACTTTACAAACTTTATAAACTTTCAAACTCATCACAGTAAAAAGTTAAAAAACCAGCAGGCTATGCCAAAAATTTCAAACTCATTAAAAACAAAAAACATCTCCTTTATTATTCCTGTTTTAATATTATTCTTTAAATTTGGCTTCGATTTTATTTCTCCTGGAGAAATCATTAAAAAAAAACAGGGGGTTGTTATGATAGAAATAGTACAAAATGATCACGTAAAATGGTATCACATTCTTAGCCCATCGGAAGAAAACCTCCAATTTTTGAAAGATAAATTTGACTTTCACCCGTTAGATTTGGAAGACTGCCGTAGTAAAACCCAACGTCCCAAAATAGATATTTATGAAGAATACTATTTTATTATCCTTCATTTTCCTTATTTTGATAAAGTAAACCGCTTTCTTAAAACCAAGGAAGTAAAACTCTTCTGGGGTAAAGATTATATTATCACTGTCGGGAGCTCGCATTGGGTAGTAAAAGACCTATTTAGCCGGAGTAAAGAAAGCGAAAAATTCAAAGCAGATTTTATGCCCAAATCCAGTGACCGCCTGCTTTATAGAATCCTGGAAAGACTACTGACAGAAACCCTTCTTTTGCTGAGTAAAGTGAACAACGAGGTAGACCAGATCAGCAAAGACCTCTTTAACAAAAGAGCCGTTAGAAGCATTGAACGAATTTCCGTAACAAGAAAAAACATTATACTCCTGGATACCATATTTAAGCCCCAGCTCAGGCTTTTCCAAAAGTTTGAATCGGGGAGCATAGAAGGTTTTGTTGATAACATGGAAGACTATTGGGGCAACATCCTCGACTACTACCAAAAAATATGGGACCTTGTGGAGGATAATGAAGAATTGATAGAAGGCTTGTCCAAAACTTTCGATTCGTTGCAGGCCAACCGCACCAACGAGATTATGAAAGTGCTCACATTCATTTCCACTACTTTGCTACCCCTAACTTTTATTACCGGGCTTTACGGGATGAACGTCGGACTGCCTTTAGAAAATAATCCCAGTGCCTTCTGGATCATTATTGCATCTATGATAGTGATTGTGGTGCTATTGATATTCTATTTCAAGAAAAAAAAGTGGATATAAATTTTATAGATATTTATGCCTGGAAAAGCATTCAGCATATTGTTTGTTGATGATGAGGAACAAAACCTTGTAACATTCAAAGCCACATTCAGAAGGGATTATACGATATACACGGCCAATAGTGCTTTGGAGGGGCTGGAAGTAATGCATGAACATAATATCAACTTAGTTATTACCGATCAAAGAATGCCCGAAATGACCGGCGTGGAATTCCTCGAAACCATACTTCCTGAATATCCCGATACAATTAGAATACTGCTTACCGGGTATAGTGATATAGATGCTGTTATTGAAGCCATTAACACGGGTAGGGTATTCAGGTATATCACCAAACCCTGGGACGAAAGAGAACTCAGGATGACCATAGAAAATGCCCGCCAATTTTATGGCTTGCAAAAGGAAAATATTAAATCCCAATTCGAGGTCTTGAAAAACCAAGTCAACCCGCATTTCTTATTTAACAGTCTCAATGTATTATCTTCATTGATTTATATCGACAAGGATGCTGCTGCAAAGTTCGTAAGGCAATTATCAAAAGTATACAGGTATGTTTTGGAGTACAAAGATAAAGAAACGATTTCACTGCATAATGAACTCGACTTCTTAGAATCATACATTTTTTTGCTTAAAACCCGGTTTGATAAAAACTTGATCATTAACACAAGCATTCATCCAAGATTCAACAAAAAACGTATTGTACCCATGGCGTTGCAACTGCTTATGGAAAACGCCATTAAACACAACGTGATATCAAAGAAAAAACCCCTTAAAATTGATATTTCAATTGATGAAAACAACTATCTTGTGATCTCCAATAACCTGCAAAAGAAAAGTAGCGTAGAGATGTCATCAAATATAGGTATCAAAAGCATTAACAAGCGCTACGAATATATTACGGATGACAAAGTAATTATTAACAAAACCGAAGCGGATTTTACGGTTAAATTACCATTGGTAGAATCATGATATCTAAAATTTTAAATATATGAAGGTATTAATCATAGAAGACGAGCCATTTGCACAGAAAGAACTTGAAAGGCTTTTAACACAAGTCAATAAAGATATTGAAGTATTGCAATTTATTGATTCTATTGAAGAATCGGTTAATTGGTTTATGAATAACCCAAGCCCGGAACTCATATTTATGGATATTCAATTGTCTGACGGTTTAAGTTTTGAGATCTTCGAAAAAGCAAACGTTCAATGCCCAGTTATCTTTACAACCGCTTTTGATGAATATGCTATTAAAGCTTTTAAAGTCCATAGCATCGATTATCTCCTAAAACCTATTGAGGAAGAGGAGTTAGAAAAAGCATTGATCAAATTCTATACATTAAAAGAAGCCAGGAATAAAAGAGACCTAAAGGCCGGGAACCTATCACAGGAGCAATTACAACAAGTCATAAACTTATACAAGCCAACGAGTTACAAGTCAAGATTCATTGCTAAAGTTGGGGATAACATCTTTCATATTTCTGTTGATGAAATACCCTACTTTTATTTTGAAGAAAAGGTGGTATTTCTTGTTACCAAAGATAATAGGAGATACATCGTGGATTATACATTAGAACAACTTGAAAAACTTCTTGACCCGGATAAATTTTTCAGAATTAACAGGAAATACATTACCAGCATTGATTCTATTGATAAGGTAAGTAAATATTTTAACAGCCGGCTAAAAATCCGGCTTAAACCAAATATTGATGATGAAATATTAATTAGTCGTGCCAAAGTGAAAGATTTTCTTGGATGGTTAGATAGGTAAACAGAGTCTAAATTTGGTCAATCATTATCCAGTCCATGCATAGCTACCAATAAGAACAAAGTTAAAGGAATTATTTTAAAGTCAACTTGTTTCAATAACAATTTGGGAATTAAAAATTAAAATCTTAATTTCGCCGTTCATTTTTAACACCAAGTTGCATTCAAAGATACAAAGTAAAATTTGAATACTTACTTGGCTTTTACCGATTATCGTTCAAAATAATTCCAGGATTGAAATGAACTGAAATTATTTCTTTGAACGCATATCGGTATAAAACATTACATCAATTTTTGGGCTTTGAAATCATTGTTGATTAACAGCAATTTAAGTTTTCTGTTTAAATGTATTTTGAATGTGGAATGTATTAGTTCGTGTAATTCTCAGGTATAGATTAGCAAATCTTATAATAATTGGGCTCATTACCGTTTTCCTGGGTTATAAAGCAATGAATGTCAGCCTTTCTTACGAAATGGCTAAGATGTTACCTTCTTCTGATTCTACTGCAATTGAATACGAAGAGTTTAAAAATGTTTTTGGTGAAGATGGCAATATATTTTTTGTTGGCATCCAAGATAAAAAAATATTTCAACTACCGGCATATAGAGGCCTTTACGAACTTGGTGAAGAATTAAGGAAAACAGAAGGTGTTGAAGAGGTATTGTCTATTGCAAGGGTTTTTTACCTGGATAAAGATACGTCAAAGAAGAAATTTATATTTCGTTCATTGGTTGATGAAAAACCAAAAACACAGGAAGAACTGGATAGTATCAAAAAAGCCCTATACGCCATAGAGATCTATGGTGGGCTTCTCTATAACGAGGAAACCGATGCCAACCTCATGATGATAACCCTTGATAAGGACAAGGTTAACTCTAAAAACCGCATTAAGCTCATTGAAGTTTTGAAACAGAAATTGGAAGCTTTTGGAAAGGAGCATAATATTAAGCTTCATTATTCAGGCTTGCCCTATATCAGGACTATCACAACAAAAAAAGTAAGAGACGAATTAAAGCTATTTGTAATTCTTGCTATGGCCATAGCTTCGCTGGCGCTCTTCCTGTTTTTCCGTTCTTTTAAAGCCGTTTTGTTCCCGATGATCATTGTACTGGTGGCCTTGGTTTGGGTGATGGGAATGATAGAACTGCTCAATTACAAGATAACCATACTAAACGGGATCATTCCTCCATTGCTAATTGTTATTGTTGTTGAGAATTGTATATTCCTGCTCAACAAGTACCATGTAGAATACCGTAATCATGGCAACAAAGTAAAGGCATTATCTAGGGTAGTACAGCGTATAGGTAATGCCACCCTTATGACCAACGCTACAACAGCTATCGGATTTGCTACTTTCATTATCACTTTTAATGATATTTTAGTGGAGTTTGGTATTATTGCTTCTATAAGTATCATGATGGGATATTTGTTAACCCTGTTTATGATCCCAATTACTTTTAGCTATATTGATCCTCCAAAAACAAGGCATACCAAGCACTTGGAAAACAAAACCGTGAATAAGATCGTTAGTAATGTAGTACATTCTGTATTGTACAAGAAAAAACTCAATTTTTCCATTGCTTTTATTTTAATCATAGTTGGGATTATTGGAGCAACAAAACTCAATAGAAGCGGGAAAGTTGTTGATGATATTCCAAAAAATGACCCGCTTTATGTTGACCTAGAGTTTTTTGAAGAACATTTCAAAGGCATTATGCCCTTAGAAATTTCTATTGATACCAAGAGGAAGAATGGCGTGTTGCGATTATCAACATTAAGAAAAATTGACAGGCTTCAAGAAGAACTGGGTTCATACGATGAATTATCCCGCCCTCTTTCCGTTACAGAAGTAGTAAAAGCTGCCAAACAAGCATTTTACAATGGTAATCAAAACAGGTATAGCTTACCCAATAATATGGAGAAAAGTTTTATCCTTTCCTATGTGCCAACTCAGCAAGACAGCGCATATAAAAACAGTATACTCAATTCTTTTATTGACAGCAATCAACAAATTGCCAGGGTGAGTGTGCAAATAAAAAACATTGGCACAGAAGATATAAAAGCCATTAAAGATAGCTTACAACCCAAAATTGATTCCATTTTTAACAAGAAAAATTACGATGTTAAAATTACCGGCACTAGTGTTGTATTTCTAAAAGGTAGCGATTTCCTAATTAAAAATCTTAAAGTGAGCCTTTCTTTTGCTGTTATCATTATATCATTGATCATGGCGCTGTTATTTACTTCAGCAAGAATGGTATTTATTACCATCATTACAAACTTATTCCCACTATTAATTACTGCCGGCATGATGGGATACTTGCAAATACCTATTAAACCCTCTACAATCCTAATATTTAGTATTGCTTTTGGTATATTGGTAAATAATGCTATTCACTTTCTTGCAAAATACAGGCAAGAACTAAAGATCAGGGACTGGAACATTAAAGAAAGCTGTATTTACGCTTTGCGAGAAACCAGTGTAAGTATGATGTATTCTTCTGTTGTGTTGTTTTTTGGCTTTGCTATCTTTATCTTTTCTTCCTTTGGCGGCACACAAGCATTAGGGATGTTAATTTCTTTCACATTGTTGATTGCTTTCTTCTCAAATATTATTATATTGCCATCATTATTGCTTGTTTTAAAAAGAATTACGGATAAATCATTCAAAAAACCTGTATTCAAAAGCATTGCTTTGTATGATGAGAATATAGAATACAAAGAACGAAAATACATGGTTAGTAAAGATAAATTTTTAAAACGATTTAAACGATTTAAACAAAAAAAACAAGGATCATGAAAGGAATTATTTTAGCCGGGGGTTCCGGCACCAGGCTTCATCCATTGACTTATGCCCTTAGCAAACAGTTAATGCCGGTGTATGACAAACCAATGGTCTATTATCCTTTATCCGTTCTGATGATGGCTGGGATCAAAGATATACTCATTATTTCAACACCTACTGACCTGCCACATTTTGAAAAATTACTCGGTAGCGGCAAAAATTTAGGGATTAATTTTTCTTATGCCGTGCAAGAAGTGCCCAACGGACTAGCACAAGCTTTTGTTATAGGTGAGGACTTTATTGGAAATGATAAAGTTTCCCTTATTCTTGGAGATAATATCTTTTATGGTTCGGGATTGCAAAAAACCTTACAGGAAAACAACAATCCTGGTGGTGGAGTAGTTTTTGCTTATCATGTTTCCGACCCCAAAAGATATGGTGTAGTTGAATTTGACAAGAACAAGAAAGCTATATCCATTGAAGAGAAGCCTCAACAACCAAAATCCAATTACGCTGTGCCCGGTTTATATTTTTATGACAATAGCGTGGTAGATATTGCAAAAAACATCGAACCCAGTGCAAGGGGCGAATACGAGATAACCGACGTTAATAAACATTACCTGGAAAATGAAAAGCTGCAAGTGGGGATTTTAAGCCGTGGCACCGCTTGGCTTGATACAGGTACTTTTGCATCCTTATTGCAAGCATCGCAATTTGTACATGTTATAGAAGAAAGACAAGGACAAAAAATTGGTTGTATAGAGGAAGTTGCTTACCGCATGGGATTCATAAATAAAGAACAGCTTGAAAAACTTGCACAACCCTTACTAAAAAGCGGTTATGGAAAATACCTAATAGACCTTATTAAATAATGAATGAAGACATGAGGCAGATATTGATTACCGGTGGTGCCGGTTTTATTGGTAGCGATTTAGCTGAAAAACTTATTGAAGATAAAGAGAATTTTGTTGTTCTTGTTGATGATTTATCAACAGGTAACCTGGAAAAACTACCCAAGCAACCAAAAGACAACTGGCGGTTCATCAAATGTAACGTAAATAATTACAGGGATATCTCCGAGATCATGTTGTCTTTTCACTTTGATTATGTGTTTCATTATGCAGCCACTGTTGGGGTGCAAAGAACACAAAATCACCCCGTAGAGGTGCTAAAAGATTTGCATGGAATAGAAAATGTTCTTAGCCTTGCCAAAAGTTCTTGCGTGAAAAGAGTCTTTTTTGCTTCTTCATCAGAAGTGTATGGCGAACCCGTTGAATTGCCACAAAATGAAACAACAACTCCCTTAAACTCAAGAATTCCCTATGCTGTAGTTAAAAACGTTGGAGAATCTTACTTACGTTCTTATCATAAAGAATTTGGCTTGGAATACACCATTTTTAGGTTTTTTAATACCTATGGCCCCAAGCAAAGTATAGACTTTGTTATGTCCAGGTTCATCAATTTTGCATTGAACAACCAAGATATTTCAATCTATGGAGACGGGAGCCAAACCAGGACGTTCTGCTATATTGATGATAATATTGATGCTTGCGTAAATGCCTTTTATCAAAATAAAATCGTGAATGATGTTGTTAATATTGGCGATGACAGGTCAATATCCATATTAGAACTTGCTAAACTTATTATTGATATAACCGGTTCAAAATCAAAAATTGCTTATTTACCAGCACTTGAAGAAGGTGATATGAAAAGAAGGCTGCCTGATGTTAGTAAGATGAAATCACTGCTAA
Organism: uncultured Bacteroidales bacterium; assembly: GCA_964544705.1. GTDB lineage: Bacteria > Bacteroidota > Bacteroidia > Bacteroidales > CAZJDA01 > CAZJDA01. The sequence continues at coordinate 92,372 of CAZJDA010000005.1, forward strand.
ACAGGGAACCCATGGATATTGAAAAAGGCATTAAAAAAATCCTTGACAATCCTAAATACATAACCTTATAATTTAGTACGAAAACTTTGTTTTCTGCGTTATAATTCAAACTTTATAAAACAAAAAGTGAAACTGCTTAAGTATCTATTTCTTTCCTTGGTAATATTAGTTATTTCTTCAACAACGCTGTTTTCACAACAAGAAGAAGAAACTACAAAAGTAGACCTTATTAATTCCAACACATTGGAATATAGCAAAAGGTATAACAAAGATGTGCAAAGGCTTATTGGCAATGTAATTTTTAAGCTGGACAGTACTTATTTATATTGCGACAGCGCTTACAACTATAACGACATCCAAAGAATTGATGCCTTTAGCAATGTCCATATCAAGCAAGGAGATACACTCGATATTTACGGCGATACACTTATATTCAGTGGAGAAACCAATTTGGCTGAATTGCATAATAACGTGGAAATGATTGATAAAGAGATCATTCTCACTACGGACAATCTTACTTATGACCTAAATACTGAAATTGCTGATTATTACAATGGTGGAAAAATTGTTGATACAAGAAACCAGTTAACCAGCGTTACAGGCAGGTACTTTTCAGCAGAAAAAGAATTCTTTTTCAAGGATAGCGTGGTTTTTACAAACCCGCAATACGTGATGAACTCCGACACCCTTATGTATAACACAAAAACAGAAATCGCATATTTTTATGGACCCACTACCATCAATAGCGAGGAAAATCTCATCTATTGCGAAAACGGTTGGAATGACTCAAAAAACAATATCTCTCAATTCAAAAAAAATGCTTACCTGGTAAACAAAGAAGATGGCAGAACGCTTCGTGGCGACAGCCTTTATTATAACCGTACAAAAGGTATTGGGAAAGCTTTTAATAATGTAAGTATTGAAGATACCCTTGAAAACATTACGATTACAGGCGATTTTGGAAGATATAACGAATTTGAAAAAATCTCCTTTGTAACAGGAAAAGCTTTGCTTACACAAGCGCAGGACGAAGACACCCTTTTCCTTCATGCTGATACATTAAAAGCAATCAATGATACGATTGATTCTAACAGGGTACTTTTTGCTTATCGTAAAGTAAAATTCTATAAATCAGACCTGCAAGGAATGTGCGACTCTCTTACCTATCTTTTTGCAGATTCACTTATCGAAATGAATTACAACCCTGTACTCTGGACTGAAGAACACCAGCTCTTTGCCGATACCATCAAAATTAAAACGGGAGACAACCGGATACAATCCCTTCATTTATTCAATACTTCTTTTATCATTTCTATGGACGATACCGCCAAATTTAATCAAATAAAAGGCGATAGGATTACAGCCTATTTTAAAGATAATGAATTAAAAAGGATTTTTGTTGATGACCGCAGCCAAACCGTTTATTACATGAGGGATGAAAATGAGCACTTGGTTGGGGTTAATACTTCTTTGTCAGAAGACCTTATGATACTTGTTGAAGATAACGAAATACAAACTATTACCTTCATTAAAAAACCTGATGGTATATTATACCCGGTAAATAAACTTCCACCCGAGAAACAAAAATTGAAAGGCTTTAAATGGCTCGATAAACACAGGCCGCATAATAAAAAAGAAATATTCAATTGGTACCCTTTAGATAAAGAATAATTTTTTATCTTTATAACAATCTATTTCTATTAGAATGCATGAATTACTTTCCTGTTTTGATGTAAACTGGTTTAAAGCGTTGCAACTAATGCTGATCAGTAGCTTTAAATTCTTCTTTGCCATCCCCATATCCTATCAAATGAAATTCGACTTCCTGCAAACTGTAATTTTTACTTCAACCGGTGGAATTGCCGGTGTTTTTATTTATTTTTACCTATCTTCTTGGATTTTATGGATGTATAGGAAATATCTCAAAAAGTATTATCTCAAAACCAGGGATTTCTTATTTTCATGGCTTATTGTTTATTTAAAACGAATTAGGAAAAAACAAAAAAAGAAAAGCAAAAAGATCTTTACCAGGCGCAACAAATTAATTGTTAAAGTAAAACGCCAATGGGGGCTTTGGGGTATAGCTTTTTTTACCCCCATTTTACTGTCTATACCTTTAGGCACTTTCCTGGCCACAAAATATTATGCCAAGCGAAACGTTAAAAGCATACTAATAAGTTTGTCCATTGCTATTATTTCATGGTCAATAATTCTTTCTGGCTTCATTAGCTTTTTCAAAATAAAGTTTTAATTTCGGCAAAAAATCGAACCTGTGAAAAGCATCATATTAGAAAACATAAAACTCTCCTTTTCCAACATACGAAGTCATATGCTTCGTACCGTCTTAACAATTCTTATTATTGCTGTGGGAATAATGGCCTTGGTAGGAATCTTAACGGCTATCGACTCCATTAAGAATTCCATTAACCAGAATTTCAGCAGGATGGGCGCTAACACCTTCTCAATCAAGAATTGGGAGATGATAACAAAAAGCGAAAACAACAAGCCCAAAAGCTATAGGAACATCACTTACAAAGAAGCCACACAATTCAAGGAAGATTTTAATTTCCCGGCTTATGTTACCATTACTACTTTTGCTACAAACACGGCTACTTTAAAATATGGCCCAGAAAAAACCAATCCTAATATTGCAGTTATTGGTTCCGATGAAAATTATATTCATACATCAGGATATAAATTGAAAGAGGGGCGGAATTTCACGGCAGATGAGATCCATTATGGCAATAATGTTGCAATACTTGGGCATAACCTCTATAATACGCTTTTTAAAGGCCAATCTCCTTTAGGTAAAAGAATATCTATTGGCCCGGGCAAATATACCGTAATAGGGGTTTTAGAAGAGAAAGGGGCAAGTCTTGGTTTTAGTGGTGATAATAATTGCATTATTCCCCTAAACAACGTAAGACAATATTTTCCCCGCCAAGGAATGTCATATACCATAGAAGTTAAAACGCATAATCCCCAGTCTTTAGAAACTTGCATCAGCGAGGCCACAGGGCTATTTAGGATCATTAGAGGTGTGAAACCCGGCGAAAATAGCAATTTTGATATCGCTAAAAGCGATAATATTGCCGAAATGCTAATTGAAAATATTCGATACGTTACTATGGCAGCAACTTTTATTGGATTCATCACTTTGTTGGGCGCTTCAATAGGGTTGATGAATATTATGCTTGTTTCTGTTACCGAACGTACCAGGGAAATAGGAATTAGAAAAGCTTTGGGTGCAACAAAAAAAGTTATTCGACAACAGTTTCTTTCCGAAGCCATTATTATTTGTCAATTAGGCGGAATATTTGGGATCATATTAGGGATTATTGTTGGCAATTTAATGTCTATGATAACTTCGTCAGGTTTTATTGTACCTTGGGCATGGATTATTAGCGGTGTGGTTTTATGCTTTTTTGTAGGTCTTGTTTCAGGTATCTATCCCGCTACAAAAGCTGCTAAACTCGACCCTATAGAATCACTAAGATACGAATAGTTTCCATCACAAAATACAATTTGTTTAAAGAAAAAAATATACACCCGGTATGTTTTCAATGTTTTTTTTTAATTTAGCACAATAAATATTTTTGAGTATGGAAAAAATCAGGGTATATATTGTAGACGACCACGACCTGATAGTACTTGGAGTAAACAAGATACTTAGCGTTGAAGAGAATATTGAAGTTGTAGGTACATCCAATAATGGTGAAGAAGCACTTGCTGAAATACGCAAGCTAAAACCTGATTTGGTGATATTGGATATCGACATCCCTAAAATTTCGGGAATACAAATTACAGAAGCTATTACCAATGAATTTGGAGAAGAAATTAAAATCATTTTACATTCTTCTTTTGTTGATGAAGAAAACATAGTTAAAGGTTTTGAACTTGGCGCTTTGGGCTACGTCCCCAAAAAATTTGAAGTTAATGAACTTTTAGAAGCTATAAAAATAGTAAATAGTGGGAAAAGATACATCAAAGGAGAAGTTTCCGAGATCTTTATGGATAGCTTTTACAAGGAAAGGACACATAAAGAAAAAATCAACGAGGTGAAAGAAAGCCTCACAAAACGAGAAATAGAAGTTCTGAAATTGATTACCCAAGGCATGACAAACCAGCAAATGGCAGATGAATTATACATAAGTGTTAGAACCATTGAAGTCCATAAAGCCAACATCATGCGAAAGCTTAACATAGACAGCACTGCTGAACTCGTTAAATACGCCATAAAAAATAAAATCATTACATTGTAAATCTCTCATAGCTTAAACAATCGAAATGCACTACGGTACTTGCTTATTAAGCGCTATACCCATTAGGAAATCCCCTTCGCATAAAAGCGAAATGGTAACTCAATTACTTTTTGGTGATGCTTTCACCATCATAGAAAAAAAAGACCAATGGCTATACATTTCTTGCACATATGATAATTACGAAGGATGGATAGATAAAATACAGGCTAAGATCATTGAAGAAGAAGAGTTTAATCGTATCAAAAATGCCTTAACATATTCTCCCTTAACAATATCAGCTAAGATCGTATTTAAAAAAAGCAATATAAGTATTCCTGCTTTCCCTGGTTGTTGCATCCCTCAAGATGCAAAGAACGGGTTCACCATAGCGGGTGAGGTGTTTTCTTCTATTGAAAACGCTGTTGAGGAATATTTAGATACCAGGCAGAAGATTATTGAATTGGGCAAAACGTATTTGGAAGCGCCTTATTTGTGGGGAGGAAAAACTCCGTATGGCCTTGATTGCTCAGGATTTACACAAGTGATTTACAAAACTGCGGGGTGTAAACTTTTTAGAGATGCCGGACAACAAGTATCACAAGGAGCAGATATTGGTTTTTTATCGGATGCCCAACCCGCCGATTTAGCGTTTTTCGGCCAAGAAGAAGAAAAAATCACCCATGTTGGAATTCTTCTTGATAATAAGAAAATACTGCATGTTTCAGGAAAGGTTAGGATTGACTCTATTGACCACCTTGGAATATATAACGCAGAGCAAGGCAAATACACCCATAGATTAAGGGTTGTAAAAAGAGTGATTTAATTTTTTCGCGGGGTATGGTATTATTGCGTTAGCAGAAGGATATCACCTGATGTCATGCTAATTCTAAAACGATGCTTGGAGTTTGCTTATGTATCTTCATTTTTGTCAATTAGAGCATCTAGCCAATCAATTAACTCATCTATATACTCTTCGATAATTTGCCACACGATCTCATAATCAATCCCGAAATACTCATGAACGATTCTGTTTCGAAATCCACGAATCCTTTTCCATTCTATCTCCGGATTAGCGTCTTTGAAACCAGGATCAACCCGGTTGGCTGCCTCTCCAATTACCTCAAAGTTCCGAACAACCGCGTCCATTGTTTTTTCATCGGAAATAAATGAATCAAAATCAAGACCAGCTATATACCGCTTAATCTTTTGAGCGGATTGAAACATGTCATCTAACAGTAACAATGTATCTCGCTTAGACATATATTAAATCTGGATCAATTGATTTTAAATATTTTTCTTTAATTCCTTTTTTTGAAACCAAATCAACCTTAAATCCAACAATATTTTCTAAATCATCTGCAAGGTCAACGAACCGGATTCCAATTTTATCTGAAAACTCAACAAGAATATCCAGATCACTGGAATCATTTTGTTCCTGGCGTGAATAAGAACCAAAAATCGCCATGGTTTTTATTGGATATTCATGAAGCAATCTTTGTTTATGAATATTCAACGTGTTTTTTATTTCCTGCAATGTTTTCATATCTCAAAAATAAGATTTTTTAACCAATTACAGGATAAATCAATCTAAATATTTCATGCTTAAAATGAAACCTAGTACAGCTTTTTCCGCTTAACCAGGTAAGATTGCAAAATGGGTTCAAAACCTTCGTTGATGTCGGCTTCAACAAATTCAATTTGGTATTGCATGCATTTGATCTTTAGTTGTTTCTCGTAATCTTGCATGGCTTTGATATATTGTTTCCTCACTTCAGCAGGCCTTAACTTTATCTCATTATTTGTTTCAACATCCACAAACCGGTAAGGTTTATTAGCAAAATGGAATTCTGATTCTTTACTTTTATCTATCACATGGAAGAGGATTACTTCATGCTTTTTATGCTTAAGATGCTGCAAGGCAGAAAAAAGTTCATCTTGCTTGGTGTGGGTTTCCATCATATCGCTAAAAATGATCACCAAGGAACGTTTATGAATGTTTTCTGCCAATTGGTGCAAAATTTCCCCTGCATGGGTTGTTTTAGGTGTTTTGCCGGGTTCAAGCAGGTTTTCTAATTCATGAAACAGCCGCTTTTGATGCACAGCGCTTGAGCGAGCTTTGGTATGCAGTTCCAAGTTATCAGAAAATACTGATAACCCAAGTGCATCGCGTTGTTTTTTAAGCAAGTATATTAATGCGCCTGCAGCGTAAGCCGAAAAGGTGATCTTATTATGCTGCCCTTTGCTTAGCTTAGCTTGCAAGGGATAATGCATAGAAGAAGAATTATCAATGATCAACTGGCAACGCAGGTTGGTTTCTTCTTCAAATCGTTTAACAAAAAGTTTGTCTGTGCGGGCGTATAATTTCCAATCAATATGCTTGGTTGATTCCCCGGTATTATAAATCCTGTGCTCTGCAAACTCAACAGAGAACCCATGAAAAGGGCTTTTGTGCATACCGGTAATAAAACCTTCAACAACTTGCCGGGCGATAAGTTCCAAGTTGCTAAATCTTTGTAATTGGTAATGGTTAAGCCTGTCAGCCATAATTGAAAGAAGTTATAAAAATATACATCCGGCATTTATCATAAAATACCGGATGTAATAGAAAAAAATTCGTTGCTGTTATAGTAAGCTGTCCAGTTTGCCTGTGAGCACGTTTTTTGGAACGGCGCCAACTTGTTTGTCAGCTACTTCACCATTTTTAACAAATAGAACTGTAGGGATATTCCTTATCCCGAATTTTGACGCAATGCCAGGGTTGCTGTCAACATCAACCTTACCAATAACGGCTTTATCTTTGTATTCTTCGCTCATTTCTTCCACGATTGGCGCTATCATCCTGCATGGGCCACACCATTCTGCCCAGAAATCAAGCATTACAGGTTTGTCAGACTTCATTACTTGTTCCTCGAAGTTGGATTCGTTTATTTCTAATGCCATAGTTTTTAACTTTTTAGTTTATAGTTGATACAAATTTAAGCAAATTTAATTTTTTAAACGCTAATTTATCATCATTTATTGAATTAATGCAAAGAAAAATCCACCTTAGCGCTATCAGTTAGCTTATTAAGAAAGCCATTGCAATCTATTTTATATTTTTTTGAATACATATCAATCGTTATTTTTTCCAAAGGGTCAATAACTTTAAATTTTAAAGAACAATTGCCTTTATTACTTTCCGCCAAAGAACTCAATTGATTGATCAGTTCATTGCTCACTTCCTGCACACTGAGTTTTATGGTTAATTCTTTGGCTTGCTTTTCCATTACTTCTGATAACAAGTTAATAGTATTTACTTGGAATTCATACTGGTCTTTATTCTTGTAATTGGGTGCTACTTTTCCTTTTATTAATACCAGGTATCCCTCTTCTAAGTAATTTTTTAACTCAACATATTTGTTTGAAAACATAAACAATTGAATAGCATCTGTATAATCCTCTAAAATAAACGATGCCATAGGTTTGTTCTTTTTGGTATATTTATGCTGCACAGAAGTGATAATTCCACCAATTTTTATTTCTTTTTCTTTTTTTTGTTCTATTAGTTCTTTTAGCTCATTAACAGTATGGTTACAAAAATGTTCAATTTCTATCTTAAAATTATCTAAAGGATGGCCAGAGATGTAAATTCCTATAACATCCCGTTCTTTTTTTAGCGCATCCAGCTTCCCCCATTCTTCGCATTTCGGCATGGGCGGGTCAGGTATCTCCACTTCTTCACTATCGCCAAACAAGCTAGGTTGCTGGCTGTTTTTGCGGCTTTCTACGGCATTTACATGTTTAATGGCTTTGTCAATAAAGGTGAGCCCTTCGTTATTTTCTTGGTAAAAATACATGGCCCTGTGCGAATCCTTGAAATTATCAAAAGCCCCGGACATGGCAAGGGCTTCAATACATCTTTTGTTGGCCGATTTAAGATTAATCCTTTTCAACAGGTCAAAAAAGCTTTTAAAAGGGCCGTTAGCTTGTCTTTCTTTTACAATAGCCTCAACGGCTCCTTCTCCTACGCCTTTCACTGCACCTAACCCAAAACGGATAGCACCTTCCTTGTTTACCACGAAATTGTAAAAACTTTCATTCACATCAGGGCCTAACACGGGAATGCCTTGCCTTTTGCTTTCATCCATGAAGGAGGTAACTTTCTTTAAGTCGTTGAGGTTGTGGGTTAACACGGCAGCCATGTATTCTGCCGGGTAGTGGGCTTTGAGATAGCCGGTGCGGTAAGCAACAACAGAATAAGCGGCAGAGTGGGAACGGTTAAACCCGTATTTGGCAAATTTTTCCATAACAGTGAAAACCTCTTTGGCCTTCTCTTCATCAACACCTTTATCTACAGCTCCCTTGACAAATATCTTTTTCTGTTCAGCCATCACATCCAATATCTTTTTCCCCATGGCTCTCCGCAAAACATCAGCAGCGCCGAGCGAATAACCTGCCATGATTTGTGCAGCCTGCATAATTTGCTCTTGGTAAACCATGATGCCATAGGTGTTTTCCAGTATCTCCTCCAACCACGGGTGCGGATACTCAACCTTTTCTCTGCCTTGTTTCCTGTTGATATAAGTTGGGATAAAATCCATAGGCCCCGGGCGATACAAAGCGTTCATGGCTATCAAGTCTTCTATGCTGGTAGGTTTGAGTTCGCGAAGGTGGCTCCTCATTCCATCAGACTCAAACTGGAATGTACCTATGGTATCGCCTCGTTGGTAAAGTTCAAAAGTCTTTTCATCTTCAAGGGATACGTTTTCTATATCGATTTTTTTGCCAAGGCGCAGTTCAATGTTTTCTACAGCATCTTTGAGTATAGATAAGGTCTTAAGCCCAAGAAAGTCCATCTTGAGCATGCCGGCAGATTCCACGTATTTACCTTCGTATTGGGTTACTGCAAGGTCAGAATCTTTGGCTGTGCTAAGAGGAACATGATTAATAAGCGCCTCTGGGCCAATGATAACTCCGCAAGCATGCGTACCAACATGACGTACCGAACCTTCCAGGGTTTTAGCAAAATCAAGGGTTTTTCTTACCTTTTCCTCTCCTTTTTGAAGGGCTGCCACCAATTCTTTAACGTCTTTATAAGCATCGGCCAGTTTTACTTTGGGCCCTTCCGGGACAAGCTTGGCAAGCTTGTCGGTCTCGGGCAAGGGCAATTTCAGAACCCGTCCCACATCCCTGATAGCTGATCTTGCAGCCATCGTTCCAAAAGTAACGATCTGGGCTACCTTTTCCTTGCCGTATTTTTCAATAACATAATCCATTACACGTTCGCGGCCTTCATCATCAAAATCAATATCTATATCAGGCATAGAAACTCTTTCGGGATTCAGGAACCTTTCAAAAAGCAAGTTATACTTGATGGGGTCTATACTCGTTATTCCAATACAGAACGCCACGGCAGAGCCTGCAGCAGAGCCACGCCCAGGGCCTACCCATACTTTTCGCTTCCTGGCTTCGTTGATGAAATCTTGCACGATTAAAAAATACCCGGGAAAGCCCATCTCTTTAATGATATTAAGCTCATGGTCTAAGCGTTGTTTGACCTCATCCGTGATCTCAGGATACATCTTTTTAGCGCCTTCGTAAGTCAAATGCCGCAAATACTCGTTTTCCCCTTCAAAAGGTTCGGGAATAGGATAAACGGGCAATAATATTTCTTTGGTAGTAATCTCGTATTCTTCAACTTTATTGGCAATTTCAACGGTGTTGGTAATGGCTTCCGGCACATCGGCAAAGAGATCTTTCATCTCTTCCACCGGCCTGAAATACTCAAAACCCGTGTAACGCATACGCTCGGCGCTTTCCGCATCTTCATTGGTGTTGAGGCAGATGAGGATATCGTGGGCTTCGGCATCGTCACGGTTGATAAAATGCACATCATTGGTAGCAATGAGCTTAACGCCATGCTTCTTAGAGAGTTCTATAAGCGCTTTATTCACCGTTTTTTGCTCCTCATGGCCATGATCTTGCAATTCTAAGTAAAAATCTTCTCCAAAAATATCGGTATATTCTTTTAGAACAGCTTCAGCTCTTTCTATTCCATGGTTCATGATGGCTTTGGGGATTTCGCCTCCCAAGCACGCCGAGCTTGCTATCAAGCCCTCGTGGTTTTCTTTTAACAATTCTTTATCGATGCGTGGGGTGTAATATTTACCCTCCAAAAAACCAATTGAGCAAAGTTTTGTAAGGTTCCTGTAACCGGTCTTGTTCTTGGCAAGCAATATAAGATGGTAGCCACTCCTGTCTTCCTTAGACTTTTTTTGGAGGTGGCCGTTTCGAGCCATATAAAATTCGCAGCCAATAATGGGTTTGATGCCGTTTTCCCTGGCTTGTTCATAAAAATCGATAACACCGAACATATTGCCATGGTCGGTAATGGCAATGGAATCCATGCCATATTCTTTTACCTTGGCCATAAGCCCGCCAATATCAGCGGCGCCATCCAGGATAGAATATTGTGTATGTACGTGTAAATGGGTGAATTCGGACATAGTATTGGGATTTTGGTGTAAAATTATTGAATTTTTTTCTGCCGGTAAAAACAAGTTTTCAAAAGTTATTAAGAGAGAATGGAGAATGCAGAGTGAAGAAGGCAGAATTTAGGAGGTAGGGGGAGTAGGAACTCTTTTTATTTAAATCAAAATAATATTTCACAGCGACAAATTTTGGCATATGGTGGGTTTACTTTTGGAAGCAATTATAAACATTAAAAGATATCAAAATGAAAAACACTAAAGCCTCTAAAACCATGTTGAGAAAATCGTTATTGAAAATGCTTACCGCTGCTGTATTTATTGTAACAATAGGTTCTTGTTCAAATCCCGAAAAATCAGGTAAAAGAGTTGCGCAGGATGAATGCGAATGCATGCAAAAAACAGGAAAAGCTCTATTTGCATTAATAGATGAATTTATGAAAAAAATTGAAGAGGAACATTATGATAAACAATGGAATGCCTTTAAGGATTATTTCACCCTTACAGATGAATTGGCTGAAAAAAATGAAGCCTGTTTAGAAAAAGCTGGATATGAAAAAATGAAAGAGAAATATTTAACCAATAAGGAGGCTATTGAAAAGTTTGAATACGCTTATAAGGCTCAGTCAGCAAATTGCGATACAACTATAATAAGCAAAAGTGGTGAAAGATTCCTGGAATTGGTATCAAGAATAAGGAATATCAGGGATATGGAACATAAATTGAATAAGATGGTCCATTTTTCAAGCTTAAGTACTTCCTGGAATGTTTATTCCTATTTAGATGCTGATGAAGATTGGACAACGCATTATTTTGAAAATAAGGAGGAATATGACAAAATACCCAAAGATAGCCTGTCAGAGATAAAAAGAAAATTTTTTTATGGACGAAAAATGAAAACAGGTGATTTTAATAATGATGGTATTACCGACCATGCAACAATTATACAGAATTACTGGGATGGGGATAAAATAAAGTTGCTTATTGCAAATGGAGGCAACAAAGGAATGTATTTATTAGACACAAGGGGCTCTTTTGGCATAATAGAACAGGAAGAAATGGAAAATGGATTTGGAAAGGGTATTGGCGATGGCATCATGGATATGTGTAAAGAATGCGTGCCTTTTGTAATACATTGGAATGGAGAAAGATACGAAACAGGTGGATATTTTTGGTTTAATTAGAAAAAATGTTATATTAGGATAATTATTGCATTAACTGGTGACGCGTCACATTTATTATTGAGAATCTATATTGTTATAATTGAGCAAATTGCCAGATAGATGATACATTATTTCATTGTTGACTTAACACTAAGAAAGCTAGGAAACCATGACGAAAAGAGAATCCATATTGAGGTATATATTGATTATCAGGAAGCTTAGGAATTTCAAATATTGCACCTTCCAAGAAATCAATGATTATTTGCAATCTGAAGGCGAAATTCACGGCTACAACCTTAGCGTTTCCAAAAGAACATTCCAAAGAGATAAAAATGATATTCGATCCATTTTTAATATGGATATACAATTTGATAGTATGCATAATAAATATTTTATTGAAGAAGAACCCGATGATAGTGAAGAGTTGAGCCATAGAATGTTAGAAGCATTTGACTTGTTCAATTCGTTAAACCTTGCCCAGGGCATGAAGGAGATTATTTCTGTAGAAACCCGCAAAGCGCTCGGTACAGAGCACGTGTATGGTTTGATGCATGCCATAAAAAACCGCCACAAAATATCCTTTTTTTATTATAAATATGATGAAGAAAAGCTTACGGAACGTGTGGCAGAGCCATTGCACCTCAAAGAATTTAAATACCGGTGGTACCTAATTGCCAATGACATAAATGGCAGGAATAAAACCATGAAAACATTTGCCCTTGACCGCATGTCTGGGTTAGATATTTTAAAAGAGAAATTTGCTGTACATGAAAAACTTGATTTCAAAGCCTATTTCTTTGATGCATTCGGGATTATAAAGCCAACAGATAAAGGGCCACGAAAAGTTGTTTTATCTTTCGACCCTTTACAAGGGCAATATATTAAGTCATTGAAGCTCCACCATTCGCAAAAGGTGCTAATAAATAATAATACGGAATACCGTGTGCAACTAAAAGTATATATTACCTGGGATTTCATACAAGAGTTAATGATGTTTGCCAACACGATGACCGTTATAGAACCTTTGGAACTAAGAGCGCAAATAAAAAGGATTTGCCGGGGGTGTTTGGAGTTGAATAAGGGGAGTGGGTGAGATTGAATGTTTTAAATTGGGATCTCTTAAACTACAATAATCAGGCTACATCTTATAAATATGGTAAAAATATGAAATAGAACTGCTTGTATTGGCCGTTAATATTAAGTTGGGATTGGATATAATATAATTTCAAAATCAAAACTATCTTTTATTTCTTTAAACAACGCTGATTTTGCAATTTTATTAATACCTTCTTTTTCTGAAATAAAAACGAAAGTTTTAAAATCCATTTGATTATTTTTTTTAAACACCAAAAATTTTAGTATATCTTTATAAAACTCATGGTGAGGGTTTGTCCCAGAAACTTTTAGTTCATACGCTATTTTCTTCTTAGAATCAACCAAATCAATTTTTTCATTTGATTTATCACTTATCGGAACCTCTACAGATATCTCCGGATATTTTTCTTTCGGAAATTTTTCTTGCCATAATTTAGTTATTATTTGTGATCTTTTTGTCCTTTTTGAAACATCACTTTTGCCTTTTGGGTTCTTGGCAAAAATGGATTTAAGTGGACTAACAATATCTTTAATTTCCATAATCTTAATGTTTTATTAATTTCATATACAATTCAGCACAAGCCCTTGCATCAGAAAGGGCTTCATGATGTTTTAATGCAATGCCTTCAATTGCGCAACACTCATCCAATGTACCTGAAGGATATTTATCAATTCCCCGGCAATATTTCATTGTACACTCCCACCTGTCCGGAATATTTAATTCTGAATAGTCAAAACCATTATCCGCCATTGATTTCCGTAATGCACTTCTGTCAAAAGATTCATTGTGAGCAACAACAATTTTAGCGGTTAACCGCTTTTTAATCTCAGGATAAATTTCAATAAACGGAAGTGCGTTCTCGGTATCTTCAGGTGTTATGCCGTGAACCTGCATACAATGCCAATTATATTTGTTATTTGGTGGTTTAACCAGGGAAAAGTATTCTTCAATTATTTTGCTATTTTCAACCGTAACAATGCCTACGGCGCAAATGTGGTGGTAAATAGCGGTTTCGAAGTCGATTGCTGTGAAGGTCATGTATTAAATTTTATTAGAGTTCTTCGAATGGTTTAATAGAAAATCTTTGAGTTTTTCTAATGATACATTATCATGCTTTATCCATTCCTTATTTTCATTCAGCTCTTCCAAAAAATCCCTTGTGTTCCATCTAAAAGGTTTCTTATCAGAAGTAAACTCGATATCCCATCCCCAGAAAAAGTCAACACCTTCTAATTTTTGCTCACTTACAATGACTTGGTTATCTACCAATTTCGATAAAACACTATTCCGTTTATCCCCAACAACATATTTTTTCCAGTTTGCATTTGCTCTTGGAGGATACAGGCAATGTTTCCCATGCATCCATTTTAATTGACATCCTCCGACAATAAGTGATAATAGATTTGTACATACAAGTTCCCTATGGATTGTTTTATTTTCTTCAATGAATGTTTCATCTGGTCTCGCTTTTATTTTTTGCAAATTCATAAGATTATTGTCCAATAAACAACCTACAGGAACTAACCATTTTTCCTTGGTTAATATATTTTTCCATGCTGAAGCCTTGTTTTCATAGACAATATCCCAAAACTGACCCCAATTATTGAAATGTGAAATGAGGTTTCGGAGGAGAATAGCATCTTTTTTATACTCATCTTCAACACCTTGTTTATTAAAAAACATCTTACATTTTTCAAACCTATTATCAAATTTATCCCAATCATATTCATTATTACCAGTCCTAAATAAAAAACGAATAGCACCTTTAAAAAAGGCTGTATTTTCTGCTTCTATTATCTTATCTTCCCAAGATTTGCCATCTGAGTCCTTCCAATGTGAGTTATCCAATATTTGTCTGGCTTTTTCCTTTTCTTCCTCCATTTGCTCTTTTGCAAAGTCTTTTGAAACATCACGGTCTCTAAGATGATTGAGTATATCATGAGAATTATCCGCCAATTCATTAATTAAGCGCATAGCTCCGATCATTTTTTGAATTGAGTCAATATCAGCATTCTCAACAATATTCCAAACAATCCTTATCCAACGCATCAAACTTTTCTTTTCATAATCACCTTTTTCAAAATAGCAACATATAGCATGGAATACAACTCTTTGTGATTGAGTTATAGTAGTAGGGAAATATTTTTCTCTATCTTCGTCCTTTTTATATCCAGGGATAAATCTAAAATCGGAATTATCCTCCCAATTCGGAAAAAAAAGTTCATTTATTTCATCTGTTGATGCCCCATTAAAAACATTATGAAAGCGATCAAGTACTTTTTCCAATTTTTCTAATCCTTCCTTAATTACTGACTTTTCCGATTCGTAAAGATCAAATCCATTATATCGAATATTAACATCATTTCCTCTATCCCCGTACAAATACTTGAATAATTTATTGTTTTTTTCAGGATCACTAAGAAATCTTTGTTCTTCCGCTTTTGCTGTTATCAAAAGATTAAGCCAAAACCGATTAATAAAAGCAAAGTAAGCTTTATCAATTTCAGATTCTTGAGACCTGTATTTCCAAAAAATATTAGTCCATGTTGTGTCTAACTTATGTTCGATTGTTTCTACAGGAACTTTATTTTGCTGATCGATATTTTTCTCAGTTTCTCCTATATATCCAACAAGATCAGCCTTAAAATTCTCGAAATTGCTTAATGGCTTTCCCCTGGCATTCATTTTAATATACAGATCATCGGATAAGCTCAAATCCAATAAATCAATATAATAAAATATAATCGGACAATAGTCTCCTGTTAATTTTTCCCAATATTTTTTGAAGTCACCTTTCACACAGCCCTCGAATATTTCATCGAAACCATCTATTATTTCGTTTTCCTTATCATCTTTAATGGAATTACCGCCAAGCATGTTCATCATTGCCTGAATAGTTGGGTCTTGTTTCCAGGATGAAAAAAACCATGTTTGGTTTTTGATTGTTTGTACTATATTGTCGGTTTCGATTGACTCAAAGTCAGAAAGTTTATTGCAAAATTCTCTTGATGTTGTTCGTGTTTCATAGGTGAATTTTTTAAAAACCCCCCTATTATTTTGCAACTCCCCTGATTTAAAGGCAATATACCAATATAACAGCCATAGAGTTGTTAAACGCTGTTGTCCATCGAGCGGATTTAACCGGTTATTTTCAACGCTCCCATAAACAAAATCCAATTTTAAAGGTTTATTATCTTTTTCATCTTTCTTATCTAAGGCTGTTTTTATATCTGTAAGAAACTTTTCACGTAACTTTTCTTTACCTATTCTTCCCTGGGCATAATCACGTTGTATAATCGGAATTTCAATTTTTCGATGTTCATTTATTAAGAAAGCCCAAAATGTTGTTTGTTGAATATTATTGTTTTTCATTATTTTCTTTTTCTGGTAAAAATTCATTTAACACTTTTTTAATATTCTCCTTGTATGCTTCGGCATCTTCTTGATTCCACTCTCGTAAATTATTTGTGGAAGGATTGTAGTACTTCAAAAATACATTTTTTGTGCATGGGGGAACAAAAGCAACTTCTCCTTCTTTTTGCTCAATTTGTAGGTACTCATCAACCAAAATTGATTTTCCCTGGTCTTTTCCAATGATGGCTCTGCGTTTTGCAGGGAATATTGAATTACCATAACTTTTATTTGTCGAACTATCAAGTAATGTAAAGTTCCAGATTTTGTTTTTATCAGTTTCACTTAGTTTTGAGCTATTATCTCTAGCAATTATTTTTTCATGCAATTTTTCAAAAATGTCGTTCTCATTCTTTTCACTATTCGCATCATCATTTAAAAATTCGATTATCTTTTTTTTCAAGTCTTCGTTCTCCAAGCCTATTGAAGATGCTTTTAACCATTCTTTTTGCTGTTCCTTATTCCCTAAGGAATTTTCGGTGCTCGAATCAACATGCTCAACATCCCATTTTTCTTTTTTGAAAAGATGAAATGGAAATTTATAGAAAACAGGGAGCTTGTATTTCTCATTTTCTATTAAAGCCTTGCTTTGATTAATGACAGTTTGAATGTTATGAAGCAAAAGAAGCGTTCGACATTGTGTTTTGGGTTTTCCATTTACATCATATTCTTTATCTAAGTCAGAAAAGGATGACATTTTGTTTTTTATCTCAGATTTGATGTAATCAATAAAATCATCCTTTCTTTTGCTTTTTTTCCATTCTCCAAGCATATCAGAAATTCTACTTCCTTGTTCAGATAGAAAACCTACATAATGATATAATTCTAAATCATTAAACCATTCGTTAAAAGTCTGAAATAATTCTTTTACTTTTCCCCAAGATGTTGAAATGTCGACTTCCTTTTGCTTTTTAAACCAAGCATAAAAATATCTAAATGTTTTGTATTCATCATCGCCAACCTCCTTTTGTTCCTCATCATTAAGGTTAAGCATATTGTTTTTACAGATTAAGTCAAAGATAAAATCTATACGTGTGGGTTTATCATAATTGATTTCATTTAGAAAGAGCCAAAACTCATCATTTTGCAGAGTAAATTCAATATAATCCCATTCTCCTGCGATCTCTTGTTGTTGCAATCTTATTTTTTGATAATCAGCATTTTTAAAATTTGATTTATTAAGGAATAGTGCTTTAATAAGTTCTGAATTTGTAAGGGCTATTTTCCCAATATTTAATCTGGTAAAAACTTTTATGGGATCCTCATCTATTGATTCATACCAAATAAATTTCACATTGCCTAAAAGAATCTTCAAATAGTTGTTTTTGAACTGATTGCTTTCTCTTCCCTTTTCACTAAACCAGTCTGATATTTGCGAATGAGCTTCATAAATATGATGATAATCAATATTGTCATCTTTTTTAATTCCCTCAATTTTACTTAGAAACTTTTTACTATCGGGTCTTGTCTCATATTCTATCTCATATTCTTTCTTATTTAGATATACAAGCAAAATAAAAATAGTAGTTAGTCGCTGTTGTCCATCGATAACTTCCCATCGCGAATATTCGTTAATTATTTTTTCTGTTTTGCTTATCAGATTATTCTTGTCTGTTGGATCAAGCTTTTTAAGCTCATTGCAATAATGCTCTTCATATATAATGTTTTTCTTAATAACAAGAGGTTGAATGCAATAGAAACCTCCTATTTTTTTTTCTATAGACTCATTAATATCATCCAATAAATCTTTTACTTGTTGCTTAGTCCAGCGATAACCTCTTTGATATTTAGGAATAAAGAAATTCATTCCTGATAATTCACTTATTGATTTTAATTCAATCTTATTTCTCATTATATCATTCCCTCTAAATTTAACTTCTAATTTCGCTTTTTTTAGTAATTAATGCCTTAAATTTATACTAAAAATTTGTAAATATTTTCTTATGACAAATTTAACAATAATTTTAACTCTGGTTGCTTTTTATGACTATTTTAATGATTTTTTTAAAAAGAATATATTAACATTAGTAAGCCATCTTTTCCAAATTCTATATTTCCCATCCAGCCCATGAAAAACACCCTAAATCAATAAATTGATTTTTTTAAATGACTACATCATCAGAATTTATTAATTCCTATCATCTCAACTAAATCTTCCTGTTTAGCCCCATTGGGATAAATCACTTTTGCCAAGCGAACAAGGTTCCTGATTTCCCTGCCGTTTAATTCGATTTTTGACACTTCTGAAAAACCATCTTGAATATTAATATTCGCTTTCTCGCATTTATCTTCCCAAATTTTTTCTCTTGTTTTTTCATCTAAATCAGGATATTTAATTTTTAAGGTAATTCTTGAATGGATAGCAAAATCGAGTACTTCCGGCCTGTTTGACGTTAAAAACATTACACCTCTAAAATAGTCCATAAGCCGTAAAAACACTCCCACAATGGCCGTTCTGTTTAAGTCACTTTTTTCTCGTTTCGCAAGAAAAACATCGATTTCATCAAACAATACAATGGCATTCCATTTTTCAACTCGTCTAAAAATAGTGGTTAGGCTATTTTCTATACTGTTTAAGTCTGTGCCCAGTTCACTAAAATCTACAGCGTATAGTGGCATCTGTTGCATTTCAGAATATACTTCGGCAGTAGATGTTTTCCCAATTCCCGGATTACCCGCTGCAAGTATAATCATACCTCCATGTTTATTATCTAATACATCGCCAATAAAAGAATCTATTGATGTAGAAAACACGGTTGTTAAAAGTTTTGTAATATTCTTTGGAAGAAAAATTCTTTTATGTGCCTCTGTATCATAAACGTAATCAGTTAAATTATTCACATTTGCAAAAAAATACTTTTTTTGTAAAAAGGAAAACACCCGTACTAATGGTAGTGAAGTATAATGATTTTTATTAACTTCCTGGTTTCTATTTGAATTATCTCTATATTCTAGCTCTGATTCTATTATTATTCTCTCTTTAATTTTATTGTGACCAATTTTAATGAAAATACAATCATCATTATAATAATTTCTACCAAGCATCCTTACACCAAATCCACTGTATAGCATTTGCTTTTTTGTATCTCTTATTTTTTTAAGATATGATAATGAATCTTTATGTTTTTCGAGATCACACTGTTGCGGACGACAACCAAACTCGGCAAACAGCTCCTTTAATGTTGGTTTTCTCATTTTCCCATCGGCAGCAAGTAAGTGTTCTTGCTCAATTTTAAAACCAATATTAATATATTCATAACCAAAACTAACTTTGACGTCAACAAAAACAAAAGCCTTCATATATCTTGTAGCCGGGTTGAATATAGGTATTGCAATTATAGGAAACCATGTTTTATTGAATAAGATATCTGCGTTTACTTTTTTTACACCTATTCTTGAAAAACATTCAACAACATCAGCCAATTTTCTGATCTTTGTATCCCATACTTCATTGATTTGCGAAATTTCAATGTTTTCGCCTAAAAGTTCCATGCTTAAAAGCGCTTTTGTTTTATTCGCAATGTTGTTTGAATTTTTCAAAAAGAATGATAATAACGATACAGAAATAGAATTACTGTCTATGTCAACAAAACGGCTTTCTGCATTTTGGTAATTACCAATTTCTTGCTGGTCAGAATTACTTAAGTCCAGCTCTTCTTTAGCTTTATTTAAAAGCGCTTTCTTAATTTTAATATTCATTTTTTATGTTTTAATTTTTAAACCAATATCTTCGGCAATTGATTTCCAATATCTATTATGATTATTTTCAAGTCCGGCAATTGCATGCGCAATTTCATGTAATATAGTATTTTGGATTTCATCGATAGGATCTAACAGAGAGTGCTGATAGTTTAATTTTATAGCTTCATCGGTGCAGTAGCCCAGTTTTAAACTATCATTTGAAAATCCAAAATCTAAATAATCCACATCGAATTTTACCATCAAGTGATTAGCTAAAGCGATTACTTCCAAAATTTTTTCATTTATTACAAATTGTGCCATAAGTTCTAAATAATGACTCTAAAAGTATATAAGCTTCTTCATCTACATTTTTATAATATTCCGGAAATGGTATATTTTTATTCCTATCTGTGATTTCATATTTTGCAACATGGCAATTATAATTATCCAGTTGATTTAGTGCATCATTTGCCATATTATTCTTTTTATTGCCTTCAAATGATGCCGGCAAAGTAACTATTATAGAAAAATGCTTACCGGTTTCAGACAAAAACTCAGATAAGCGTAAAGAGAATTTGGTTCCTGTATATCCTCCCAAACCGGCTACAAGAATATAATATTCATTTTCATTAAATATATCCATTATTTTGCCCGGCACTATCAAAGGAACACTTTTATCTGTCCAGGCTTCCGGGTACCTGGTATTTTTAAAATGCTCATCTAAGGGAGGCTGAAACTCCATGAGATTTAAACCCATTGGATTTGAAAAGCGTTCCGGCCGAGATACACAAGTGTACCTGCCATGTAATCCTTTCTTAAAAGTATGTTCCAAAATCATAGAACCTGCCTGGCCTAAACCAATAAAATGAAAATTTTTGAATGACTTCATATCGTAAAAATTAAATGATTTTTGTATAAAATTACTTCAAACAGACTTCATTATTAATTGAATCTATCCTATTTTTCACAAATATAAACCCCCAAGGTGTCAAAACATGTCGCAGTAATTTGGAAAAGGATTTTTTCTATTTTATGATTCCTATTGGCACTTCTCACTTTAGTTACCTATCTGCAATATTTTTTGTATATTTGAATAGAACTTCAATCAATAGTAACAAACGGAATAACTACAAAGTAAAATGGATCTATCCAAATCATTGTTTTGGGATACGGATATCAATAAGGTTGATTACGAGAAACACGCCCGTAAGATTATAGAAAGGGTTTTGATGCGTGGAACTTTAGACGACTGGTTTGAAATAAAACGCTATCCTATTTTATGAGTACCAAATTCATTACCAACGAACAACTTTATCAACAAGTTATAGAACCCATTATTCAGGCTAAAAAGTTCTTATGGATTGGTACGGCAGATATAAAAGACTTGCACGTTAAGCACCAAGGGGCGGTAAGGTCATTTCTTGCTGTACTCGATTCATTGATACGGCGGAAGGTAGCTGTCCGGCTTTTGCATGCCAAAGAACCGGGGCCTAATTTCCGCAAGAGTTTTGATAAATATCCCGGCCTATGGAGTGGGTTGGAGCGCCAGCTTTGCCCCAGGGTGCATTTTAAGATCATCGTGATAGACGGCAAACTGGCATACACAGGCTCTGCTAATTTAACAGGCGCCGGGTTAGGCATAAAAAGCCCCAACCACCGCAATTTTGAATCCGGCATCGTAACAACCAACCCTCAAATGATTGACGAGATCATGCAACAATTTGACGAAGTATGGATAGGAAAACACTGCAAAAATTGCAAAAGAAGAAGTTATTGCTTGGATCCTATTGATACATGATGAGATGGTTCTTTTGTACCGCAGTCACCCGGTGAATAGATGATATTCGCAGTGTGATTTTATATCGGGCTTGTTGAGTTTGAAAGTTTGTAAAGTTTTTAAAGTTTGAAAATGTTGGTTTAGCTTGCTTTTTCTTTAACGTTTTACTGCCAGAAGTTAATAAAGTTCACGAAAAGCGCGTCATTTCGAACCTGCGGAGCAAAAGGCATGCAGGGATTAGGCAAGGAGAAACCTGCTTGCCCAGTGCAGCGCAGCAAACAAAATCTTATAACCCACGGTGGCTGAAATCTTTTGGTTAAGTGCAGTGGAGCGAATAAAATTTTTCAGCCACTAAGACCCAAAGGCTCTAAGATTCTCTAAGTATACATATTGCAGTGCATTCAGCAATATTCCTCAAAGACCATCCTCCGCTGGCCCTTTGATTCCCTGCTGTGCTTCGCTAAAGCTACGCGACAGCGAAGAAGGGAGGCCAGCGCACCGCCATTAAAATTTTCTTAAAGCCTTCCAGGCTTTTGGGCTTGCCTGTTTTCCTAGCCCAGGGCGTTGCCCTGAACTTTGATGCCAGAGCCTTACCGGCTTTTTGGGTTTTGTTTCCTTTAGCGAAAATTTTTGAGTGCACTGCATTTTATACCTATCAATATGGGCAATATAGAAAAGCCCTGTAAGGGCGCAACAACAAAGTCCTGGGCGAAGTCCGGGGGTAAATGAAAAGAAAATACACCCCGCCGACCTGGTGTTGTAATTTTGTTGTACACAATTTGCATCGGCGGGAATTGTATACAGTTAGCAACATATGTTCACCATACTCACCCGGTGAATTGTTCATAAAATGCTCAGCACTCAGCACATGTAAAATTTTTATTGCATTGGCTTGATATTCACCGGGTGACATTTAATAAAGCCTACTGTTTCTTTAACTTTCATGTTTTGTTAAACCTGATGGCATATAATCCACTAAAATCTTAATTTTTTCTTCCTTTGTGAAGAAAATAAAGCTTTTTCGATTTCTAATGTTTAGTCCTGAAATAAATTTACTTTTTCTTTCCATTTTTTTTTGTAAACCTATACCAGGACGAGACAAAATAAAAAAGGGAATGAAATATTTACTTCATTCCCTTTAGCGCTGTTAGAGGTCTCGAGCGGATTCGAACCGCTGTGAAAGGTTTTGCAGACCTCCGCCTAACCACTCGGCCACGAGACCATTTGTATTATCGGTTTGCAAAAGTAATAAATTTTATTGGTTTGCAAATAAGTGTTTCGATATTTTTTTTGGTGAAACCCTGCTGAAACATTTCTTGGTTAGAATCATTATACTCCCTGTGCTTTGCTTTGCAAATATTTGCATATCTCTTCCTGTGCATTGATCTTTTCTGCGCAAAACGTTGTTTTATAAGTCTCTTTGAATTTTTTGATACACACAACAAGCACTTTCCGCTAAAATTTATTAAAAATATCATTCGTTAACAATAATATAAAACTTAAAAGTAACACTTTTATTTATTTTTTCTTGAAAAGAAAAAAGATTATCTTTGAGATGTAGATTTAAAAAACCATTTATGAAATATTTTAGATTTCTTTTTGTTTTCATATTCTTTTTAGGTTCACTTCCGAGTCTATTTAGCCAGGATGAAATACTATTAATTAATGGTAAGTATATTGTAGGTGATGTTAAAGGAATCACGAATAATAATGTTTTTTATGAGCAATTCAAGAATGGTAAGTTCAAGTTAAAAAGATTATCCCGGTATGATGTTTACCAAGTAGATTTTGAAGATAGCGCCACAGTAGTAATATATGAAAAAAATGAAAGCGAAGGATTAAGCTTGGAAAAGATGGATATGAAAAAATACATTATGGGTGAGATGGATGCTCGTAAAAATTATAAAGCGCCTATGGTAACAGTTGGAGGATTGGTAGCGGGAGCAGCCGGTGGGGCTGGCATTATTAACCCGTTTTATGGCACCTTAATTCCTGCAACGTATACAAGCGTTATTGGTATTAAGTCTGCAAAAATAAAAGAAGAAATGGTAAGCAATACAGAAATGATAAATAACAGGTATTTTAAATCTGGTTATCGTGATAGGGCTTCTAAGATAAAAACGAAAAATGCTATTATAGGGAGCGTAATTGGCTTTACAATAGCAGCTAGTTTGGTGGCGTTCTCTTCCAATTAAATTCATTACCAAAATTTATAACTAATACCACTGAAGACGCCAAAAGAATATGGCCGGTAATTATAGGTGTTTTCCTCGTTAATAGAAATAATGGAATATTTCACCGTAGGTTCAAGGGTCATCGAGATATTTTTGGTAAGCTTATATTCTACACCCATTCCAGTAATAGTATTGTAGATATTTTGATTAATATTTTGTGTTTCGCCTATTTTATCCCTTTTGTTTTCTTCCTTTCTGTAAATATTATTTCCTACCAAGATCCCGGCATTTACACCTCCAATAAAATTCAGGTCAATTTTTTTATCTATTAGCTTATATTTAGCAATAAGAGGCACTTCAACATATTCAAAGTTTTGGATAATGTTGTCAACTTTTGCCTGGCCAGGTAAGCTTGATGTTTCGGGTTTAGGTTTTGAACCATCAGTTTCTTTAGATGATTTGATAATATCTTCACCAGCTTTCACTTCTCCGGCTGTTGTTGTGCCGGAGTAATTGTCATCCGTACCTTCATCACCACCATTATTTGGTGAAAATACGGGATTTTCATGATACATTTTTACATTGTCAGACTCTTGCCCCAATTGAGCATAATACACTCCTGATTGTATTGATAACCTTTTATTAAATTGGTATCCTAAGTTCACACCGCCAGAGTATGTAAATATCCCTCTTTCGTCTGTAGTACTAACATTATTGTTATATATGGATGAATAGACAACCTCGGGATTAACATTTTGAGCAGTCCTATATGAATATACAGGAGCAATATCGCCACCAAAAGACCAGGATTTCTTTTGTTGGTTACTTTTGTTGCTTTTTTCAACAGTTTCAAAAAAAGCATCGTTAGCAACGAAAGCACTCTTTGATTCTTGTGATATTTTAGCTGATGTGGTTGGTATAGAATTGACCTTTTTCCCAACTATTTTTGCTAATGTAGTATCTTTATGGCTTTTTACAAGTGTTTTATTTTCTTTTTGTTGAATGGCCTTTTTATGTGTATGGGTGTTTTCAACTACATTCTCTATATTATTCTTGTTTGTTGTTAATGAGTATATCTTTTCTTTATTGGATTGAAAGTTATTTGGAGGTTTTTTCTTAAAATTATGGTTGTTATTTTTCTCCAAGTATGATAAGGCTGTACTTTCAGGGGCGTTAAATCTATTTTTAGAAAGGAAATACCCGGCATTAAAAGCAATAAGAACGGCAATAGTAGCTGCAATAGCCCTAATATATGCAATTTTTTTCTTTTTGCTTTTATACTCCAAGTTTTCTTTGATAGATTCCCAAGCATCGATAGGTGGAGACTCCTTGAAATCACCTAAACCTTGTTGGAATATTTTATCAATACCAGTATATCTAGTCATAATACCTTAATTTTTTCTTCTGCAACAAATGAGTATTTTTCTTTTACCTTTGCTTGTAAAATTTTCCTAGCTCTTGCCAAGTTAGATTTTGAAGTACCAACAGATATACCCAGTTTTTTACTAATTTCTTTATGTGAGTAGCCTTCAATGCTATATAAATTAAAAACAATCCTGTATTGTGGTGTAAGGCTTTTAATAATTTCCAATAAGTCTTTAGCATTCATGTCGCCTTCAATTTCCACGGGGTCCAGGTTGTTTAACGTGTTTGAATTTTGGTCATCAACTGTAAATAAAAGTTTCTTCTTCCTAAATTTTTCCAAAGCAGTATTAACAAAAATTTTCCTTAACCATCCTTCAAAATGCCCATTTCCATTGTATTGTGATATTTTCTCGAAACACTTAACAAAACCGTCTTGCAAGATATCTTGAGCTTCCGTATAATCTTTAGAATAATACAAGCAAACGCCAAACATCTTACCAGCAAACATCTCGTACAAATTAGCTTGTGATGCCCTGTTATTTTTTTTGCATTTTTTAATAATATCATCCAGGTTGAAATTCTCTTCCAAAATAGCCGGTTTTTTTAAGATTATATGCATCACGTAAGCAATGATGCATGAAAAATAAAAATGGTTGCGTCAAATTAATGAAATCTTACAAAAACAATCAATTACATAAAGCAAGTTTAATCAACAATAATGCCAAATAAATCAATCGGTTTAATTCCTTTTGAAGCAACTTTTCCTATTATTAAAACATCTATTTATAGAAAACGTTTTTGTTTTACCAATATTTTTCCAGGTTTATTTTTTAAGTAGTTTTAATTAGTTATAGGGGCTAGCCGGCCCCTATATTTCTATAAAATTGTTTTTTACTGCAAACATAACAAGGTCTGCCGTGTTTTTAGAGTTTGTTTTACTTATTAAATTAGCCCTGTGTTTATCAACAGTACGATGACTTATAAACAAATGTTCGGCAATTTCATGATTGGAGAACCCTTTACAAATCAACTCCAAGACTTCTTGTTCTCTTTTTGAGAGTTTGACAAAATCCGTTGAATGTTGTTTAATAAATTCTTCTTTTGTTTGCGATTGAATATCTGTTTGGTTAATAACATTAGCTACCAATTGCGGTTTTCCTTTGGTTTTTATGACACTACCTACCAATTCAAGGTCAATTTTTTTATGTTTTTTGGTTAATGAAGTAAAAGTAAATTGTATTGAATTTTGCAAAGATTTTATACTTCGTTTCATTTTCTCATCAATAGTCTTTTTATCTTCATTAGCTACGATATCAATAAACCTCATTTCGGACAATTCTTCTTTGCTATAGCCTGTGATTTTAGAAAATTTGTTGTTCACGTATTCAAAATGGTCATCTCTGAGCACTATAGTACCGGAGAAGGAATTGTCTACCAAGGCAAAAAAACGTTCATCATAGGTTTTTTCAAGTTTTTCTTTTTTTTCTAACCTGATATTGATAGCAGAAAGAAGCTCGTCAAAATCAAAAGGTTTTGTGATATAGTCATCTGCTCCCATTTGCATCCCGGTGCGAATGTCGTCTCTTTCCGTTTTAGCCGTGAGAAAGATAAAAGGTATGCTTACTGTTGCTGAGATCTCTTGAAGGGTTTTATATACTTCAAAGCCATCCATCTCGGGCATAGCAATATCACAAACTATCAAGTCAGGGATTTTTAGTAAAGCTTTCTGTACGCCAATGGTTCCATTTTCAGCCGTAAGTGTTTCAAAACCTTCTTCTTTTAAAAAATCGGAAGTGTTTTCCAAAAGGTCAATATCGTCTTCTATGATGAGTATCTTTTTCATAGGTCTTTTTCTTGCAGTTCAATGATGTTAAAATATCTTAATGTTTTTATACCGATTATTAATAGGTTCATTGAATCGTTATTCAAATTTACTTATTTCTACTTATTATAAAGTTACGATTATAATAATCACAAAAATTGTATACCAAATTACAATCTTTTTTGTTAAAAGACAATAAAAATGAGCAAAATAAAATAAAAAACAGAAGGCTGAATCTTTAAAAGCGTCTATTTTTCTTGATTACGTGAGGTTTATGTAGAAATTATATGAACTTAAAAAATTTTATTGTAATTGCAGTGTTACCAATACGCTGGTTCCTTTACCTAACTCGCTGTGGATTTCTATTTTCCCGTCATGAAGGTCTACACATCTTTTAACTATGGACATTCCCAATCCTGTACCTTTTATATGGCCGGCATTTTTTGCCCTGTGGAAGGGTTCATAAATATTTTTCAGTTCTTCGTTCGAGATTCCAATTCCCCGGTCTTTTATTAAGATTGAGGTTTTTCCACCGGGAGTATTGCTAACTGCAAAGTCAATAACTTTGTTGTTGAAAGAATATTTAACAGCATTGGACAAAAGGTTGGTAAAAATATGCCTAAGTAGGTTGGTATCTATAACAACTTCACCAATATTCGTATTAATTGATGTATTAATCCTTACATCAGAGCCAAAAATAATTTGTGTTTCTTCAATAATTTGTTTGCAAAAGGCTTCAAAATGAGCACGTGACGGCCTATATTCCAATTTACCGCTTTGGTCTTTGCCCATAAGTAGTACATTGTTTATAAGGCCATTAGTTTGCATAACGGCATTATAAATTTTTTGAAACAGCTTTTGTTTTTTTTCTTTTTCCCATTTCTCGTTAAAGCGGTCTAATAGTTGTACACTTGAAAGAATAACCGACATGGGCGTTTTAAATTCATGAGAAACTGTTGAAACAAAGTTGGATTTCAACTGGCTCAATTCTTTTTCTTTTTCTAAGGCTTTAGTAATTTCTCTTTCATACTTTTTTCTTTCTGTAATATCTCTTACAAAAGCTAAAATACAATCTTTGCCTTTATACTTATTTTTTGTAGCAATTACATCAACATCAACAATTTCCCCGTTTTTTTTCCTGTATCTTCTTTCTTGGATATATGCTCTACTAGAGGCGAGGACTTCTTGGATATTTTTTTCAACCAATTTTATATTGCTCACAATAAGTTCGTCTATGGTCATTTTTCGCAATTCTTCCCAAGAATAACCAAAAAAACTTTGTGTAAATTTATTGGCCAAGAGTATTTCTTTTGTATCGGGCTCAAAGAGGTAAACAGCTTCTGGAGCATTTTCAAAAAGGTCTCTAAATCTTTTTTCACTTTCTTGTACTTCCTTTTCGGCTTGTTTCCTGGCGGTAATATCTTCCATCATCACAACAATGAAGTCAGAAAAATTGGGATCATCGTATGAAATCATTGATACGGTAATCCTTCCCCATAGATGCTTTTTGTTCTTTTTTATAAACCTGCTTTCAAGGCAAAAATTCTCTTGTTTGTTCTTGATTAGCTTTTTTAAATTTAGAGCAATGGTTTCCCGGTCATTTTGATAAATAAAATCCTTGATCTCGTGTGCCCTTAACTCCTCAATCTTGTAACCAAGCATTGCCATAACGGCCTGGTTGCATGATAGAAGCACGTTGCGTAAACTAATAATCATGATGCCAATAGAAGATTGTTCAAAAATAGACCTGAATCTTTCTTCACTATTCCTAAGTTTTTTTTCGGTTTGCCTCCTTTCTGCAATTTCATCCTGGAGTTCTTCATTGGTTTTGAGCAATTCTACGGTTTCTTGCTGCACCATCAGGTCGAGTTTTGAATTTACTTCCAGTTCTTTCATTCGTGCATCAGCCATCTGGGAAATAAGTTCGCCGAAATGCTTTAGAAAATCTGTATTGGTTTCTAATTGTTGTTGAGTGAGGGGAATTGGATTTTTCTTTGTATTCGTTTGATTTTTCTTGTTCTTTATATAAAAATTACATTGATACAAAACAGCAATAATTCTATTTTGGAGTTTAACCGGTACGGCAAGAATATTTTCACTATGATCTTTAATAAGTGTGCTTTTCTTTTTTATGTCAACATCCTGGACAATTCTTTTTAACAATTGCTTGGCACTATCCTTGTTTTTGTTTTGCTCTTCAAGAGAGTTATAGTAGTTATTGCTTAGATTTTCGAGGGTGAATTCATGGTTGGCATAATCGATAATACCTGTTGGTATCCCTGTTATTCGATATATATCAGCTACAACTTTGCTTAGCTTATCTACATCAAGAAGGTATCTTAAATCTGTGTTAAACATATAAAATCGCTATAGAAAAATATTGCTACTGTCATGTCATATATGAAATAGTAAGGAGACTCCTTCGTTCCCGCTCACAACGGGACAGGCTGTGCCTCCTCGGAGTGACGTCATTGCGAGCCGACAGCAGTCGGTGAAGCAATCTCCAGGCGTCACATTAGAATTGACATGACACTACTTTTTCTTTTTGTCTTTGAGTTCCTTGTTTTCTTTTTCCAGTTCCTGGACTTTCTTTTTTAGCTGGTTGCGTTCCTCTTCCATTTTCTTTTCTTTGTTTCTAATTTCTTCAAATTTTTTGTTGTATTTATCTTCGATAAGTTTGCTATCAGTAATATCATTAGCAATTTTCATGATTTTATAAGGTTTGCCATGACTATCTTTTATGGGGGTATAAGTTTCTTCAAACCAAAAAGTTTGTCCTTTAATATTAAACTTATTCAGATCTTTTTTTACTTTTCCCTGCTTAAGGTCTTGCCAGAATTTATTATATTCTTTTTTTTGCTTTTCTGTCATTTGCAGGTTATCGGAATGGTGCGTGCCAATAACACCTTTTTTATCGGGAATATTGAATCTTATTAAGTAAGCATCATTAAAGTCAATAATTTTCCCATCAAGATCATAAAAGATTACGTAATTGGATGCGTTGATAGCTTCAATAACGCCTTCCATCTCGGCATTTTTCCTGGTCATTTCTTCTTGGGTGGCATGCAATTCTTCCATATTTTGCCTCATCTCTTCTTCTTGCGCCCTCATTTGTTCTGATTGCATTTGCGATTGCTCCAATAACTTGGAAGTACGCAAGTTAATTTTAACAGAAGAAATGGTTGAAGCAATACTCTCAGCAACTTTTTCTATAAATTCAATTTTATATTTTTCAAATTTGTTTAAAGACGCAATTTCAATTACCCCAAATATATCTTCGTTGGTTACCAATGGGATCTCCAGTAATGCTTTAGGTTCTGTTTCTCCAAGGCCTGAGGCAATAGACATGTATCCTTCCGGAAGTTTATCCAAGTATATGGTTCTCTTTTCTTTAAAGCAACTACCAACAAGCCCTTCTCCTATTTCTATACGTGTACCTGCTTGCTTTTTCCTGTCGTAAGCAAAATAGGCTGTCATTTCTAAGTGTTTGTCATGCTCATTTTCGTCATTGAGAATGAAAATACCGCCCACTTTAGCTTCCAAGTATTTAACCAAGTTGTTAATAATTTCAAATGATAACTTGGATATATCATCATTATTTTGCCTAAGTATTTCACCAAACTTGGCTATACCCTGCGTAGTCCAGTTTCTTTTTTTGTCTGCTTCTTTTCGTTTTTCTTCATCGCTTTTGGCTTTTTTAAGGCTTTCGCGCATCTTAATCAGAGAATTGCCAAGTACATCTTTAGAACTAAGCAAATCGAATTTTGCATCAAGGTTTTCTTTCCCTATTTCCTCTGAAAACTTGGCCGTACGATTAAGGCCTTCTATTAATTTATTAACAGAGTTGGCCATTTCTCCTATCTCGTCATTTGATTTTATTTCCAGTTTATGGGTGTGGTGTATATCGCCTTTGGAAAGCTTTTTCAAAACATCTGTAGTTTTTATCAATGGCTTGCTGATATTGCGGGCAATGAGCCAAATGATAAAAGCTAATATAAGCAAGCCAAAAACGCCAACAACCAATGAGATGATAAATTTTTGGTTGGCTTTAGCCAGTATCACGTTAACAGGAACAACAATACCGATAGACCAAGGGGTTTTGGATTTGCCGATTTTAACGGGTGCAAAGGAAACATACCTTTTTTGGTTATTTTCGTTGCTTTTATGCACAAAAGAGAAATAATTGCCTTCTTGGATGTTTTTTAAAATATTATGTTTTTCATTTCCTTTTGGGTCAACTTCTTGTATTTTTTCACCAACATTTTGTTCATCTGGATGAGCTACAAAAGTGCCGTCGTTGGCAATAAGAAAAGCATGGCTTTCCGCAAAAGGTTGAATTTTGTCAACAATTTCTTGGAAACGAGCCAATGCAAGGTCAACACCTGCCAAACCAATAAATTCTCCATCTTCAACAATTGGAACACAAACACTAGATTCCAATATATTATCTTCTTCTTCCCCGGTATAAGAAAACCAATATGGGTCCATAACGGTTTCTTCTTTCGATACTTTCATCTGGTAATAGGCGCCTTGTTTTTTATCGCCCAAAGTGTCAAGAATTTCTTTTTTATATTTCATTTTTTTATTCTCATCCCGGTAATAGGTAAAACGCGCCCTTCCATAGTCTTTTGTCCATGTTGAATCTATCGCGCTTAATTCCCAGATCAACCAAACAGACAAGAAGTTTTTATTATGCTCAAGCACATTTTTTAAGATATTGTTATAAACTTGTTTCCTTTTTCCTGGAGACAAATCCTTATACCCAAGAAAAGCTTGTGCTAAAGCCCTTGACATATTCATATCTACATTAAAATTGGCTTTGGCTAGGTTAGCATATTCTCTTGCATATGAATCTGTTACCTTTTCAGCATTATTTAAAGACATACTGCGCATATTAACGGTAATATATCCTACAGAACCAGCATAAATAATTGTGGTAGTTGTTAATATCAAAAAGATCATTTTGGCATTGATACCTATTCTTTTTTTAAGCAATGATTTCATAAAACCGGTTTTTATGTATTTTTTTAAAGCTCTACCTTATAGGGAATTTTAATTTTTCAAAATTAATATTTACGATAATTATACCCTAATTATAACAAAAACTTATTTCAAAAGGTAAAGATAAGAAATTGTTGAAAAATAATATGAATATTACTAAAATTCAAAAAAAAATTGGAAAAATAATACCGTTGACCCCAGTTTGTGTTATTGATAATCCCAGGGTGGAAGTTTACATGGGATATGCTAAAGCATTTTAATGAATAGTGTCTTTTACAAAATATACCTCGCAATCAAAAGCTTCGGCAAAATTACGTATGTATAGTTTTCCCAGCATTTCCGTTTTATCCTTATATTTTTCTTTTTCTTCCAGGGTTAACGCATTTTTTGCACTATCAAGGGCTTTTTTAATATCAGTAAAAGTTTTACTATAACTGGATTTAGAATAGTTGGGGATATTTAACTTGGTATAGATATCATAATTTTTCACCTTGTCAATGTCAATTTGAGGTTCGCTGAGCTTTGCACCGGGAAAGAATACTTTAACCTTGTTATTTCCTTCACTAATAAAATCCAACTTATGCATTTCTATTGAACCTACTACTTCTATAGGAACAGTGGCCATCATTTGTAACTTTTCATATTCGTTTTCTAAGGTCAATAGTTTGTCTGAATAGAATGTAGTAAGTTGTAACTCTTTCATATCTTGAAGTTTTTTAAACTTACTATATACACTGCTTTTACCTGAAAACTTATTAACATATAATTTACCGAGGAAGAAACCTCCTACAAGGCCAATAATAAGGATAAACAATACCAGTGAAAAGCTGCTGTTTCGTTTCATAATAATCCGGGTTTTGATTTTTATACTTTATACCTTTAATAAATAAGTT
Organism: uncultured Bacteroidales bacterium; assembly: GCA_964544705.1. Taxonomy (GTDB): domain Bacteria; phylum Bacteroidota; class Bacteroidia; order Bacteroidales; family CAZJDA01; genus CAZJDA01. The sequence continues at coordinate 125,463 of CAZJDA010000005.1, forward strand.
TTGTTTCAATTTTTTGAAAGAAGAATTACATTGCCATTAATATTTAGAAAGGATAGCATTTAACCCAAATTGAGCGATTATTCCCTTCGGTCATGAGCTAAAGGTTCTCGCTCACAGCCTGCCCCGTACACGAAGTGTCGGGGATAAAGAAATTGTATGCCTTTCACCTCACCTATTCGGTGAAAACCGACAATTTCTAAATCGGGGTTATCCGCCGGCTGGCGGAAAGCGCTTTTTCACTTCGTTCAAACCGCTCAACTTAGTTTTAACTTGTTAATTCATTGATTGTGTCTTTGGCATTTTTAAACTCAAATTCAAATCCATTATCAAGGAGTTTTTGGGGATATGCTTTTTGTCCTGATAATAGTGTATTTGCTGCTTCGCCATAGATAAGCTTCAAAATAAAAGGTGGTATTGTGAAAAAAGCTGGTTTATTTATGGCATTAGAAAGCAGTTTTGTAAAATTTTTGTTATCTATAATATCCGGGCTTGTCAGGTTGCAAGCTCCTTGTATTCCAGCATTTTGTATGGTAAAAAGATAAGCATTAAGTAAGTCATGAAGATGAATCCAAGAAAAGGGTTGTTTACCATGGCCAATTTTGCCGCCGGCTCCCATCTTAAAAGGCCTAGCCATTTGTGGAAAAGCGCCGCCATTTTTACTTAATACAATTCCCAGCCTAAAAATCACAGTCCTGGTATATTCATGGGTTTTATAAGCTTCTGCTTCCCATTGTTGGCATAAGTTGCCTAAGAAATCGTTAGAAAAAAAGGTAGATTCTTCTGTATGTTCATGAATACTATCATAAATTCCAATGGCAGAAGTCGAGATGAAAAGTATTGGCTTGGTGTCCGCATTTTTTATAGCCTCTGAAATTTTTTTTGTGGTATTTACCCGGCTGGCATAAAGTATTCTTTTATATTTCTTTGTCCATCTTTTAATGATAGGCGCCCCTGCAAGATGAATAATGATAGGGTGGTTTTCAATTTTTCTTTGGAATATTGAAAATTCGCTCTCAAAATCTTTTCTTGAAAGCGAATGAATCTCATATCCTGCATTTTGTAAAAATCCTGCCAGTTTAGAGCCAATAAACCCGGAAACTCCACTAATGAGAACTTTCATAGCTTTCAAGCAACTGCTCGATTTTTAATGGCTTCGGCAATTCTTTTATATTCTTTATTCAATTTGGCTATTCCTATAGCTCCACCCGAAACTCCTGACATACCTTTTATGAGTTCGAGTTTTGTTTGTCCATTTTCTTCCTTGATAATAACGTTAAATGTGTACCTTTTCACAAAAGCGCCAAAAAGTATCCTCATTGTTTTATTGCCAATACCATAAACAGCATTTTCGGGGCTGCCTTGTTCCCTTTTATATCCTTCGCCAAGGAATAGGTTCTCAATGATCCCGCTTAATTCTTTGATGTTGGTTTCTTCAAATAAAAAAACTTTTGATGTTTTTGCTTCCTGGAAGTCAACTAGTTTTAAGTTTGCCATGTTCTAAAAATTTTGAATGAATATATCGTAAATATAGCAATTCTTTTTTCAATCATTAATAAAAAAACCTATATCCTTATGCCCCAAATACAAACATCGTCTGTTTGTTCGTTTTCTCCTTTCCACTGCTGGAAGGTTTTATCAAGAATAGCAAATTGTTCTTTCATGGGCTTATCAGAAATGCTAAGAAGGAGTTTTTTAAAAGGCCGTTTTTTGAATTTTATATGGTTGTTCCTGTCAAATTGGTCGGCATAGCCATCGGTTGAGATGTAGAGGATATCGCCTTTTAACAGCTGTATTTCATGTTTGATAAAAGAGTCCATTTGGTCATAAATGGATATGGGCATCAAATCGCCTTTTATTTCGTGAAGTGTATGGGTTTTATTTTTTAACGCCCTGTTATTATTTAATGCATTCAAGGCATAATGATTCAAATCATCCCTGGTGTTATTTTGCCTAACAATATATAGTGGGTTGTCAGCGCCGGCAAACTCCAATTTTAGTGTTTGAGTATCTAAAACACACAGCGACATGTCTATCCCGTCTCTTTGCCCACTGTCTGTATTTTTTTGTTTCAGCGAAAATATTACATTTTCCCTTAACTCATTGAGTATATTATCGGCTTCATCAATACTGTTTTTTGATACGATCTCGTTAAGTTGTGAAATGCCAAGAACGCTCATAAACGCACCCGGGACACCATGGCCTGTAGAGTCAGCGACGGTAAAAATAAGTTTCTGTCCAATTTTGGCTGCCCAATAGAAATCCCCGCTTACAACACTGTGAGGTTTATAAAAAATAAAATGTTCAGGGAAATGCTTTTCCAAGAAGCTATTTTCTGGTAGCATGGTTTTCTGTATTCTCCTTGCATAATCAATGCTTTTGGCTAATTTGTTATGAATACTAATTGCTTTATTTTTTTGCTCAGTAATTTTACAATTAGCTGCTTCTAAGCTTTCGTTTTTACTTTGGATTATGGCTGCTATTTTCCTTTTTTGCCTATAGTTATGGTATAATATCACAATTAGAATTAATACCAAAACAAATCCAATGACCAAAGCATTGCGTTGGATATTTTGACGTTTTACCTCTGCATTTTTTTTCTGGATTAGCAATTCTTGCTTTTCAATTTCTTGCTGCTTTTTCTTTACTTGGTATTGAACTTCAATTTTTTGAAGTTGCTCCATCTTCTTTATGGAGAAAATACTATCATTGGCATTTTTATATAATTTGTAATACATCAATGCATTCAAATGATCTTTAATACCTTGATAGGCCTTAGAAAGCTTTTTAAACAATACTTTTTTTGTTGCTAAAGCGCCAATTTCGTTGGAGATTCCCAATCCTCTATTTGCGGCATCAATTGCTTTTTTATAATAGGTATTTATGGTGTCGTTATTAGAACTTGATGATGCTATCTTTATATAAATGTCAGCAATGTTTTCAAAGGCAATAGCAATTCCATTCATATCACCCATTGCGGTTTTTATTTCAAGCGCTTTTTTTAAATATTGGATAGATTTTTTATAGTCTCCTTTATAATTATATACCAACCCAATATTATTATAAGCTTCAGATATTCCTTTCTTATCCCGTATATCTTCTTTTATTTCAAGCGACTTCTGGTAGTAAATAATGGCTTGGTTATATTCTTTTTTTTGGATATGAATATTTCCAATATTGTTGTAGCAAATAGCTACTCCTTTCTTGTTGCCAATTTTCTTCTTAATCTCTAAAGATTTTTTATAATATTCAATGGCTTTTTCCCAGTTTTTAGTAAAATAGTGAATTAATCCAATATTATTAAAACAAACGGATATACCCTTTATATCATTGAGTTTTTCTTTTATTTTCAATGACTCAAAATAATACTTTAATGCTTCATTGTATTCACCTTTATAGTAATAAATTAATCCAATATTGTTAAAGCATTTAGCCATACCTTTTTTTATCCCTAATTTCTTATCAATGGACAAAGCTTTTTCGTAAAATATTAATGCTTTGTCAAAATTTCCCTGGGCTTGGTATACCATTCCCAAATTATTAAAAGTTTTGGCTAAACTTGAGTCTTTATCTTTGTCAAAACCTTGCTTGAGTTTAATTGACTTTTCGTAAAAGATCAACGCGCTATCATAGTTATCCTGGTAATAATAAAACAATCCTAAATTATCAAAGCTTTTGATAATACCCGCAGGATAACCAATGCTTATGGCTTTTTTAAGAGCTAAGTTTGCATATTTGAGGGCTTCATGCAGGTCTTTTTTCCTCCATTCCTCAGAAAGTAAGTTCAAGACATCCACTTTTCTTTCTCCATTGGCCGATTTAAGCTCTGCGGCCAAGCTGTCCTTTGCACTCTTGCTGCTATTATTGGCATAGGAGTTAAACACAGGAAAAATAGCCAATAATAAAATATAAAATTTCTTTTTCATTGGATAAAAATACAAAACTTCCAAAAATTACATAATAATCAAGGCATTTTCATTCATTTAAAATTTATGGTGATGTTTCTTTATGCTAACAAACTTAAATCATGCTCTTTTGTGTATCAACAATTATCCCGGGCATTGCCCGTTACATTAAAAAATTTCCTTTAATATCATTTTAATATTATCAGCTATCCCGATTGTAAAAAAATGCAAAGACGGGACATTATGACTGATGAGCTCACGTGCTTGTTTAATACTCCATTCAATACCTAAATTATAAGCTTCTTCATTGGTTTTACATTTTCTCAATTCTTTGGCAAACTCTTCAGGGATATCTATATTGAATGTTTTAGGCAAGAGCCTTATATCGCTTAGGCGCGAAATGGGTTTTAAGCCCGGTATAATAGGTACATTGATATCGTTTTTATGACATCGGCCTACAAAATCAAAAAACTTACGGTTATCAAAAAACATCTGGGTAACGATGTATTCACCACCAGCATCGATCTTTTTCTTTAAAAAATGAATATCTGACTCAATATTTGCAGCTTCTACGTGCTTTTCAGGGTAACCAGCAACCCCAACAGAAAAGTTTGTTGCAGCGGTGTTTTCCAAGTCATCATCCAAGTAAAGGCCCCTGTTAAGGTCTTTGATTTGCTTGATGAGTTCGGATGCATACCTGTGCCCATTTTCCTCGGGTTTAAAAACCCTGGAGGATTTAGGCGGGTCTCCCCTTAAGGCTAAAATATTATGAACGTTCAAAAAATGCAGGTCTATAAGTGCGTACTCGGTTTCTTCTTTAGAAAAGCCACCACAGATTAGGTGGGGAACAACATTTACCGAAGGGTATTTCGATTTTATTGCAGCGGCTATAGCAACAGTACCAGGCCTTTTACGAACACTTCTTCTCTGCAACAACCCGTTATCAAGCTTTTTATATACTACTTCTTCTTGGTGATAAGTGATATTGATATTGGCTGGATTGAATTCAACCAGCTTATCAATAGTAGAAAAAACAGATTGTATGGTATATCCCTTTAAAGGCGGCAATAACTCAAAGGAAAAGAGAGTTTTTTTCGTGTTTCTAAATATTTCCGCAACAGTTTGCATAATTTATACCTTTTGTGATGGATATACTTGGTTTTTTAATAATTGCTCGGCTTTTCCTATATCAATATTACTGCGTTCTGCAAAATCAGCCACCTGTCTTGGTGAAATTTTACCAACATTAAAATACTTGGATCGTGGGTTGGCGAAATACCATCCACATACCGATGCAACAGGTTTCATCATGTAATTCTCCGTGAGGGTAATACATGTATTTTTTTCTGCATCTACAAGGTTGAATATTTTCACTTTATCTTTATGTACCGGACATGCAGGATATCCTGTAGCAGGGCGTATACCAGTATATTCTTCTTTCAATAGTTTTTCTTTATCGAATTTTTCGTTGGGAGAAAAGCCCCAAATGTCTTTTCTTACCCTATAATGTATAATCTCTGCAAGGGCTTCCGCCATCCTAATGCTAAGCATTTGAACCATAAGCGCATTATAATCATCGTTTTGCTTTTTAAGCCTTTCTACTTCTTTTTCTACACCAATACCGGCGGTACATGCAAATACACCAATATAGTCTTTAATTTCTGATGACAAAGGTGCAATAAAATCCGCTAATGACAAGTTGGGTTGACCGGGGCGTTTTTCTTCCTGGTTGCGAAGGAAATGGAAAGTAACCAATTTTTTATCCCGGTTTTCATCCTTATAAACAATCACATCATAACCTTTTGAATTGGCAGGGAATATTCCTGCTACACCATGAGCTTCGAGAATGTTGTTTTTAATGATATAATCGAGAGACTTTTGAGCATCTTCAAAAAGCTTTTTAGCCTCTTGGCCATGCACTGGGTCTTTGAAAATATCGGGATATTTGCCATGAATGTCCCAAGATCTAAAGAAGTAGGTCCAGTCTATCATTTCAGCAAGCTCTTCTAAAGGATAATTGTTAAACTTATGTATTCCAGGGTTTTTAGGCGTTTTAATATCTTGTTCCTTCCAGTTGATATTTAGCCTGTTTCTTCTCGCTTGGTTAATGGTAACGTATTTCTTTTCCGATTGTTCTTGCATGTATTTTTCAGAAATACGAATGTATTCTTCTTGTAGTTGGTTAATATATTGGTTCTTTTTTTCAGGCGAAAGCAATTTATTAATGATCTTAATACTTTGCGAAGCATCTTTAACATGCACTACAGCACCATTGTAATGGGGGTTAATTTTTACCGCTGTATGAAGTTTACTTGTTGCTGCCCCACCTATAACCAATGGTATGTTAAATCCATTATTTTCCATTTCTTTAGCTACATGAACCATCTCGTCCATAGAGGGAGTAATAAGCCCGCTAAGCCCAATAACATCAACATTTTCTTCCAAAGCCTTTTTTATTATTTTTTCGGCAGGTACCATAACGCCCATATCTATGATTTCGTAATTATTACATGCTAAAACCACCCCAGTAATATTTTTTCCTATATCATGCACATCACCTTTAACAGTAGCTAATAATATTTTTCCTGCCGAGCTTTTTGTTGATTCTTTACCTTTCTCAATAAATGGATGTAGATAAGATACCGCTCGTTTCATCACCCTTGCGCTCTTAACCACTTGGGGTAAAAACATTTTTCCTTCTCCAAAAAGTTCGCCCACTCTATTCATTGCATTCATCAAAGGTTCTTCAATAATAAGGATAGGTTCCGGGTATTGTTTCAATGCCTCTTCCAGGTCGTGCTCTATATGACTGGTAATGCCTTTTACAAGTGCATATTCAATGCGTTGTTCCAGACTTTGCTCCCGCCATTTTTCTTGGGTTACTTGCTGTTTACCTTTAGATTTAACCTTTTCTGCAAAAGCAATAAGCCTTTCGGTAGCATCTTTTCTCCTGTTCAGGATAGCATCTTCTGCCAATTGTTTCAGGTCGGGCTCAATATCATCATAAACTTGCAACATTCCAGCATTAACAATGCCCATATCAAGCCCTGCTTTTACAGCATGATAGAGAAAAATAGCGTGCATAGCCTCCCTAACCGTGTTATTTCCTCTAAAAGAAAAAGAAAGATTGCTAATACCACCACTCACTTTTGCTCCAGGGAGGTTTTCTTTGATCCAACGTGTGGCTTTAATAAAGTTGACGGCATAGTTGTTATGATCTTCAATGCCAGTAGCTATCGTTAGTATATTAGGATCAAAAATAATATCATCAGGATAATAGCCTGCTTTATTTACAAGTAAGTTATAAGCTCTTTCACAAACTTCAATTTTATGTTCATAGCTCACAGCTTGCCCTTTTTCATCAAAAGCCATTACAACTGCGGCAGAGCCATATTGTTTTAACAGTTCAGCTTTTTGGAGAAATTCCTCTTCTCCTTCTTTCAGATTGATAGAGTTTACCAACGGTTTTCCTTGCACACATTTTAGGCCGGCTTCAATCACCTTCCAATCTGAAGAATCAATCATAATAGGCACTTTGGAAATACTTGGTTCAGCGGCAATATGATTGAGGAAGGTTGTCATAGTTTCATCACTATCCAGCATGGCATCATCCAGGTTTACATCAATGATCTCTGCGCCATTTTCGATCTGCTGGCGGGCAATAGAAAGCGCTTCATCAAAATTGTTTTCTTTTATCAACCGGGCAAATTTCATCGATCCTGCCATGTTGGTTCTTTCGCCAATATTAATAAAATTGCTTTCGGGATAAAGTTCTAATTCTTCCAAGCCAGCAAGTATGGTGTTTTTGCTCCTGTCTGGTACAACCCTGGGGTGATAGTATTTTGCAACTTCTGCAATACTTTTTATATGTTGTGGTGTCGAACCACAGCAGCCACCAACAATATTTACGAGTTCGTTTTTAAGAAACCCTTCAATAAAACCGGCCATTTCTTCGGGCGATTCATTATAGTTGCCCATTTCATCAGGCAAACCGGCGTTAGGGTGCGCACTAACAAAAAACGGTGTTTTCCCTGATATCCTCTTTAAGTAGGGCATAAGATTTTTGGCTCCAAGAGCACAATTAAGCCCAATGCTGAAAAGGGGTGCATGCATTACAGAATGTAGAAAAGCTTCGGGTGTTTGCCCCGAGAATGTACGTCCACTGGCATCGGTAATTGTAAAAGAAACCATAACCGGTAAAGATATATCGCGGACTTTGAAATAATCTTGAATGGCAAACAATGCTGCTTTACAGTTAAGGGTATCAAAAACCGTTTCAACAAGCAAGATGTCAACTCCGCCATCAACAAGGCCTTTGATTTGTTCTGTGTAAGCTTTTACGAGGACATCAAATGTTACATTCCTATATGCCGGACGTTCCACATCAGGCGAAACAGAGGCAGTTGTACTGGTTGGCCCCATAGAGCCTGCCACAAACCTTGGCTTTGCCGGGTTTTTATTGGTATAGTCTTTTGCTGCTTCTTTTGCTATCTTTGCCGCATGAACATTCATATTATAGACCTGCCCCTGGATATTATAATCCTCCATTGATATGGCATTAGCATTAAATGTATTGGTCTCTATTATATCGGCTCCAGCAGATAAAAACTGGTGATGTATTTCGCTTATAATTCCCGGGTTGGTTAAAGATAATATATCATTGTTTCCCTTAAGCTCTGAAGGATGGCCTTTAAACTTCTCTCCCCTAAAATCTTCTTCTGCTAACTTATAATTTTGTATCATTGTCCCCATTGCGCCATCAAGAATAAGAATACGTTCATGAAGCAAGTCTTGAAGAATTTTAAATTTTTTATTCATGGTTTACCTTTCTTTTTAAATTTAAATAGGTAGTGACGCGTCACATTTATTATTGAGAATCTATATTGCTGTAATTGAGCAAATTGCCAAACAGTTGATGCGTCATTTCTTTGTTGACTTAACAGTAGTTTGTTTACAATTATTAAAAATTTTAATGACATATTAAAACTCGTTTTGCAAAATAATTACATTTTGCAATGCAACTAAACGAACTGGGGAAACTTAATATAATTGAAGATTAAGCGTTCTAATTATAATCCCCATCCGGGTTAGGTATTGGCACCTTGCTATTGCAGGTTGCCAGAGGTTCGCAGAGCCTAATCTCTCCCCTCTTCTGTATAATCAAACACTCTTTTTAGGAAAGAATATTTGAATGATATTGCAAATGTATAAACTTTTTATGAAACACCCAAACTTTATCTTCCAATTTAACATAAAGTATAACCCTTATAAAACAGATAATGAGTGAATTTTCTACAATGATTTCTTCAAAAATCATTATAGATTATAATAAAAAGTGTTAGGCACGCTCTTGCTATTTTTATGAAAGCTCCTTTTGTCAATAATACCAATATAATATGACTTTCAAAATTTCATCCTAAACAAGCCACTATATTGATTTTTATCTATTAGGTATTCTCTCTGCTCCTTAAGAATGGGTATTTATGCATTATCTCTATTCATTAAGGAACAGGGATTCGCACTTTTCTACTTTCTCAATTTTTAGATTGTAGAGGTTCCACTTAAAATCATCGCTTTCCATTTGTTCACCTGTATATCCTTCCAAACGGTACAGAAGATCGTTAATACGTCCTACTGCCATTTCTTTTGGAAGAAAGCACATCTCCTTAGTATCAGAATATCCAACTCTTTTCAGTTTCCAATAATACTCCAGCCCAAATTCAATTTTTACCGGGTAATTATTGGTATTTTTTATTTTTAGGCTGATTACTTTTGGGCTCTCCGGGTCTAATCGCTTTTCATTTACAAGCTTATAAGAAAATTCTACTCCTTTTGTTTCTTTAAAAGTATTATAGGCCCAAAACTGGGCATTACAATTTATGGAAACAATGGTTATAAAAGAGATAGCCAGGGTTTTTATAATAATATTTCGCATAGCCTATTTTCTTTTTTGTGCAAGTTTATAAAATTTATTCATTATTTAACACCATTTCCGTGCTATATTTTTTAAATTTATGGCAGTAAATTCTATACGTATGAAAAAGTTTTTTAAGTTTTTACTCATTCTTTTCATCATTATTATTTTGATAGGCGGGGCATTCTTTGCTTATATCTATTTTAAGCCTTCAAAGCACCGCGATCCATACACGCTTATTCCACAAGACGCCGTGTATATCATTGAAACCGACAACCTTACTAAGGGTTGGGAAGAAATAAATAGCAGTGAAGTATGGCAAAAAATGATGAAAAACGAATATTTTAAAGATCTCAATAAAAGCGCCCAAACTCTTGATTCCTTAATTGGAAACAGCGAAACCATGAACATGCTTTTTGAAGGAAGAAAATTGATGATCAGTTCGCATATGACATCGGGGGTTGACTATGACTTTCTTTTTGTTGTAGACTTAAAACAAGCATCAAAACTATCATTTATAACGGATTATATTAGTAATGACATAGTGAATTACTTCGACTATACAATGAACAGAAGTACTTATGATGAACAAGAAGTATTTGAATTAACCGGCAATGAAAACGGGGATAAAATATACCTTTCTATTATAGATAACATTTTTGTTGCAACCTTCACCCCCACCTTGCTTGAAGAATCATTAAAAACCCGGAAAGATTCTGTATGGAAAACCAACGATTATTTCATGAAGGTAGCCAATGAAGCAAGCCCGAGGAAACGTTTTCACTTCTATTTTAACTATTCCATGCTTGATAAATACATTCGTTGTTTTATTAAAGAACCTGGCGATATCACTGCGTCATTATCCAAAACCCTAAAATTCTCTGCCTTTAACTTCCATATGAAAAATAAAAGGCTGCAATTTAATGGAGTTACCAATATCAATGATTCTGTTTCATCTTACATAAAAGCGCTTGCCACATCAAAACCGGGGAAATTTTCTGCTTATAATATATTAAGCCAAAACACTGCCTTATACACTTCTATGTGTTTTGAAAACTTTGAAGCGCTTAACGATGCTGTACTCAAAGAGTATCAAACCCAAGACAGCGCTGAATACAATGATTACAACAAACAATTTACCAGGATCGAGAATTTTTTAAAGATCAACATAAAAGAAGACTTTTTTAGTTGGATAGGCAATGAAATTGCTTTTGTTAAGATGAAACCCCGCTTGGGATATTCAAATGAAGACAATGCCCTGGCAGTAATCCATACCCATGACATTTCTCTTGCCAAAGAACGTATGGGAAAAATAATGAAAATGGTAAAAAAAAGATCACCCCTCAAGTTTGAAAGCTTAAATTACCTGAACTATGAAATACACCATCTTAAAATAAAGGGATTTTTTAAACTCTTTTTTGGTAAGTTATTTGCACAATTAGAAGGTTCTCATTTTATATTTCTTGAAGATTATGTTGTTTTTAGCAATAGTGCCGAAAACCTGAAAGAATTATTAGACGATTACACAAGGGGCTATGTTTTGGAGCGTGATGAAAAATTCATGTCTTTTAAAGATAATTTCAAAAACAAATGCAATGCCATGGTTTTTGTGAATATGCCCAAATTGTATGCCCATATGTATTATTATAGCAACCTTGAAACCAAAAAGTCATTGAAGAAAAATAAGAAGCTTATCTTAAGTTTCTCTAGGATTGGTTTACAAATGAATGCTGACGGACAAATGTACAAAACCAATCTCATAAGCGATTTTGATGAAGAAGCCATGAGAAACGAAGAGGTAGAAAAGTTTGAGAAAGCCACGGTTAATATTTCAAACAAAAAAATTGAATCTTTGGAATTTAGGGAACCTATAGATGATTTAAAGCTTCCTGCTGACAGTTCCGGTATCATCAAAAGATATTATGAAGATAGCATCCTCAAATTTGAAGGTAGCATTATTAATGGGCTTCCTGAAGGGCTATGGAGAACCTATTATAAAAGCGGCAATATCAAAAGCGCTATAAATTTCAAAAACGGCAGTGTAGACGGGATCGTTATTTTCTATTATGATGATGAACAACAAAGCATCAGCGCTAAGGCCAGGTTTAGGAAGAACAAAATGGTTGGAGTATACAGGGAATACTACCGCAATGGGGTTAGGAAACTACAATTGGAATATGACGATGGGGTTGCCGATGGAATTATTGAATTCTATTATCCCAATGGCGTATTAAAAATACAAGGCAGTTACAAAAACGGTTTAAAACACGGGAAATGGCATTATTACAATGAAGACGGCGAGCTTTTTAACAAGATCAAATGGAAAAAAGGAGAGAAGAAGGATTGAAATGAACCCGGGCATCAAAGCTTTTGACTAAGAAAGCTTCTATTGTAGCCACTGTGAGGCCGACTGAGTGTAGCTAATTTCCTCCCCTGCAACATACTCCACCCGCTTAGGAAAGGAGAAAAATTACAAGCGTCTGAACAAATGCAACACTATACTATCTTCTCTACTTCCCGCCCATGATTTGCTTAGCTTTTTGCATGAATTGGCGTCCTTTCTTTTTCTGCCCTATTTTGGTATATGCATAGCCAAGGTTGTGATAACCCTCGGCAAAGTTTTTGTCAACCCTTACGGCCATTTCAAAATTCTTGATAGCTTCCCTGGGATTTTTTAATGCTAAGTATACCTTTCCTATTTGGTTATAGATTACTGCCGAATGGCCCTGGTAACGTAAAAATTGCCTGTAATTATGAATGGCTGCATTGTATTTTTTATTGGTAAAATAAATATCTCCCAACAGTGAATACGCTACACTAAGATTTTGCTTATAATCAATAGCTTTTTTAAGCAAGGTTTCGGCTTCATCATGCTCATTTTCGTTAAAGGCGATCAAACCAAGAAAATAGTAAGCAATAGGATTAGGTTCATAGAGCTCTATTGATTCGTATAAGTACTTTTTGGCTTTTTCAAAATCTCTTTTCACAAAATAGCACCAACCAATGTTTCTTGGAGCCTCTTCTTCTAATGGATAATATTCAGCGGCCTTCTTAAAATAATAAAGTGCCGAATCAAGTTTTCTCTTATTAAAGAAATTATAAGCTTTAGGGAAATATTCTTTTTCTCTTTTAACGATAGCGGCTAAAGGTATTCCTCCTGCATCTATAGTATGAATGGTGTTTTTAGGAGGAAAATAGCCATTCTCTAACAACTGTTTGGGTAATGTCCTGGTAGTCCAAATAGCATAATCCCAATCTCCTTTATTCCATTCAAAAGTTCTGGCCCATAGTATTTTAATGCTGTCTGTATGCTTTTTAGCGTAATATGACAATGACACGGGTTCATTATTGGTTGCAATTTTTGTGACTTTATCAGTAACCGGCTCATTTTCAATAAGCCATTCAACAGCTTCCCTGGGCGATTGACACCAATAATCGGTTTCGTATTTTCCGTAAACACCTTTTAACCCGCCAACCAATTCATTATAATAGGTATATTGGTAAGGGTGATTCCTAATACTCCATATGGTAGGTTTAATGAGCAGTAATCCCAGTATAATAGCTATTAATACTTTTATGGTTTTATGATTAACGGCATTGATGACCCAATCCCATCCCAAAACTGCTAAAACAATAGTTGAAGGGTAAATAAAATATACGTGGCGCCAATTGCTATAGAGATTAGACTCTTTATAAATGATATAAAACAATGGAAAAAGGGAAATGAATAAAACCATAAGTACCGGGCCGCTCCCATAATTCTTAAACATTTTTTTTATCCCTACAACCGCCATTGCCAAACCTGCTAATACAAACAACGGTGTGGTGATAAGGATAAATTTAGGTGCATAATACCATGGAAATTCTTTCATATACGTCTTCACACCATCAAATAATTCCCAAATATGTACCATAGAAAATTTCTCGAACCTGGACAATGCTATAAATGGGTTCTTGATAGGGTCTTGCAAAGCAAACGGCCATAAAATGATCCCAATAATATAAGCAAAAATCCCGATAACAATTATATACTTCAAAAACCTTGGGATAAGTTTTGCTGATTCTTTTAGCTTGTATTTACTTGTATAAGCGATCCAAAAAATAGCCATAAATAAACCTAAGTAGGCCAAAGTGAGCAATCCTGCTATACGTATGCTAATGGTAAGGCCTATCACAATTGCAAGGGTGGTAATAAGTTTTGATGATGGCTTTGGCAGTTGCTGAATGAATATAATGATGTAATATGCGCTAATGATGTATAATGCGGCAAAAGGTATATCTTTTTGATTGTTCATACTGCTTCCAAAAAAGAAGGGAGTAAGAAATATAAATAAAATAGCAAAAAAACCGGTTTTCCAGTTGCCCAGCCTTTTTGCAAGCAATCCTGCAAAGAGCATTGCAAAAAACCCAAAAAGCGAGATAATTATATGCCTGGTTTCATAGAGGCCAAATGGTGAGATGTATTTATCAGCTACAACACAAGTAAGGTTTACCAGTGGGCCGTAATATACCAAGTGGGTGTTGATAAGCTCGCTCATATCAAGGCAGCTTTTATCTTCTCCGCCGGTTTGGAAATAACTCCATACCTTTTCAAAATATTCGTGATCTTCGGGTTCATCCCATGTTATGCCATAATCAAAACTCATTATGGGCATAAAAAAGAAGGCAAATATTGCCAAAGAAAAGAACAAAAGCCGGTATACAGGGTGTTTACCACTCCATGCGGAGACACCAATTTTATGTTCTTTGCAAAAGGTTTGTTGAACAGGTTCTTTCACGAACCACTTAAGCCTGATCCTAAAATAGTTGTTAAGTACCGAACCTGTACTAAGTTTAACCGGCTGCTCTTCCAGGTTGCGCAAGTTGGTTTTCTTTATAGGGATTTCGTGAAGTTTGGCCTTAAAAGGGATTTCAATCATGATATCTTTAAAGCTACCACTAATACTTGGCAAGAGCTTGTTTGCAATATCTTTGTGCATTAAGAAGACTCCCTGCCCAATAGTGTCCTTTTTAAATGGCATAGTAAGCCCTGCCAAGAATGCTGCAAATCCTTTAGGGCCTTGTCCTTTCTTTTTGCTTTTTTTCTGGAGTGAAAATATTTTATCAGCAGATAATCCTTGTTTGTTCTGGTGATACCAGTTGCTTATATGGTTAACATTATTGATTGCTTCGGGGTTAAGGATGACATAATATTTGCTGGTTCCCTTTTCCAAGGCTTCTTTATATGGCTGTTTTTGGCTCTTAAAACATTTGATCTTTTCTTCTTCAACAAAACCTGCGAGTTTTTTATGCTCTTGCAGTTGCTTTATTAATGCTTCATCTTTTGAAGCTACGATAAATTCAACTTCAATTTTTGCCTTTGAATAAAATATAGATATGGTATTGGCAATTTTGTTTACATCATATTTTCCTGGCAAAAAGGGTAGTATAATCCCAATTTGTTTTTGTTGTTCTATGTTCTTTTCCATAGCAGAATTTTGTTTTTGGTTGTCAGGTTCATAGAGTTAGCAAATTAGCTTTTTCCTTTACCGGCTTTTCTCAATTGTTTAAAAAGCACCAAGCCGTGTTTAGCAAAGAGGGATGTTTTAACACTGGGCGAACCACCCATCCTGTCCCTAAAATGTATATTAACCCATTTTATTTTGGTCATTTTTCTTAGCAGAACGCTTACAAGGATATTTGCCAAGTTAAAATCAGGAGGTATCCTGTCAATGATTTTCTCCAGGTAATCTGCTCTCATCATCCGATAGGGTACATTAGCATCCCTTACCCATACACCTGTAGCTGTATACACAAAATATGTTACGATCCTTGAAACGATGAAACGCTGAAAACCATCATCACGCGATCTCCTGTACCCATAAATCACCGGGTGTTTACCTGTTTCATCTAATACTTTTTTAAAATAGGCAGGGTCGCTTTGCCCATCAGAATCTATTTGGAAAACCCATCCAGCATGATTTTCAATGGCCAATTTATACCCGTAAACACAAGTTTGCCCGTGCCCGGAATTTGGTTTATCAACAACTTTTACTTCCTTTTCTTTACCGGCAATTTTTTGAAGAATATGCAAGGTGTTATCCTTAGAACCATCATTCAAAATGCAAAACGTGAAATCAAAATCGTACTTTCTAAGCTCTTCAAGCCACTCGTAAATGACAAATTCAATGCATTCTTCTTCGTTATAAACGGGCATAACTACCCAAAGGTTATTCATGGGCCAAATCCTTTTTTATTTGTTCATAAGTTTCCAGGGCGCTTTCAATGGCCTGGTCGGTATTGAGATAAGTATACTTTGCCAATCTTCCGGCAAAATATACTTGGTTTTGTTTTCTTTCTTCTTCGGCCAATTCCTGGTATTTAAAATTTAATTGGTGATTGGCTTCCCTGGGAATAGGGTAATATGGGTCACCTTCACTTACAGGGTATTCGTATGAAACAACCGTGTAAGGATGTTTTTGCTTGGTAACATGCTTAATTTCTACAGAGCGAGTATAATCAAAATTATTCGGGTAATTAACCTGGACTACGGGTTGAACTTTTTCTTCATAATATGTTTTGAAATCAAACACCAATGACCTCCAGGGAAGTTTCCCCAGTTTATGGCCAAAATACTCATCAACGGCTCCTGTATATAATGTAGCTTTATGGGGTTTAATACTGTTTCTTAATTCCCTGAAATCGCTATTGAGCAATACGTGAATGTTTTTATGGCCTATCATGTTGGCAAACAGCTTGGTAAAGCCATGTTGTGGAGTGAGTTGGTACTTATGGTCAACATAGCGGGGGTCTTTATTGAACCGTATAGGAATCCTTCCACATACCGATTTGTGAAGATCTTTAGGATGGATATCCCATTGTTTTAAAGTATATCCCAAATAAAAAGCCTCGTATAATTCCTTTCCAACACGTGAAAGGACAAATTCTTCTGAGTTTGAGGGATTGGGAAAATTTTCGCTAACTTCGTTAAGAAGTTTTTTTGCTTGATCGGCAGTGAGTTTTTTGTTATAAAATTGCTCCAAGGTCAATAAGCTAATGGGGAAAGCAAAATATTCGCCCCTTGTATAGCTTTTAACAAAATAATTTCCTGGTATCCAAGAGGTGTATTTAGATAAGTAATCGAGCAAAGCTTTGTTATTTGTCCTGAAATAATGGGGGCCGTAGCGGTGTATCAGCACCCCGTTTTCATGGTAACAGTCGTAACAATTGCCTGCAATATGGTTTCTTTTTTCTACGATCAATACTTTCCAGCCAAGTTCGTTGGCTGCTTTATTGGCCACCACACATCCTACCGGCCCGGCGCCAACTATCAAGAGGTCAATATTGTTGAGCATAAGAATTCACTTTCTGCAAAAATAAAGAAATTCTGTAAAGTTAAGGAAAGTTTTCTATGAAGATAAATTTGGACTAATATTTAAAGCACTCCCCAGCCAAAAACACATTTTGAAAAGCATTTTCATTATTTGGCTGGGGAGCGCAAGGATTTCAATATCAGGGTGTTAGTTTACGATAATCTTTTTATTCATTACCTTATCATTATATCTAAAAGATAAGATATATAAGCCTGGCTTAAGATTACCCAAGTCATTAAATGTGGCCTTTACAGTATTTATATTCCCAATTTTAATAGTTTTATCATAAACCAATTCTCCATAAGTGCTGAAAATATAAACATTTACAATTTCTTCTTTGTCGAATCCGGATAAAAGGATATTTAATTGATCGTTTTTGATTGGATTAGGATATATGCTAATATCTTCTTTATTAATGCTATTATTATTAAGTGCCGCAATATCAGAATACTCATAATTACCGTCAAAATCGGTTTGTTTAATCCTGTAATAAGATATTCCATTTAATGGAGCCTTATCAATAAACTCATACGAGATTGTTTGATTACTATTTCCAGCGCCGTTAACACTTCCAATTTCTGAAAATGAAATTCCATTTTTACTTCTTTCAATGGTAAAGAAATCATTGTTAATTTCCGAGGCTGTTTTCCATTTAACAGAAGCATTATCACCATCCATTTCAACTGTAAGTAAAATCAATTCAATGGGTAAAGGATTGGCCTCATCATTAGCACCTAAAGTGAAATATTTCGTACTAAAGGAAGATAAGACAGTTTCATCAATAGTCCCGCTAATTGCGTCACCAGCGGCAGTACCACCTTTACTATTCCATTGGGCGCCATCCCACTCCACCATGATGGTGGTCTCGAGGAAATCAGGATCAATACCACTTTCTGCACCCCAGTCAATGGATACTGAAGCATGCGCAGGAGAGGGAACATCTACCATCCAATATTCCACACCACTAACCTTTTTTACTGGGTCGCTTTGTGATGCTGTATCAAGACCTGCATCATGTGGGTTTGCATCAAAATATTCTATAGTAAAGTCTTTAGCAGATGTACCTTCAAGATCAACGTTGTCTAATCTAACAAATCTCTTTTTGCCGTTTTTACCAATGGGGAAAAGGTTTAGAGTGCCACTTGAGCTTGTACCGTCATCTATTTTTATTGTAAGATTTCCTTCTATCCAGCTTAGGTCTGTGTTCGAATTACTCCTCAAAC
>CAZJDA010000006.1:0-130225 GCA_964544705.1 uncultured Bacteroidales bacterium
CTGACACAACTTATCAACTTATCAACTTATCAACTTCTTTCGTCTTAATCCTTGTTGTAATGGAATATCCGCTCTGACACATGACAAATGACATGACAAATGACATGACAAATGAGTCTTAATCCTTGTTGTAATGGAATATCCGCTCTGACTGATGGCAATAATTTTTCAATAATGACAGTTGATATTAGTCTTAATCCTTGTTGTAATGGAATATCCGCTCTGACAGAAAATTGGCATTGTTTTAAATTGCTAATAACCGTCTTAATCCTTGTTGTAATGGAATATCCGCTCTGACAAAATCAAGAAGCTTTTGAAGCTAAAAAGCAAGAAAGTCTTAATCCTTGTTGTAATGGAATATCCGCTCTGACTCAGTTTTTGTAATACCAACAAATAATGAATTAGTTCGTCTTAATCCTTGTTGTAATGGAATATCCGCTCTGACAAGATTTATTAATAAAAGCAAGCAAAAAGTTTGTGGGTCTTAATCCTTGTTGTAATGGAATAGTCGCTCTGACCCAACCAAACCGAAATTACAAAAATTGAAAATAGACTAGTCTTAATCCTTGTTGTAATGGAATAGTCGCTCTGACTCCAATTGGAGGAGTATATTCGGGGAGTTCGAGGAGTCTTAATCCTTGTTGTAATGGAATAGTCGCTCTGACATTTTAAAATTTGAAATATGGAAACTTTGAAAATAAAGAGTCTTAATCCTTGTTGTAATGGAATAGTCGCTCTGACTTCTTAACATGGCTACTAACGGTGGGCATAAGAAGTCTTAATCCTTGTTGTAATGGAATATCCGCTCTGACACATGACAAATGACATGACAAATGACATGACAAATGAGTCTTAATCCTTGTTGTAATGGAATATCCGCTCTGACTGATGGCAATAATTTTTCAATAATGACAGTTGATATTAGTCTTAATCCTTGTTGTAATGGAATATCCGCTCTGACAGAAAATTGGCATTGTTTTAAATTGCTAATAACCGTCTTAATCCTTGTTGTAATGGAATATCCGCTCTGACAAAATCAAGAAGCTTTTGAAGCTAAAAAGCAAGAAAGTCTTAATCCTTGTTGTAATGGAATATCCGCTCTGACTCAGTTTTTGTAATACCAACAAATAATGAATTAGTTCGTCTTAATCCTTGTTGTAATGGAATATCCGCTCTGACAAGATTTATTAATAAAAGCAAGCAAAAAGTTTGTGGGTCTTAATCCTTGTTGTAATGGAATAGTCGCTCTGACCCAACCAAACCGAAATTACAAAAATTGAAAATAGACTAGTCTTAATCCTTGTTGTAATGGAATAGTCGCTCTGACTCCAATTGGAGGAGTATATTCGGGGAGTTCGAGGAGTCTTAATCCTTGTTGTAATGGAATAGTCGCTCTGACATTTTAAAATTTGAAATATGGAAACTTTGAAAATAAAGAGTCTTAATCCTTGTTGTAATGGAATAGTCGCTCTGACTTCTTAACATGGCTACTAACGGTGGGCATAAGAAGTCTTAATCCTTGTTGTAATGGAATAGTCGCTCTGACATTGCCTCAGTAGATACATAGAAAAACTGAAATACAAGTGTCTTAATCCTTGTTGTAATGGAATAGTCGCTCTGACACTCGCTTGAAAATGGCAACATAACAAGTGAAGCTAAGTCTTAATCCTTGTTGTAATGGAATAGTCGCTCTGACATTGACGTGAACAACGCGAAAGAAGAAATGCCTTCATTGTCTTAATCCTTGTTGTAATGGAATAGTCGCTCTGACTTCACTTTTTTTGCCCATGCCCTTGGGTCTTTATTGTCTTAATCCTTGTTGTAATGGAATATCCGCTCTGACCAAAGAAAAAACGAGGCATAACACACGGTGTGAAAAGTCTTAATCCTTGTTGTAATGGAATATCCGCTCTGACAATGAGCGAAGAAATGTATTATCAATTACAACAAATTGTCTTAATCCTTGTTGTAATGGAATATCCGCTCTGACAACAAGCAGTGCCGCATCACCCATGGGTTTAGAGATGTCTTAATCCTTGTTGTAATGGAATATCCGCTCTGACTATATTTAAAAAAATTGAAAAATATGACCCCAAATAGGTCTTAATCCTTGTTGTAATGGAATATCCGCTCTGACGCGAAGAAACAAATTGTATTATTAATAAACACGATCTAGTCTTAATCCTTGTTGTAATGGAATATCCGCTCTGACATTTGAACGAACGCATTTTGAAAGCGGTAAAAGAGTCTTAATCCTTGTTGTAATGGAATATCCGCTCTGACTTTATTTAAGATACTAGAACCCGAAACTTGGGGGAAAGTCTTAATCCTTGTTGTAATGGAATATCCGCTCTGACAAAATGAAAAATTTAGCAAACGAAATCAGAACAGGTCTTAATCCTTGTTGTAATGGAATATCCGCTCTGACTTAACATTAAAAAATTAATTGATCTTTGAAAATAGGGTCTTAATCCTTGTTGTAATGGAATATCCGCTCTGACGAACTGTTATCAATGATAACAGCGGAAGAAAAAGAAAGTCTTAATCCTTGTTGTAATGGAATATCCGCTCTGACAAATAGCATCTGACTTTATTGTAAATTACCGGGGAGTCTTAATCCTTGTTGTAATGGAATATCCGCTCTGACCGTTATAAGCGAGATTAACCCTAAATTGAACAAATTCAGTCTTAATCCTTGTTGTAATGGAATATCCGCTCTGACACGTACATGAATTTAATATGCTGAAATACAATGAACTCATCCAAAAAAATCCCACGAGATTTTTACCTTTCTTTTTAAGTGTTTTCATGAGCTAAATATAATGCTTTTGTTTTTATTAACCAAAAAATCGCCGTGTTTTATAAGAACACCGTATTCTTCCTGTTCAGCGTTAATTCAAAATCCACTTCTTTGCCTATTAAATACATGGTTTTCAATAAATCCTCGGGGACCGGCACAATAATAATGCTGTCGCTGTTTTCGTAGCTTTCCTGTATCTCGGTCAATACCTTGCGAATGGCCTCGTAATCTCTTTGATGGGTCTGCCCCAAAAATATGCTTTTTTGTATCCGGCGCAAGCCCTTTTCTTCTAAGTACTTGGATATGCGGGTGCGCACCCGGTTGTTTTCTATATCATACATTACAAAATATACCATGTGTGCTTTGGGTTTTTTTCGCAATTCGTTAAACATTTCTTTTATTGCCTCGGCCCGTTGGGCAAAAGGCTCGCTCGAAGCTTCTTCCGTTTCTTTTATGATACGCTCCAGGGAACGTTTCTTTTCTTTGCTTTGCCGTGGCTCATGTTCTTTAATGATGTGCTGGATTTCTTCCAATATGGATTCAAGTTCATCATCGCTGCCTTCAAGATTATCCTTGCCAATGGTTGAAATGGACAAGCCATATTCATCGGCTGGACTCTCTACCGGTTCAAGGCCTATTAATAAGCTTTCCTTGCTCACCGGTTTTTTATCCACTTCTTTGCTGGCCGTTTTTCCTGGCAAAGGTTCGCTTTTCTCCTTTTGTTGTTTTTTCCCGGTTATTTTTGTTTCACCGGCTTTTCCCTTGGGCTTTTTTTTATCCTCTTTTTTATTGATTGCGCCTTGTTTCCCGGCATAAGTTTGCTTGATTTCCTTTAAAGCTTCTTTTGCTTGACTTGTTGGCAATGAATTATTTTCATTGTTGAATTTTTCCCCATTCGTATTAGAGCCGGAAATTTTCCTGCTGATAAGCTTTGCAATATGGGATAAAAAATCGATAATGTCCATTAGAAAGGGGATTCAATATTGTCATCATCAATACTATTATCATCAAAAAAGCTGCCTATCCTTGGGCTGTTTTTAAAATCATTGTTTTCCAAGTATTTAGCAAATTCATGCATATCTGCTTGTATATGATTGAGCCTGCTTCGCCTGCGGTGGTTGAATTGGATAATTTCATCCATGTAATCGTTAAAGGTTTCAATAACTACTTTTTTACCAGGTGTTTCTAACCAATAACCAACGTTTTGCTTTGAAAACATGTTTTTTTGTGGTATTTTCTTGATGCACAGCCTAAGCGCTACGGTATCAGCCCAAACCCGGTAGCGTTCTATCATATCAAAAGCCAAAACAGGTTTATTATAATCATCGCGGTGAAAAATGCCCAGGTACGGGTCTAACCCGGCTTTGATCAAGCTGCCTTCTACTCGGGCGTATAAAATCCCGTACATGTAGTTGAGCATAGCATTGAACATGTCTTTAGCCGGCCTCCGAGAGCGCTTATCAAATTCATAAGCAGCAGGGACAATGGCGCTCAATGTTTTAAAATACGCTTTTGAAGCATTCCCTTCCAACCCTCTTAGTTGGTTGCGGAAGTTGCCCGAGCTAATATCAACCTGGGTTACAGAGCTATCGATGCGTTTAAGAAAATCGACACTTGTATTAATGAGGTCTTTTTTTGCCGGCCTGTCATGGCTCAAAGATTTCAGCAAAGCTATTTGGCTTTGCACTTTGTAATTGATCATTGTTTTGATCCATTGGGCAGCATCAATAGATTCGCTAAACCATACTTGTTGTTTGCGTATGGTAGAAACCGAGCCATACCTGTTGCTCCAAACTCTTGCAAGCGGTTCGCCTGCACGGTTAAGGACTACGATGTCAATATCGTTTGCCACGGCCAGGTTAATGGCATCAGTAGTGAGTTTAATACCCCTCATAAGGGTAATGCTTTCTACTTGGTTGGGTGCAAAGAAGTGCTGTCCTTCTTTGTTCCTCACCTCGAACTTTTTGCTTTTCACATAAATGGTAGAACCAAATTTATTAATAACAAGGTGCATGATAAATAGGATATAAGTTATGAATCCTTGTTGTAGTGGAATAAGAGCCATCATCTAATTAAAAAATGGAGGTATTATGATAGTAGCCATGCCTTAATCCTTGTTGTAATGGAATTAAATTTTTACTACGAAATGATTAATTTTTACATTTCAAAAAACATGCTTTAATCCTTGTTGTTGTGGAATAATAGCCATTATTTAATTAAAAAATGGAGGTATTATGATAGTAGCCATGCCTTAATCCTTGTTGTAATGGAATAACCGCTCTGACAAGATCAAGAATATAATGAAACTAAAAATATTTAAGTCTTAATCCTTGTTGTAATGGAATTTTGTTCTTGTATACATTTCATTATTTAAAAACCTCTTTTATTTTTGTATTGAGCTCTTCAAATGGATTTATTTCCGGCAATTCAAGCCATTGAAAAAAACCTTCAATAAGCGAATGCGAAATATTGAATTCTTTTAATTTTTTTATAGAAACTCCCTCTCCCTTATGAGCAGACTTATTCCGTAAATTAGCGAGACCCAGTCCTTTATGCTTTGGATTATTTGGGTAAAACTTGTCTAAGTAAGAAAACAACCCTGGCATTTCATCGCCTTTCTCAAACCTCAGGTATTCTATTTGCGAAGGCAGCTTTATCATGACCTTATCATCATTGTTTAAATCTAAACGTTTTCTTGTATTATCTAAAACAGCTTGGTATTCTGTCTTGTTGGTAATTTTATTTAATAGTTTTTTGCATGATGATTCGTAATTTTTGGTAAAAGGAAAACCGGAGACTTTTTCGATTAAAGTATTTATAAGGTTTTCAAAGGCGTAGCTTAACTTCATAACGGTATTGGTGTAATCCTTTAAATGAAAGAAAAACTGGGCGCCAATAATATGTTCGCTAAAAAAGAATAATTCATTATTTGAATTTTCTGTAACTAATTCGTTAACATTAAAATAGCATTTATGTTTTTTGTAATCGCTTAATATAGGAAACTGTTGCAGCATCTTTGGTTTATTTTGTTCTAACTCGGTAATAAGCTTGTCATTATCGGAATATTGGCATGAAAAACGTAAATGCGCAAATTCCAAAAGGAAATTGAAATTTTTTAAACGATATTTGATTGGGTTAAAATGCGTGCGAATCTGAAATGCAGGTAAATATTGACCGTGTTCAATCAATTTAAAAACCTGCTCATTCTCAATAATATTCCTGTATTCAATTTGTTCAACTTCCTCAATTTGCTTACTGCCATTAAAGGGTATATAGAGTACTGAATAATCCTCTTCTTCAAACAAGAATTCTGTCATTATTTTCAATGAGGATTTTTGCTGGGCTGTTCCACCGGCATCACAAATAATAACATGATTGCCAGGCTTTTCATTTTGCAACCATTTTAGCGTATTCCTATATGAACGTAGCAATTCATTAGTATTTGTTATTCCTGTTTTAAGCACAATATTTTCAATTTCAAATTTATGCTGGTATTTTTCTTTAATAAGCTCTTTTAAAATATTTCCAGCAAATAATGTATCTTGCGTTTTGCGAGTGTTAGGTGGTTGATCTGATGTAAAGAGAATAAGTAACTCAATATCTTCATACATTTGGTCTAAAAGTTTATCTAAAATCGTTAATTCCAAATGTTGCTTTTCATGATAATAATTTTGCCACAATTCGTTAGTAAAAGAATAAAAATTAGTGTTTAAACCATGTTGATTAATGTAATCTTGAATGTATAATCCTTTATACATAAAGTTTCTATTGCCAATATTAGCGATCAATATTTTTTTCATGTGCATAAAAGTTTTCTAAATATTAACAGTAAGTTTCACAAAGCCTGTAACATCTCCTTCAATATCAAGTTTTCGTGTTTTTGGAAAAACATCCATGTTCGGGTAATCTTTCCCACGTCTTGCTTCTTTTATTATTTTTTTCCAGGTATTATCGTTCACAACCCTATTTATCCAGCCATCTTTAATCCAACTACCTGTAATATAATCCCATCCAGAATAGCCACCAACCCTTAATACTGCTTGGTTATACTCACAATTTTGGGCAATTTCCAATACATTTTTTATATTATGTATCATATAGTTGTCAAATTCCTGGAAATTTACCACTTCTTCATTCCAAAAATGAACTTCCTTTTCCAGTAATTTGATTGTGTGATCATTAATAATTTTTAATATATTTCCCCAATCTAATATTTTGGTGTCAAACCAAGTATTATCCAATAACAGCTTTTCTTTATTCAATTTCATTTTTGTAGTACCTGTAATATCGGCTGGTATACATTCTACAAGTTGCCTGTTTCCATTTTTAAGATCCCATCCCTTATTATACATGTTCAGCAGCCTCATATCAATTGAAATGGTGTCACAATGATAATCAACATCACCAACGTAAAGAAACCTAAGCATATCATCGTTTGGAGTTCTTCCAAATATCCTTTCATTAACATATTTATCCTGGTAATTTGCTTTTCTCCCCATTAAATGATGCTCCTTTTCAAGAAGATAGGGCTTGTTTTTTATAAAATATGCTAAAAGTGCGCTACGTATAGCCCCTTTAGTAGAGGAACCGGGCAAAATAGGAAAATTCCTTGCAGAATGCAATTGTTCTTTCAGCTCCCTGTTTTTTATGTTATCTTGGCTAAAATCTGTAATAATTCGCCTACTAACATCTTCTTTCTTCAAGTCATGTTTTCTTTGTATAAGATAGTCAATGAGCCTCTCATTATTGTTTATTATAGCAATCCATCTGTCAATATTTTCTTCTCCTATGATCTGAATGATTTTTGATTCGTCTATAACAGCTAAATACCTAATGTCTTCAGTAAAGGGTATATATTCTGTGTCTGGCATTAAATTCCGGCCACTTCCTATATGGACAGGGGTAAGTGTTTTTATCTCAACCTTTTTCATAAGAATGTTTTTTATAATTCAAAATAATCAAAATACTGTATCGTTTCATTAGTATATTTTAATACAAAAAGGTTCATGCAATCAGCTTGGGTTTATTGGTATTGCAAAAGCAGTACCATCTCTCCAAATAGGATGTTCAAGCCCATTAATATTACCGGGATTTAGGTCTTCTATTTTGCCTTTTGGGATAACTTCACTTTGTAAAACCGAACCTTCTGTAAACATATAAATAGAGCTTTTTCTAAAGGTCGTAAAACGTTCTTTTTCATCACCTGTAATATACCCGCCACGCTTTTGTAATTGATAAGCACTTTTTTGCAAATTCGTTTTTATTAGCTCTTCCCTGGTAGGTAAATATTTTGATAATAGCATAAAAGTTTTATTACTATTATCAACAGGGATTTCACAAGATGTAACATCATTGATTTCATTAAAAGCAAATTGCCCCATCCCTACATTCTTGTCTGTACCAATTCCATTTTCACCCAAAAGTTTTATTGCAGGCAATAGTTCTTTCATAAATTGCTCTTCGCACCTTAGTAAAATAAATAGTCCTGCATTATCATGAAAGTGTATGCGTTCAATATAATAAGGCAAAGGATCTTCATCTCTTTCAATGGGGATATTTACTCTTTGTTGAATTTCTTTTTGAAAAACGATTTCGTCCATTTTCTTTTTTACAGAAGTAAGAAACATGCCGTTTTTAGAAATTTGATTGCTACTTACCTTTATGGGTTGGGAAACACTTGAATTTAATATTTGGATAAAAAGTGATTCCTCAATGAAACTAAGTTTCTTAAGCTTTTTATTTATTTTGCTACTTTCCTTATTATTATCCATATCATCAAACTTTAATGGTAGCAATTTCATAGGTTTGGGATAAAAAAACCGCTCGCCTATAAAAGGAAAAGCTGATGAAATATTGAATTTTTCAAAAAAATCACCATTTATCTTATTCCCATACAATTTTTTAGCAGCTATAAATAATGCAGATTTTAGAGTATCAGAGCCAGGCATTAATTCACCTTGATCATACTCACCCGTTTTACCCTTGCTAATATGCAATGGTGAATTAAAATTCAATTGTATTTTAAATGCTTTAAAACTTTCCATATTTTATTCTAAGTTAAATTGAGAAGTAATTTCAGCCGGTTCATTATTATTGATATAAAAATCCAACTTTTTTTCTATGGCTTTTATATCCTTAATATCTATTTGTCCATAGCCTCTTGAACCATTGCCACCCAGGTAGTCATCCTTCAACAACTTTAAAGCCCTGATTAGCGTATTTTTGAGATTATCTTCATCGTCAGTATCAAAAACATTGATAATCATTTTTAGATCAAACATTGCGCCTGCCGGCACACGTTCAAGTTGCCGGGGCATAGCTTTTGCCGTTATCCTATCTATAGTAACTTCTGTTTTGGATTCAGTATAAGGCAAGTCTGTGTTTTTAAATAAATCTTCATCTTCAATCAACCTGGCGTCCCTTACAATAAGTCTTGAGGGATGTTGCTTCTCATCACCTGAACTGTTGCCAAATAGCTTAACAGAATTTACTTCCGCTGACTGTGCCGGTAAATTTCTTACATGACCTTTGTCCTTCTTAGTTATAGTTCCATCACTAATTTCTATCAAAGAACGCATTTTCCCTTTTAATGAACTCCCTGGAATATAAGGTTGATTGTTTATTGGATTCCTGACAACAGTGCTATCGGGACCCCCGATACCCATTGCAGAGTTAGTGCCGCCAATGTGCAGTCCTGTGAGCAATTCAATTTTTGCTTCGATTTCTATTTTCTTTAATAATTGTGTCATAATTTTATTTTTTTTATTGTTAATTTCCACCATGTGCTTTATGATATGCCAAAACCGCTTCCATAAAATCCATTAAATTTTGAAATCTTTTTTCAGCATTTTCAGATTCAAGATCAACAGCATCAAATGCTTTATTAAAAACTTCTTGTAGAGGTTTCAAACCTCTTGAGTTATCTCTTACTGAAGCATAAGCAAGTTTAGGTTTTAAAAGTAGAAAAGCTGTTTTTTCATTTTTTAAACCTTTCATTTGGATTCGTTTAAGCTCGCCATAAACATTTCTGATTTGTGAGGATGAAAGATTCTTATACTTTAGGAATTTGCCAAACTCATCACTATATTCAACGGCTTTTTTGTCAATGCCATCTTTGATCCACTGGGATTGAAACTCTTTTCCCCAGTTTTTAAAATCTTTGTTTTGAGAATAATTCATGATTTTATTTTTTATTAGTTCGTAATTCAAGTTCTGCCCATCGTGCAGCCAAAAATATCAATTCTAAGCTATGATAATTTTTTGCTACCGGTGTACCTTTCCAAGTGTTTGCAAAAGCATCTGTTTTTATTTGATGCAATATATTCATTGCTTCTTCATTTCTTAACCTATTTGCCATTCTTGTAAACTGGTATGCCATTTGCCACCGCCAACTTTCGTTAAGGTTCTTTGAAAATTGATGCGTTCTTAACTCATAAAACCTGTAAATGTTACTGTTTAAAGCTTTGGGTAATTGCTCACTTGAAAGGAAGCTCACCAATTTTTCTTTAAGTTTTTTTACTTTTTGGAATTCATTTTCCCATCCAAGCGCCATTCCCAATAAAGTAAAAGCATTTTTTTCAACCAAGTTGTTATCATTCAATTTCACGGAATAAGTCTTTGCAATATGTTCAGCCCTACCTGCTTCTTCCGCACCCTTCATTATCGGAAATTTCGGTGGTAAAATGGCAATGCCGCCGGAAATAGTAAGATTTTTATTATTTACAGTAAATTCCTTGAAGTCTTTTCTTATTTCTTCTGCCAGTTGTATTAAAATATCCCATCTTCCTATGATAAATAAATCATCACCACCGGAGTATAAAATGTATGAATTCTCATTGTATGGCTTCTTTTTCCAAATTGTATTAATATAACCTTTAAAGAAAAAGTCCAAATTTCGAGAAAGTGTGCTATACCTTGAAAAAGTCCTTCGTTCTTTGTCAATACCATTAATGAAAATTTGTCCTAAATTGTCAACATCCATTCTTAATACACCAAGCCTTTTAAAGTCGCCTTCACCTGCAAGTAAATCAAAAGTTTTAGGCTCATCTTTTCTATAAATGACATTGTCTATTTCTGTATCGTAGTCGAAGGATGGAAAATCGTTTCCACCATAAAAATCGAACCCGTATATATTATTTTTCCCAATAACTCCTTGTTGTACAAAATTTGTTTCATTAATACTTTTAATCTTGATTCTATCGCCACTACCTTTAAGCAGCTCTTTGCTCCTTTCAAGTTGTTTTTCAGAGATGAAGTAATGATAAATACCAAAATTGCAAGCATTATACCCATGTATTTTTTCCTTTTCCCAATATGTTACTGCATCACTTGATGTAATCCAAAATTTTGTGTTTTTTAAATTTTTACCAAGTTCAATTTGCTCATAAGTTGAAAACTTTAATGTAAGGTTATCAACTTTTTTTACATCTTCTTCATTGTAAATATCTTCTCCTGTAATGTTATCCCTTAATTGCTTTTCACTTGGTTTTATTTGGGTGAAAAAACTACCATATTGATCAATTAATTTGTTATGATACCTCTGTCGCTTTTTACGGTTCAATTTCTCAATAAGTCCTTTCCAATTATCACCAATTTTATGATCAAAAATATCAGGAAAGCTTATAGAGGTGTAATCAAGTGCAAAATAGATGGATGTATTATGAGCATCAAAAACCTTATTGCTAATAGAAACTTCTAACTCTTTTATTTTTTCAACGGTTGTAGTTGTATTAGGCGCTAATAAATAAAAACCACCACCTGAAGCATATATAATATTAGCTTGATATAATTTTAATTCATTTAATATTGTTTGAATAATGCTATCAGCAAGTACTTGTAAATAGAAAGAACGTCCTTTTAAGTTTTTTGCAGCATTTTTTGAGACTATATCATAAATAAAGGACTGGATGCCAGACAAATCTCCTCCAATCATTAAAAATGGAGACTCACCAGGAGCAATATCAAATTTTGATAACTTGTTTTTAGCGTTTATATAATCATATAATGCAATTGCAAATGCTGCGGTTGTTTTCAAATGGTCAAAAAGCGATACATCTCTTAGATGCATAGTACTACTTGGTATATTTGAAGTGTATTTTCTTAACAACTCCAGGAAGGTTTCTGAAAAGCATACTAAATTATCGGATTGTATATTGTTGAAATCAGAAATGAACTCACCCCATAGCTTATCATATTCTGGGTAATTGGTGGATTTTTCAATTGGAAAATAACCTTTTGATAGTTCAACTGCTTTAACTGGAATTCTATAATTATAATCACCATAATCAGATTCTTTATGCAGAGATTCAAAAATTGAAACCATTCTTTTTTTCTTAAAAGAATCCCATTTATTTTCATCTTCAAAGTCTTTTTCAGCTCTTTCAGCAGTGCGGTCTGCCCCAGAAGATAAATGATCTGCTTTTTGTATTATGTATTGTAAAATGCTGTTTCCAGGGTTATGATGTGAAGCTGAAAGTTGAGTAATAGTGTCCAGTCCAGTATCATGGTTTACTTCATTACCCTTTGGTATTACATTCCTGAATATATTTTTAAAATCTTGAAAAAACTGTGCTGTCCATAATACATGGACATGACTATATCCATAAGGTTTTTGTTTGCAAAAAAAGTCGATATTGTTTTTTACAGTTTCCTCAAGGAATTTGCTTGACTTAACACTTCCTGTATCTGCCCTCTGGTAAAATTTCCCAATATCATGCAGCAATGCGGCAAGGTATATTTTTTCTCTTTGAAAATCTGTTTCTGCCATAATATTTTGTATTTATGTTATTATTTGCTTGCTTCTTTATGATTGTTTCTTTTTTTTTGCCTTACCATGCCATACCCATGACTGGCTCCTTTGCCCAATCCTATAAAGTTGGGTATGAACATGTTGGATGTAAATTCCAAGTTAAACCCTAATACCGGGATTCCTTTTAGTTTCACCTTATTAATGCGCTGAACCGATGTGATCTTTACATCAATTTGTTTGTCAACATGCCAATCAATTCCTTTAGCAAAGCTCAAAAGGTTGCCTGTGAGTTTTTTTGATAGGTACTTTTTTTGTTCATCTTCTTCTTTTATGGTCTCAAACTCCTTGAAATTTTGTTGGTTAAGCGCAATCCAATTTCTTATGGAGTATGTCCATTTTTTATCCCATACTTGCATGGTAAAGG
Source organism: uncultured Bacteroidales bacterium (assembly GCA_964544705.1). Taxonomy (GTDB): domain Bacteria; phylum Bacteroidota; class Bacteroidia; order Bacteroidales; family CAZJDA01; genus CAZJDA01. The sequence goes on from CAZJDA010000006.1 coordinate 12,973, forward strand.
AATTTAAATTTAAGCTATCAATAGACATGTCCAGTTTACGCCCGCTTAATTCTATATCCCAATTTTTATTATTAAAGAACTTATGTATTTCTTCTACGCCTTCTTCTATGCATAAAATACATGGTTTTTGAGAAAGGGTTTTGTATTGAATTAATGGATAACGGTAGTTGTATTTCTTTTGGCCAAAATGATTGTGGTATAAAATGCTGCTTTTCCCGGCTTTTTCAATGATTGCACCCCTGAATGCTGGAATTTCATGGCTTTTAATCAATGCGTTAAAAGTTACATTAAGCAAACGTATTCGTTTCATTGGCTAATATTTTAGACTAATTATTCTTCTAGTTATTTTTCCCAAACAAGCATTAAACTTATAAAAATAGTAGAATGATTATTTCAACTTTTCATGAATATACCCCAAATATAATAATAAACAGTAACAAATAATGCTGTTTTGGAAAATATTATATTTTTGTCAAATATATTGCATACTACTGTCAATTAGTGTCAGTAGATAAATTTTTTTAATTGAATACGATAAAAAATGGATAATAAGCATGAGATTCAAAAATTTCTAGAAAGTACTCCCGGTAAATTTGATATTTTGGAAATTTCGTTTTTGAATATTATTACGCGACTAATTCAGAGATTCCTTGCGAAAAAGAAATAGAAGAAATTATAGAAAAAATTAGGCTTGGATAATCCGAGTCACCCGCTCACTGTTCAGTACTCCTGGGAACATTGCCATACCCTGCTCTGTGAAGGTATAAGGCAACTTCCTGCTATCACCCCAATTTGAAGTTCCAAATTGTAATCTTAAGTTTTCAAACTCTTTTTTGGTTAATTGAAACATAAAATCTCCCAGGAAACGCATTATGTATCTTTTATTTAGTGCTGGGTTCAGAACAGTATTCCCTTCGCTGATACACGCTGCATATATTGTAGCTTGTAATTACCATGTTATCATTCATTCTCTATACCGATCCCGATACCGATCCCGATGAACAGCCGGCGACTTCTGTCATCGGGATCGAAATCGGGATCGAAATAACCAAAGACACACAGCTTTGGCTATTGAGGGTATTACTTTGAAGTTATCTCCTCCATTGGATTAAACCAAATAAAACTATTTCAAACGTTATGTAAATCAAAGATTTTTTCATAACTTTGAGAATCAAAATTTAATTTATGACAGATATTCAATTATATACAAAACTATCAGGGTTACCTGCAAATTTAAAATTGGAGGTTGCTGATTTTATTGATTTCTTGAAATTTAAATCTAAAAAAGAGGCTCATAAAAACAAGAAGAGGATTCCAGGCAAAGCTAAAGGCCTCATAACAATGAAAGATAATTTTGATGACCCCATTAAAGGGTTTAATGAATATTTAAAATGAATTTATTAATTGATTTGGAAACTATATTTCGGATAATTGAAGAAACAGGTTTTGATATATTACCCATAACGACAAGCCACATATTAAGAAATGCCACTTTAGAGTTTCATCACCAGGATCCTTTTGATAGAATAATTATAGCACAATCCATATTTGAAAATATGTCGGTTGTTACAAAAGATGCCCAGTTTAAGAATTATAATGTTCCAATTATTTGGGAAAAGTAACATAGCGAAGCAAAATCATAAAAAATAGGCGACCAATGTAATCGTCCTGTATTGAATATTTTGTGGCTCGTAGCTACCCTTTTTTATATGATAACCGATCCCGAACCCGATCCCGATACCAATGAACAGCCTGCGGTTTCTGTCATCGGGATCGAAATCGGGATCGAAATCGAAAAAATCAATGATACACAGCTTTGGCTATTGAGAGTGCGATTTGAAGTCACGCCTTCAATTAGTTACGTCACCTCCTCAATTTGCTGCAGTTACAATGCCAATCTAAGTATTTACTATGGCTTTGAGTTTCTCGGTTAATAGTTCGAAACGTTCCCATTGCATTATTGGATTTAAATGCCCAAGAATGGCCTCTTCCATTTTGGGTGTTAATAAGAGATTGAATTGTTGGATTAAAAATGTTTTTGCATCTTCTTGTGCCGAAAGGACTTCGCTAACAATTTGGGAGTTGTTATCTATAACCGTTACAATATCTTCGAAATCTTTACTCATGCGTGGATCGTTTATACCCCTATTCTTAAACGCTTCGAATTTGCTCGTCAAGAAATACGGTAATGATAAAATATGAATTTCTAATGCCGGTTCTAGTTCTATAGTTTTTAAATGAGCAAAACCAGGCTTAAACCATTTATTTGCCGGAGCCCAACCAACTTCTTCGGTTGCCATTACATCTACCGCTATATCATCATAATGAAAACGGCATACGACAGTGTCTTTATGACTTTGATAAAACCCTTTATTAGCTAATTCCTGTCTTAATTTTTCCAATTGTCCAAGCGACGTAATTTCCAAAGAAATATCAATGTCTGTAGTTGGTCGAATTTCTTCGGCTGCAGAATTATCAATATATAAACCTGCTACTGCTCCTCCAACATATACTACTCGTTCATTGAGGCTGCCTAAAGCTCGGGCAATTCGCTTAATATTACGTATGTTAACCTGGTTCGTTTTCAATACTATACAATCCTTTTTTTAAGTTCTTCTAATGCAATTTCACGCTCTCGAGTTCTCCCTATTCTTATGGCATCAACTAAAGCAAGTAATTCATATAAAAGGCTATCCAGTTTAATAGCATATACTACTGATTTGTACAAAGGAGTTACACTCTGTCCTCTGGCTGAACCTTTTCCTGAAGGCCAAACATAGACTTCATTACTTTGAATAATTTTATTTAAAGGTGAAGCCGAATGGGCTGTAAGTACTCCACGTGTCATTACTCCCGGTTGTTGAGGAAAAACATATTTAATCCCATATTGAAGAAACTCTACAAATCCTTGTTTAAATACTTTCTTCCCATTAAAATGTAGTAAACCTGCATATTTAGACCTGCTAATTGACTGACTTATTTCTGACTGGCTCATAAATAATTGATCAGCTAAGATTGTTTGAGACCATGGATTATCTTTCAAAGCAATGATTTTTAAAAGTAAAACCACGTCCTGTGGCCTCATTACATGTTGTTGTATGTTCATAATGATGTATTATTTGTATCGCAAAATGCAATAATACAAAATAATATTTTGAATAGCAAATCTTTATAATCAATTATCGCATATTGCGATATGCGATAATATGGTTTTGGCTATTGAGAGTGCGACTTCGAATCACGCCTTCAATCCACCCAAGTCTTCCTTCAGGCATTGTTTAGCTTGTTTTAGCATCGCTAATCTTTTTCAATACTCAAATTCCCCATGCCCGGTTTTAATCGTTAGCTTTTTGGTTCCTGCCTTTTGGCAGTATCCCACGATCTGGGCTTCTATATTAAAGCTTTTGGAAATATCAATGATATCTTTGGCAATTGTACCCGGTACATAAAGTTCCATGCGGTGCCCCATGTTGAAGACTTTATACATTTCTTGCCAGGAAGTGCCCGATTCTTCTTTTATTAACCGGAACAATGGTGGAATATCAAACATGTTATCTTTAACAATATGCATGTTTTCCACGAAATTCAGGATTTTTGCCTGGGCTCCTCCGCTACAGTGTATCATTCCATGAACCTGTGAGCGATATTGATCCAGTACCTTTTTTATAACGGGCGCATAGGTGCGGGTAGGGGAGAGGACAAGTTTTCCTGCATCTATTCCTGTATCTTCTAAGATGTCGGTTGCTTTTTTGCTGCCGGAAAAAATCAATTCGGCAGGAAGTTTTGGATCATAACTTTCAGGGTATTTATCCTTGTAAATTTTATGAAAAACATCGTGCCTTGCAGAGGTTAGCCCGTTGCTTCCCATACCACCGTTGTATTCATCTTCGTATGTGGCTTGGCCAGAAGAGGAAAGCCCAACGATAACATCGCCATCGGATATACGGTTTTCAACCACATCTTTTCTTTTCATACGGCATGAAACCGTTGAATCAACAATGATGGTCCTTACCAGGTCTCCAACATCGGCTGTTTCGCCGCCTGTTGAGTAGATTGAAATGCCATGCCCCCGCATTTTCTCCAAGAACTCTTCCGTTCCATTGATAATAGCAGCAATTACTTCACCGGGGATGAGGTTTTTATTGCGCCCAATGGTAGATGAAAGCAATATATTCCCTGTTGCACCAACGCATAAGAGGTCATCAATATTCATAACAATAGCGTCCTGGGCAATTCCTTTCCAAACAGAAATGTCGCCTGTTTCTTTCCAATAGATGTAGGCTAAAGAGGATTTGGTGCCGGCGCCGTCAGCATGCATAATATTACAATAATCCTTATCACCCCCGAAAAAATCCGGGATGATCTTGCAGAATGCATTAGGAAACAATCCTTTATCAATATTTTTTATCGCGTTATGTACGTCTTCTTTTGAGGCAGAAACACCACGACGGTTGTATTTGTAATTATCTGTCATTCTCCGAATGCTTTTGTTTGTGATGCAAAGATAAGGTTTTGTTTGGATGAATGGAGTGTTTTAATAAAAATGTACCATTTGAAAATAGTAGTAAAAAACGAAAATATTTATTACTTTTGTGTATAAAGAATAAAACTATGTCAAACTTAGAAAGCATATTAAAACTAAGCGTTGAAGAACGGTTAAAACTTGTTCAAGAAATATGGGACAGTATTGTTATTGAAATCGAAAATTCCGATATTAGTGAAGAGCATAAGAAAATTATTGATCAACGAATACAAGCTCATGAAAAGAATTCATCCGATGTAGTATGTTGGGATGATATAGCAAGAAATGTGCAAGGAATATTATGAGGTATACTATAGAGTTTAGGAAAGAAGCTCAAAATGATATTGTCGAAGCAATTAATTGGTATGAAGAGAAAAAAATGGGGTTGGGTAATGAATTATTTGTTACAATTGAAAATGAAAAGCGTCTAATCGAAACGAATCCCTATTTTTATGAAGAAAAGTATAAAGGAATTAGAAAAGCCATAACAAGACGCTTTCCTTATGTTATTTACTATAGGATAGAAAAAGATAATGAAAAGGTACTAGTGTTAGCGGTGTTACATATGAAAAGAAGTTTTAAAGTACTGAAAAAAAGGATAGGGTAAATTTAACCAATAAATCTCAGGGTTTATTTATGCTAAGATCGAAACCACAACATTCCTCACACTTCTTGGCCCATCAAATTCGCATACAAATATATTTTGCCATGTAGACAATCCTAATTTGCCGTTTATAATGGGTATGGTTTCCGAGGGGCCTACCAAACCGGCTTTTAAGTGTGCATCCCCGTTGCCGTCTTGGGCGTCATGCTCCCATACGCCTTGTGGAATGAGTTTTCTCAGCAATGTAATTACATCGGTTTGCACGGAATCGTCCCAGTTTTCCTGGATCATAATAGCGGCTGTTGCTCCTTGTACATAAACGGATACAATCCCGTTTTTAATCGGGCTTTTTTGGACGATAGATTCAACCTGCTTGGTAATATCATACAAACCATTGTGATTATCTGTGGATATTTGGATTATTTGCTGCATTTTGTTTATTCATTTTTGTAATTTTGCGATATTATGGCAATAAAATTAAAATGCCCGGTAGCGGTTTTTGTGGAATCTATTGCCATAAAAGTCCAAAAGTAACGATTTTTTTACAAACTTAATAAATACACTCAATGATGACACGAAGAATATTACGCTATTTTTTGCAGGGATTATTGTTCTTAGCCCCTGTCTCTATTACGGTTTTTATACTTGTAGAAGGGTTTCTTTTAATTGATGGCTTGTTCGATTTTAAAATTCCTGGGCTGGGGTTACTTGTGATACTTGCTGGAGTTACATTAATAGGTTTCCTGGGTTCTACTTTTCTTTTCAAGCCTATTATTTCTTATTTTAGCCGTTTATTGGAAAAAATTCCATTATTCAAAATTATTTATTCTTCTATTAAAGATTTGATGTCTGCATTTGTAGGGCAAAAGAAGAAATTCAATGTGCCTGTTTTGGTGAAAGTCAACAAGGATTCTGAATTGGAAAAAATGGGCTTCATTACCGAAACAGACCTTTCTAAATTGGGTATTGAGGAAGGTAAGGTAGCAGTTTACTTACCCCATTCTTATAATTTCTCCGGCAACTTGTTTATTGTCTCAAAAGAAAATATCAAACTTATACATGCTTCTCCTACAAACGTGATGAAATTTATTGTCTCGGGTGGTGTAACTAGCGTTTAGCCAAGTAAAGCAAATAATTGATTTTCCCAGTCGAAATGCTCTTTTTTCCTGCCCGGTTTGGAAAAAACTTGTTAGTTTTGCAGGAAAAATAATATATAATGAGTAAACCTTTTATTTTTATTACCAATGATGATGGTATTTTTGCCCCTGGCATAAGGAAATTGATCGGGTTGATGAAGAACATCGGCAAGGTGATGGTTGTAGCACCTGATAAGCCACAATCCGGCAAAGGGCACGCTATTACCATGGATATTCCCTTGAGGATAAAGAAAATTGCAGAAGATACCGATTATACCGAATATAGTTGCAACGGCACACCGGTTGATAGTATAAAGCTTGGTTTAAGCCTTTGTAAAGGCAATATGCCGGATTTGATCGTTTCTGGGATCAATCATGGAGCCAATTCTTCCATCAATATTATCTATTCCGGGACTATGGCGGCGGCTATTGAAGGCGCTATTGAAGGAATCCCGTCAATAGGATTCTCTTTTACCCATTTCTCGCCTGATGCCAACTTAGAAGCATCTTTGCCTTACGTGGAAAAAATTGCCAGGCTTACCATTGACAAAAAGCTTCCTCTAACAGTTTCTCTTAACGTGAATATTCCGGCGTTGAATGGCGATCCCATTAAAGGCATAAAAGTTTGCAGGCAGGCACATGCCATGTGGAACGAAAGGTTTGAATTGAGAAAAGATCCACACCACCAGGAATATTATTGGTTGTCAGGAGAATTTGAAAACCTTGATAACAAAGAAGATACCGATGAATGGGCGCTAAAAAACGGGTATATCTCTGTTGTACCGGTTCATACGGATATGACTGCCCATAAAGAAATTGCTAACCTTAATAAATGGGATTTTAATGCTGAATAAAGATCGTTGGGTTTTAGGGATTATTGTTGGTTCGGTTTTGCCAGGTGCTTTGTTTGGGCTTTTATACTTATTAAATCGCTACCTTTCAATAGAATATAACAATGGGAGAATGTTCCTCAGGATATCCACATTAATGTTGATCGCGATTTTTGCTAATATGTTCACCTTGAGGTATTACCTGGTGAAGAAAAAGTTTGATAAAACAGGGAGAGGGATTCTAATGGTTACTTTTGTTTTTGCATTTGTATTTTTTTACTTCTATTTTTAAGAAATGTTTGGATTAAGATACCATTCCTAAATAGCTATAAATGAATAAGACCTGTGTAACCTCTATTGAAAATTCATGAGCCATGAATAAAAAACATGACAGGTTGAGGTATTATAAAGAAATTTGTGCCATATGAAATACTATATCATTGCAGGTGAAGCTTCAGGCGACTTACACGCATCAAATCTCATCAAGGAATTGAAGCAGCAAGACCCGGAAGCAGAATTTCGTTGTTGGGGTGGCGACAGGATGAAAAACCAGGGCGCTGAGCTGGTTATGCATTACAAGGACATCGCTTACATGGGCTTTGTTGAAGTTTTGATACACCTTAACGAGATCCTTAAAAATATAAAATTCTGCAAAAAAGATATTGAAAGCTATAATCCCGATGTTGTTATTCTTGTTGACTACCCGGGTTTTAACCTTCGTATAGCCGAACATGTTAATAGCCTTGGGATAAAAGTATTTTACTACATATCACCGCAGTTGTGGGCTTGGAAAAAGAACAGGGTGAAAAAGATCAAGGCTTTTGTTGATAAGATGTTTGTTATCTTGCCCTTTGAAAAGGTTTTTTATGCCGAATTCAATTGCGACGTAGAGTTTGTTGGCCACCCATTGTTAGATGCTATTGAAGGAAGAACTTTTAAAGAAAGGGAAAACTTTTTACAAGAAAATAACCTCCCGGATAAGAAAATTGTGGCTTTATTGCCCGGTAGCAGGAAGCAGGAGATTGGCAAAATGCTTAAGGTAATGCTATCTGTTGCCCCCGGGTTTAAAGAATTCCAATTTGTAATTGCCGGTGTATCCACCATTGAAAAGAGTTTTTACCAAAAGATCATCGCACAAAGCAATGTTTCTATTATTTTTGATAAGACATACGAACTTTTAGACAATGCAGAAGCCGCCCTGGTAACCTCTGGAACAGCTACCTTGGAAACTGCACTTTTTGAAGTCCCTGAAATTGTTTGTTATAAAGCTACTTATGTTTCTTACAAACTCGCAAAATTCTTTATCAAAGTAAAATATATTTCTCTTGTTAATCTTATTATGGATAGATTGGTAATCAAAGAACTCATACAAAGAGACTTGAACAAAGAAACATTGAAAAATGAACTCAATCATTTACTTTTTGATAAAGACAGGAGAACACAGCTTGAAAAAGACTACAAGGAACTAAAAAGAAAACTTGGTGGGGTAGGGGCTTCCAAGAATACGGCCAAAAAGATGGTTGAGTTATTGAGTAAATAATTGCTGAATATGACGAACATGAGGTTCACATGGGTTGGTCAAAAGTTTTTACTAATCAACAGGGTAAGTAAAATAATAAGCTTTATTGTGGTTGCTCTAATATCTCTCAATCTTTCCGGCAAGGAGATAAATATCGGGTTGTTTTATAGTGAAAATATTCAGGAAGCTGGCTTTTCTGCCAAAAACTCCTTTTTTGATGTGTTTTGTGGCCATGACAGCCTCACTAGGATTTTACCAAACGGACAGTTATCGGTAAAAATTGAAAAAGACAAGCTGCGATTGCTGAAAAACGGCAGGAGCCTGGGTAGGTATGACAGCCTATACTTGAAAAGCGCTGACAGTAATTCTATCATCCATATTAAAACAAAGCCTAATAAAACCAAAAGCTTCAAAGGAGATTTTAAGATCCTTCCATGCAAAGGTCAATTAAAGATCATCAACCATATTAACCTGGACGACTATGTAGAAGGTGTGATTGCCGCCGAAGCCGGCATATCGGGAAATTTGGAATTTTACAAGGTGCAAGCTATTCTCGCCAGGACTTATGCCTTGCATAATAAACAAAAACATTCCAAAGAAGGTTTCAGTTTATGCAATACAACTCATTGCCAGGTATACAAAGGACTTACCAATGATGATAAGATTAAGAAGGCTGTAGAGGCCACCAAGGGTTTGGTTATTGTTGATACTTCGGGGCAGATCATCACCTCAACATATCATTCTAACAGCGGTGGGCAAACCATGAATGGCAAAGATGTTTGGGGCAAAGAGTTTCCTTACCTGGTATCAGTAGTGGATAGTTTTAGCCTGGCATGGAAGAATGGTTTAAGGTGGGAAAAAACAATCGATACTTCTGAATGGTTTGGTTATTTGCGCGAAAAACTCAATGATTCCATAATGTATTCCTATATTAACCTTCAAACCCTTGATTTTAAGCAAGAGCAGCGCAAGGTATATTTTGATACAACAGCTTTGCTTCCATTAACTGAGCTCAGGGGAGATTGGGGATTAAAATCCACTTTCTTTTCCATCCAACAAGAAGGGGCGAAGGTAGTTTTATATGGCAGAGGCTATGGGCATGGTGTGGGTTTATCCCAGACCGGGGCCATGAAAATGGCTGACATGGGGTTTTATTACGACGAGATTATCCATTTTTATTACCATAACGTGGAGATCGTGCCTTTGGAGGAGGTTGGTAAAGTGCTTATGAGATGATAGAAGTTAAGGCTTAAATAGGTTACAAAATATGCACGGAATAACAATATTAATTTCGCCTGGCAATCCCGTTTCCACGACCACATCATCCGAAACGATGCGGAATATCAACGAATAAAAAATTACATCATCAACAATCCCAAAAATTGGAATGGTGATTCATTAAATCCATAATGCACTGATGCGATTCATAGCATCTCTCAGAAATAGAAGAAATGACCCATAATTTCCTCATAAACAATTCCAAGCAATCAACCACAATATACAGGAATATGACCGGTCTGCAATGCCTGTTCCGCCATAGCTGAAACCCAGCGAGTATTCCCTATTGAATAGTTGATAAATTCAACAGGGTAAAAACGAAATCCTGGTTTTTTATATGCACTTATTCCTGGTAGACAAACAAAGAGCCATACCAGGCCTTTCTTATGTGAAATTTTATGGGGTTCAAAAAATTATAAACTACATAGTGCCTGCCAGGAAACTACCTGTTTTTCTGAGTGCTTGATTCGAAAAGTTCAAGTTCAAGGCTTGGCCTTTCTGAAAATCAAGGCGTTTACTTTCGTAAATAACTGTTTTCAGAAAGGGCATAACGCAGGAATTGGACTTTTCGGGCAAGCACTACATAAGGGCAAATAAGGTTCATATAAGCGAGAAGGCAAGCTTTTCTGCTCGAAACTGTCGTTACCAGTTAAATCTATCATTGCTACTAAATCAATTTTGTTTGGATATTGTTATGCACCAATTTGAATGACTAAACTCCAGCATCAATTACCCCAATTCAAAATCGATAAACTTTTGATAGGTTATTATTTTTTCGTAAATTTGTAATATGAGAGCAATAGAGAACATAGAAAAAAAAATCAATCAACTTTCACCTGGGATGATAGAAGAATTAGACCAGTACCTGGACTATTTGATTAATAAAAAAACAACCAAAAAACCTCAGAAATTAACCCAGAACTGGGCTGGTGGATTAAAAGGGGAAAAATATAATTCTGTTGAATTACAAAAAAAAGCACTTGATTGGAGACAAAAGTAAAATATCTCGTTGACACAAATATTTGGCTCGAGAGATTATTGGATCAGGATAAATCCGATATTGTAGCCAAATTCCTTAGCACAATCCCTTTAAATCAAATTTTTATAAGTGATTTTGCATTGCATTCAATAGGTGTTATTTTGTCAAGGCTTAATAAACTTGAAATCCTGGATAAATTTGTATATGATTTATTTTTTGTCGGGTTGATTGAGCAATTATCACTTGAACCTCATGATTTATTAGAAGTTATTTCCAATATTGAGAAATTTAACCTTGACTTTGATGACGCATATCAATTAACGATTTCACAAAAATATGATCTGACCATTGTAACGTTTGACAAAGACTTTGATATAGAAGGAGTTGATAAAAAGACACCTGGTGAAATCTTAAAATTTGACTAAACCCCTTCATTCCTGGTAGAACAATAATCAGCATCTCATCCTAAACCAAACCAAGCTTCCCATCAACAATTACCAATGGCTTTCCCATATCCCCACAGCCCTTTTATTTTCCGGCAATCTTACCTAATACCTTATATGGTTCAAAAAGTATATAACCCCATAAGGGCACAATAAGGTTCATATAAGCGAGAAAGCAAGCTTTTTTCAATATAAAGAAAAGCTTTAATGGACATAAAGGAGGCTGCAAAATACTATAACCCCTGAAAATACTATCTTTGAATCAAATCGAAGCTTATGAATGAAAAAATGCATATATTGTGGAAGAACAATCACGAAAAAAGGATTATCTTTGGTATATAAAAAATTAGAGATTACATATACAAGGATTTGAAAATAATCTATGAGTAATAAACAAGAATTCATTTAGAACGATTTAATACAAGACACAATAATCCGTAACTTTGAGATTGTTGGAAAAACTACTAAAAATATGAGATATCTACGATTTTTAACGATAACACTTTCAATCTTACTCTTGGTTATCATAACTAATGAAATGGTTTATAGCCAAAAGAAAACTATTAATACCTATATTCTTGACGGGACCGATGCATATAATGCAACCCTGTTAAATGGCACAATCTTGTATGATTTTAAATCATTTGCCATTTCTGAGCAGGATCATAAAACCACCAACGGGCATACGCTCAAAATACGCAATAAACAGGATAATAAATCTTATACACTTGGGATTGAACAAGGTGTATATTTCCTTGGGCTAATGGGTAACTATATTCTCATTGATAAAGGGACGGGCAATATTCGTAAACTTATTGTCTACAATATTTTAACTAAGGAGGTTGTTTTCCAGAATAGCTATTTTGACAACATCAAGATTCAGGACAACAGTTTGATATTTAAAGATAGAGTAGAGATTGAGGACGAAAGTTTAAAACCTGATTGTCCACAAAACTTATTAGATATAGGATATGGAATTGGTTATTCAGAAAAATTAATATACCATATTGATAAACAAAGATTAGAAAGAACGGGCATTTATAAATGCCATTATTTTGAATAAAATCTAATTGGTTTTACAGCACCACCCCAACCCACCACCATGAAATGCAAAAAACTCCAGCATAAAAAAATCAATTTCCCTGAATCCCTTCTCCTGCCCATCAACAGCAAACAAAAAAAATAGTCAAAAAATTTAAGAATTTGTTATTTAATATCATAAAATATGGTTAGATTTGGGAGATGGAAAATGGATGAAATTTAATAAACCCATATAGTATATAATTATTGTTACAGTCGGCTTAGGCAAGAGAAAAAACTAGTTCTATAAAAGAAAGATAAAGGCAATATTGTTGTAAATAGTATAACTAGTAAATAAAAATAATTGTAAGCGTGAAAAAATTAAGCACAAAAGACGAATTGACTGATTTTTTGCTTTACACATCGCCCAATGGCAAAATAAAAGTTGAGGTTATCCTAAACAATGAAACGGTTTGGCTTACACAAAAAGCCATTGCCCAATTGTTTGGGGTAAAGGTCCCTGCAATTTCAAAGCATTTGCAAAATATTTATGAAGAAGGGGAATTGCATAAAGAGGCAACTATTTCCATTTTGGAAACAGTTCAGATGGAAGGCAGTAGAGAAGTAAGAAGAAATATAGAATATTATAACCTCGATGCCATTATTTCGGTAGGTTACCGGGTGAATTCCCACCAGGCGACACAGTTCAGGATTTGGGCAACAAATACCCTGAAAGAATATATCATCAAGGGGTTTGCCATGGACGATGAACGTCTGAAAAACGGCAGGTATTTTGGTAAAGACTATTTTAGGGAATTACTTGAACGCATTAGGTCTATCAGAGCCAGTGAGCGTAGGATTTACCAGCAAATAACCGATATTTTCGCCGAATGCAGCATCGATTATGACCCAAAATCTGAGATTACACAGGATTTTTATGCAACGGTACAAAATAAATTTCATTTTGCAATACGCGGGCAAACGGCTGCCTAACTGATTTATAAAAAAGCAGATGCCCAAAAAGAATTCATGGGACTTGCCACCTGGAAGTCGTCTCCAGACGGGCGCATCCTTAAGTCAGACACTACCATTGCCAAAAATTATTTGAATGAAGAGGATATTAAAAAACTGGAACGTACCGTAGGTGCCTTCTTTGACTATATCGAACGCATTATTGAAAACCGGAACACCTTTACCATGGAACAGTTTGCCGGTAGCGTGAATAAATTCCTGGAATTTAATGAATACAAGGTATTGGAAGGAAAAGGACACATATCTGCTAAACAAGCTGAACAGAAAGCCATGCAGGAATATGTCAAATTCAACAAAACCCAAAAAATTGAAAGCGATTTTGATAAGATGGTAAAAGCATTAAAAGACAAGAAAGAAAATGACCAATAATTTCCTCATAAGCAATTCCAAGCAATCAACCACAATATACAGGAATATAAACGCTCTGCAATGCCTGTTCCGCCATAGCGGAAACTTAGCAAGTATTCCGTGCCTGCCCTGTTGAATAGTTGATAAATTCAACAGTGTAAAAACGAAATCCTGGTTGTTACTATACACTTACCGAAGATTTTTGGAGCTTTTTGAAGGAAATACTGGAAATATGATTTTGAGATTCCGGGCTAGTCATGCTTGTATAAATATTGTAAATCTCCCCACCAACAAACCCCAAACCCCAACTCAAACACCGTCACCCCCCCCAAACCCCAACTCACCGTCGTGCAGGCACATGAAATGATGGGAGTGGCTTGGGTATTATATCGTGTCTTGCTCCCTGTTGCGATAAAGGATTCATAATGCCCCTTTTGGTTTTCCTGGCTTCTTCAACGATCAGCCCTGCTTATCCAAATGCCGGCATGTGCAAGAAAAGTTGCCTGGCATAATGATGATAAGCAATCGGTTGAATTACCCGCCCCAATAAACTATCCCCATATTTTTTTTGTCACCGTTTTTTTAGTATTTTTAGCAAAACACTTGCCCATGAAAAAGTATGTATTGTTTATCCTGCTTTTTTCAATGATTCAAGATTCATGAATTGCCTGATGCCTGCAAGGAGCTATATTACGTGGGAGAAAAACCAACGGGGAAAAACACCACGATCAATGAAAACCCTTTAGACGAGATAAAACCCTATTATATTTTCCATTCCTCGATCCATTATGAATTCTATAATGGCATTTCTTTCCAGCTATCAGCAAGGAATTTGTTGAATACAGAATATTTCCATCCCGGGGTAAGGAGCGCCAATGGCGATTATTATGCAGCAAAGATCCCACAAAACGAGAGGAATATAATGGCTAAACTGTTGTTTGAACTGTAAATGACCCTTCACTACTTCAAAAATGGACGATGTTAAGCGGAAAATCAAATTTTGAAATGTAGAGAAATTTTACCTGTTTGCTCATTGAATACTGTTCCCAGCTAATTTAATGTAATGTCATCCTGGCTGGGCTTTGCTTTTTCATTTTGTTGTTCCTACCATAATGTCGATCATCCTGGGCTCAAATAAAGCTGCGTTAGCAGCGGAATTATGGTAGTCAAATAGTTGAAATGAAAGAAAAGCTCCATCGGAGCGACATAAATAAATTTATTCATGTTTTTAAACATTAAAGATTAGAGTGTGAAGAGAATTTTCCAACCAAATTATTTCCAATTAACCATTCCCAAATACGCTTTTTTTAATAATTTAGCTTTTGAAAAGTAAAAACATGCTTATGATGAACAAGGACAATTATGCAATTATCATGGCAGGTGGCATAGGCAGCCGCTTTTGGCCATGGAGCACCACTGAAAAACCCAAACAATTCCTGGATATTTTCGGGACAGGAAAAACACTTTTGGAACAGACTTTTGAACGATTGTTGCCGCTTTGCCCGGCAGAAAACATATTGATCGTCACAAACGAGCTATACAGGAAAGCCATTGAGAATCTGCTCCCGTCGCTTCCTCCAAAAAACATCCTTTGCGAGCCCGACAGGAGGAATACAGCGCCATGTATTGCTTATGGCGCTTTTAGGATAAAAAAATCCAACCCCAACGCCAGGATCCTTGTCGCGCCTTCGGACCATATCATCCTTAAAGAAGAAAAATTCCTGCGCACCGTTGAGAAGGGCTTTGAATTTGCTGAAAACAACAATTCGCTACTTACCCTCGGCATAGAGCCCCATAAACCGGAAACAGGCTATGGCTACATCCAGGCCGACAAAAACAGCAGCATCCAAAAGAACGATGATTACGAATTGATGCGGGTGAAAAAATTCGCAGAGAAACCCAACTTGGAGAAGGCAAAAGAATTCCTAAGCAGCGGGGATTTTTATTGGAACGCCGGGATTTTTGTATGGTCGCTGAAATCCATTTTAAAAGCGTTTGAGCAGCACTTGCCAAAGGTTTATGCATTGTTTAAAGGCCATGAAGGGGATTTTGATACAGAAAAGGAAGATGAAACCATCAAACAGATTTATTCAAAATCGGAAAACATCTCCATTGACTATGGCGTGATGGAAAAAGCCAAAAACGTGTATGTGATGGCTACGGATATTGGCTGGTCTGACGTGGGCACCTGGAGCGCCTTGCACGAGCTTTCCGAAAAGGATGAACAAGAAAACGTGGCCGATACCACCAAAACCATTTTCAACGAAACGGGAAACTGCATCATTAAACTCCCGAAAGACAAAATTGCTGTTATTGACGGATTGGAAGATTATATTATCGTGGATGAAGAAAAAGCATTGTTGGTCTGCCGTAAAAGCAATGAGCAAAAAATACGGGATTTTGTGAACAAGGTGAAGGAATCCTTCGGAAGAGATTATATATAACACTCGCGTAAGCCATCAGAACATGTTGGGCCGGAATTTAACTACTGGACCCGTGCTGGCATCACAAAAAATTGGTAGTTTTGGTATTTGTTTACATTATCAAACAAGATGAAATTCAGGAAAAGTATACCTTTACGATACCAGCTTTTGAGCTTTTTCCTGGTGATAGGAATCGGTTCGATTACAGTTATCAGTTTTTATTATTTCAATAGGAGCAAAAATGCCATCCTTACCAGGACATTTGATCAGTTAACATCGGTGAGGGTTGTAAAAAAACGCCAGGTAGAGGCTTTCTTCAAGGATAGGAGGCAAGAGGCTGCTTTGATTTCCAAGAGCTATGCTGCAGCGTTTGGCAACTCGAGCACTGGTAATATCGTTACCAATTCGTCAAAATCAATAAATTATATTCATGATTATATAACAAAATCAGGTTATTATAACGAACTGTATATCATTGATTCTTCGGGTATTTATGCATATATAAAGAACCACCTCAACAAGAACAAGCTTATTATAGACACCCTAAACCAGGATCAGGGCAAACTTTTTCATATTTTAGAAAGGGTTAGGGAAGAACAAAAAACCATTACCACCGACTTTATAAAAGACCCACACGATGATTCTACACTCGCCTTATATGTTGCAGCGCCAGTATTCCTTGAAAACAAAAACTTTGTTGGCGCCATAGCCCTCGAGATCCCCCTCAAAGTCATTAACCAGATCATGCTGGAGCAATCGCCCACCAGTGGGCTGGGGAAAAGTGGCGAGTCATACTTGGTAGGCAAAGATTTCCTTATGAGAAGCACGAGCCGCTTTAGGGAAAGGAGCGTTTTGAAAACGTTGGTGAAAACTGAAGGAACGAAAAAAGCCAATAATAATACGCAAGGTACCGGGATATTTCTTGACTATCGTGGAATAAAAGTGCTCAGTTCATATAGCCCCTTGGAAATACAAGATCTGGATTGGATCATACTGGCTGAAATAGATTTTAATGAAGCAATGACAAAAGTGATACAGATTAGGAATGACATCCTTTACATGGCTATCTTATTAGGGATTTTTATTACTGGTTTGTCATTTTTCTTTTCAGGCAGGATCATTAGCCCGGTGCTAAAGCTTAAAGAGGCAGCTTTAAAAGTTGAGAAAGGCCAATATGATACTACCATAAAAATAAAAGCTAGGGATGAGCTTGGCGCTTTGGTTTCGGCTTTTAATAGCATGACAAGGCAAATCAACGCGCAAACACAGGAATTGCTTGAAAGAGAAGAGCGCTTGGGGCATTTTTATGATGCGACCATTGATGGCATTATCCTTCATGATTCCGGAAAACCAAAATTGATAAACAGGGCACTTACTGCACTTACAGGTTTTAGTGAAAAAGAATTGATGAATAAAAGCCTGGATCAAATTATTCGCTGCCGGAATAATCATTCAGAAGGCAGTTACGAAACTATTGCTTTTAAAAATGATAACACCAGTTTCCCGGTAGAAATTCAGCAAAGTACCATTGATTATAAAGGTAGTAAGATCAATGCCTGTATTATCAGGGATATTTCCCGGCGAAAAGCCATAGAACTGGATTTGGTGAAAGAAAGGGAAAAGCGTTTGTTGGCGCTTTTTGACGGTCAGGAACAAGAAAGGCAGCGTTTATCAAGGGAACTGCATGATAGCCTGGGGCAAAAACTTGTTGCCCTTAAATTGAATTTTGGGAGCATCAAAATTAAAGAAACAGAAGCTGATAAGAAAAGGGCAAGCAGCATTTTGTCGCAATTAGATCATACCATAAAAGAAGTCCGCCAAATCTCAAGCAACTTAATGCCGCCGGTATTAGCAGAGTTTGGGCTTAACACCGGGATAAAACAATTATGCAACGAGTATGCCCATGCCAGCAAAAGCAATATTCAGTACGATTACCAAGGCGAAAATTTGAACCTGCCCCAAGAAAAAATGATGTATATTTACCGCATTATCCAGGAAGCGCTTAATAATGCTGTAAAACACGCTAAAGCAGATGAGATCAACGTACAAATTCTTAATAGGAGCAACGCTTTGGTATTACTGATAGAAGATGATGGTGTTGGGTTTGATACTTCTTTGAAGCAAAATGGAAATGGGATATTTAATATGAGAGAAAGGGTTAATATCCTGGATGGCAGGTTCCAGGTTAATTCCCAGAAAGGACATGGTACCATATTAAATATTAAAATACCTTTGTGATTAGGGTATGGTTTTGAAAGGAGCATGAAATAGGGTATATCAATCTGCATTTTTACAACAAATTTTAAAATGTATGGAAACAACCAAAATTATTCTTGTTGACGACCATCAAATTGTAAGGGATGGTATTAAGGCATTGTTAAAAGATGAAGAAAGCGTTAAGATATTGGCAGAAGCGCAGTCTGGTGAAGAAATCCTTGATCTGCTGGGAAAAGTAAGCCCGGATATGCTCATCATGGATATCTCTATGCCCGGCGCTTCGGGTATTGAGACAGCTAAGCAAGTAAGCAAATCATATCCACATGTTAAACTATTGTTCCTTTCCATGTTCCTGAACGAAGATTTTATCCTTGGCGCCATAAATGCCGGGGCAAAGGGTTATTTGCCAAAGAACACGACAAAAGAGGAACTAATTCAAGCTATCAACTCCATCATGCAAGGGAAAGACTATTTCAATAAGGAAGTGTCTGATATTATCATGCAAAACTACGTGAAGAAAGCCAAAGAAAAAGACACGGCAAAAGATTTCAAAGTAATATTAACAAGCCGCGAAATTGAGATCCTTAAACTTTTTGCCGATGGCCTTACCAACCAGGAAATAGCGGAATTACTTTTCATTAGCGTACGTACCGTAGAATCTCATAAAACCCATATTATGCAAAAATTGAGGTTGAAATCTACGGTTGAATTAATTAAATATGCCATCAAAAATAATATTACTTCAGTTGAATAGGAAAACTACGTGTTTTACGTAAAAGATCCTAAGTGCCATTCTTAAAATATTTCCGAATCACCCTCATTGTGCCAGGATAATCTTCTGCATAAATTTGCTGTAATCTTAACAGTACTAACCAAAAACTTTTATTTATGAAACAATTTTTTCTTTTTATTGCAGCTTTTGTAATGTTTGCTTCACAAGTTGAAATAGCAAATGCACAGGGATCATCGGGTGGTAATACCGATCTTTCTTTCGGGGCTGATATGGTGAGCCGCTACGTGTGGCGCGGTACCCAGTTTTCCACAGCTCCAAGTATACAACCGGGCGTTGAACTTGGTATTGGCAACTTGGCGATAGGAGCATGGGGCTCATATTCATACCTTGGGATCAATGATGGGGCAGAGGCAGATATATACCTGTCTTACACAGCTCTTAATGACATGCTCACGGTTACATTTACAGATTATTTCTTCCCGGATGACCAAATTGCCAGTGAAAACAATTATTTTGAGTATGACGAAGAAAAAACCGGGCATATTTTTGAAGGTTCTCTGTCATTCAATGGTACGGATAACCTCCCCTTATCCCTTTTGGTTGGAGTGAATTTCTGGGGCAGTGACGCGAAAAAAATTAATGATGATGAAAATAGCCAGGACTTCAACCAAAAAGAAGGAAATCAAATGTCTACTTACATAGAACTTGGCTATTCCACGAAAATAAATGAAACAAGCTTAGACCTTTTTTCAGGGTTTACGCCTAACAAACCCAAAGAAGCAGACCCAGGTACAGGATATATTGGAGAATCCGGTTTCTACGGCAATACAATGGGCTTTGTAAATATTGGGTGTACAGCTTCTAAAGAGGTAGCTATCACAGAAAAATTTGCTTTGCCGGTTAGTGCTTCATTGATCACGAATCCAATGAGCGAAAATATATTTATTGTATTCAGTTTTTCATTATAACCATTTATTCACATTTAAACTCTTAAAACTATGCTTAATACAGGTTCAACAGCTTTTATGATTTTATGTACCAGCCTTGTTATGCTTATGACACCGGGGTTGGCATTTTTTTATGGTGGTCTGGCAAGTAGAAGGAATATTTTGGGCATCATGGTCCAGACTTTTGTTTCACTTGGTATTACTACAATAATGTGGGTTACGATAGGATATTCGTTATGCTTTAGCGGTGGTGAAGGTGGGATTATTGGTAATTTCGACCTTGTCCTTTTAAACAATGTTGCTTTCAATGATATATTCAACCCGGGTTCAGGCCAGGAATACCCAACATTTATTTTCATTGCTTACCAGATGATGTTTGCTATTATCACGCCGGCACTTATCACAGGTGCTTTTGTAAACAGGATTACATTTAAGTCTTACCTTATATTCTTAGTTTTATGGCAAATATTTGTATATTATCCTTTTGTTCACATGTTATGGGGCGGTGGTATGCTCGCTGATTGGGGTGTTAAGGATTTTGCCGGAGGTATTGTGGTTCATGCCACTGCAGGTTTTGCTGCCCTTGCTTCTGTTATATACGTTGGCCCAAGAAGAGATAAAGCTTCGCCTCCGAATAGTATCCCACTTGTAGCAATTGGTACAGGTTTACTTTGGTTTGGATGGTACGGTTTTAACGCTGGTAGCGAACTTGCCGTAGACGAAGTTACTACATTGGCTTTCCTTAATACTGATGTTGCCGCTTCTTTTGCCGCTATTACCTGGCTTATTATTGAATGGTCTATCGTGAAAAGGCCAAAGTTCGTTGGTTTATTAACTGGAGCTGTTGCAGGGCTTGCTACTATAACGCCTGCTGCCGGGTTCGTGCCGCTTTGGGCTGCCATGCTCATTGGTATTGCTGCCGGTGCTATATGCTATCTTGCCGTGCATATTAAAAACAAAATTGGCTGGGACGATGCGCTTGATGTTTGGGGTGTCCACGGAATCGGTGGCTTGCTTGGTACAATTTTGCTTGGTGTTTTTGCCATGAAGTCTATTGGTGGCGTATCAGGACTTATTGAAGGAAACGGCAACTTTTTTATGAAAGAAGTTATTTCGGTATTGGGCGCTTCTGCTTATGCTTTTATCTTTACTTACCTGATGCTGCTTATTATCAATCTCATTACCAAAGTTAAAGTATCAGAACTTGATGAAGATGAAGGACTTGACATTTCTATTCATGGCGAACAAGCCTACGACCAAGGCGCTTTATAGAACGTGTTATTGTTTTTCCACATTTCAATAATTACTATTTAATCCCTATTTTATTACCAACAGGAAGCTGATCCTGGCTTCTTGTTGGTTTTTTTTATTGAATGGATTTTATGTTTAGTATCACTGTTGTCCGGTAAAAATACATTAAGGAATAGGAGATTTTCACTTGGTATTTTGCCAATTGTCGTTCTAAATAATTCCAGGATTGAAATCAACTGAAATTATATCTTTGAACGCATATCGGTATCCGGGGAATTTTGTAATTTAGTCACATAAAAATATTTCAATGAGCGAACTTGTTATTATGGATGCCAACGCATCCAACATCGAGAAGTTTGGTATGTGTGGGTATAAAAATACCAAAAACGAAAGCTACAAGCCCCGGCGCTTTTGGTACTTTTGGCATTGCAAATAACGGCAAGCTTGTTGCAGAGCACCCCATTAGTAAAACGCGTTTTAAAAACATCATGAATAAATTAAAAGATCAGGAATAACTTATTTTAAACCAATCAACAAACACATGAAGATTTTTATGCAAAAAACAATTATTTTAATATTTTTTCTCATTCCCAGCTTGGCCATCACGCAAAGTTGGTACAGGAATGATTATACTTTTACCTTGGAAAACATTTCTCAAGAAGAGATTGATTATGGAACTTACGAGTTGTATGTTATCACTTCCAGTTATTCAAAAATCAACCAATTTTATTTTGATAAAAGCCAGGCGCAATATGTTATTTCTTCGGAAGTAATGCCCAACACTGAAGACCCATACTTGCTGATTGATGCCGGTGATACCGTGATGGGCCTGCAACTTTCGTTGGATAAGAACAATTCCAAAAAGCATCATATCGTAAAAATGGGAAAGCTTGTTTATTCACCCGGGTTTTATAAAACATCAAGCTGGGAGGCTACAAATAATAAAACGATTAAACATTGGCAGGATCATCCAAAATTTAAGGAAATAGAAATGGTTAACGTGCATAGCCCTGTCATTAAGCCCGACAAGGAAAAGAACATAAAATACATTGACAAATATTTTGATTATGCTTATTTGTTTAATGGATTCAGTAAAAAACACCCCCAAAGCAAAAGGATTTATAAATTGGATGTAATAAATTAGCAAGCCATTTTACTTAATTTGAATATCCATTCTCTTCCCTAACCCTGTTTCTATGATTTTTCTTAGTGTCCCTAATTCGATGTCAGATCTTTCATTCTCTATCCGCGAAATGTAATTCCTTGTGGTTCCGCTTTTAATAATATTCCTAATGTTCCAGTTATTTTTAATCCTGCTTGCTTGGCATGATGACGGCCCAATTGTTCATCTATCAAAATCAAATCAGCATTTTGTTCAACCGCTAATACGATGGCTTCTGCTTCTCCAAAATCCAAATCCATAAAATAACGCAAGGAATATTTATCTTGAATAGAACATATTTCAATCCAGTTTACTGCCAACAAATCTTGATAATATTGTTTAGTTTTTCCCTGTTCAATTTCAATATAGACAACTTCAGGGATTATTATCTTGCAATACAAGCTTTCAAGTATGTCTATAGAAATGACAATATCGGCGTGGTATTAGATACAATTTTACGCATTTAACATATCTTCTTTCAAATCGCCAAAATCAGAATAATTGAATGTGGATACTTTGTATTTTGATAAATCATCTAAAAACTGTAATCTTGATATTCCTAATATCTTCGCAGCGATACCAGATGAAATCTTGTTCAATTCATATAGTTTTACCAACGAATTCATTTTCATCTCTTTCTCAAAATCTGAATCATTAAGCTTTAAAGCGTTAGCTAAATAACTAGGATATGATATGTTTATTTGCCTTTCCATAGTTTCACAAATTTACAAAAAATTCATTTTTAAAGGGCATATGTTTTCTAGTTTTTTTAAAAACCACTTGTTCTGAAAACTGGTGTTTTTCTGATGATTATCATAGCTGCCGAGTTGTTGAGACTGTAAAGTTCATGAAAACTGCATCATTACGATGAATTCATGCAGCCCGGCAGTAGAGGCCTGTATGTATGCAAGAGGTATCTTTTTTTAAGCCACTTGCTTTATCGATGGCTAAAAAGGTTTTTTGTTGATTTTGGTGGAAGTGTAGGTGAAGGTGGATAGTCCCTGTCGGAGGCTGGCAAATGGGAAGGGTTGGGGATGCTACGATTAATAGGAGGTTTAATCTATTTTATATCAGCGGTTAAAAAAGCCCCCTGGCTGGATAGACTTTACTTTCTCCTAAAAATTTAAGCAGTTCATTACTCATCTTCAAATATTTTTATGCGAATGAACCTCTGCTTAAAGCTTCTTCCGGGTCATACCATGTAGCATCCACAAAATCCTGCATTTCCTTTACGAATTTCATTACCACATCATCTGCAATTGGAAAATTCTTATGCTGTGCTTTTACTTCTGCCAGTACACTACGCTTTTCATAAGGAAGTCTCTTGGTTTTTCTGAGAAGAAACACGTTATCAATGTCTGTTAACCGAACATCTTCCGGCTGCATGTCTAAATATTCTATCAATGCGTAATATTTAGCTAATGGACAACCTTGCTTCAGCCTGGATGCTGTACCGGAACATTCCTGGAACATAGTCTTATCGTAATTCACCTTAACTTCAGCAGCGAGGACAGCAAGAAATAATTTTCCCTTTGCTGTTTTCTTTCCAGAAAAATTAATGTCCGGTGAAAACTGGTAATGAATTGATTTTCCAACTGTGAAATCTTGATCTTTCTGTTTTAGTATTATATCCGGCTTCTCGTTTAAGTTGGTAATGTCCGTTGGTCGAAAGGAAAATGACATAAATGCAGTCTGAGGACCTGTTTCCACTTCTTCTTTTGGAAGGTTTAAAATATCAGGATGCACTAAATGAATAAGGAATTCCTCAAGAACACTGTTGTCAAGTTTTAGCTGTCCTTTTTGTCTTTTCAAGAAAGTGCTTCCTTTTGCTGCTATCAAGTCAACCTCCAGGTAATCCTTATACTCATTCAGAAGTTTGGTCATTTCAACCACCCTTTTATTTCCTTTTGACGTAAGTGAGGAAATTTGATTGATCCAGTGTTCATAAGCTTTATATGCTTCCTCTAAAAGAGATTTGTCATTTTTTCCTTTCGGATTATTGATTGCAGCTAGCAGCTTTTCTTTATGCGGTTTTTTAGCCATTTTTTGAAAAAATGTTTTTCTTGTTAAATATTGGAGATGGTTCTACAGTTTCAATGGTCTTGAAGATTTCTTGAAAATCAGGTTTTACATCATTAGGGGCGTATTCAAAGGCTTTCTCTAAACTCTCTTTTGCAATTACTCTAGCACTATTTCCTTGGATTGAAGTGTTTGTTTTTGTGGCTACCAAAATGTCCTCCTTTATATCTACACCAAATTTATTTATGAATGAACGTTCAAGATTATGAAGTTCTCCGAATCCCTCCGAGTTCTCAATTATCTGCGAAACTATTTTACCATTGTAAAAAGGGGTTTTCCTGACTTTTGATTCTCGTCCTACTACCAAAACCATTTTTCCACTCGGTTTTAGTGCTTCCCAAAAACTTAAAATAGATTGTTCCATATCTAAACAATATTGAACAACGGTTCTAAGGCGATTGCTTCTATTTTTTCGGTTTGAGCCAAATTCTGAATGTGCAACCTTTAGAATATCATAATTGAAGGCTTCAACAATTGCCCTATAATTCTGGTGGTAATTAAAGACATTGATATACGGCGGACTTGTTATAATAAGGTCGACTTTCTCCTTACATAATGTCCCTAACATTCGAGCATCCTGAAGCTGTGCGTCAATTTTTACTGCTGAATATGGCAGGCCAACAAACGCTGATTCCAAACGGTTAAATGACTTCAAAACGGATTCTTTAAGAGAAAGTCTTTTGTCTTTCTCAGACATGAATAGCAGGTTGAGCAATAATATTTTGTGAGAGGTCTCCTTGATGCTTTCAGATGTTTGCTTTCCGAATTGAATCAAATTTTCATATGCTATTCGGTAGTCTTTATGCTCATTATAAACTTTTCCATTTAGATTTTGAACACTTCTTTTTAAGATGTACTCAAACTCTTTCAGCAATTGAATTCGGTTAGCAAATGAAACGCTCGAAAGCGTATAAAATTTCGACATTAAGTATGCAGCTGGATTTATTTCTAATCCAATGGCTGAATGATTCTTTTGTGCGGCTTCAAAAAGCACGGTACCACTTCCGGAAAAGGGATCCGCAATGAATTCATTACCAGTTACAGCTAATGAATCAATAAGATATTCTATGAACTCAGGTGTAAACTGCCCCCTCCAGTTAAATACATTGGCTCTTTTTTTTACTCTTACGTCCAACCGTTCTTGCAATAAATTCATTCGCTATTAAATTTAAATTCTATTTAAGTTCGGGTTTCATCTATTCTGGATTTATTTTGTCCAAATATACAAAAATTTTATATCAAAATTTCGTTCACTTGGGCATTTTAATTTGTACATGTTGTTGGTAGGCATGCTTAGTTAAGCAAAGCATTCATATATTATCTATATGGTCGTTTTTAAACCATTTTTATCGTTCCTTAAAGGCAGTATAATAAAACATGCTGTTGTTTACGCCGCCCAACCTCTTGCCATACATAATCTTCATTATGCTGCATTTTTTTTATCTTGTTGCTGCTCCCCAACCAAGTCATTTTAAACCCATTTGCTCTATTTGATGGCTAAAATGGCTTTTTCTTGGTTTTGGTGGAAGTGTTTGACCCCTGTCGGAGGCTGGCAAATGGGAAGGGTTGGGGATGGTATGGTTAACAAAGCGTTTTTCAAAATGAATACCCAACTCCAAACCCAGGTATCGGGAAGACAGCACCTTTATAACATCCTTCTGTCTCAAAATTAACCTCGATCAGTTTAAGATTTATACTTGCGAAAATATTTCTCTTTTTCCCGAGATATAGTCTATCCTCAACATTTAGTGAAAAATACCCATCAAATTCTTTGTAATCACTGAAATATGGAAAATATATCAATCCAAGGCCAACATAATTCCTATTTTTCCCGTAGAAATAATTAATAATCAATGGTGTTATAATCATACCATACCTAGTATCAGTACATCCACCGTATACATCAAGGTAGGTAAAACCTATATTCAAGTTAATCATTGACTTATTTTGATGCAGGATCAGTCTATCATATTTAAGAGTAAATTGGCCTGAAGTGAACACATTATTTATCGGGTATGAAGATGATGGTCCCGGCTGTCCTAAATATTCAATGTAGATTGTATTTTTCTTTAATGAGTCTACTTGGCACTGGGCATATTGATATGAAAACAGGGCAATTAGTAAAGCCAATATTTTTTTACTATTATTTTTCAAATTTATTTATTTTTCATGGCTTATATCTACTTCACTTAATGTCGAGGTCTTTTTGCTTTGCCCCAAGCATTTCCCTAAACACATTGTATTTATCCCAAGTTATTTCTCCCAACCGACATTGCGCTTATACTTTTTGTAACACACCTGTTTTTCAATTGCTAACCCCCATTACAACAATAAAATCCATTTCTTGATATACCCGCACATCAATCTCACCCCTAATTCCCACCACCACAAAACTACAAAAAAACTATGAACATTTATCACAAAATATTGGAGTTTTTCTTCGTTCAAATAAAACAATAAAAGGTACAATTTGTAATACCAATTGGGCTTGTTATGCCCATCAAAACAAGCTTGTAGCAATATTGGCCGGCGTATATACAGTGACGCCAAACCAATGGTGCGGGATGGGTTGTGAGAGGGGCGCACCTAATCGATTGTGGGTAGTCAAATATTCTATTCGTTCACTAAATCGTTTTTCTGTAGTTTCAATTTCGGTTTGTTTAACCTGGAAATAGTATTTTTTACCCGATTCATGGTTTCGGATTGAAGGTATGTTGGAATCAGGGTTTTTAAACCAATCCTAAAAATGCGATGGATAATCACCAAATCTTTCATAGAAAATTGAGATACTCCATTAATCAACTCTGACATGTAAGATTTTGAGTGACCTAATAAGTCTCCCAAATCCTGTTGAGTCATATCGTATTCCTTCAGCTTTTTTCGTATAGCATTTTTTCTGTTTTTAATGAATCTTCTCTCAGTCTCGACAATACTTTCAGCTTTATCGCTATCTTCAAGTTGTTTATTGGTTACCTGTTCTGGGTCTGACCAAACACGTTCCTCGTATTCGGTCATTAGTCGTCTTAGTTTTTTGCGAAGTGGCCTCAATTCAGGTTGCTCTTTAATCATTAATCGCAATTTTTTATCCAGAAGCAAAGCTTTTTGAAAATCGTATTCATTCTCAAGCTTCTCAACTTGTTCCATATCCCTTATATTTTCTAAATCTTTCATAATCTTTTGTTTTAAATCCATTCTCTATCTCGCAACCATTTCTTAATCACGTTTTTATTATTTTTGAACGTTTTTTCATAATCATCGCGGCTACCTGCCCAAACGATTGTCATCTCGCCTCCTTCGTCAAACTCAATCAATATTAAGGTTCTATGAACGTCTATATTAAAAAAAATAGAATTCACCGCTATAAACACAATCGGCATCTGGTCGCTTTTTTGTCAATTTATAGGGATTATCCCACTCGGTTCCCTCCAAATCTGAAATCAGTTTGTCAATCGCTTTGACAAGTTTCTTATTGCCACTATTTTTTCTTTTTATCTGATAGAGTAAATGTTTGTTAACTAATTTCAAATCACCAAACTATTTATTTACAAATATACAAAAAGTTCGGAATTAAAGAGAACCTTGGCTTTTTTTCTCCCATAAACATTTCTATAGACACAATAGTATTATAGAAAATTATGAGCAATACAAATGATATTGGTTAATACTGATATGCATTCTAAGTAAAAATGATTTGCGTATTATCTCCCCCGCACATCTCGTAAAATTCGCCTACAGTAAGCACATCTTTTACTTCATCATAAAGGTCTTCTTTTTTTAGTTTGAACATATCCATGGCAAGCTTACATGCGTATATTTCTCCGCCGCCCGCAGTGATCATCTCGAAAAATTCATCAACAGGTGGGATATCCAGCTTGTCCATCTCCTTTTTCATCATAGCCGAAACGCCGGCTTCAACTCCTGGCAGCATTCCCATGAGCGTTGGAAAAGGCAAGCCGCCTGGCATGCGCATAGCCGGGTTGCCTACAGTAGCGGTTTTAAGCTTGTTCATACGTTTTTTCGTGATGGCATCCAAGCCAAAAAAAGTGAAAAACAACTTGGCTTCAATGCCTTCCATCACCGCGCCATTACCCATTACGAGGGTGGCATAAACATCTTCTATGGTGCCTTTGGCGCAAATTATACATACTTTTTTTAACGGTTTTTCTTCTTTATTGGAATTCATAAGTTATTCGTTTTTATTGGTTATACACAACTTGTTGGTTTAGGAATTCCTGCAATACGCGAAGCTTTTTTCAAAGGCCCGCCCGGGAATAATTTATACAACCCTTTTATGTCAGTAATTCCTGATTTTCCAACTTTACGTATCGTTAGCGTGTCTCCAGCATTATGATTTTCCCTGATGTAATCAAGTACTTCGTAATGCTTATCAGTAAGCTCGATACCTTCTTCCTTTGCTATTTCTGCCGCAACATCTTTATCCCATTGCGTAGCATTTGTTAAATATCCTTCTTCGTTTACCTGGATGGTTTTTCCAGCATATGTTTTTTCTGCCATAATTGTTATTTTTTAGTGTTAATATTTGATTCTGTATTATTTGCCATATTTTTAATGAACGTAACCATAAAGCCCATAGCCTTTTTCATCTCCGGTTTGCCCATTTCGCGCATGAGTTTCCAGATAGAATATTGTGGCACCTCGTCCATTTCCAAGCTGCCGTATACTTTTACAGTATTATTAACGAGGTTAAGCATTTCCGGCTGGGTAAGGTTTTTTACCGTTTGTAAGATCAGTACGATATTATCTGCCAATTGCTTCACGTCTTCTTTAGAGAAATTGGTAACGATATTGTCCAGTATTTTGGTTGCTTCGCCAAAAAACTCGAAATATCCCTTTTTGTCAAACTCATGTAGTTTTTTCGTGAAATCAATGATCATTTCATTGGCTATTGGGCTGGCATCTTTAAGGAAATCCATAACACTTTCTAAAGCATTGAGGATGGTATTGAAGTTTTTGGTGTTCTTCAATAGTTTTACGCTGAGGATTCTTAGGTCTGCCAAGTCAATTTCTACACCCTGGTTCTCTAGTTCTGTAACGGCCGTGTCATAAACGTCTTTTCCAACGATAGAAAGGTCATCGATAAGATCATCCGTGCGCTGCGATTTCAACCTTTGTTGATTAACATAATCAAGAATGAGGTTTACTTTTTGATCCAGTTCATTGATTTGTTGTTGAATATTTTTTTCGTCCATGGCTTTCTTTTTCAATTAAATAAACATTTTCTTTTTTCCTGCCATAGTCATTTCGGCGGTAATGGGCAATTCTTTTCCTCTTAGCAGCATGTGCCAGTATATCCATCTAAACATGATCTTTCCATAGTGATTGATCTTGGTATTCTTTAAAAGCCCAAAAGGCCCTATTCCCGGCAAAGGAAAAGTGCCAGGTAATGGTTCAGTATCATAATTAAAATCTATGAGGGCTCCTTTGCCAAACCCAGTTTCAATGTAGCAGTTGGCATGACCATCGAAGGTAGCTGTCATAGGTCTTCCTTCAATGGCATTCAGGATGTTTTCATATAACACTTCTCCTGCAAAATGCGCTACCGAACCAGCCTTTGAGGTTGGAATATCGGAGGCATCTCCAAGAACAAATATGTTATCGTATTTTTTGGATTGAAGTGTATGTTTGTCTGTAGGAATATAATTCAAGTCATCGCCCATGCCACTCCTATCGATCATTTCATCTCCCATATTAACAGGTACGATGGATAAAACATCAAACGGGATCTCTTTTTCATCATAAGAGACCAATTTTTTGCTTTCATTATCAATATGCTCAATATAAAAATCGGGAATAATGTTGATATTTTTTTCTTTGAGCAATTCACTGAGCATTTTTGTAGCTATCGGTTTTGTAAAAGCCCCGGAAAGAGGTGTTACAAGGCTTATTTCTACTTTGTCCCTGATCCCTTTTTGGGTGAAAAAGTGGTCGGCTAAGCATACAAATTCAATGGGCGCTACCGGGCATTTAAAAGGCATTTCAGTGATAGCCATTACCAATTTGCCGCCTTCCCAAGATTTAAAGAATTTTTGTAAAGCCACAGCGCCATCAATGGTATAAAAATCAAAGATTTCCTTGTACCAGAGTTTATCTTTCATGCCTGGTGTTTCTTCGGGCCTGATTTGTGTCCCGGTGGCAACGATCAAGTAATCATATGGGAGCACTTTTCCATTGTCTAATGCTACTTGGTTGTTACCAGGGTTAATTTTTTCTACCCCTGAGTATATCACGTCAACGCCGGGAGGAAAAAAATCGCTTTTGGGTTTGATCACATCATCTTGGTTGTAAATCCCGAAAGGAATAAATAAGAATCCCGGTTGGTAATAGTGTGTTTTATGTTTATCCACGATGGTGATCTTCCATTCTTCTTTATTAAGGGTTTTGCGGAGTTTGTTGGCCATCATGGTGCCGGCTGTTCCTCCACCGATTATCAATAGCTTTTTCATATTCTTATATTTATATGTGGATTATTATATATTTTCTCGTACAAAAATACACTCCCATTCTTTCATTTACAATAAATTGAGTATGACAACCATCAATGTATGATAGTTATCATATGAAAATGGTGGAATATGGGTATAAGTACTGGCAAACTTCTTCAAAACCCTTGAAGCGGTTAGGCTTAGCATTAAAAAATACCTGCAAAAGTAAAATAGAACCCTTCAAGTGGTTGGTTTTTGGAACGATTGAACGAAGGAACGAAGGAACGATTGTACGAAGGAACGAAGGAACGAAGGAACGAAGGAACGATAGAGCGATTGAACGAAAGCGAAAACCCCTTCAAGAGGTTAAGCATTGCATCAAAAAAATACCTGCAAAAGTTAAATAAAACCCTTGAAGCGGTTGGGGATGACTACTTGCAGAGCAGCAAACTAAAACTTTGAGCCACTAAGACCCAAAGGCTCAAAGAGTCACGAAGTGTAAACGCCGGTAGCTATGAGCCTTCGTGATTCTTCGTGTCTTAGAGCCTTCGTGGCAAAAAAAAGAAAAACCATTGAAGGGTTAGGGTTCCCTTCGTTTTTCGCAATGACGGTTTCGTATAGCTGGCGTTTCTGCCATCCGGCATCAGGCATCCGCTATCAGGCAGCAGGTATCAGCCATCCAGCATCCGAAGGCAAACCTCCTTGAAAGCTTAAGCGTTCAGTTTAATAAATTCCACAATTCCCACAAGTTTTTTATCTTTACATTGAAAATATATCTTATGGAATTCAAGTGCAAATGCGAGTCTTGCGATCTTAGGAACTTATTCTTGGAAAAAGTGGCTGAGAACGAAATGGTTATGTTGTGTTCTATTAAGAAAGAAACAGAACATAAGAAAGGCGAGCTAATCATTAATGCCGGAGATCCTGTGGTTGATTTCACCTATTTGAAAGAAGGGCTTGTTAAGCTCTACAAGATCAATGAACAGGGTAAAGAACAGATCATTAGTTTTGCCAAACCCATGGATTTTGTTAGCATACTAAGCGTATTTTCTGAACATGAATATCAATATTCCGTGATGGCGATAGAAGATTCTGTGACTTGCAACATCAGTTTTGAAGTTATTATGCGTTTGATAAACAATAACCCTGGTTTCGCCTCCAATATGCTGAGTAAAATGAGCAAGATATCCGATAAACTCATTCTAGAAAACCTGGAGATCAGGGATAAAAATCTTCGTGGCCGCGTAGCTTATCTCTTGCTTTATTTTTCTAATCATGTGTATCAAAGGCTTGATTTTGAACTGCCGGTATCCAGGAAAGAAATGGGTAATTTTATTGGTATGTCTACAGAAAATGTTATCAGGGCTCTTTCTGATTTTAGGAAAAGCAATATCATCAAAATATTTGGCAAAGTGATAGAGATTGTTGATATCGAAAAGCTGAACCAAATAGCCCGTTTGGGTTGATTTTGTACCGATATGCATTCAAACTCTGCTTTGTATCTTTTAATGCAACTTGGCATTAGCACCTGATGCCTAAAATCAACACATCATCTACTTGGGATTTATTTCCTTTCCATTGATGAAATTCTCCCTCTATTTCTTTATATTGCTCATTCATAGGTAGTTGAAAGTTATTTTCAAACAATTTAATCAACTGTTTCTTCGTGTATTTCCTGTTCTTTTCTCCACCAAATTGATCTGAAAAACCATCTGTAAACATATAAATGCTATCCCCGGGTTTTATAGGAATTGTTCTTTCATTAAATCTCTGGAATCCTTCATCAAAAGGTTGGCCAATAGGATGGATGTCACCTTTGTATTTATCCATCTTATTGTCATGGAAATGCACCAAGGTGTTTTTTGCCCCGGCAAATTTCACGGTATTTTTTTGTTTATCCAGCGCGCATAATACAATGTCCATGCTATCGCTCAAGGTATCATCTTTTCCTTCTTTTTTGAACACTTGGTATAGTTTATCATTTGCCCAGTCCAATATTTTAGCCGGGCTTTTAATATGTTGGTCGTAAATGGCTTGATTAAGCAAACTGTAACTAAGCATACTCATCAGGGCGCCGGAAACGCCGTGCCCTGTACAATCCACTACAGCTAAAAAAATTACTTCGTCAACTATTTCTAACCAGTAATAATCTCCGCTAACAATATCCTTGGGACTGTAAAAGATAAAGTAATCGCTGCAGATATCTTGAAACCGGCTTTCAGGTGGTAATATAGCCTGTTGTATTCTAAATGCATTGCGGATACTATCAGTGATAAGTTTGTTTTTTCTTGAAATATTTTTGTTTTGACTCTCTATTTCATCCCGCTGAACAAGGATCTCTTCTTTTTGTTGCATCAGCTCTTCGTTTTTATCATTGATGCGCTTTTTTTGAAGAGCAAGTAATTTATTATCTTTTTGTTTTATCTTATAAAACCTAAAAATAAGTCCTGCAAGCATAAGCATAAATACAAAGCCAAAAATGAAAACATTCCTCAAGTTTTTTTGCCTGGCAATCGTCTCTTTGTTCAGGATATCCTTTTTGAGCTGTTCTATTTCTTTTTGTTTTTTCTCTTTTTCAAATTTCATTTCCATCTCGTGTTGGGTAAGTTTGGAAACCAGGTCTGATTGGTTTATGGAATCTTCATATTGCTTTTGTAGTTTGTAGTAATGAAAGGATTTTTCACAATCGCCAAGAACTTCATATACTTTTGAAAGCCCTGCCACTGCATTGAGTATTTCTTGCTTTACTTGTATGGCCTTGGCAATTTTATAGGCTTCTTCATAATATTTCTTAGATAAACCCAGGTATTTTTTTCCCAGGTATAGATCCCCAAGATAGGCATAAACGGTTGTTATTCCTTCCTTATTATCAATTTCCCGGTGAAGCTTCAAGGCTTTTTGGTAATAAAGATAAGCGCTGTCAGCAAGATTCAAAGTAAAATACGCTTGGCCGATATTGCTTAAATATAAAGCTATTGATGATGTGTCTCCCAAATCTTTTACCAAATAATAACTTGCTTTATAAAATTTAAGTGTTTTCTTATTCTCGCCTCTATTTCTATAGATTAATGCAATATTATTAAATTGAGATGCAATACCATCAATGTGATTTAAGCTTTTATAGATTTGATAAGCACGATAATGATATTCTAAAGCCATCTTTTCATGAGCCATATCATCATATAATATACCAAGTATATTATAGTTTCTTGCAATCCCCATTTTATCACCTATGAACTTTCTCACTTCTAAGCTTTGTAAAAACATTTTAGTAGCTTCGCTCAATTTTCCTTTATAATAGAAATTTAGCCCAAGGTTGAACAAGGCGTCTCCAATTCCTTTTGCGTAATACACGGAAACAGAACTTTGAAGGGCTTTGTTTGCAGCATTTAAGGCAAGTGTAGGTTGTATATTGTTTTGTTTTGAGGCTGTATGGTTGAGACTGTCAATATAACCGGTTGTATATGGATAAGAAGCGTATGAGTTGAATACGATGAAAGACAATATTGTTATAGATGCTGTTTTCATGCATTGGTTTTTGCTGGTGTAAAAGTAAGAAAAAAAACGTAATGCCTTTATCTCCTATTTGATCTTTGGAAAGATAGATTTTTAAGATGGAATTTATTAAAGGATGTTTATTCAATTGGATTAAAAAAAGCAAGATGATAGTTACAATTGAACTTTTTTTACCATCTTGCTTTTTATACTGGTATTACTTTAGAATAGTCAAGTGAGGCATAGCCTAAATTGAACTATTTTGTAATTGATAGAATTTATTTCTCTTCAAATTCTTTTAGCGCTTGAAGGGCTTTTGTTCCGTAAACCACAGAGGGGCCTCCACCCATTAATATGGCAATGCCAATGGTTTCAACTATCTCGTCATGCGTGGCGCCGGCCTCTATTGCATCATGAACGTGGAATGCTATACATCCATCACAACGGACAGTGATTCCTATACTCAGCGCCATTAACTCTTTGATCTTTGAGGACAATGCTCCGTCTTTTGAACTGGTTTTATGAAGTTTCATAAAGCTGTCCATTACATCAGGATGCTCCTTAGCTAATACTTGCATCTGGTTTCTTATTTCTTTATTCAGATCACTATAACTCATATGTGTAAATTTTAGGGATTTATAAATCATTTTTCTTTTGTGGAGGCAATTACTATTCCTAATAAAGATGAATTGATTTTATAAGCTGGGTCCGGATATAACGCAAGTATGGCAAGTCATGGAAAACGAAAGAATGAAATGGATTAGAGACTACAGGTGTGGAATTATTGGGGCATTGTAGATGGTAATCACCGGTTTTTTGCAAAAGCAAACGTTATAGCCCAAGAAATTTGATGCTGATGCCACAGAGCAATATAGCAGCGCCGGCAATAGCATGCATATATCTTTCTATTTTGGGTAACTGGGGAATGGATTTGAATCCCAGAAGCAATACTCCCGTCATTAAAATCATGGTTGCAATGGTAATAAGGCCGAAAGTAGCCGTTACCATGAATATGGCAGACCAATGATTACTGGCAGCAGGATACATCAGTATAGGGATAAGAGGCTCGCATGGACCCAATAAAAAAACTACGAACAAAATCCAAGGTGTAATTTCTTTTTTCCGCTCTTCTTTATGAATATGCATATGCTCTTTGTTATGTGTATGCTCGTGCGAATGGGCCGTTCCGTTGGGATGCTTGTGAAAATGCGTGTGCTTCCTGTTTTTTATAGCTTTTCTCATTCCCCAAACAAAATACACCAAACCAAAAGCAATGAGCAACCAAGCTGCAATATCGCCCCTGGAGCTTTCAAAGGCTTCTATGCTGGTTACTGCCAGGCCAATAGAGATTCCAATTATTCCAAGAAAAACCGAGCTACTAACATGTCCAAACCCGCAGAGAAAAGTAATCCAAAAGGTTTTGGTATAGCTCCAACTGCGAGCCCTGGCCATCATAACAAAAGGAAGATAATGGTCAGGGCCTAAGATTGTGTGCAAGAAGCCTATTGAGGCTGCTGTTACCAGTAGTAAATTAAGTTCGTTGCCCATTTTTTTTACAAGTACTTTTTGTATTCTTCTTCCAGGTCAAAATACTTGTGGTATTTTTCTGCATCAGGGCCCAGCTGCTCCATCTCTTTATCGCGCATCTTGTAAGTACACTTTTCGCCGGCTATTCCTGAAAAGTAAATCTCAAATTCGTTATTATCCTCATCTGTCACGTTAACTTTTACCAGCTTGCTGTTTTCTTTACTATTCAATGTTGCTTGGCAAATTGGGCAATAAAATGTATATTCTTCTCCCTCGTGAATGTCAAACAAAGGATGTTTTTTTGTTGTATAGTTTCCCAGCTCTGGGTTCAGGAAAATAAGGCCTTTTTTGTTGTCTCTCGATTTGGCTGCAAATACAAGGTTGTCTTCTATTCGCAATTGGCCTTTACACATTGGGCAATAATAATTGTAGTTCATGGCTATTCCTCTTTTGGTTTCTAAATAATATTTCTTGATCAATTTTTATTATTAATGATGCCTATCAAGTGATCGGCAGTTTTTTTCACTTCTTTGCACATGCCTTCTCCAAAACCTACTGATAACGGCTGAATTCCAAGTATAAAAACTTTATTATTGAACAATTCAGCGACTTTATCCAGCGAGATATTATGCGTATTGGTTGTGTATCCTGTAATTTCTTCAACTGTCCTAATGGCAAAACCCCCGGGTGTTTTTTGCAAATCCATTGCGTCAATCAAAACCAATACATCGGGATTGAGGGTGTTGATCTTCCCAATATAGTTTTCAATGCTTACCTCCACGGTGAGTGAGCCGGTATTTTCCTTTTCACGTATGTTTTTACTGACATAAACACCAACTCCATCATCTTTTTTCAATACATTTCCAATTCCCACGAATAATTTATAATGACCTGCCCATTGTTGCATAAAGCTTTTTAGCATATTCATTATTCTAAGGACTTGATCAATACTTCGCGCAAACAATTTGGACAAAGAACGTTAAACATATCTCTTCTCTTCCTGTCTTCTGTTACATCAAACTCTGAATCTTCTTTTTTGCTGAGCCTTAGCTTCTCGTTTAGTACATCCAGGTTCAAGATATTTGAATAAGCTTTAGGCCCAAGCTTTTTATGCATAAATTCCATGTGTTGTTTTGTTGTGATAATAGCTCCGCAATTTTTGCATAGTAGCAGCTCTTTTTCTTGGTATTCAACATTTTCGTCCCTATTGAAAGTGGCAATATCAAATATCTTATCAGAAAGGGCCACACCTTTGCCCGTGATGCAATGTTCCTCGCATTGCCCGCAAAAAATACATTTGCCATAATCCCTTCTTATGACCCTAAC
The DNA here is from genome assembly GCA_964544705.1 of uncultured Bacteroidales bacterium. Lineage (GTDB taxonomy): Bacteria > Bacteroidota > Bacteroidia > Bacteroidales > CAZJDA01 > CAZJDA01. The sequence continues at coordinate 50,287 of CAZJDA010000006.1, forward strand.
CTTTTTTTCGGTATCATCTTCAAAAGTAATAGCTAAAGGAGGGCAAACATTGGCACATGTCTCGCATCCAACGCAGTATTTGTCGTCAACAACCGGTTTCCCCCTGTATTTTTCAAAAGGCACATGAGCTTTTTTTGGAAATTTGCTCGTATACGCCGGGGTGACTAACGAAATTACAGCTTCTTTTATTTCACGGAGCTTAGGGTACTTCATGAGCATATATTTTAGTCGTCATTCAACTTATTATCAATTAGATTTATACTATTCTTCAACTTCTTTGTAATCATCTTTAACGCTTTTTTCGTCCATTTTGATGCCGGCTTTATATGAGCCTCTTACCAGCGCATGTGCTGCAACTGTTGCAGCAAAAAATAGCAAAGGTATCGTTATCAAAGCTTTTACACCAATATCAACAAAGCCGTAATGCACCAATACACCAAGTAAAATACTGCATGTTCCCAATGTAACACACTTGGTAGATGACTGCAACCGGTTGTATACATCAGGAAAACGTATCAATCCAATGCATCCAATTAGATTGAACAAAACACCTATGGCAATAATTATTATACTTATCATATTATTCGTTTAGTTTTTTTCCTTCTAAGTATTTGGCCATTGTAATGGTTCCTATAAAGCTTAATATGACCCATGCTATACCAATGTCGATAAGGAATGTACGCCCAGTAATTACGGCCATAATGGCGCATATTCCAACCACCAGGATTCCAAAAATGTCAATACCCACCATTCGGTCGGCAATGGTTGGTCCTCTTATAATCCTGTATAGGCAAAAAACACTGAGTCCTATTTGTACATAAAGCAATATATAAAGTAAATCCATCATCAGTCAAATATTTTTTTGATGTATTTTTCGAATCTTCCTGAAATTTTTTCCGTGTAAACCCCCGGGTCTTGTGAACTAACATAAATCCAATGAATATACATAATATCGTCGACTACATCAACAGCAATGGTTCCTGGGGTCATTGTTATAGAATTGGCAAGCATTGTTTTTGCTATCCCGCTTTTGATACCCAGCTTTACTTTTACTATACCGGGTTTTATCGGCATTCCCGGGTGAATTACCCTGTAAGCCACGTCAAAATTAGCTTTAATACATTCCCATGTAAAAATGAATAAATACACAATAAGCCAAAAATATCTTTGGGGTTGCAGAAATTTTTCAACCTTATGCACAAAATGCCTTCCGAATATCAGGGTTGTTAATAATGCCGCAACTGCACCTGTGATAATGTTGGCCAGTTGAAGGCTAAAGGTTATCAATAGCCAAAAAAGCAATGTTATAATAAATAAGGCAATGTATTTCATATTGAATTTTTATTTAGTATTTACATAGCGTTCATTAAAACCTCCACTGCCGGGGTAAGAAAGATATCCCTTACCCCGGGGAAAATAAGAAGGCTAAGAACAAGACACAAAATAACCATTATCACCATAGAAAAGACCATTGTAAATGGAACTTCCTTAATATCTTTACCATAGCTACGTTTGTTGAAAAATGCATAACGCTGGAATTTCATGAACGAAGCCAGTGTGATTATACTTACAAAAACAGCGAGAGCGGCAAGCAAGTAAAATTTTGCTTGTACTGCCGCCACGATGATGATCAGTTTACTGAAAAATCCATTAAAAGGAGGGATCCCGGATATTGATAATGAAGCGCCAAGTGATGTGCTTGTGGTTACCGGCATGTTTCTGGACAAACCTCCCATCAAACTGAGGTCTCGTGTACCCGTCCTGAATTCTAAAGCACCTGCATTAAGGAATAGCAAACCTTTAAACACAGCGTGGTTGATCATGTGGAATAGCCCTCCTGCAATAGCGAGGGAGGCAATAGATTTTGACCCGTTATTGGCCATGATCAGCATGCCCATACCTACGCCTATTACCACATATCCCATTTGGCTAATGCTGTGGTATGCCAGCAATCTTTTGATATCCCATTGTCCTATCGCCAGCAATACCCCTATTACCATAGATAATGTGCCAATGGTTGTTACGACTATTGCCATTTCGTGCGATATGGCAAACATATTAAAGAACAATCGTATAATAGCATAAATACCAACAGCTTTGATAAGCACACCGGAAAGCATGGCAGAGATAGGAGAGGGCGCCGAGGAGTGAGCGTCAGGAAGCCATGCATGGAAAGGAATCATGGCAGCTTTTAAACCAAATCCTCCAATGAGCAATGCTTGCGTAAAGATGAGAAAAGGGCCTTGTCGTTCATTGGCTAACAATCCTGATATATCGGCAATATTCAATGTATGGGTTCTCCAATAAAGCAGTCCTATGCTAAACAAAATAAGCAATGAAGCAATCCCTCCCAAAACTTGGTATTTGAAAGAAGCTTCAAGTTCTTCTTTTTCCGTACCAAAGGCAACAAGAGCATAAGAAGCTATAACAGCAATTTCAAGAAATACGTAGAGGTTAAAAATATCTCCTGTAAGCACAACACCGTTCATTCCGGCTATCATCAAACTCAGCAAGGCATAAAAGTTATTATGTCCTGTATATTTTTTTAGATAGGAAATGGCATAAAAAGCTGAAAGGAAACCTATTAGGTTGATAATCAATAGTAAAAACACGCTAAGCCCGTCAAGAACAAGGTAGATGGCAATGGGAATACCGCCCACAGGTTTCCAACCTCCAATTTCATAAGCTACAGGCTGCAGTGAAGGGTTAAAAATAAAATACAACGAGAGCACTGTGAGGAATAGGAGCGCCAGGGAAAGCAAACCTTTTTCAATCCCTTTTATGAGCTTGCCCAAGAGTGGGATGAGAAACGCACAAGCCAACGGTATGATAACAAATAAGGGGACTAAATGATCCATAGTTTAACCTCTTAGATTATTGATTTTCCTAATGTCGAATGTCCCGTATTTTTTGTATACCCTAATGGCAATTGCTAAAAGCATTGCTGTAGTGGCAAGGCCTATCACAATTGCAGTAAGTACCATTGCTTGTGGCAAAGGATCTACATAAACGGGATTTTCGATATTTTTCATTAAAATTGGGGCTTTTCCATTTTCAACATATCCAATTAATACCAAAAACAGGAACACACTGAATTCCATGATGGAAAAGCCTATTACTATTTTTATCATGTTTCTCCTGGTAAGTACGCCATAAAGTCCAACCAAGAATAATACAAAGCACATTATGTAAACGGTCATTATTCGCCCTCCTCTTTAAAAATTACGAGTGCAAGAAATATGGTTATTAAAGCAGCCGCTACCTCCATACCGATAAAAATATTGTAAAGCGGTATTGTACCTGCGCTAATGAGCTCTCCAACAGCACCTTTTGGGAGATAATTATTGAAAAAGGCCAATCCGCCTGCAAAAAAGCCAATAGTAGCTAATACCAGGGCTATTAAAATTGCCGCGCTTTCTGTTAAAGAACTTCCTTTTTCTTCTTTTCTCAATTTTAAGATTTCACTACCAAAAGCCAATATCAGCAAAATAAGCGCACCAGCGAGTATGGCTCCTCCCGCAAAACCACCACCAGGGGTTAAATGCCCATGTGTGATGATGTAAATGCCGTATATAAAAATGATACCGCTTATCAACCGGGCTACTTTTTTTACTATTAAGCTTAATCCTTTCATACTTTTGTTATTTGTGACAATTCGCTATTTGGTACCTATTTTAATTATCCTTTTATAGTTTTTTACCTTTTAACCTAAGAACTGTAATCACACCAACCGCTGCTGTGAAAAGTATGGTTGCTTCACCAATGGTGTCATATCCCCTGAAGTCGAAAAGCACTCCTGTAACAAGGTTGGCGCTCCCGGTTTTTAAATGTGCATTGTTAACATAAGCTTCTGCCATGCGCATAGTATGTTGCCCAAAAACTTCCAAGGGTTGAATAGCAAGATTGAAGAAGTGCATCATAAATATGATGAACACTGCAGCAAAGAGAAATTTTATGAAGCTTCTTGAAGTGAACTTGGCATCAATTTCTTTTCGCGTGGTATTTAATATTACCGCCACGATAATGATCAGTGTAATCGTCTCAACAACTATTTGCACAATAGCCAGGTCGGGCGCTTTGAGCAGCAGGAAGCATATAACAAGCCCATAACCTACAATACCTTGTGCAACCAACGCTGATAACAGGTCTCTTGCATGCAAAGCGAATATTGCTCCAATAATCATAAATCCCAATATGATACATATAATAAGTTCCATATTCTTATACTTTTACAAAAAATAAAGCATCATTATAATAATTCCGGCAAAAATCCACATGGCATAGCTTGTCAATACGCCTGTATGAATTTTGCTAAGAATATTATTCAACCATAAAACCAATGATTTGGACAAATCATAAATGTCGAACCATTTTTTTTCTGCCCTCTTATAAATACTGGTTAAAGGTTTAATTTCTTTGATTGTATTATAAAATTCTGTTACGCTAAAATCCGTTTGTTCCCTGAAAGTTTCACCACCAATAAAAGTATCTGTTGTGCGGAAGTTCTTGATATTTCCTATCAAGTAAATAAGCAATCCAAGGATGATGGAAAGAATGATTAAAATACCCACTGTTGTTGATTGCCAAACGCCAACAAATTGGAAGTCACCGGTATATCCTTTAAACAATTCTGGTACCACATAATTGCCTGCAAAAATCCCGAAACCAATGCATGTAAGCGCCAATAGAAGTATCGGCAACCACATTAAAATGTTCACTTCTTTAACTTTGGCCAGTTCTTCTTTTTTACGTCCAAGGAATATCCCCGAGATAAACTTGATAAAACTTGCCAGGGTAAGCGCTGATCCCAGCACAGCCAATGCCAACCATACAATCCATAGCTGGTTAGCAATCCCTGTTCCGTTGCCAAAATCGATAATTCCTTGGTATATCATCCATTTGGAAGCAAACCCGTTAAATGGTGGTATGCCCGAAATGGAAAAGGCAAATATCAATGCAGCAAAAAATGTTATGGGCATGGCCTTAGAAAGTCCGCCCAATCCGGCGAAATCACTCTGCCCTGTTTTGTTCTCCACGTTTCCTGCTGACAAGAAAAGACCGCTTTTATAAAGCGCATTGTTGAGCATGTGAAATAGGCCTGCAGCCACTCCAAGAGGTGTGCCCATACCAATTCCAACAACCATATATCCCACCTGCGACACCGCGTGGTAGCCCAGCAATTTCTTGAAATTATGCTGGATAAGCGCCATCATAACCGCAATAATAATGGTTATAACACCAAGAAGTATGATGATAAAAGTAAGCCATTCATTCAATATGAACATATCCACGCAAATCCTTGCAAGAAAGTAAATTCCTAAAAGTTTATCCAGTGAAGCAGGCAAGTAAGCCGAAGATACTGCCGGGGCATTTTTTGAATAATCGGGTATCCAGGTATGGAAAGGAAAAGCTCCTGCCTTGGTAAAACTGCCAATCAATAAAGCAAGAAAAGCCGTTGTTACAAACGGGCAATTGGCAGTTAATTCAACTTCACTCATGTTCAGGTTGCCGGAAATTTTCCAGATCATTGCAATACCGGCAATCATAATCCCGTCAGAAGAGCCGATGAGGATCAAAGTTTTCTTTGAAGCTGCCGAGCTTTCTTCATCATATCCTTTTATGAGCTTGTAAAGCGTGAATCCAAGCACTCCCCAGAAGAAAATAAACAGCAGCAAGTTGTCGGCAAGGATAGCTCCCATAGCGCTTCCTAAAGTTACCAAGTAAAATGGATAATAGTTAAGGATGTTTTTCTTTCGGGTAACATATACGGATGAATATAATGAGATAAGCAAACCGAAAATGCCTGTAAATAGAGCTATCACCCTGCTAAGGCTGTCGATATGAAAAGTTATGTATTTATTGGTTCCCGTAAGAATGCTATGTAGAATGGTTCCTTTCTCGCCTAAGCCGGAGCTAAGGGAAAGGCCTGTGGTTTGTGTTTCTAACAAGTATATTTCATAAGCAAAATACAAAGTAATGGCCGATACCATAATTGCAATAGCTGCTTTAATTGGCTTTAAGCTTTCAGGAAAAGCAAAAAGCACAATTCCTGCTGCAATTGGTAAAAGAATGATATAGTATAAAACATCCATAATCAGCTATTTATATATTTTTCCTAATTTCTTCGGTTTTCTTTTTAGATAGCTCAACCAGTTGGTTGCCATCGTAAATCTTGTTTCCTGTATTGGCGTCATAAGCAAAAGCCATTCTTTCGGTGCAGCAGTAGCAAGGGTCTACGGCAGCAAGCGAAATGGTTGCATCCGAGATGGTTTGCCCCACGCATGATTTTTTAAATGTTGCAATATTCACGTAGCTTGGTGCCCGTATTTTATGCCTTACCGGCGAATTGGAGCCATCGGTTTTAACAAAATGGAACACTTCTCCTCGTGGCGCTTCTGCATGGCCTGTTCCATAACCTTCCGGAATCTCTAGGACTTTGGTGGCAATTTCACCTTCTTTTTCTTTCTCAAGCCCATCAAGACATTGTTCAATGATTTTAACAGATTCATAGTTTTCCAGCAGCCTTACTTCTGCTTTGGCAAAAACATCTCCGGCTGTGGCTATTATCACTTTCCAGTCTACCATGTCATAGGCTGCGTAGGGATCATCTCTTCTCACGTCGATATCAACGCCTGACGCCCTTGCTGTTGGCCCAACAGCAGCATAATCAATTATATCTTCTTTCGTGAGAATTCCAATACCTTTTGTCCTTGCGTGAATTACCGGGTCATCCATCACAGCTCCGGTAAGAAGGTCGTTTTTCTTTTTGAATTTTTGTAAAACCTTCCTGATTACCGGTATTTTATCTTTTTCAATATCTCTTCTCACCCCCCCGATCTTAAACATGGCATAGCTGTTCCTGTTTCCGCTGATCATTTCAAAGAGGTCGAGTATGGGTTCCCTGTATTTCCATGCCCACATGAATACGGTATTGTATCCAAGAAAGTGGCCGGCCAATCCAACCCAAAGCAAGTGGCTATGGATCCTTTCCAATTCTCCAATTATGCTTCGTATATATTTTGCCCTGTTAGGGATCTCAATATCGCCGATTTCTTCCATACAATTGGCATAAGCAAAAGGGTGAGAAGTGGAGCAGATACCGCAAATCCTCTCTACAAGGAAAAAAACTTGTTCAAAAGTCTTTGATTCGCTTAGTTTCTCAATACCACGGTGGTTGTATCCTGTTTCCCACTTTATGTCCTTCACTGTTTCTCCTTCACAATAGAGCTTAAACAGTTCAGGCTCCTCTTGGAGCGGGTGATAGGGTCCTACCGGTATGATTCTGTTCTTTGTCATGCGTTCTTATTTATAAAATTCTTTCCTGTATGGATAAACACCTTCTGCCCAGTTGCCTTCGGAAATCAATTTTTCCGGTTCAGGATGGCCAATAAAGGTGATACCGAGTATTTCATGCATTTCTCTTTCTATCCAATTGGCTCCTGGTATCATATTTGCTAAGGATATGATTTCCGGCCTTTCTTCCAGGAGAATTACATGAATATTGATCACGTTTCCGCTATCATCATCACTGAAATGATATAATATTTCAAAACCTTCCTTGGTATGGTATGCAGATGCTATGATAAACCTGAATTTTAAATCCTTATGAAGAAATTCAGCTACTTTCAATATGGCTCCAGGAGTAATGTCAATCGTGATCCTTTTTTCTTTAACAATCGTTGCACCTGTTACCTCGCCCGGGAACTGCTCTTTCATTTTTTCTATGAATGCATTTTTCTCCATACCCATTACAGTTTGTTTTTTATTAATTTGACCACGCCAGCCAATATTGCTTCCGGTTTTGGCGGGCACCCGGAGATGTATGCATCTACCGGGATGATTTTATCTACAGGCCCTGCAAACGTATTGCCTTCAGCAAAAATGCCACCTGTGCAACCGCAAGCTCCTATGGCAACAACCAAAACAGGTTTGGCAGCTTGGTTATAAACTTCTAACAGGCGGGGCTTGTCCTTTTTGTTGATAGACCCGTTAACCAAGATTACGTCAGCATGGCGGGGACTTCCTATCAGCAACATACCAAAACGTTCTACATCGTATCTTGGCGTGAGAACATCAAGTATTTCAATGTCGCAGTTGTTGCAAGAAGCGCCTGCAAAATGAAATAACCAAAGTGATTTTTTAAATACAAAATTTTTAAATCCCACGATCCTGTTTTTTATAGTCCAAAATAGCTTAATATTATTGCAACTACAGCCAATAGGTTCATTCCTATAAAGAAAAACCGCATGGCTTGTTTAATTTTTATCCTTGGATTGGTGTTCCTGATCAGTGTTATAAGTAATACAACAAGGATCAGCTCGAGCAATGACCAAAGTATGTTGATGCCTTCAAAATTGAATCCGCCCATAAACAGCGCTACCAATAGCGCCGGCAACACGAACATCAAGATATATTTGGTGAGTTTTATCATGGCGTATGCCGTACCTGAATATTCTATAAATGCGCCTTCCGAAATTTCCGTTTCAGCCTCAGCAATATCAAAAGGTACAAGACCCAATTTAGCTTGAATGCAAAATAAAGCGGCAATGAATAATAATACTCCCGAAATGCTTCCTATAAAAAGGTTGGCTTCGGCTTGTTTTTGTATTACATCGCTAAGGCTTATACTTAAATCACCTTTGAGCATAATGCCTGCAAATACCAGCAAAAAAGTGAGTTCATAACTAATGATGAGTTTCATTTCCCTGGATGCACCTACTGCTGCAAGCGGGTTGCCCGATGCCAATGCCCCGATGATGAAGGCCAAAGATGGAATAACCAGCATATAGAATATCACGATGAGGTCGCCTTCAAAGCCTGAAGTAATTCCCAATAATGGCAAAAGGATTAGCGCCGAAGCGATTGTCGCCCCGAATAGGGCAAAGATGGGCGCTAATAAAAAGGTGACTTTAGAGCCTTTCTCTGGAAGAATGGTTTCTTTAACGAGGAGTAATTTCAAGAAATCGTAAAATGGCTGCATGATAGGCGGGCCTTTCCTAAATTGCACCTGGGCGGTTATTTTCCTGTCGAACCATACCAATAAGCCACCTACTATGCCTGCAAAAAGCAAACCAGGGTAAATAAAAAAATGAAATAATTGTTCTCCCATCATTATTCGTATTTTAGTTTTTCCCAGGGTATTTCTTTTATCAAGACTTTGTCGTTTAGCTTGTATATGTTTTCTTCTTCGTTTTCTTCTGCTTCTATAAGCTGAACAGAGCCACCGGGATTATTCTCAACAAATTTTTGTAGTTCCTTTTCATCATTCAAATCAAAATATCTGTCTTTATCTCTAATGTGCTCAAAGAAATCGGTCATCATGGTTCCGAAAGGGCATATTGTAACGCATGATTTGCAAGCAATACAAAGGTTCGTGTACCGGGTAACTATTCCTTGTTCATCTTTTTCGAGGGCTTCTGCCGGGCAGACTTCTATGCAAGGTGCATCTTCACAACGCCGGCATGTAAAACTGAACACGGCGAGCTCGCGGATGGTTTTGCGGCCATTGGTATTCGGGAAGCTGCTGTAAATACCCTCTGGGCGCTTTTTGTCGCCTTTTCCCGAAACCACGTAGTCTCTCAATTTACCCAAGTCTATTAATACTTTTTTACCCATTATTCAAAGTTTATTTCCAAATGTCAGGTAGATATTTAATTTCATCGTAGCTAAAAACCGGGCCGTCTTTACAAACAAAATACTCGCCCATCATGCAATGCCCACATTTTCCCAAACCGCAAGACATATTTTTCTCCATCGAAAGAAGGATCTTTTCATCGGTGTAGCCCATTTCTTTGAGTTTCTGCACCCCGAATTTCATCATGATAGGCGGCCCGCAAACAACGGCAATGGAATTGCCGATATTCACTTTTATTTGATCCAGCAATATAGTGGCTACGCCCACTTCTTCCGTCCAACTCTCATCAGCAACATCTACGGTTCTTCTTACATCAAATTTTTTCGTTTGCCTTAATTCGTCTATATAGGGTTCGTAAATACATTCTTGTGGTGATTTGGAGCCATAGCAGAACGTCACTTTTTCCAATTTATCTTGCTCGGCTTGCAGGTTGTAGAGCAGTGACCTAAGAGGTGCAAAGCCGCATCCACCGCCAAGTATAAGCACTTCTTTTCCATAGAGTTTGTCGAGCGGATAGCCTCTGCCATAAGGTCCGCGAATACCAACAATTTCACCACCTTGAAATTGATGCATCTTATCCGTTACATAACCGGTTTTCATTACCGTTACATCCAGCTTGTCTTTTACCAATGGTGATGAGGAGGGCGTAAAAGGTGCTTCGCCAATGCCATCAAGGGTTACCTCTATGAATTGGCCCGTTTTGAACTCAAACTCTTGTTCAGGTTGCATTACAAAAGTTTTTATGGTGGGTGATTCGGTTATCACCTCCAACACTTTTGCTTTTAATGGCTTGTAAATGTTCCCGTTTTGCATTATTTAAGCCTTTTATTGGTTCTTTAATTCAAGAAACAATTCGTTTTTATTGATCTTTGCTATGCATGCTTCAATACATCTCCCGCAACCCGTACATGCTATTGATTTGAATTTTTTAGGTTTTAACACGTATTTGCATAAATACCTGTTCCTGAAACGCTTGAACAATTCTTTTAAAGGGTCTTCGCCTGCTGCTACTCTTTCAAAACCCGGGTATTGACAGGCATCAACATGCCTTACTTTTTCAAAGCCCGGTTTGTCAATTAATAGGAAACACGTGCATGTTGGACAAATTGTTGCACAAGCGCCACAAGAAACACAGGCGTCAGAATACTTTTTCCAAATTTCATCACTTGATTTGTCAATCAGTTCTCCTGTGTTTTTGTAACCGGGTAATTCTGAATTTTTCCCATCCAACGCTTCTTCTATTTCCTTTCGTTTGTTGATGATATTTTGAAAATCAACACTGTCAGTATCTTTGAGTGCTATAATCTTATTGAGCTCATTGATGAATTCCTTGCCTTTTTCCGTTTTCACATTTAAATATATGGTGTCTTCCCAAGTAGAAAGTGTGATGTCATGATTATCGGTTGGTGTAGGATTCACACCATAAGTAGTGCAATGACAATGCTCTAAAGTGGAATGGCAATCTGTACCAATGAGTATTGAATTATCGCGCTTTCTTTTATAAGTTGGATCAACGAATTCCTCGTCCAGGTAAATTTCATCCAGTATATTCACACCCGTTAGGTCGCAGGATGGAATTCCCATTATTACTTGTTTTTTCGCTGGTGTTTCAAAATTTACTACATTTTCTTTAATGGGAAGGAAGAATTCTTTAAGCGGGGTAACGGGTTTTGGTATATTGTAAATAATATCCGCTATATTATCCTGGTGGATCAGCTCGTAATCTTGGTGACTGTTGTATTTTATAGGTGCGTAAAGGTTGTATTGAACAACCAGGTTATAGAGGGCTTTTTCCCAGTCAGCTTTTGGTAGCGAATGGTTTTGGTTCATATTGTTGTTAGGATTTTCACAATAAAAGTATAAAATATGTGAAGGATTTGCAATATTTAATGCAATTAATTTCACAAAAAAGCGTAATTTAGAATTAATTTAAATTAAAATAGTTTTATATCATTTGATTGAAAAGGATTTTGACTTTAGGGCAAAAATGTATTATATTTGAAAACATAATTTATTGAGAAATTTATAACAATAAAAATGGAAGGTGAAAGTCAAACACAAAGATTGCTAAAGTACAGGATGGCGCTTAAAAGACTGCAAAGAATGGGTTTAGAAAAGGCTTTTTCTCATACCATAGGGAATGAGACAAATGTTAGCGCCGAGCTTGTAAGAAAAGATTTTTCAAATTACGGTATTAAAGGCAATAGGAGGGGAGGATACGAAATTGAAGAACTCCTTGCTTCGTTAGAAAAAATATTTGGTAAAAGCCGGGTGCAAAATATTGTTGTTGTAGGAATGGGTAACTTAGGCAGAGCATTGTTTTATTACAAAGGTTTTGAAAGGCATAAATTAAATATCGTAGCAGGGTTTGACATTGACCCTGCCAAGCAAAGCAAGAAAGAACATGCCCCCATTTATGCGCCGGATAAAATGCAAGAGGTTATTGAAGCTTTTGATGTCTCGTTGGCCGTAGTGAGCGTCCCCGAAATTTCGGCGCAAGAGGTAACCAACGAACTGGTATCTTACGGCATTAAAGCGATTTTGAATTTTGCACCTGCCCTGCTCAAAGTCCCCGGCGACGTAATGGTAAACAACGTGAACCTTATGGTAGAAATGGAACGCCTGATGTTTCATGCAGGTGTTTTGAAATGAATTGATTTTTTTATACCTTTATTAAATAAGCTGTTTCAAATTTGAAAACTTCTCCATCAACATATAAAATACATGTTAAAGGCTTGGTACAAGGAGTAGGCTTCAGACCGTTTGTTTACCGATTGGCAAAAAAATATGGTTTATCAGGCGAAGTGTCGAACAACAACAAAGGTGTTATCATAAAAATATCGAAAAACGGCGGTAGTATTGCCCCTTTTATTGAGGAATTGAAATACAGGTCACCTCGTGCTTCCCTGGTAAAAGAAATTGAGATCACAAACATTGCTTACCGGGATTACCAGGATTTTTACATCACAGAAAGCCATAATGCCGGGAATTCCATAACAGGCATCAGCCCGGATATTGCGATTTGTAGCAACTGCTTGGAAGATATGGAAAAACAGCCGCATCGGGTAGATTACCCATTTATCAACTGCACCAATTGTGGCCCAAGATTTTCTATCATCAAAAAACTTCCCTACGATAGACAGAATACTACAATGAGAAGTTTTATAATGTGTGATCAATGCCATGAAGAATACAACCAGGTTTTGGATAGGCGGTTTCATGCCCAGCCCGTAGCTTGTAATCATTGCGGGCCTCAATATACATTGGTTCAACAAGATGAAAAGCTTACCTTGCTAAAAGACATACTCAATAAGATCGAGCAACTGCTCAAAACATCTAAGATTATTGCCATAAAAGGAATCGGTGGTTTCCATTTGATGTGTGATGCTTTTAACGATCAAGCAATTTCCAGATTAAGAGATAGAAAACACCGGTATTCAAAGCCATTTGCTGTGATGTTTCCCAACGTTGAAGTGCTAAAAAAATATGTTATATTGACGGAGAAAGACCTATTGGAGCTAACATCATGGCGCCGCCCTATCCTATTAGCAAAAGAAAAGAAAAAGCTTTCAGATTCTATCAACCCTGGGTTGAACCACCTGGGCGTTATGTTGCCTTATATGCCTTTGCATTATTTGATCTTTAAATCATTGAGCGTACAAGGTTTAATTATGACCAGCGCTAACATCGGCGGTGAACCCGTTATAAAAGATGATAAAACCGCATTGCTAAAATTGGCAGGAATAGCAGATGCTTTTTTACTCCATAACCGCGAAATCCATAACCGTGTTGATGATGCCGTTATCAAAACTTTCAATAACAGAACCCATCTTATCAGAAGAGCTAGGGGATATGTACCCAAACCTATTGAAATGTATTTTGATGTGGATGGCATCTTCGCAGCCGGCGCTGACCTGAAAAATTGCTTTTGTATTGGAAAAGACAAGCAAGCTATTATGAGCCAGCATGCCGGCGATTTAAAGAATTACGAGGCTTTTGTTTTTTATAAAGAAAATGTAAAGCGATTTTTGCAGCTTTTTAGGGTCAATGGCAAGTTCATCGCTTGTGACATGCACCCGGGATATTTTTCAACGAGATTAGCTGAAAATTGGAATGATGAATTTCCCGAAATCCATTTAGATCATAATCTGTTGAAAGTTCAACATCATCATGCTCATTGCGCTTCTGTATTGGCAGAGCATAATATTTCCGAAAAAGTTATTGGCATAAGCCTTGACGGTACAGGCTTTGGTGACGACAGGAATAGCTGGGGCGGCGAGTTCTTTTTTTGTGACCTCAATGAATACGAACGTTTCACACATTTTAGGTATATTCCCATGCCAGGCGGCGATAAAGCAATTCAAGAACCTTGGCGTATGGCTGTTTCATATCTTTACGATACTTTTGGCGATGAATTGAATAACCTGCATCTACCGTTTTTAAAAGATATTCCTACATCACAAATCCAAAATGTTGTGAAAATGATAAACCAGAATATCAATTCGCCTTTAACATCCAGCGCTGGTAGGCTTTTTGACGCTGTATCAGCGCTATTGAATATTTGCAAAATTTCAAGTTATGAAGCCGAAGCGCCAATGAAATTAGAAGCAATGCTTAAAGAAGATTACGGGCAAGTTTATAGCTTTGATATTAACAAAACCATTGATTTTAAGACTACAATAATGGGTATTGTTCATGATATTCAAAAAGGCAAGCCTATAGAAAATATTGCAACAACCTTTCACAATACGGTTGCTGCAGCTATTGTTGAAGTGTCAATAAAGATGCAAAAAGAATCCGGGATTAACAAAATCGTTTTATCAGGGGGCAGTTTTCAAAATGTTTACCTTTTGAATAAAACACTAGAATTGCTGGAAAAGGCTGGGTTTGTTGCATTGATCAACAAAGAAGTTCCATGTAATGACGGAGGAATAGCACTGGGGCAATTGGCGATTGCTGCAAAGAAATTGCAAAAGTGACCCTTGAATGATTGCAAATTTGATAAATTTACATACTAAAAACCTAAAAATAAATCTTATGTGCCTCAGTATACCTGCAAAAGTTATTTCTATTGAAGAAAACAAGGCAATCGTAGAATTTGGTGGTAACAAGTACAATGCCGGAATTCAAATGTTGGATGATGTGAAACCAGGCGATTATGTGCTTTTGCATGCAGGTTTTGCTATACAAAAGATCAGTAATGAAGAGGCTGAAGAAACACTAAATATTATCAAAGAAATGGAACAACAACTAAAACTTGGGAAGTGAAGTATATAGACGAATACAGGAAAAAAGAATCAATCAATATACTGATTGAGCGCATACACATGGAGGCCAGGGGCTCTTATCGCTTCATGGAAGTATGTGGAGGACATACCATGGCCATCCGTCGTTTTGGTATTCCTGCCTTATTGCCTAAAAACATTCAATTAATCTCCGGGCCGGGTTGTCCTGTTTGCGTTACCGGCAAAGAGTTTATTGATAAAGCTGTTGAGTATGCCAATAACCCGGGTTTTATTATTACCAGTTTCGGTGATCTGATCAAAGTACCCGGCAGCAAATCCTCCCTTGAAAAAAAAGTGGCGGAAGGCAAGGACATCCGTATTGTTTATTCTATGCTTGAGGCCATTGATATTGCAAGGAACAATCCAAGCAAAACCATTGTTTTTCTTGCCATCGGTTTTGAGACAACAGCCCCGGGAACTGCTGTTGGCATCCTGGAAGCAAAAGAAATGGGCTTGAAGAATTTTATGATACTTAGCGCTCATAAAATCATGCCTCCAGCCATGGAAGCCATTGCTGGTGAGGATGTTGGGATTAACGGCTATATCTGCCCAGGGCACGTTAGCACCATTACAGGAGCTGGGATTTACGAGGATCTGCCTGTAAAATATGGTTTGGGATGTGTGATTTCAGGCTTTGAACCGGCAGATATACTCCAATCTATTTTTATGCTTATGAAACAAGTGAATAATCGTAAGCCTATTGTGGAGATTCAATACCGCCGGGCTGTTAAGCCAGAAGGTAATAAAAAAGCAAGGCAATATATTGAAGAAGTTTTTCAAGAAAGAGATGACCGGTGGCGAGGGCTTGGAATAATAAAAAACAGCGGACTTGGGCTAAAGCAGGAATTCAAAGAGTTTGACGCAGACCTTCGTTATCCTGTTAAAACAGGAACACCCATTGAAGATTTGGGCTGCATTTGCGGGGAAATTTTACAAGGAAAGAAAAGGCCTATTGACTGCCAACTATTTGCGAAACAATGCACACCTGCCAATCCCGTAGGAGCATGCATGGTATCAGGAGAAGGCGCTTGCCAAGCATATTTTAAATACAAGGCCTATGGATAAAAGAATATTACTAAGTCATGGCAGCGGTGGATATAAGACAGATGCGCTTATCAAAGAGATTTTCTTAAAACATCTTGGAAATCAATATTTGGAAAAGCTTCCTGATTCAAGTATTCTTGACCTTGCCAAGGGAAAAATAGCTTTTACCACTGATTCTTACGTGATAGACCCTTTGTTTTTCCCCGGCGGCGATATCGGT
Organism: uncultured Bacteroidales bacterium; assembly: GCA_964544705.1. Lineage (GTDB taxonomy): Bacteria > Bacteroidota > Bacteroidia > Bacteroidales > CAZJDA01 > CAZJDA01. Next base: position 66,470 of record CAZJDA010000006.1, read on the forward strand.
AAATTAGCGGTTTGCGGCACAGTGAATGACCTTGCTGTTTCTGGAGCTGTTCCAAAATATCTTAGCGCCGGGTTTATTATTGAAGAGGGGTTGGAAACCGAAACCTTGGAAAAAATTGTTATCTCCATGGCAAAGGAAGCTAAGAATGCCGGTGTAACCATTGTTACAGGTGATACAAAAGTGCTGAACAAAGGCAAAGGCGATAAATTGTTCATTAATACGGCTGGTATAGGCTTGTTGCAAGACGAATATTCAAATATTGGTGAAGGGAATAAGATCAAACCGGGCGATCACATCATCATAAACGGGCCATTAGGTAATCATGCCATTGCCGTGATGATGGCAAGAGAAAATATGGGAGTGGGAACCCCTGTGAAATCAGATTGTGCTTCATTAAACGGGCTGACCAGTGATCTATTAAGAGCCGGGAAAATCAATTTTATGCGAGACCTTACCAGGGGAGGATTGGCAACAGTTTTAAATGAGGTCATAGCAGGAAGTCCTTTTGGAATGAGGATATATGAAGATAATATCCCAATTGACACGGAAGTTGCTGCAGCATGCGAACTCCTGGGCTTTGACCCGCTTTACCTGGCCAATGAAGGGAAACTGGTTGCTATTGTTGATAAAAACTCCTCTAAGCATGTGAGCGAAGCAATGAGAACGCACCCACTAGGTAAAAATGCAAGTGTTATTGGAGAAGTAGTTCGTGAAAATATTGGCAAAGTTCTTTTGGAAACGTGCATTGGTGGTTTAAGGATCGTGGATAAATTGACTGGAGATCAATTGCCAAGGATTTGTTGAGAATACATTAAAATACATATAGAAACATAAGTTTTTTTTATCTTTATAATGATTTTTAAACATGATCCCAAAAATGCATGAAATTGCCATAGTAGAAGATATGTTCAGGATTATCAAAAAAGTTGCAGAAGAAGAAAACCTGCAACGTATTGATAAAGTCCATTTTACTATTGGTAAGATGATGCAAATCGTACCCGGTATTTTCAAGTTTGCTTTTGATGCCGCCAAGGAAAACACGATTGCAGCCAAATCCGAATTGGAATTAGAGTTTTTACCCGTGAAAATGAAGTGCAGGGCATGCAATCATACTTTTTTAATAGAGCATAATGTTTTTCATTGCCCGGTATGCAAGGGTACTGAAACGGACCTGGTACAAGGCAGGGAATTATTAATTAAAAGTATTGAAGGAGAATAACTATGGAAATCAAAGTAATGAAAAGAGTATTGGACCGCAACCAGGACAAAGCCAACCAAGTGCGGCAAGTGTTGAAGCAACATGGAATTAAAATGTATAATTTTATCAGTTCACCCGGTGCTGGCAAAACAACCTTGCTGGAAAGGATGTGTGAGAATTTGGCCGACAAGATGAAGATCGGGATCATTGAAGGCGATGTTTCCACAGACAGGGATGCGCAACGTTTAAAAAAGTATGATGTACCCATTGTGCTTATCAATACTGATGGCGGTTGCCACCTTGATTCCAACAGCATTGAGAAAGCTCTTGAAGAAATGGACTTAAATAGTTTGGATGTAATTTTTGTTGAAAATGTTGGCAACCTTGTATGCCCTTCGCATTTTGATTTGGGCGAAACAGCCAAAATAGCTGTTGTAAGCACCAGCGAAGGTGATGACAAACCCATAAAATATCCTATGCTTTTTCGTGATGCTGCTGCGGTAGTATTAAACAAAATGGACCTGGTAGCTTATACGGATTTTAACCTGGAAGCATTCCGCGATGACCTTTATAATGTACATCCCGGGGTACCGCTGTTTCAAGTTTCTTGCAGGGAGAATAAAGGTTTGGAAGAGTGGTATAATTGGATAGGAGGGGAGTTATGATTTATAATTGTTACCCTAAAAAAAAAGCCGCTCAAAACTGAGCGGCTTTTTTATTTATAGTTTATTCCAACAATACTATTTTTTGAGGATTCTCAAAGTATGAATTGTTTCGGAATTTCTTAGTTCAATGATATACATACCTGATGGCAATGAAGAAATATCAACTTCATTCACATCGTCTTGCAGGTCTTGTCCGTAAACAACTTTACCGGCCATATCCATTACGCTCAATTGATAGCGAGTATCAACAGAGATATTGAATTCACCGTTGGTTGGGTTAGGATATACTTTGATACCTGCTTTTTCAAGGGCAGATATACCGTCAGGATCTAGTTCAACAGCTTCTGTAACGGCAGCTCCGTCTACGGTAACTGTACCAGTTGCATCAAGATAATCCTCTGCAGTAACTGTATAGTCATAGTCACCATTTGTTAAGTCTATGGTAGCTTCACCATTGTTATCTGTAGTGAGTATTTCTCCATCAACAGAAACTTCGGCACCACTTATTGGTTCTGAAGTTTCATTATTGCTAACAGCAAAAGTAACTGTATAAGTAGATGGGTCCATGCCAACTTCTTCAGTAACAGCAGCACTACTAACAGTAACAGTTCCGCTGGCTGCGTCATAACCTGTAGAAGTTACAGAATAGTCATAATCACCATTGATAAGATCAATAGTAGCTTCACCATTGGCATCTGTTGTAAGTATGTTACCGTCAATATCTACCTCTGCACCTACAATAGGATCAGTAGTAATATTATCAGTAACTACAAAAGTAACTGTGTATTGAGTTTCGTCCATACCCACGTTTTCAGTAACAGGAGCGCTACTTACAGTAACGTCACCGCTAGCTGGGTCGTAACCGGTAGCAGTAACATCGTAAGTATAAGTACCATTGATAAGGTCAATAGTAGCTTCTCCATTACCGTCAGTAGTAAGGATATTACCATCAATATCTACTTCTGCGCCTGCAATAGGATCAGTTGTAGCATTGTCAGTAACAACGAATGTAACCGTATATTCAGTTTCATCCATGCCAACGTTTTCAGTAACCGGAGCGCTACTTACTGTAACATCTCCACTAACAGGATCATAGTCGGTTGCAGTAACGTCATAAGTGTAAGTACCGTTGATAAGATCAATAGTAGCTTCACCGCTGGCGTTAGTGGTAAGAATGTTTCCATCAATATCTACTTCTGCGCCTGCAATAGGATCAGTTGTAGCATTGTCAGTAACAACGAAAGTAACAGTGTATTGAGTTTCGTCCATACCAACTGCTTCTGTTACAGGAGCGCCACTAACAGTAACACTACTTGATACAGGATCATAATTTGTTGCAGTAACGTCATAAGTGTAAGTACCATTAACAAGGTCAATAGTAGCTTCACCACTGGCGTCAGTGGTAAGAATATTACCATCAATATCTACTTCTGCGCCTGCAATAGGATCAGTTGTAGCATTGTCTGTTACAACAAATGTTACAGTAAATATTGGTTCTGTTGTAAATGTCCAAACAGTTTCTGTATTAGAGAATGTTCCATAAACATTAGAAACAGTACCTGATGGTATTGTCACAGTATAAGTAGTATTGTGCGTTAAAGTTGGGTGCGCAATATTTACTATAGAGTCATTAATTGTAGCTGTAACTCCCGTAAGAGGTGTTCCACCTTCTGATACTGTAATATTATCTAATGAATTTGCTGTAGTTGCTGAAATAGTTTGATCAAATTCACAGTTAATATCAGTTGGTATGGCAACATCAATTGCGCCATCAGCAGGAGTTAAGGTTTCAACTAATGGTTGAGTTGTCATCCTAGTAGTAAAGTTCCAAGATACAGGATCATTCACAATATAACCGTTTGTTACGGTGTTACTTGGAATGCTAACTGTGTACATGGTATTATAACTCAATGCAGGATGCTGTATGCTTACTGTATTACCATCCACTAATGTGGTAGTAAGTCCAGTAATTTGATTACCACCATCATCTTCTAAGGTAACATTGTCTAATGCACCGGTTGTAGTTGGTGATACGTTTTGGTCGAACTGACAAGTAATATCGCCAATAGGCAATAATAAATCAGTAGCGCCAGCATCTGGGCTATATGCAGCCGGTATTGGTGTACTTACATCCCTTGTTTCGAATGACCAAGTAACAGGTTCATTACTCATTCCATAGTTATTGATCACTGTGTTAGATGGAATAGTAACTGTATAATCTCCTGCCCAACTCAATTGAGGCGTGCTTATCTTAACAGTGAATCCATCAGCAAGAACTTCAGAAGAAATTCCTGCAACAGTACCAACACCTACTTCTTCTAAGACAATACCAGTAAAGTCATCTTCAGAAATGGGTTGATCAAATTCGCAAGTAATAACCGGTTGTACCCCAACATTTATTTCATTAGAGTCGGGAACTACATCAATAGCCATTGGATTGGTAGGCATAAGAACAATGGTTTCAACCATGTCACCATTAAGTAAGAGGGTATCATTATAGACTTCATACCCTGTTTTTGTGACAGTGTAATCATACATGCCATAAGTAGAAGTATAATCTGCCATACCACTTGAATCAGTGTAAAGTTGTTGTCCGTCAAATTCTATCATTGCATTAGCAATCGGCATCATCGCTGAATCGGTAACAACAAAATCAATAGAATCCACTACGTATGGTCCTACAACATGGTCAATGCCAAGAGCACTTCCATAAGTTCCATCAGTAACACCTGAGAAGCTAAATCCAATGTTATACCTACCTTCAGAAGCAGTATCAAGGTTAAAGCTATAGAACTTAAAGTAGTCATGGTCTATGTTAAGGGTATCGCCTACTTTTTGCCATGTAGAGTCGCCTTCAGCCATGAGAAGCATTTGTAGTTTTACATCTCCCACGGTAAGGTTACCTCCTGCAGCATAAAAGCTGATGTCATCAGTTACAGCATCGCTAATTTCAACTGTTGGAGTAACAAGGATTTCCCCATCACTTCCTGCTGAATAAGCATAAGCAATGTTGGTGTTTTCATAAGTGCCAATAAAGAAATCTGATCCAATATCCCATTCGGCTGCTGGTGCTTGCCATTTATATGGGAATTCAGTATCAGAACCTTCAAATCCTTCGGCAATTTGTCCTGCCATAGGAATAACATCTTGAACCGTGTAAGAATCATTAGCAGTGTTTTCATCTGCTTCTATAAATACTTCAAATTCATGAACACCTGCTTCAGCAGTCCAATCAAATGAAATATTGGCCGGTTCATTATAGTGCAATGTAGGAAGAATGATAGAATCATTTTGCACGGTTCCATCAATAGATAGTTTAGCAACAACGCCTGTTTGTGCAACGAGCCCTACATTCTTAATTTTTGCATTAATAGCAACCATTTCGCCAGGTGCTTTAAAGTCTGATGAATAGGTTACTTCTTCAACAGAAAGGTCGTTATTGTCAATGCCAGCTTTAACAGGCCCCATGATATCATCAACAACAGTAGCACTGTTGTAACCTGTGTAATCAAAGGTACTTGTGCAGCTAAATGCAAAGAAATAGTCGCCTGAAGCTATTGCAGAAAGATCTCTAACATAACGTGTACCTGCGTCAAAATCTAGGTGGATTGTATCTCCAACATCAGTCCAAGTTCCACCACCGGTTGTATCGGCAGTATATTTAAGAACAACTTTGGAATAACCAAAACCAAAAGTTCCATTACCACCTCTTATATAAAATACAAGTGAGTCGTTGCCGTCAACAGTCATTTTTGGCATAATAAGCTTTTCTTCCGGGCTGTTCACGTCATGGAATAAAGTTGCTGATCGGCCATTCAGAGTATACCAGTCACCAGGTTCAGAATGTACCCATGCACTGGCATTATTGGTTTCGCTCCAGCCAGCAGGTAAGAAGGTAGACCCTTCAAAATCCTCAACAACTTGGCCGGCACCAATTACATCATAAGATGCAGTTGCAGTGTCGTTATCGTTATTTGGATCGGTTTCGCCATTAGGTGCTTCAGAATAAACCGTAATATCATAGCTTCCTGTATTGAATGTGAAGTCTGATACTAACTCAACAACTTCACTTTCACCATAGGCAAGGTCACCTGTCCAAGAGTATGGTGTTTGAACAACAACTCCTGTACCATCATCTGTTTCCCAGTTAAGGGTAAGTGAGGTTAGGTTATTATAGCCATTGTTCATGATCTCGGCTCTAATTGCCCAGTCGCCGCTAGAGATAGGGTTCATGGCAGGATACGTAATTGCTGTAACAGCCGCATCTTCTGGTTCTGGTTGATAAATCATGATATCGTCAAGAGACGGGTCGCTATAATAATCGGAAGTTGTAACAGCCCTGAATCTTATTTTGAAATCATCTTGAGATACATAATCAACAAGATTGTATTCAAACTCTGTCCAAGCTTCAATGGCGTAATCAATTACGTCAATTTCAAACCATTGTGTGCCATCCCAACCTTCAACATATAATTGAGATTGTGGTTTGGTGGCATCATCAGTATTCATGTACCAGAATTTCAATAAAGGCAACACTAATCCTGAATTAGCTAGATCAAGATAAGGAGAGGTAAGAATTAATTCATCACCTTCACCATTGGGAGAAGAATCATCAACACCTGCAAAATATCCTGAACCGGTAGTATGGTCTCCAGAAGCGCCATGTCCCATGTTTGTAACAAATTCCCAATCTCCATCATCATCTTGGTTATTGAACCAACCTAATGGAATATCACCGCCATTTTCAAAGTCAACAGTGTCTGGGAAAGAAGCTACAACTGTAGCAGGTAAAATTTCAACGCTAACCGTGTCATTGTCGGCTAATTCGTCAGTACCTCCATTAGGATTGTCCACATAAACCTCTACCATTAAAGTATCATTGATACTGGTAAATGGCCCGATGTTAACAGCTTCTGAAGTGTTGAAAGCTAAGTCTCCAGTCCAGCTATATGTACCACTGGCTATAGAAGTCATGTTAGTATTTTCTACCACGTTCCAAACGATATCTGCTGAAGTTAGGTTTGTGCTACCATTGTTATAAAGTTCTACTTCAATATCAAGGTCTTTGCCAGGATAAAATTGCGTTGTTGGTTGCATAATATCCGTAAGCGCAGCGTCTAATGCAGCAGGTTCATAAATTCTAACATCATCAAGTGATGGGTCGCTATAAAAATTTGAAGTGGTAATAGCCCTAAAGCGCAATTTAAAATCATCTTGTGATAGATAATCACTAAGATTGTATTTAAATTCAGTCCATTCTTCAATGGCATAATCAATGTAGTCAATTTCAACCCATTGGGTTCCATCCCATCCTTCAACATACAATTGAGATTGTGGTTGAGCAGCAGCATCAGTATTCATATACCAGAATTCCAATAGTGGTAAAGCTAAACCTGAATTAGCAAGGTCATAATAAGGCGATTCTAAGATAAATTCATCACCTTCATCATTAGGAGATGAGTCATCAATGCCGGCAAAATAACCTGAGCCTGTGGTATGGTCATTAGAAGCTCCATGCCCCATACTTGTGACAAACTGCCAATCCCCATCATCATTTTCATTATTGAACCAGCCTAATGGAATATCACCGCTATTTTCAAAATCAGTTGTATCTGGGAAGCCAGTAATAACCATAGCAGGACTAATTTCCATAGACAAGGTATCATTCAAATTGTTTTCATCTGGGTTTCCATTTGGATTTTCAACATATATTTCCACTAAGAGTGTATCATTTACAGAAGTAAAAGTAGTAATGTCCAATATTTCAGATTCTTCTGTTGCAAGGTCGCCTGTCCAGTTGTAGGTACCGCTGGAAATAGATGTCATTCCTGTTTTTTCAACAACATCCCAAACCACATCTACAGAGGTAAGGTTATTAAGGCCTTTATTTTTAATTTCTACTTCTATGTCAAGATCGCTACCACCCAAGAAATTATTTAATGGTTGGTTGATAGCTTGCATAGCCGCATCATTATTCGGATACCAAATTTCGGGGCCAACGATGTAATCAAGGTAAAAATAATCTGTAGAATTTACGAAAGCTACATATTTTATTCCTGCTTCTGCAGATGTAAATGTAGCTTCAAAATTTTGGTAAGAACCTGTTAAGTTTCCTGCAGGAGTTATTAACCCTAAAACGGATGTCCATGTTTCCATATCATCTGAAATTAGGATATCCATGGTTCCTCCTGACCATGATGAATTTTTACCATAAAAACTCAATATATCTCCATCTTCTATATCAAGAAGAGGAGTTATAAGGGTATCATCACCTCCATAAGCATACGCACCATAACCACCTTCGTACTGGCTGGAGGTTGTTGTACTCCAAGAGCCTATTTCTGTCCAGTCATCATTTGGAGGGCATAGACCTGCTTCAAAGTCTTCAAACAATGCATATTCACTCAATGCTGTAGTTGTTATGTCAAAGTTATCAGTAACCGTGTTATCTCCTTGCGAAGTAATAACAACATTCTCAACATCAGTATCAAAGTTAGAGGCAGTTGGATCAACGGTAACTTCAACGTAGAATGTATCTACTTGTCCTGCATTAATAGAAATGCTTGAAGTTGAATTACCTGCTTTATCAAGGATGTCATAAGTCCATGATCCACCTGAACTGGTTAAGTCATAAGTGTCATCATTGGTACCATTGTTTGTCAATTTTACCATGTATTGGTAGCTATTCCCTGCACGCACCAATCCTGATGTTTCAGCAAGGTAAGTAAATTGATAAGGAGCTGGTTCGTAAACCACAACATTGTCAACATACCAGTACCATGCCCATGAGTTGGCATCATCATAATTGAATCTTACCTGGAAGTCGGCATTGGCATAAGCAGAAACATCGATTTCTACGTTTTCCATATCGCCAGTACCAGTACCATGGTCTTCTGCATAAGAAGCAACATTTTGCCATGCAGAGCCGTCCCATACATCAACTTCTGCCCAATCTGATCCAATATTATTATAATAATGATCAAAGACAAGTGTTAAGGCTGAAGCGCTTGATACATCTACAATAGGAGATTGCAACTCTCCAGCTTCATGAGTACCAGAGCCAGCAGCGTCACTATCAATAAATGGCATAGCATTGGTGGCATCATATAGCCAACCATTTCCATCACCGTTATTTACTGTAGTCCAGTCTGCTGGAATTTCCGTGTCAAAGGTTTCTGATATATAATTTACTTTTCCTCCTTTAACATTGCTTGAACCATGTGTAAAGTTTCTTTTGTTTAAAACTTTTCCCTGGTTCAAACTCATCTCGTATTCTATTTTTTCAGCCCGGTTATTAAAAGTAGGGGCTTCTTGTTGATGGGTTTTATGGGCTTGTTTCTTAATGCCCATGTCCATCTGTTGTTTAACCGAACTATTACTTTGTATTGACTTTTGCCCAAAGGTAAAGCCAATAAAGAGGAGTCCGGTCATTAGTAAAATGATTTTCCTCATAATGATAATTTTTAAATTAAACATAAAATTGATTTGGATAATATTTTCTTGATTTTTCAACCTTCAAAGTAAACAAATTTTTTCCAAATAAAAAAATTATTGAATCAATTTTTGAGATATGTAAATAAAATATTTGGTTGAACTTTTTTAAAAAATAGGTGTGATTTGCTTATAATTGCTTAAAATCAGGGCGTAATGGGTTTGGTATACAACATATTCAAAATTTTAACTATACATCAATGTTAATAAATAATTAGTGGTGTTTAATTTTTTACAAATACCAAGTGATAAGCCATAAATAAAATGGAACGCGGATAACGCTGATACAACAGATTTCCACGAATCAGTGGAAATCTGCTTAATCTGTGTCATCAGTGTTCTATCATTTGTGTTAGTATATTGGGAGTTGAAAGAATTAGTAGTTGTTTCAACATCTCAATATTTTAAATTATCAGGCATATACATTGGATCCCAAGGGGGTAATACGATGGGTTCTTGCTCAAGTATCTTCAGAACATCTTCTGAAACATATTTTTTGTGGATTACTACCCTAAACATATATTCATCAAACCATTGGTCAGTCATGGTCAAGTAGCCTTTATTACCGCTTTTAGCGCCCCAACTGTTTTCTAATTTCCATTTCTTTGTTTTCCCGCTTTCATCAACGTCAACTGCCATCAACGTCATACCATGCGTAGAACCGCTTGAAAAAGTAAGAATACGTTCTTTCTTATCCATTGTAAATTTTACATCAAATAAAGCTTCGTAATTGTAATTGTTTACATCAAGAAATCCATCATCCGAATTGAGCTGTTTACCAACATCACAAGAAAAGTACATGGCATCATTACCCATGATAGATTTTTTTGCAAATTCTTTCACCTTTTCTATTTCAAGGTTGATGTATTTCCAATTGTCTCCATCATACATATGCCTGTCATATTCAATTTCATAAAGCTTGCCGAATTCCCTGGAAGGATCGTGCATAAACATAACGTAATCTTGTAAATTGACTCCTATGGCTTCTTCATAAAAAGATTTTGGCGTGAATGTTTTCTCTTTGCTTAAATTGCCATCTTTATCTTCATATCGCCAATTAAACTTTTCAGGTGGTTCGCCAAGATTCATCACAAGCATTTTGTAAACATCAGCAAGCATTCCTGTTTTTCTTTCTTGAAGGGCGTCAATTTTTTTCTTTTCTTTATGCATTTCTCTTAATTCTAATGCAAACTCCTTTAGTTTCCATGAAAGTAAGCGCCGCATCATCCTGGTACTATTGCTGCTCTTGGTCTCCGGCATTGCGCTCAATGGAACAGCCCCGTATTTATTTACGATGTTGACTACTCCTGTCCATTGACCGCCGTCACCAATAGCATTTTTGAGCAACCATTCTACCTTCCTGTCATCAAGAGCTTTGTCCCTAGTATCGATGATGGCTTGCAAAAATAGGTTGGACTTTTCCATTTGATCCCAAAAGAAATTGTAATTATGCGAGAACTCAAAATTTGATAGATTGAAGGCCTCCATAACTTTTGGTTTTAATACGTTCAAGCCTGTAAAAAGCCAACACCTTCCGGATGATTCTTGATCGGTGATACCACTGGTTTTTACTTCATGAGAAAAAAAATGATCGTTTTTTCCTTTGTTTTCCTGGTCAAGGGCCAGGTCTTTAATCGAGTTACCTGTGATTGCATTGAGCCGTGCTTCAAAATTTTTGTCTTTTTCAATTCCTGATTTGATCGCTTTTAACATGGCTTGGGTAATGCCTTTTTCTTGCGCAAATACATTCGTTCCGGCAATAATAAAGACTACCATCAATAAGAAAAGTTTCTTCATTTGTTTAAAAATTTATGACAATGCCTCAATTATAAATACACTTAGGTTAAACATGCTTTGAATGTGTATCAATAATAACCTACTACATTGCCTGGTTCACCAAATTTATTTTGATTTGAGTATTATATTTTAAATATTTTACCAGGAACAAAGTTAAAAATTATTATATCTTTGAAAATAAAACTTACATGAATGATGGTAATTGATTATATGTACGTACATTTTTTGAATGAGAACAACATTTTTTAGCCTAAACATTTGAAATAAGAAAAGTCTTTAGCAACATTTAGTGAATTTAAATTATTTGTTTTAAATTTTAATAAAAACGATCTCTTATGAAAAGAAAACTACTAATTTTTATTTCGTTATTACCGATTATAGGTATTGCACAAGAAACCGAAAAGTTTGGAATTCATTTTAAAGGTTTTGTAAAGAATGATTTCTTTTATGATACCCGTCAAACTGTTTCTGTTAGAGAAGGACATTTCCATCTATACCCGGCAAATGAAGATTTGGATTTAAATGGAGATGATGCCAATGCCAATCCTAATTTTAATATGCTGGCTATTCAAACCCGTTTAACCGGGGTTATTTCAGGGCCGGATGCATTTGGGGCAAAAACCTCCGGCTTGTTAGAAGGAGCATTTTTTGGACATTCAAATATAGATGTTAATGGTTTTAGGCTAAGACATGCTTTTGCCAAGTTTAAATGGGATAATACCGAGTTCTTAGCAGGGCAAACATGGCATCCTATGTTTGTAACCCAATGTTTCCCGGGTACGGTCTCCTTTAATACTGGAGTTCCTTTTCAACCTTTTTCTAGGAACCCGCAATTGAGGTTAACACAAAGTTTTGGGCCGATTAATTTAGTGGTTGCAGCATTATCACAGCGCGATTTTACCAGCCCGGGAGGTTCTAGTGATCTTAGAAATTCGGGTGTTCCTGGTATGCAATTGCAAATGCACTTTAATCCTTCCGAAAATTTCATAGCCGGTGTTGGTGGTGGTTATAAAATGCTAAAACCACGGCTTAAAACGGATAGCAATTATGTAACGGATCAAGTTGTAACTGGTATGTCCGGGTTAGCATTCATGAAAGTGAAAACAGCTCCTGTAACGTTTAAAGTGGAAGGAATTTATGGGCAAAACCTTTTTGACCTGTTGATGATTGGAGGATATGCTTATGAATATACAGAAGACCAAGAAGCTTTAGATAACGGCAATTATGAATATACTACATTGGATAACCTTACGGGTTGGGTGGACATTCATACCAATGGAAAAAAAGTACAAGCAGGTTTATTTGCTGGGTATACAAAAAATATGGGCTCTACAGAAAATTTGATGAACTGGGACCCAAGCGCAGGAATGATGTTTGCAAGAGGCAGCAATTTAGATTATGTTTACAGGGTTTCTCCTCGCGTTCTGTTAAACTCGGGAAAAGCCAGGTTTGCTTTAGAAACGGAATATACAACAGCCGCGTATGGAAATCAACTCAATAGCTTGGCAGAAGTACAAGAACAATCTGATGAATATCCTGGTGCAGAGATTACTGAAGTCTCTAATCTCAGGGTGCTTTTTGCAGTTTATTACTTTTTTTAGAATAAATTAATAAAAAAGGATAAACCTTAACAAAAAAAAAGAATACAAAAGAGGGTGTCCAGGAAGTGAAGGGGTGAGTGATTTTCATAGAATCTTAAAAAAGTTCAATGCCAATACATCAGTTTACTAACAAAATTACCCCTTCACTAAGTAGTCGTTTTCGGGACTTTTTTGGGCGCCTTCTTTTTTTATGTTTTTATGGAATACCAGGAAATGACTCAACATACTTAACTTTAATATCAGGAAAAGATTCCACGATTTTTACTTTTAAATCCGGGAAAGATTCAACTATTTGCCATTCACCGCAATGATCCGGGAAAGATTCAACCAATTTTACTTTAAGATCCGGGAAAGACTTAACCAATTTTACTTTTATATCAGGGTTTGATTCAACAAACTTGATCTTTCCATACAATTTGTGACCATTCCACTTGCAATCTGGTGAAATATCTTGAATGTTATTTTTACATTCAATACTTGGATTACTTTTATTTATAAATTGATTTCCATTTAGAATAGCGAAACTTGTAATTACGCCAGAGATTAGCACAATAAAAACATAGAAATAGGAGCGCTTCATGGTTGATGTTTTTAGGTTTATATTTGTTTTAATAACAAATTTATAAAAAAAATTCGCTTATTAATAAGATTAATTGATTAATTTGACTAAGATAAGAATATCCTATTGGTTAGCAAGTTTTTAAAAATTTTACACTGAATTGCATAACTTTTTATGATTGTTAAAAATTCTTTTATGCATGTATTTCATTATTACAAAGAAATTGTTTAATTTTCGCACTTTAAATAAATCGCTTAACTTTTTATATATTTTACCATTATGGCAAACATAAATGAACAACCTATTTACTTTGATATTGGAGAAAAAACCGATAAGGGCAGGGTACGAAACAAGAACGAGGATAAAATGGGCTTTTTTAATACGCAAAACGGCCAGGTTATTATCTTATGTGATGGTATGGGAGGCCATTCTGCCGGGGCGCATGCCTCCGAGATAGCTGTTAACTCCATACGGGAATATTTTGAAAGTAATCGTTATGAAGACATTCCAAAAGCTTTGGAGGATTCTATAAAATATGCCAATAACCAGGTTTTTGATGAGGCCAAAGATAACATAGATTACTTGGGAATGGGCACAACTTCCGTTTTATGTATTATACAGGCAAATAGAGTATATTACGCCCATGTTGGAGATAGCAGGCTATATTTTTGCAGAAATGGAGTCATGAAGCAAATCACAAAAGATCATTCTTTTGTGCAAAACTTAATAGATAAAGGGGAGATTACCGAGGAGGAAGCTGATAACCATCCACGGAAGAATGAACTGTTAAGGGCTGTTGGAGTTAGCGAAGATGTTGAAGTAGATGTGTGCGATGAAGCTATAGAAATTCAACAAGGAGACGTGTTGTTATTATGCAGCGATGGTTTGAACAACATGGTAAACGAAAACACCATAGAATATGTGTTGGGGCAAGATCAGAAAGCTACAGCCAAAGCAGAAAAACTTGTTGAGTTAGCTATTATAGAGGGCGGGTATGATAATATATCAGTTCAAGTGATTGATTTTAACCGTGTACCTGTTGCTGAACACACATACGAAAAACATAATAATAAGAAGTTTATTAGCACTGTTCAAAGAGTTTTTCCTTTTTTAAAAAAATATCCTAAAGCGATATACGCTATCTATGCTGTTATACTGCTTTTATTTGCTTACGCCGTGTTTGATATGTTTTTCAAGAACACAAAAGCCCCTGTTTACAAAAGCAACCAAGAAGAAATCGTGGCCAATGACACCTTGGACGATGATACAACAGCTTCAAAAGGCGAAAAGGAATTGGAAACAAACACCCCGGAAAAAAGAAAACCAGCACCTGATGCTGTTTATTTAACCTACACAATTAAAAAGGGAGATGCCTTAAGTCTCCTGGCTCATAGATTCAATATTAAAGCATCAAGGCTGATGGATGTAAATAATATGGACAATGCTAATATTAACGTAGGCCAACAAATAAAAATACCCTTAAAGGCAATTTATACGATAAAACCCGGGGACAACCTTTACGACATTGCCCAGGAATATGGTGTTACAAGGAAACTATTGCGCAGGGCTAATGGATTAAAGAATAATGCCGACATCCAGGCTGGTAAAAACCTTTATGTTCCCTTACCTTAAAATGAAAACACCATGAAAATTTTCCATCATACTTATTTGATTATTTTTATATTTATAAATAGCCTTCTGGCTACTGCACAGCAATCAACATTTGACGTGATTGATGATTATGCCATGTCAGCACCTTCAAGTAAAGAAAAAAATGTTGAATCTCTTGTTAAATTTTTGGTGAAGCCGGCAAGTAATGATGTTGAAAAAGTAAGAAGTTTCTATATTTGGCTCACTCATAATATTGAATATGATATTAAGGCTTTTTTGCGAAATGAATTAATGGTAAATGAAACCCAAGAAATATTCTTGAAAAGAAAAAAAGGGGTTTGCCAAGATTATGCAGAATTATTCCATTCGCTGTGCCAAGAAGTAGGCATAAAATCCTATGTGGTTTCAGGTTATAGCAAAGGAATTAGTTATGACCCAAACCGGCAAATATCTGAACCAGATCATTCATGGAATGCTGTTTCCATAGATAAACAATGGTATCTTCTTGATGCCACATGGGGAAGCGGTTTTATAAATAACAAAGGTAAATTTGAAAGGCGTTTTACCAATCGTTTCTTTCTTGCAAAACCCGAAAGAATGATCTATACTCATCTTCCGGCAGATCCCATGTGGCAATTATTAGATTGTCCTGTTTCTGTTGAACTTTTTAGGCAAGATTCCACCAAAATAGAGCAATACCTTGAAAAAGACAAGGTATGTTTTGATTACAAAGATAGTATTGCTGCTTTTGAAAAGCTACCCCCGGAAGAGCAAGACCTTAAAACGGCGATCAACAGCTATAAATTCAATCCTAAGAATCATATTGTTATTGGACTTGCATATCTAAATTATGCTGTTAAGAAATCCGAACAGCTTATTAATAATAGGGATGAATACGAGCCAGGGGAAATGCTTGAAGGGTTTAAAAATAGCCTCGAATTGTTTGAAAAGGCTAAAGGTTTTATCAAAAAATCTGGTAATGCAAATGCCGGTAATATTCTTAGAATATGTAACCAAAATATTCAAAATACGAAGGCCAATATCAAGAGCTATGAAAATTTTCTTAAGCAAAGATAAATTTTTCCACCTTTTAACTTGCCATGAGTTTACTGGAAGATTATAGTCGCTTTTAGCTAATCTTCTTAAGCGATCTTCAACCTGACATTCCTTGATATTTTAATGATCCGTTTAAGCCAATCGTTTATTAGAGAAATATAGAAAACAAGGTTTATAAGCCAAATCACTAACAGGTTAAACCAAAAAGTATCTATTTTATGAGAAGCGATTTTTTTTACCGGTGCATAAAAGTGTGCACGGCCATATTTATGCATTGGCTCTTGGTATATAGGATCACTTTTCCTGATGATCTCGTCACCGCTTTGTGTAATTTTCTGGATTTGTTTTTTATTTGTTACTAAATCTGCAATACTATGATTGAAATATTGTTTTTTGAAAGAGTTTAGCCCTTCTTTATCATTCAATTGAGCGATCAACGCTTTATAAATCCTGTCTTGCTTTTTGTTTTTCTCGGTGTAAATATCCATGTAGTATTGTTTTACTTCATTGAGATATTGTTTTGTAAGATGGGCAATTTCCGAGTTAAAACTAACGGGGTTCAATTTATTGATAAATTTAAAAGGGATTCCATGCTCCTGATCTTGTAATTGAGAGATTTCTTTTTTTAGCAGATCCAGTTTTTCATGGAATATTTTTTCTTTGTCTTCCTTATTAGCATATTGTACACATTCTCCTAAAATAGATTTTAGTTCTGGTATTAAAAAATTTAACTTGAAAGCAGCATTGCTTTTTTCTTGTTCGATTTCGAAGAAATGCTTTTCAAAGTTATTTTTTTTGAATTGCAATACTGCCAATCCTTCATAAGCCCATCTTGAGGTCATGATGTCGCCAATAAATGGCACATACTTTTCGGAAGTAATTCTTTTGTGTAGTTTGTCAAATTTTACTATTACACCGCCAAATAAAAGCTGAGGCACTAGAAGGAAGGGTATAAGAACATAAATGTTTACCGTAGAATCTAGCGCAGAGGATATATTCAACCCTAATAAGTTAGCAAAACATGCCGTTGAGAAAAGCATAAGCCAATATTGGAACGAAAGCCCTTTTATTTCTAATATGGAGTTTCCGATTAAAACAAAAGCAAACATTTCTATGGCAGAAAGTGCAAATACAATCAATACTTTAGAATTATAATAGCTGGTTTTACTGAGGTTTAAAAAGGATTCGCGTTGTAGAATTTTTCGGTCCTTAATGATTTCCTGGGCACTTATTGTAAGCCCAATAAACAAGGCTACAATTACACACATAAAAATATATATAGGGAGGTTTTCATTTTGGCTAAAAACATATTCATTTGGATCCTCGGGGGTTCCGCTAATATATTTTGTAAAATATCCAATAATGAATGCCAAAAATGGGGCTTCAAACAAGTTAATTAATAAGTATTGGCGGTTGGTAATTTTTGAAAGTACATCGCGGGTAGAAAAAATCCTAAATTGTTTGAATTTGTTAGGAATCTTAAAGTTGGTTTTGGGTAAAGGCTCTTTTTCAATAGGTGGCTTTACCTTTTTTTCAATTTTTTCTTTGTAAATGCGATTCCATTCTGATGGTGGTATTTTGCGATTAGGTGTTAGTTTACCATATTCATTTACAACTTTGGCCTCAACAATTTTTAGCACCTGTTCGGGGTTCACGTTTCCACAGTTAAAACATTCCCCTTCGCCGGCATTGATATGGTTTGTTACACTTTTGAAATATACAACGCCATCAACTGGGTTGCCATAGAAAATAGGATAACCGCCCCTGTCAAGTACAATGATCTTATCAAACATTTTGTAAATATCAGAAGAAGGTTGATGGATATTAACAATTACAAGTTTTCCCTTGTGTGTTTGTTCTTTCAATAGGTCCATTACCATTTCAGAATCCATCGAGGATAACCCTGTGGTGGGTTCATCAACAAACAATACATATGGCAATCTTAAAAGCTCAAGTGCGATATTAAGGCGTTTGCGTTGGCCACCGCTTATGTATTTATTAAGAGGATTGCCCACAGTAAGGTCTTTTATATCGTATAAGTCCAAGTTTTTCATTGTCTGGGTCACGAGCTTCACAATTTCATGCTTCGAAGCTTTGGTAAAACATAGCTTGGCATTATAATAGAGGTTCTGGAAAACCGTTAGTTCTTCTATAAGGAGGTCGTCTTGGGGTACATAACCAATAATTCCTTTCAAGTAATCTTTCTCTGTATGAATATCATAACCATTGATGTTGATCTCTCCTTTTAAAGGTTTTATGCTACCGTTTAGCACATTAAGCAATGTGGATTTGCCAACACCACTTCCTCCCATTATTCCAATTAATTGGCCAGATTCTTCTGTGAAATTGAAGTTTTTAACACCTTTATCACTATTGTGATATTTAAATTCTATGTTTCTTGCTGTAAGGCGAACTTTGGAAACATAGTGTTCCCTTAAAAAGCGGTTAGAAATATCGCTATAATATATGGTTTCAATTTTTGCCCCCCTGATCGAAGATCCAACATCAAATGTATAACTCCACTTCGGTATAATAACTTGGCCGTTTAGGTAAAGGTTTTCATTTCCATCATAATAAAAGATATATACATTAACACTTTCTATATGAAGAAAAACGATTTTGCCATCCATATCCCTGTCATATATGTGTTTGATATCCAGGTGAGAATAAAGCTCTTTTGCTTCATCGGATGATTTGTTATTAATGATGAGTACTTGTTTGGTCTCAGGGATATCATAAATAGAATCCAAAACAAAACTCTTGCAATTATTGTATTCTTTTTCACTAATGTTAAAAGTATCTGCTACGGTTTTAACAAAATCCAATTCTTTTTCGCCAATTTGTTCTACATACTTGATGTATTCTAATAGCTGTACTACAACAAGCACTTTTTGTTCTTGTTGTAGTTCTTTATTGATCTGTTGACATATCTTTAAAACTTTAACCGCATTTACGGCGCCTCTCTTTCGAGCTTTAATACTGTTTTGGTCATCTATATCCCTGTGGTGTAACTTTAGATACTCATCGAACAAGAACAAGTATTTACCCACAAGCTCTTGGCTAAGTTGGCGTTTTAAATAAATTTCAACGATTGACCTGGCTCGGTTTGAGACTCCTTGCCTGTTTACGTTGGCAATAATAGCAAATAATCGCATTAATACCGTTAAAATAGTTTCGCTCATGAGGGTATACTATTTTTTTATAAAATTATGAAAATATTTAAAAATAGAGAGGATAACTTGACAAAAATCGATGAATACTAAGAGAAAGAAAACTTTGTATTTGAAATAGTGTCATGTCATATATGAAATAGTAAGGAGACTCCTTCGTTCCCGCTCACAGCGGAACAGGCTGTGCCTCCTCGGAGTGACGTCATTGCGAGCCGACAGCAGTCGGCAAAGCAATCTCCAAGCGTCACATTAGAATTGACATGACACTAGTTTATATGAATGACTTTTAGAGGTTGGATTTAATAGCTTGTAAGTCAATTATTCCATTATGGATTTGATTACAAAAATGATCCATTTTATACTTTATTCTTGTAACAAAAGTGTAATTTTTTTATGACTTCATGGTCTTCGCTGAGAGTGTTAAAAAAAAAAAGAACAAATCAGTAACGTTTAAATTGTTTGTCTTCTTCCTCTGGCTTATGTCCAACAAGAATATTTACACAACCGGAGAGGTCGTAAATATCTGCATCTTCAGGTAAATTTTCACTATATGGAACCATGACTTGGATACGAAAATTCTTTGTTTCCCTTACTTGCTTAAGGTCCCAAAAATCTTTGGATTCATTTTCAAAAACAAGGTATTCACGTTTAACAAGCTTTCTTTCCCAAATGGTGTCATAGGTGGGTTCTTGTTCAACAGTGGTGTCAATAACAGGTTCCCAGTTATCATCATAAAGTATTTCTCCATACTGGTCTCTTTTATATACTGGGTCAGGTTCAATCTTTTTTATTTCTTTGATTCTTTTCAATGTTTCCTTCTTATTCTCATATATTTTGAATTTAATTTCCCCTAACTGGGGTTCAGCTACAACAATTACCCTATAATCCTTGTAAGCATAAAGAACTACCTCGTAATCAACAGTATCACCTTGCATAAGCACCGCGTTGCTTGATTGCCCCCTATAATCAAAATTGGCTAAAGGTAAATTGCCGTAAAGTTTTAAAATATCTTTATTTGAAGTAGGGCAATTTCTTTGGGCTTCTGTTACACTTGTAGTTGCAACAAAAAATGTAAGTATGAAGAATATTCTTAATATGAAATTTCTATTTTTCATGATGTTCATTTTTGATTACCGGTGTTTATTAGCTAATAAAATCATTCCTTAAAGTATTGATCTTGGAACGAATTTTTTTAAACAACTCTTCATTAAGTTTTTTATTGTCGTTATCGTATCTTTTTTCAAATGTCCTCAATATAATCCTTAAATTAATGATGACATCTTCAAGTTCTTCTTTATTTCTTGTGTTGTTAAGATACGCCATCAAATTATCAAGCACCAGGTCTTGGTCGGCAATTCTTTTTATGACGACATCGTCTGGGTCAAATTCATCAATACTATGTATGGCAATATAAACGCTTTCTATCCAGTTTCCAACAATTATATAGGGTAATATATTGGTTTTATCCTCTTTTTCAAGAAAATTATATGCTCTCCAATAAGCTTCGTTTGCTATTTGAAATAACGAATCGCTATTATTAATATTGTTCTCTAAACGTTGTGTTAAGTTTTTGTCAAAACCTTTTACCAGCCCAAGTCCGTCAGCCAATTCTTTGGCAACAGAGTAATATTTTGCAGTTTCTTGGTTTTTTTCAAACATTGAGCAATAGGCCAAATCCGAAGCATAAATCCCAAAATTCAAAGCTTTTGCAGTTGATGTGTTATAGTTATTTTTATTTTCAACAGGATTTAGTGAATTCGGGTTAAAAAATTTATCTTCTTCTTTTAAGAATATAAATAATTCTGCTGGTGATGGTATTTTATAAAATGTACTTTTCTCTATATTATTTGTAACGGTATCATCCGTTATTTGTGATAAGGGGTCTTTTTTTTGTGTTGCCTGTGACTCTTTCTTTTTATCGCTTTGGCATGAAATAATAGCTAATGAAAAAATAAAAAGGGCAACCAAGATTCTGAATCTCCGGGTTATAGTTTTCATTGTTGTTTTTTTTGATTGTGTAAAAAATATGTACAAAACTAATTATTTATTCTTTTTATTCAAAAAAAAGTACCATGTGTTTTTTGCTATTAGTTGTTTTGTTAATTAAATCACAAGTTCGTTTTATACCATAAAGATAAAGGATATTTCCCTAATCTAAAACAATTGTTTTAATTTTGTGCGTATATTAATTACGGAATTATGTTAAAATATTTATTATTAGTTGGTTCTGGAGGTTTTGTTGGCAGCATTTTAAGGTATTTGATCCAAGTGTTTTTTCAAGTTAAGGGTGGATTGTCTTTTCCTATTGGTACTTTAGTGGTTAACATCTTGGGATGTTTTATTATTGGTATTCTTTATGGTTTGATAGAAAAAGGTAATGTTCTTTCGCCTGAATATCGTATTCTTCTTACTATTGGGTTTTGTGGCGGGTTTACTACTTTCTCTTCTTTTGCATTTGAATCATTACAATTGATGAAAGATTCTAGTATCATTTATATTTTGTTGTATATTGGGCTGAGTGTGTTCTTGAGTATAATTTTTGCTTTTTTAGGTTTAACAATTATAAAAATGATATAAAGGAATTGTTCCTTTTCTTACATGCTTAGAAAAAGAGGGTATTAAAGGCATATCTTGATGAAATTAAAGATTTAGCCCAGAAAATATTTTTCCTTATAAATTTTATTTTACAAGCCTAAACATTTTATTCCACCTAAATTTTTTGAAGAAAGACTTGTTTTTATCCATTGAAAGCCATACAAAAACAGCTTTCCCAACTACATGGTTTTCAGGCACAAATCCCCAAAAACGAGAATCGGCTGAATTGTGCCTATTGTCACCCATTAACCAATAATAATTCATTTTGAACTTGTAGCTTTTAGATAGTTTCCCATTTATATAAATTGAATCGCCTTTTATTTCCAATTCATTTCCTTCGTAAGCATGGATAATTCTTTTGTAAAGACAAATGTTTTCAGTACTAATAGGAACTATAGCGCCCTTTTTGGGTATATATAATGGCCCAAAATTATCCCTGTTCCATTTATAAAGTGAATCAAACGGGAATACATCGGGATTCCATTGCCCTCCAGGTTTTATTATGGGTTCAATATGGGTAACATTAACAAAGTTTTTGATTCTTTCCTTGTTCTCTTCTGTTAATGCCAGTATATAATCTCTTCTATTATTTGTTAGGCCTCCATCAGTAATATTTAATCTTTCAAGCGCCCTAGGGTTGATCCTTTTTCCATTGGTTTGCACCAGATAGTTGAATTGTGCTTTTTCAGGCGTTTTATATTCCTCCCCGTTAATAATAAGTTGTCCATCTTGTATTTTTAGCAGGTCTCCAGGAAGTCCAACACATCGTTTAATGAAATTTTCTCTTTTATCAACGGGCCTGGCAACAACGTCGAAGTTTTCATGAACGAACTCCCTGCCCATATTCCTTACCATTTCATAATAGCTCCGGCTGCTTTCATATTGTAAAGTAGTAGTATCTCCATCAGGATAATTAAAAACGGTAGCATCACCTCTCTTAATGGTTGTAAGCCCAGGGAACCTATAATAAGGTAGTTTTATCAACTCAGAATATGATTTTGTGTGTTTTGTTAAAGGCATGGTATGATGGGTGAAAGGGAAGGAGAGGGGAGTCATGGGTACTCTTGGCCCATAACTAATTTTGCTTACAAAAAGGTAATCGCCTACAAGTAAAGATTTTTCCATTGAAGATGTGGGGATTGTATAAGCTTCTATCAAGAATGTGCGAATAATTGTAGCGGCAATTACTGCAAAGATTATGGCATCAACCCATTCCCTGATAACAGATTTTTTGATTTTGGGGCGATTATCGGGATGAACATATTTTTCTTTTTTTGAAAAACCAATATAGGGTAAATAAATGAATGGAATTATAACACTTGCAGCTTGTTGCAATAGCCCATACTTTTGGAAACATTTTACCAATTCAACAATCATAAGTAGAATGGTAAAAACATTGATGAATGGGATTAGTATAAAAATGTACCACCATAAGGGCTTTTTAATAATCTTAAGCCATATGTAGAAATTATAAAAAGGAATCAATATATACCAACCGGGATAATTTGCTTTTTCAAAAAGTTTCCAAAGTCCTACTATTGTAGATATAGTAAAAATGATAAAGAGGATTGCATAAATACTCATAAGGCTTTACATATTAAAAATTAAGCATATCTTTCATTCCAAAAACACCTTTTTTGCCGGCAACCCATTCAGCAGCGGCAACAGCACCTAAAGAGAAACCTTTTCTTTTTTTTGCGGCATGCCTTATTTCTATAATATCGTTGGCAGAGGTATAATAAACTGAATGAACTCCGGGTACTGATCCTATACGAAAGGAGCGTATTTGAATCTCGTTGTCGTTAGGATTAACAGAGTTGATCCATGAATCTTTTCTTTTTATTTTATCGATGATATCTTTTGCTAGGGTAATAGCTGTGCCGCTTGGCGTATCCAGTTTTTTCGAATGGTGAATTTCATCCATTTCTACATCAAAATCATCAAAATTGTTCATCAATTCGGATAGATACCGATTCAATTCCATAAAAATATTCACTCCAATGCTGTAATTGGCAGCATAAAACAAGGTTTTACCTTCCTTGAGGCATTTTTGCTTGATGGTTTCGAATTCACTTAACCACCCGGTAGTGCCAACAACAACCGGTACATTAACCTTAAAACAGCGTTTTATGTTATTAACGGCATAACTTGGTTGGCTGAATTCTATAGCAACATCTGCATCTTCAAGTTTATGTCCTTTTTCTTCCCAGTCTTTTTCATTGTCAAGAATAAGGGCAATCTTATGATTTGCCTGGAGGGCAGTTTTCTCAATCTCTTTGCCCATTCTACCGTATCCAATTAATGCAATTTTCAATTTCCTAAGATTTTCCTCAAAAATACAAAACTATTATAAATATTAAAATTTAAATGTCAATTTTAATTCGGGTGTTGGTTTTTTCCTTGAAAAAGAAGAGTTTAGCGATGGCTCAATTTTCATGCTTAAATCATCATTCACATTAAAATAATATAGGTGTGCGTCTACTGCGGCGTCAACAACATTTAATATATAGAGCACACCGGTAATAATATATGATAATTCTAAGTTTCTCCTGTAATAGTTTTTAGCTTTTAATAATTGTTCAGCCGAAAGGCCTTCTAAACTGGGCGAAGTGTTTACTGTTGTTGTGTCTTCATCGGTTTCATAAATATAAGCATTTTTGTATTTATGATAATAATCGTTATTGGTTTTGATAAAATAGGCAAGGGTTCCAAACCCGGCATAAATTACAGGGATTTTCCAATACTTTTTATTATAGGCTTGTCCTAATCCAGGTAATGCAAGTGAATACAAAGATGCCTTGGTAGGTGAATGTTTCATGAAATCTGTTGTATCTTTTGACGGATTTTCCTCAATTGTATCGTTTCCTGTTTTTTCTACTTGTTGATTTTTACTTTTATTAGGGAAATTAACATTGACAGTATCCTTTTTTTCTTGAGAAAGACATAGGTATGGCAGGAAAAAAAAGATAAGCATAAAAGGGAATAAAATTTTATAGATTTTTGAACAGGTATTTAAGAAACGCACTTTTTTAATCAACTTTCAATAATTTTCAATATTTCGTCAAGTTCTTCTTGGCTGTTAAAAGGGATTTCGATACTTCCTTTTCCCTTATTTCCTGATTTTACTTTTATTTTGGAACCAAAGGTATTGGATAAACGTTCTTGTAATTCAATATACTCTCCTGGTAAAGTTCTTTTCTTTGTTTCTTTTTTTTGCCTGCTATCAACTTTATCAAGGTTTCTTACAATTTCTTCTACTTCCCTCACGGAATAGTTTTCAGCAACAGTATCATTGAAAATATTAATCTGTGTATTGGGATCATCTACATTAATCAAGGCTTTTGCATGCCCCATTGTAATTTTATTTTCAATAAGGCCTTTTTGGATTTCGCCAGGAAGTCTTAAAAGTCTCAGGTAATTGGTAATCGTTGACCTTTTTTTGCTCACTCTTTCGCTAAGCGCTTCTTGTGTAAGCCCACATTCTTCAATAAGTTGGTTGTAGCTGTCAGCAATTTCCACAGGGTTAAGGTCTTCACGTTGGATATTTTCAACCAAAGCCATTTCAAGCATTTCCTGGTCTGATGCATTACGTATATAAGCTGGAATATCTTCTAACCCGGCAAGTTTAGCTGCTCTAACCCTTCTTTCTCCTGAAATGATCTGGAAAGAATCGTCTTCCTTCTTTCTTAATGTAACAGGTTGAATAATACCTTGTTCTTTGATAGATGCTGCTAATTCTTGAAGTAAATCTTCTGCAAATTCTTTCCTTGGCTGGAAAGGATTGCTATATATTTTTGTTAGAGCAATATTGGCAACACCTTCCAAAATATTATCATCCTTCACTTGGTATTCAGGAGCCTTGTAATTTTGTGAATCTTCAAGCAGGGCTCCCAGTCCTTTTCCTAAGGCCTTCTTTTTAGCGTTCATTTATTTATCAATATTTATTTTTTTATCTGACTTCTTAATCTTGGTCATATTATTGTTTTGTAATAATTCTCTTGCAAAATTTAAGTGATTAACAGCGCCTTTGCTTTGCGCATCATGCATAATAATAGTTTCTCCAAAACTCGGGGCCTCACCTAATTTTATGTTTCTTTGTATTATGGTATTAAAAACCAATTGTTTAAAATGGCTTTTAACTTCTTCAACCACCTGGTTTGATAATCTTAGCCTAGGGTCATACATTGTAAGTACCAATCCTTCTATTTCCAAGTCTGTATTAATCCTGTTTTGAACAATCTTAATTGTGTTCAGAAGTTTTCCAAGTCCTTCTAATGCAAAATATTCGCACTGTACCGGGATGATTACTGAATTAGCTGCTGTTAAGGCATTAATAGTTATCAATCCTAATGAAGGTGAACAATCAATAAAAACAAAATCATATTCATCTTTTATTTTATTGACGGCTTTTTGCATCATCTTTTCCCTGTTGGGTAAGTTAATTATCTCTATTTCTGCACCAACCAAGTCTATATGTGCTGGTATCAAATCTAGATTAGGAGTGTTGGTTTCAAGTATTGCATCTTTGGGGTTAGAATTGTCAACTATGCACTCGTAAATACTTTTTTTAATATTTTTAGGCTCAAACCCAAGTCCAGATGTTGCATTGGCCTGGGGATCAGCATCAATGATAAGTGTTTTGTATTCGAGTACTGCCAATGCTGCAGCCAAGTTAATAGCTGTTGTTGTTTTTCCTACTCCACCCTTTTGATTGGCTATTGCTATAACCTTGCTCATATGAATATTAAGTTTTAAATGTTTTTCCTTTTTCCGGTAAAATTAATTCTTTTCCTGCATTTTGAAAATTTTACACTGCAATTTTTTTATTAACATTTATTTTCTATACTTTCCTTATCTGCAATTATCGGGTCAAAAAGTAACAATGACCCACCTGTAATGATAATAAAAATTCCATGTTCGTGGAATGTAACTTGCATTTCGAGGTATTTGAATATTTAGGTAAATAAATAAAAAAATAATAAAATAATTGTTTAGCAAATTATATTACAAAACTTATATTTTAATAAACAACAAAAAAAGAATTAGCGGTAAACAAAAAGACCGGGATAATATTGCATATTTACTCTTCTTTATCTTCTTCCTTTTTGTCTTCCTCGTTCAAGTCCTCAAACTTGATATCAGAAAACTCTCCTGCATTTTCTTTTCCTGGGTTTTCGGTTTTGTTTTCACTGGTTTTTTCAAGCTTACTGCTGTCTTCACCTTTTTCTTCATAGGCTTGTTTAATGTAATCAATAACCGTTTGAAGTCCATTGGAAAATTTATCAAAATCTTCCTTATAAAGAAAGACTTTATGCTTCTCGTAATAAAATTTCCCTTGCTCCTTGTTGAAGCGTTTTTTGCTTTCAGTAATGGTCAGGTAATAGTCTTCTGATCTCGTGGTTTTTACGTCAAAGAAATACGTTCTTTTTCCTGCCCTGACTGTCTGCGAAAAAATTTCGTCTCTTTTTTTATTTTCCTTCTCTTGCATAAAAATCCTATTCGTTTAAGTGAAACATGAACTGCAAATTTAAAAAATAAAATCCAATATTTACAACTATTATTTTTTTGATTTATTTTAATAAAAAATTCATTAGCAATTTCAATAAAAAGAATTATTTTTGGCGGCAATTCGTTCATTTATTTTAAGCTTACAATTTATGTTAAATAGAAGGCAGCTACGGATTAAAACTTTACAAACACTTTACGCTTTTTACCAGTCTGGTAACAATAGCTTAGCATCTGGCGAAAGAGAACTTTCTCATAGTATTGAAAAAGTTTTTGATTTATACTTTTTTGTATTGAACCTTGTTGTGGAGGTTAAAAACAAAGCTGAAAGAGTAATTGAGGAAAAGAAAAATAAGCATCTACCTACTAAAGAAGACCTTAATCCCAATACACGATTCATTGATAATGCTTTTATAAACCAGCTTGAGAACAATAAGGAGTTTATAAAAAATTGTGAGAGGCGTAAAATTTCTTGGGCCGATAACCAAGATTTTATTAAGAAAACTTTTAGACTATTTGAAGAAAGTGAAGTTTACAATCACTATATGAATTCAGAAGGTGGGTATAATAAGGATAAGGAGATAGTAGCTGCTTTAATCACTAATTTTGTGTTACCTTCAGAAGAAATGGATTCTTTGCTTGAAGAAAAAAGTATCTATTGGGTAAGCGACCTTGACTTGGTAATTAGCTATATTTTAAAAACCATAAAAAGTTTTAAACCTTCTACAACCGAGGATTCTCGATTGCTTAAAGGAGTATCTTTTAATAATGGGTTAAGTATGGAAGACCGTGAATACACGATTGACCTTTATAGAAAGAGTATTAGCCATAATGATAAATTTGAAGAGTTGATAAAATCTAAAACCCAAAACTGGGAGCTAGACCGTATTGCTTTATTGGATATTATCCTTATGAAAATGGCTTTATGTGAGATATTGTATTTCCCTTCTATACCGGTTAAAGTAACCTTAAACGAGTATATCGAGATATCGAAATATTTTAGCACACCCAAAAGCAAAGTATTTATTAACGGTATTTTAGATAAGATCATTAAAAGTTTAGAGCTAAATAATGAGATCAAGAAAACCGGTAGAGGTTTGGTTGATAATTAGTGTTTTATTTTTTATAATTTTGCAAAAAAATGTAAGGCTATGTTAAAACAAATAATTACTAAATCATTGATGGGGCTATTGTTTATGGGGTTAATAGCCTGTAATAATAGTAAAAACGGTGAAAAAGAATTATCTACTGATTTGGTGAAGAACCCCAATACAGCCAAGGGAAAAATCGACAAGGACAAACTACCAAAAATAGAATTTAAAGAAACAGAGCATGATTTTGGAGAGATTTTTCAAGGTGAAAAGGTTTCTTATTCATTTAGGTTTGAAAACACAGGGAAAGGTGACTTAATAATTACTGACGTAGCTGCAAGCTGTGGCTGCACTGTGCCGGAATATCCACAAGAGCCTATAAAACCTGGAGAAGAAGGGGCTATTCTTGTTACATTCAACAGTGGTAACAGGGAAGGATTCCAGAAAAAAACTGTAACGGTCATTGGCAATACCCAGCCAAATTATGTACATCTTAAAATAAAAGCGAAAGTAAAAGTAAAGTATTAATTTTGTTAATAATCTTATAAACTAATATTTATGAACTTATTGAATGTCTTATTGATGGCACCTCCAACTGAAGGAGGTGGAGGCGGAGGGCTTACTTCTTTTTTACCCCTTATTCTTATCATCTTGGTGTTTTATTTATTCTTTATCAGGCCGCAAATGAGGAAAACTAAGGAGATGAAGAAATATAGGGAGTCTCTTAAAAAAGGGGATAAAATTATTACTATTGGAGGAATCCATGGCAAAATCGTTGAAGTACAAGAACGTACCTTCATCATTGAAGTAGAAGGCCAAAACAAGCTTAAAATTGAGCGGTCTGCTGTTTCAATGGATGGGAGGGCCAACATACAAGAAAACAGATAAACCGCTAATATATAAGTACTTTTGGATAAACGCATACGGGAAATCCTGTATTTTTTTAGTAATCTTGGCGACCCCAAGATTAAGCGGAAAATCTACGTGTTTTCCGCTTGTATACTTATTTCTGCCTTTATTTGGGTCATGATCAAGCTATCTAAAGAATACACAACAGAAATTAAATACCCGATTGTTTATCAAGAAGTACCCCATGATAAGGTTCTTGTTAAGGCTAGTGATTCAATTCTTAGTCTTAAGATAGAAACTAAGGGATTTAGGTTGTTTTTTTTAAGAAATATTAGGATACCACATCCGTTATATATTAATGTAAGTGAATCGTTGTATAAAATACAAGGGTCTAAAAACAGGTATTTTCTCCCTATTTCTGAATTTGGAAGGGATTTAAACCGACAATTGAATAGTAAAACTACCCTTTTGAGTATTGAACCTGATACGCTATTTGTGAGGATTAAAGATGTGGAGTCGAAAAAAGTTCCCGTTAAAGCTCAATATTCTATTGAATTGCCGAATCAATACAAACCTTATGGGCCTATTAATGTGAAGCCGGATAGCATTATCGTTAGCGGGCTTGATAATTATTTAGATACCTTAGAATTTGTTTCTACTAAGCCTTTTGTTGTAAAAAAAATTGAAAAGGAGCAATATGACATTCCTGTTGCAAATGCTTATAAAAAACATGGACTGCATCTCTCCAAAGATAAATTTACAGTGCATATTGATATTGAGAAATATACGGAGGAGCAAAGAATACTTCCCCTTTATGTTTTTAACGAACCAGATACTATTGAAGTGAAAACCTTTCCTAGCGAGGTTGAAGTGAGCTATCTTCTTGCCATAAAGGATTATAATAAAATTGCCAATAGCGATTTTAAAGCTTTTGTGGATTATAATGATATAACAAATGATAAAAATACTTTGAGGGTTAAATTGGATGAATACCCGGATCAAGTTGATATTAATAACATATCTCCTAAAAGAGTTGAGTTTATAATAATTAGGAATGATTAAAGTTGGCCTTACAGGTGGTATAGGAAGTGGCAAAACATTGGTTTGCGAGATTTTTAAATTGCTTGATATCCCTGTTTTTCATGCTGATGATGAAGCCAAAAAATTTCTTTATTCTCCAAAGGTTATCCAAGAACTAACAAGAATATTTGGAAAAGAGGTTATTGATAATTCTGGAAATATCAATAAAAAAGCCCTTGCCGATATTGTTTTTAACAATACAGTGGCGCTTGAAACCCTTAATAGTGTTATACATCCTTTAGTCTTCAAACGTTTTTATGAATGGTGCATACAGTA
The DNA here is from genome assembly GCA_964544705.1 of uncultured Bacteroidales bacterium. GTDB lineage: Bacteria > Bacteroidota > Bacteroidia > Bacteroidales > CAZJDA01 > CAZJDA01. The sequence goes on from CAZJDA010000006.1 coordinate 97,014, forward strand.
TTCAAACTTTGAATACGTGATTCAAGAAGCTGCCGTACTTTTTGAATCTGGATTTTATAAGAAGTTTGATATAGTAGTAAGCATCACTGCCCCAAAAGATTTGCGGCTAAAGAGAGTAGCAGGGCGTGACCAAACACCTGTACAAAGTATTAAAGAACGGATGGACAAGCAATGGCCTGATGATAAAAGGAACCGGTTGTCTGATTATATTATCAACAATGATGACAAACATCTTGTTATCCCGCAGGTGCTAGGTATCCATCAACGTATTTTGAAAACCCCAAAAGGGATAATAAAAGATTGCTAATCAATGGCTTGTTTTAGCCTGCATAATTTGTTGATAAGGACTTCCATAAATTCCAAGCGCAACATATTAGCGCCATCTGATTTAGCTTTTGCCGGTTCGGGATGTGTTTCAATAAAAATTCCATCTGCTCCTGTGGCTATAGAAGCTTTGGCAATAGTACTTATTAGTTCGGGCTTACCACCCGTTACTCCTTGCTCTTGATTGGGTTGTTGAAGAGAATGGGTGGCATCAACTATTACCGGTACATTATTTTCTTGCATAATGGGAACACTCCTGAAGTCAACAACAAGGTCTCCATATCCAAACATTGAACCGCGCTCTGTAAGCATGATGTTATGGTTGCCGCTGCTCTTTACTTTCTCAACGGCAAATTTCATGGATTGAGGGGCCATAAATTGCCCTTTTTTTATATTCACCCATTTGCCTGTTTTGCCAGCAGCTATCAATAATGAAGTCTGCCTACAAAGGAAAGCCGGTATTTGTAAAATATCAACATATTCTGCAGCCATAGCAGCTTCTGATTTGGTATGAATATCAGTTAATACCGGTATATCATACTCAATACCAATGTTTTTTAGGATTTTTAATCCTTCCAAGTCTCCAATCCCGGTGAAGGAATCTAACCTGGAACGATTGGCCTTTTTGTAAGAAGACTTAAAAATTAAAGGGATTTCGTATTTATCGCTTATTCTTTTTAATTCTTTTGCCGTTTCAATTACAATATGTTTGTTTTCAATTACACAAGGCCCTGCAACCAGGAAAAACTTATTACCCATTGTGTGTTTTATCCTATTGATATCTTTAATATTATTACTCATGTTTTTAATGATTTCCGTTAATGATATTTTCTGCTTCAACGTAGCCGTGGGCTGTAGCATATATAATGGAACGAGTAAGCCCCGAGCAATCGCCAATAAATTTCAAGTTTTGTATCTTGCAATTATCAATTTTGTTAGAATAGAACTTGATTTCGGGTGCATATACCAAGTTGTCATCATTGGCGACCCCTGGAATCACTTTTTTAAGATTCTCGATAAAATCGATAATACTTTCAATAATCCTCCTGGGAAAAGCAAGATTGATATCGCCCAGGATATATTTGTCTCTTTCTAAAGTAGGTTTAACGCGGTAAAGGTTCTTTGTTCTTTTTGAAGCTTTAAAATTGGCATAGGTTTGTAATATCACCTTGTCGTCGCCTGCAAGAAGGTTGGTAAGCTTGGCAATATAAGAGCCATAACCAACAGGGTCGTTAAAAGGTTGGGTGAGTTTTATTGTTGACAGGATCGCAAAATTGGTGTTTTTGCTTTTTTCAGCGATTTTTGCATGGCCATTAACAGTATAAAAATCGCCGTAATTTTCTGTAACAACATACCCGGAAGGATTATTACAGAACGTTCTTACCATATAACCGGTCTTACTTTTGTATTTTACCTTAAACTCATACATCTCCTTATTCAATTCTTCAACAATAAGGTTTGGTAGTTCATAGCGTATACCTAAGTCAACGATGGTGTTATCAGCAATAAGTTGCGGATATTTGTCAATAATGCTTTTAACTAATCTATGCCCACTTCTTCCTACGGCAACAGTAACAAAATCAAAAATCTCGCCATTATCAAGCATGAACTTCTCATCCCGTTTCACTAAGTCTTTAATGGGAGTATTAAAATGGAAATGAACGTTTTTAAAAGAATCATAGCTTTCAAAAATATTTTTCAAGACTTTCTTCAATTGATCGGTTCCCAGGTGGTAAAAATCCGATACTATGGGTTGAAACCCTTTTTCATAAAAATCCCTGTAAAAATCCAGGTTCCTGAAAGATTTACCTGTTTCTACATTATTATCTTCCGAATGGTTGATGTAAAAATCTACAAGCCTTTTTTGCAAGGAAGTATCAATTTTAATCTCACCACCCATTTCTTCTGATACAAAAAGTTTTCCATCTGCCCTGATGCCCGAAATACTTGATGAGTAAATATCAGGACTTTTTTCAAAAACATGTATCTCGTGGCCTGAAGTTTTTATTTTCTCAATAAAACCAATTGCTGCTGCACCAAATCCTATAATTGCTATTTTCATATTTTGTTTTCTTAGAGAATGTGAACTACAAAATTAAAAGAAAAGGAATAAAAGAAGACGGGGTAACTTAATTCTTTTTAGTGATTGTTACACATTTTCAGAATGTTTATTCAAAATAAATTATTTCGTTCCTAATCGTATAGTCTTGGTTCATGCCTTGTCCATGGCGGTCAATTTTTACAGAGGATTGCAAAAGGTTGTTGTTATCATCAAATTTTCTCTTTACAAAATGGTTGATCTCTCCCTCTTCATTCACTTCTTTTTGTTCAATGATGTTGCCTTTCTCATCGTATTGCATGGTAGTAATGTTATTTTCATAGGGTGTTTCTTCAGTGGCTTTAACCACACGGTCTTCTTCATCATATGAAAAGCCATGTTTCTCAACCAGTTTTCCCTTTGTATTGTAAATGAGACTCTCAACCCTGCGCCCCTGATCATCATATTCATGCAAGGTTTTTATGGTTATTTTTTCTATACCGTCATAGTGGGTCATTTCCGTTAGGTTGCCATTTTCATCATAATCATAGGTAATCTCATCCGTAATGTTGTCTTCGTAATCATACTCTGTTTCTTTAAGGAGTTTGTCGTCTTGGAATTTGTATTCTTTTCTTTGATCAACATCACCATCAGGATCGGTTGTTATTTTGCTGATAAGTCGGCCTTTATCGTCATAAATATATTCAATGGTATCGTAGCTGCCATCCATATAATGAACATAGGTTTTATGCTTTTTGCCGTTTTCTAAGTAATCATGCGATTTTCTCTCGGCAATCTCAGAGCCTTCTTCTTCTAAAGTTTCTTCTATGAGGTTGCCGTTATCATCATAAAAAAAACCCAATTGTTGTATGATGGAGCCATTGGGATAATAGGATATTTCCGTGATAAGGTTGCCTTTTTCATTATACACCTTTTTTTCCATCAAAAATTCCCTTTCTTCCAAGGCATCGGAAGTAATGCCATTCATTACCAAATCTTTCCTGTATGTATTGATCTCTTTGATATTCATAGTATGCTTATGTTTTATATAAGTTTTTAAACCGTTATATTTTTTGGTGCTAAGATAGAAATTATTGTTTATTCACTGAAAAGTAGTGGGGTTATTTTTTTCTTGTGAATATGAATAATAAGGACAACTACTATTTCATCCTAAAAGACTTATCATTTATAGCCCTCTGCGTTGCCAGTATACCATACAAATGATTATTTTCGTGTTGGACAAGTTCTGATAACCCATCACTTAGTGCCCATTCTTGGGTTGTCCCGTTTTGTAGATACCTTGTATAAAATTGGATTGCCTAACTTTAAAATACTATTTAGTTTCATTTGCCTATTGATATTTTGCTAAAAATTTAAGTAATTTTCCTATTTTTTATGTTATTAATATGATTTTTTTTTACATTTGTATAATGTGATACATATTTTTGTTTTTTTGGTCGTAATAAACTGAAATAAATCCTAGCGATTTTAGCTGTTGAATGATTTATAAATTGCTGGAATGCTGAAAAGCTTATATAAAAATTCTCTACTTAGGTTGTTTTTTCTCATCATTTACCTGCCGGTGATTTTGGTTTTATTGTTCGTAATTATTATTAGCTTCAATCATTCAGTGAATATATACAAAAATTTTAACTCCAACTTAGACGATTTCGTTACAAAAGAAATTATTAACACAACCAAATTCCAAGATATAATTTTCAAAACCTTGGATAAAAAAATAGAAAATAGGCTCTATAAAAAAACTCAAGAGATTATTAGTTTATATAAAAACAATCAAATTTCGTTAGATTCGGCTGATCTAATTAATTTAAGAAATACACTGGGAATGAGTGAGCTTACCGATGACATTTACATCATTAATCGCAATGGGGTCATTATCAATACCACGTTTGCCAATGATAAAAACCTTAATTTGTTTTCTTTTGGTGAAGAGCATAAAAGTTTTCTTTTGGATGTATTTGATTCTAGAAATTTTTCTAGTGACGTTATTACCCTTGAATCCAGCACGAAGAAATTAAAAAAATATACTTACCAAGCTACTCATAATGGAAAATATATTGTAGAATTGGGTGCATATTGTAATGAAGCAGAAGAAGTACTGGGTTTTGTTGAAGATAGGCTTAACCAGATTGAAGACAAACATAAAAATATTGTCTCAGCCGGGCTTTTCCTCAAAGCTGACAAACCATTCTCATTAGGTGGAGAACAAAGTATATCGGAATTCAAACCGGGTATTCTTGAAAGGTGCTTCAATAAAAAGCACGATATTGACCACCTGGTTGATACGTTAGGAACAACCTTAAATTATTCTTATCAATACATTAAGAGGCAAAATTCATCACTTTACGACGAGGCAGTTATCTGCATCATACATGACCAACAGCACCTTAATGCATTCATTAAAAATGAAGTAATAAATTACATAGCCATTTTTTTAATCGTAAGCATTATACTGGTTTTTATCTTACGCAAAGCTTTTAGGAAGAATATTTCGTTGCCTGTGAAAAAAACCGTTGGTATACTTGATAAACTGGGAGAGGGAAAAATTCCCAAGGATGCTACTTTCAATTATGGTAAAAACGGGTATAATAATGAAATTTCCCAACTTTCTTCATCCTTGAAGAAAATGGTATCGAATACAAAACGCAATATCACATTTGCAAAAGAAGTGGAAAGTGGCAATCTAAAAACCTTTTTAAAAGTAAGTAGTAAAGAAGATGAGCTTGGTATTTCTCTTAGGAATATGCAATTAGCCCTTATTGAAAGGCAAAACAAGGATAGAGAAAAACAAAAGCAAGAAGAAATTAGCAAATGGCATATGGAAGGCCTTGCAAAAATCAATAGCATCATTTATAATCACTCGGGAAACATCAACAGTTTAAGCGAAAAAATACTTTCTGAATTGGTGCAAATAGTTGATGCGAATATCGGTGCAATCTTCATTACAGAGGATATGGGAAAGGGCAGCACCCTCAGTATGGTTGCATCTTTTGCATACGACCGTACTAAACACCTCAAAAAAGTGGTTCATTTCAAAGAAGGTTTAATAGGCGTATGTGCAACAGAACAGCATCCTATTATCTTAAAAAAAATTCCATATAACTATATTGCTATAACTTCAGGTATAGGAAATGCGCGTCCAAAAGAACTTATTATCTTTCCTATGATCCAGGATGATGTTACAGTAGGAGTCATTGAATTGGCATCATTAAATGAATTTCAAGAAAAAGACACCCGGTTTGTTGAAAAGCTATGCGACAACCTGGCAAGGGCTTTTTCAAAAGCTATGATGAATATGGAAACAGAAAGAATAAAAGAAAAGTTTGCCAGACAGGAAGAAACGATAAAACATCTAAAAAAAGAAAATGTAGAATTACTTTCACAACTAAAAAATTTTCAAGAACAAAACAAAAAATAATTCTTCACGATCCGTTCAATTCTTCATTCACAATACGATAAAATTCCTCTTTAGCATAAAGCTCTTCCCAAGGGGTATGCCCACATTTCACCAACAAAACAAATTGGAAATTTTTTAAAACGCGTTTTAACGGTTCTTTCACTCCTTTGGCAGGATGTGGGTCATAATCGCCATGAATGGCAATAACAGGGCAAGTAACCTTTTTTGCCATTTTCAGTAATTCACCTGTTTGTCTAAGTAATGAAGCCTCAGGCCAAATCTCCCTAAATGCATGATAATTGTACTGGCTTTTTTCTTTAGTTTGGTGATCTATCGGAAGATAACTGTCAACCTTATGAATAAAATTCCCCAATTGGTAAAATACTTGGTTCTTATTGCTAACCTTTTTATTTTTAAGCTTTTCACTTAGCTTAATGAATTCTTTCATCTCCTCACTGCTGAGTCGTTCCAAACGTTTTGGCATAATTTTCTTGGCGTACCATTCCTCAAAAGGCCCGCTATTCACCAAAATAAGCTTTTTAACTTTCTCGGGGTAGGCTGCTGCAAAAATGATGCTGAGCCAAGCGCCCCAAGAATGCCCGATCAACACAACCGGCGAAATGCATTGGCTATCAACTACCTCTAGTAATTCATTTTTCAGCCCTTCAATGGTAGTTTTTTGCTGCACGTATTCTATGATACCCTTGCTTTTTGAAATCCTCCCTGCTAACGGTTGCATCGACCTGGAAGCACCAGGCCCGCCATGAACAGTTAAAATACTATAAGGAGGTTGTCCATATTTGTAAAAGTTATGTTCCATTTTGGCAAAATTATTGAACTTACCATGGCATCAAAATTACCAATCTATTTGTTAACATTGTAAAATATTTTTTAATTGTTGTTTATTTGTATGGTTAAAAAATAAAAATTCACTATATTAGCTCAAAACGAAATTGTTGAACCCAAAATAAATAATAGAACTATGAAGAAATTTGCTGTTGTACTATCAGGATGTGGTGTTTTTGATGGAGCAGAGATCCACGAAGCTACCATGACACTTTATGCCATTAAGAAAAATAATGCGGATTACGATGTTTTTGCACCGGATATGGAGCAACATCATGTAGTGAATCATATCACCGGCGAAGAGATGAATGAAAAACGCAATGTAATGATTGAATCTGCAAGGATTGCCAGGGGAAAAATTAAAAACTTAGCTGATTTCAATCCAGGCGACTATGATGTATTGATGTTTCCCGGTGGCTTTGGCGCTGCTAAAAACTTTTCAAGTTTTGCTTTTGATGGCCCGGATTGTATGGTTAATATACACGTTGAAAACGCAATCAAGTCCATGCATTCTGCCGGTAAACCTATAGGTGCTTTGTGTATTGCACCGGCAATCATTGCAAAAGTTTTGGGCAATACAGAGCTAACCATAGGACAAGATGAAACTACGGCTGCGACACTTGAAAAATTAGGAGCTACACACAAAAAAACCAATCATGGTGAGATTGTAATTGATGAATCCAATAAAATTGTAACTTCACCTTGTTATATGCTTGATGCCGATATTGTCCAAATTGCTGAAGGTGCTGACAATACGGTAAAAGCTTTACTGGAACTCTAAACCTCAATGTTGATCAAGCAATTATTGAAGTTTATTAAATAAGTAAAAAAGTGCCCTTATCTCGTACTTTTTTACTTATTTTGATGTTTGTATTTAGAATTATTTTCAATCATTAAAAACAAAAAGACTATGAGCACAATATTAAACATTCATGCAAGACAAATATTAGATTCTCGTGGCAATCCAACCATAGAAGTTGATGTAATTACGGAAAGCGGCTATGTTGGAAGGGCTGCTGTTCCATCAGGCGCATCAACAGGGGTGCATGAGGCAGTAGAATTGCGTGATGGAGACAAAAATGCTTTTATGGGTAAAGGTGTTTTAAAAGCGGTTTCTAACGTAAATAATATTCTCAATGAAGAGCTTCAAGGCTTTTTTGTTACCGACCAAAGAGCCATTGACAAATACATGCTGGAAATAGATGGCACACCTAATAAATCAAAGCTTGGAGCAAATGCTATTCTTGGAGTTTCTCTTGCAGTAGCCAACGCCGGTGCACAAGAAACCGGCCAGTCTTTATACCGCTATGTTGGTGGCGCTAATGCATCTACTTTACCTATCCCCATGATGAATATCCTTAACGGAGGTTCTCATGCCGACAACAGCATAGATTTCCAGGAATTCATGATTATGCCCGCAGGTGCTAATAGCTTTAGCGAAGCTATTAAAATGGGTGCAGAAGTATTCCACAATTTAAAAGCTGTGCTTAAAAAAGAAAAGTATTCTACCAATGTTGGTGATGAAGGCGGGTTTGCACCCAATCTTAAATCTAACGAAGAAGCTATTAAATTTGTGATGATGGCTATTGAAAAAGCCGGTTACAAACCGGGCGAGGATATTTTTATTGCCCTTGACCCTGCTTCATCAGAATACTTTCTTCCTGAGGAAAATGTTTACCATTTGCACTGGTCTACAGGCGATAAACTTTCTCCCAAAGAAATGGTTGATTTCTGGAAAGATTGGGCAAATAAATATCCCATTGTTTCTATTGAAGACGGCATGGCCGAAGATGACTGGGACGGTTGGAAGATCATGACCGATGAGTTGGGCGACAAGATCCAACTTGTTGGCGACGACCTTTTTGTAACCAACGTAGACAGGTTGCAAAAAGGCATAGATAACAGTATTGCCAATTCCATCCTTATCAAAGTTAACCAAATCGGGACATTAACCGAAACTGTTAATGCCGTGGAATTAGCAAGAGAGAATAGTTATACTTCTGTTATTAGCCACAGGTCTGGAGAAACAGAAGATACATCTATTGCAGACCTTGCAGTAGCGCTTAATACAGGTCAAATAAAAACCGGTTCGGCAAGCCGCTCAGACCGTATAGCAAAATATAACCAATTGATCCGCATTGAAGAAGGCCTTGGTGAAAATGCACGTTTCCTTGGTAAAAACTTCAAATATGTTAAAATAAGGTCGTAAACTTTCTATGCCCCGTATATTTTTTGTATGCGGGGCATTTTCCAATTAGTTTTTCTCATCAATACCAAGAAAAATGATAAAGTACATCAAAATCATCTTAATTTTTATTATGCTAACCTTCTTCTTAAGTTCTTGCGGTTATTTTATCAAAGCCCTTATTTACCAAACAGCAAATATTGATGATTATAAAATATTCCCTAACAACACCGTGGAAACTGAAGACCCCGAAGAATGGAAGTTGCATGAAGATTATAACACCCAAAAGCTGCCTAAAGAAAAGCTGGAGAAAATAAAAACTTATAAGCCGGTAGCTTTTGTAGTGGTAAAAGATAAAAAAATTTTTCATGAGCAATACTGGGGAGGATACAACCAATATAGCCTGGTAAATTGTTTTTCTGCAACAAAAAGCATTGTAAGCCTTTTAATGGGTATTGCCATTGATGAAGGCAAAATTAATGGCGTTGAACAACGCGTTGGTGATTTTCTTCCTGCCTATAATGAAGGACAAAGCAAAGAAATAACGATCAAGCATTTACTCACAATGAGTTCAGGGCTAAAATGGAAGGAAGGTTATGCAAGCCCATTTTCTGTGACCACCAGGGCATATTATGGCCGGAATTTGGAAAAGCTTATCAATAAATTAAAAGTTGCGGAAGAGCCAGGTAAAGAGTACTCTTACCAAAGTTGCAACACCCAAATTCTTTCATTTATTATAGAAAAAGCTACAGGGAAAACCATTTCAGAGTACGCTTCTGAAAAACTCTGGAAACCTTTACATGCTGAGCAAGATGCTCTTTGGAGCCTTGACCGTAAAGATGGAAATGAAAAAGCCTATTGTTGCTTTTCTTCTACTGCACGCGATTTTGCACGCATTGGGCAATTAATACTGGATGATGGAAAATGGAACAACAAGCAAATAATATCCAATGAATATTTAGAGCAAGCCCTTGAACCTGCAAAATACCTTGTTGACAAAGAAAGCAAAAAGCATGTAGATTTTTATGGCTACCACTGGTGGATTCTTCACCACAAAGGACATAAAATCCCATATGCCCGGGGTATTATGGGACAATATATTTTTATCTTCCCATGGGAAAACGCCGTAGTAGTGAGGTTGGGACACAAAAGAGACAAGGAATATCAACAAGCTCATCCCAAAGATGTATATTTATATGTTGATGCAGCATTAGGGATGCTTGAATAATCGGATGTATGCGTATTTCATTGTAATTGGGTTAGTTTTTTTTGTAAGATATTTATTGTAGTTTTGCAGAAAAAAATAATATGGCAAAATTTGGAAAATGGATTGGTGGCGGCCTTGGTTTTGTTATGGGGGGCCCAATAGGAGCTATTATGGGATTTGCCTTGGGGGCAGTGTTTGATGGCATGCAAGACTTTAAAAGCCCTTATGAGCAACCCACTACTTCAGGCGATTTCAGGATAAGCCTTTTGGTGCTTTCTGCTGCTGTTATGAAAGCGGATGGGAAATTACTGCGCTCTGAACTGGACTATGTGAAACAATTCCTTGTGAAGCAGTTTGGCCCTTATGAAGCAAATGAAAAGTTAAGTCTTTTTAAGGAAATACTTAAGCAAGAAATTCCTTTGCGTGAAGTGTCATTGCAAATCCGTGACAACATGGATTACTCTTCACGGCTCCAACTGATGCATTATCTTTTTGGTATTGCCGGCGCTGACGGACAATACCATGCCAGCGAAGTTGGGGTAATTACCCAAATTGCATCTTACATGGCTATTTCACAGGCTGACTTTGAGTCTATTAAGGCTATGTTTATCAAGGATACGGAAAGCGCTTACCGCGTTCTCGAAATTTCAGCTGATGCCACTGATGAAAAAGTAAAAAAAGCCTATCGCAAAATGGCGGTTAAATACCATCCCGACAAGGTAAGCCATTTGGACGAAAAGATTCAAAAAGCTGCTAAAGAAAAGTTCCAAGAACTGAATGCAGCTTATGAAACCATAAAAAAACAACGAGGAATGAATTGATACCATCGTGAAAAAAATACTCGTAATCCAAACAGCTTTTATAGGAGATGTTGTCCTTGCCACAGGAGTTGTAGAAAAACTACATGCTCATTTTCCCAAAGCTAAAATTGATTTTCTCTTACGAAAAGGCAATGAAAAGCTTTTGGAAAAACATCCATTTATCAATGAAGTGATCGTATGGGATAAGACAAATAAAAAAGTTATTAACCTAATCAAGATCATAAAAAAGACCCGTTCAAGAAAATATGATCTGTTGATAAATATTCACCGCTTTGCAAGTTCTGGTGTTATTACAGCTTTTTCCAGGGCAAAATGTAAAGTAGGGTTTGATAAAAACCCCTTATCAGCGTTTTATACCAAAAAGATTCCTCATATCATTGGTAACAAGGATAATTATCTTCATGAAACGGATAGAAACGATGCTTTAATAAGCGATATAACAAACAAGGATAAACCTTATATTAGGCTTTATCCCCGTGAAAGGGACTACCAGGTCGTTGAAAAGTACAAAAAAAATCCTTATATTTGTATAGCTCCAACGTCTGTTTGGTTTACCAAGCAATACCCTGCAGAAAAATGGGTTGATTTTTTAAATTTAGTTGATGAAGCTTTCACAATATATTTGATAGGCGGGCCTGGCGACCATGAAAGTTGTAAAAAGATTATTAAAAGTACAATGAATAAGAAGATTAACAACCTCTGTGGTGAGCTAAATTTTCTTGAATCGGCTGCATTGATGGAAGGAGCGTTCATGAATTTTGTGAATGATTCAGCGCCATTACATATGGCATCTGCTGTTGAGGCCAAAGTTATTGCCATATTTTGTTCAACAGTGCCGTATTTTGGTTTTGGCCCCTTATCATCATCTTCATCAATAATTGAAACCCATAAAGAATTGAGTTGCAGGCCTTGTGGTTTGCATGGTTATAGAAAATGCCCGGAAGAGCACTTTCATTGCGCAAAAACAATAAAAACGGAACAATTATTGGAGAAATTACGTTTAACTGATTTCAATAAATAATAATGAACGAGATCATCAATAAAGCCATAAAAGTATTAAAAAATCAAGGTACAATATTGTATCCAACAGATACCATTTGGGGTATTGGTTGCGATGCTACCAGCAACAAGGCTGCTGAAAAAATATACAAGATTAAGAAGCGAATTCCACAAAAAAGCTTCATCATTCTCGTTAATTCTATTGAAATGTTAGAAGAATACGTGGATGATTTTCCCTCAGTTGCTAATGACCTTATTAAAAGTGTTACAGAGCCATTAACTATCGTTTATCCCAAAGCACGTAAGCTGGCAAAGAATGTATTGGGCAAAGATAAATCTATTGCCATAAGGGTAGTAGAAGATAGTTTTTGCCAAGAATTGATAACCCAATACAAAAAACCCATAGTATCCACTTCTGCTAACATAGCAGGTGACGAAAGCCCATTAACATTTTCGATGATCACAGAAGAGATTAAAAACAAGGTTGATTTTATTGTACCACAAGAAATGGAGAACCTTAGCCATACCAAGCCATCTACTATTATCAGGCTATCTGGCGAGACGGAATTTGAAATACTGCGCGGTTAGTTTATCTTTGCATTTTATAAATGTTTTGAAGTGTGAATGCTTATATATTTAAAAATTATGACATCGCTTCTTTTTGGTATACACAAAATCCTTAGTTTTTATGGGTGTGAATAATATTACCGGGCATAGCCTGTTTTTAAAAGACAAAGTAGACAACCCGCTTTTTAAGCTCGTGGCAGAATCCGCTAATGAATTAAACTTAGAAACCTATGTTATTGGTGGTTTTGTACGTGATCTGCTATTGGAAAGGCCTTCAAAAGACGTGGATTTTGTTGTTAAAGGAAGTGGTATTGAACTGGCTAAAGCTGTTGCAAAAAAGATTAATACCAAGGTGAACGTTTACAAAAATTTTGGAACAGCAATGCTGCGTTACAAAGATATTGATGCAGAATTTGTTGGCGCCAGGAAAGAATCGTACAGGAAAACATCCAGGAAACCCATAGTAGAAGACGGAACCATTAAAGATGACCAGGAAAGAAGAGATTTTACCATTAATGCCTTGGCTCTATCCTTGCAAAAAGAAAATTTTGGACAACTTATTGACCCATTTGGTGGACTAAAAGACCTTGAAAATAAGATCATAAGAACACCTCTTGATCCACAGGTCACATTTTCTGACGACCCGTTAAGAATGATGAGAGCAGTAAGGTTTGCAGCCCAGTTGGATTTTTTTGTGCACGAAAACATTTTAGAAGCGATTGCAAAGAACAAGAAAAGAATTAAAATAGTATCAAGCGAAAGGATAACAGAAGAATTGAATAAAATATTGTTAACCAACAAGCCTTCTATTGCATTCAAACTATTGTTAGAAACAGGGTTGCTCAATGAATTTTTTCCTGAGATGGTTGAACTAAAAGGTGTTGAAGTGATAGGAGGCAAAGGGCATAAAGACAATTTTCTCCACACACTTGAAGTTGTTGATAATGTTGCATCCCAGGAAAGTTCCTTATGGCTGAGATGGGCTGCATTACTTCATGATATTGCAAAGCCCAAAACAAAAAAGTTTGACCAAGAAACCGGCTGGACTTTTCATGCCCATGATTTTGTGGGTTCCAAAATGATTCCAAAGTTATTTAAAAGATTAAGGCTACCACTTAATGAACATATGAAATACGTGCAGAAATTGGTACTCCTTCACTTAAGGCCTATAACACTGGCAAAAGAAGAAGTAACCGATTCTGCTGTAAGGAGATTGCTCTTTAATGCCGGCAATGATATTGACGACCTTATGATGCTTGCAGAAGCTGATATCACATCCAAAAATGAAAGAAAGGTTAAAACCTACCTCCGTAATTTTAAAATTGTTAGGCAAAAACTAAAGGACATAGAGGAAAAAGATAAATTGAGGAATTGGCAACCTCCTATTTCCGGTGATATTATTATGAAAACATTTAATATTCCTCCAGGTAAAAATGTTGGAATTATTAAAACCGCTATACGTGAAGCCATTTTAGACGGAGAGATAGAAAATAAATTTGATTCGGCCTATACTTTTATGCTTAAAAAAGGAAAAGAATTGGGATTAACAATCCAAAACAACCATGCAAAATAATGCTTTACATAATACCCTGGTCATTATTACCGGGCCTACTGCTGTAGGGAAAACAAGTTTATGCATTGATATTGCCAAGCATTTTAATACTGCGATCATTTCATGCGACTCCAGGCAATTCTACAGGGAAATGAAAATTGGGACAGCTTCCCCAACTGAAGAAGAATTGAACGCCGTTCAGCACTATTTTATCGGGAATTTAAGTATTCAAGATAATTATAATGCATACCGTTTTGAACAAGATACATTAAAATTATTGGAAGAACGCTTTAAGGAAAACAATATCGTGATTATGACGGGAGGTTCAGGCTTGTATATTGATGCACTTTGTTATGGTGTGGATGAAATGCCAGACCCGGATGAAAAAATGCGAGAAGAATTGAACAAAATTTATAACCTTGAAGGAATAAAAGGTTTACAAAACAAGCTTCGAGAAATTGACCCCGATGGGCTGGAAACTATAGACCATAAAAATCCCAAGAGAATTATGCGCGGCATAGAGGTTTGTATGACTACAGGCAAAAAGCTTTCAGAAATTAGAAAGGGGACAAAAGCCAAGAGAAATTTTGATATCATTAAAATTGGATTATACAGGGATAGACAGGAACTTTATGAAAGGATTAACAAAAGAGTAGATGAGATGATTAAACAAGGGTTGATAGAAGAAGCAAAAAAATTATTCCCTAATAGAGCGTTCAACGCTTTGAATACGGTTGGCTATAAAGAACTTTTTAAACATTTAAATGGTGAATATACCTTAGAATGGGCTATAGAAAAAATAAAGACCAACAGCAGGAGATACGCCAAAAGGCAATTAACATGGTTTAGGAAATACAATGACCTGCATTGGTTTCATCCTTCAGAAAAATCAAAAATCATAGATCTCATAGAAAAGAAGCTGCAATAAAAAAGCAGCCGCTTAATCCAAACGGCTGCTTAAGAAAACTTTAATTTAACCCTTTTTAAATAATAAGCCTGTTTCCCTGTAACCTAAAAACTTATTATTATGTTCAGTGCAAATGTAAAATATTTTTTATGAATAAACAACCAAAAAAAGTTAACGGCAGTATTTTATCAGTTAACGGTTAATTTTTATCCATGAATAACATAATAAAGTTCAAAAATTCCTGTTAAGAAAAACTTTTTAGCTGTTGTTCAATTACTTTGATCCTGGCTTCTGCATCGGCTTTCTTTTGTTTTTCTTTGTCAACAACTGCCTGTGGGGCATTATTTACAAACCTTTCGTTAGATAATTTTTTCATTACTCCTTTTAAAAAACCTTGCTGGTATTTTAATTCTTCTTGTAGTTTCTTTTTTTCTTCCGCCACATTAACTTTTTCTGCAAAAGGAATAAATAATTCCGTGGTATCAACAATAAATGACTTGGCATCCTCTTCTTTTTTGTCAGTATAAGACAATTTTTCTAGATTAGCTAGTTTTGTTATGCAGCTATCAAAAGTTGTATCAGCTTTTTCGTTGTTATTCTTCTTTATAAGAAGTTCTAAAGGTTCTTTGTTGGGAATATTTTTCTCCTGCCTAAAATTACGAATACCTATCACGATTTCTTTTGCCATGTTAAATTTCTTTAATAAGGCTTCATCGTATTCCTTGGTTTCGGTTAGTATAGATATCATGATGGATTCATCATCATTTTCATCTTTCAAATGCTGCCATAATTCTTCTGTAACAAATGGCATAAACGGATGTAAAAGTTGTATGAGCTTTTTAAAATATTGAATGGTCGTTACTAAGGTCGATTTATCAATAGGTTGCTGGTATGCTGGTTTTATGAGTTCCAGGTACCATGAGCAAAATTCATCCCATATCAATTTATAAATGGCCATTAACGCATCTGACAATCTATACCTGGAATAATTTTCGTTAATATGAGCAATGGCATGGTTAAGTGTTGTCTCAAACCATGTTATAGCAGCCTTGTTATTCGCAGGTTGTTCTATATTCTGGTCAACTTCCCACCCTTTTATCAACCTAAAGGCATTCCATATTTTATTGCAAAAGTTTCTTCCTTGTTCACATTGCGCCTCGTCAAATAAAATATCGTTGCCCGCCGGGGAGCAAAGTAGCATACCCATTCTTACGCCATCAGCGCCATATTTATCAATCAGCTTTAAAGGGTCGGGTGAATTACCCAGTGATTTCGACATCTTTCTCCCTTGTTTATCTCTTACCATGCCGGTAAAATAAACATTTTTGAAAGGGATTTGGTCACGGTATTCCAATCCTGCCATGATCATTCGGGCAACCCAGAAAAAGATAATATCAGGAGCCGTAATCAGGTCATTAGTAGGATAGTAATATTGAATTTCTTTATTATTGGGATAACGTATCCCGTCAAAAACTGAAATAGGCCACAACCAAGAAGAGAACCAAGTGTCAAGTACATCTTCATCTTGTTTAAGGTCTTCAAGTTTTAATTTGGGAAGATCAAATTTTTCTTTGGCAATTCTTAAAGCTTCATCTTTGTTTTTGGCTACCACAAATTCATTATTGGGTAGATAATAGGCCGGTATTCTTTGTCCCCACCATAATTGCCTTGAAATACACCAATCTTTGATGTTTTCCATCCAATGCCTGTAAGTATTTTTAAATTTGGCAGGATAAAATTTGATGCTATCATCCATAACCACCTCAAGGGCTTTTTTGGCAAGCGCCTCCATTTTAAAAAACCATTGCAGCGAAAGCTTGGGTTCTATAACCTCGTCTGTTCTCTCAGAAAAGCCTACTTTGTTTTTATAATCTTCAATTTTTTCTATGTAACCCTTTTTCTTAAGGTCTTCAACAATTTCTGTTCTTACTTCAAACCTGTCTTTACCAATATAAAGTTGGGCATCTTCATTCAGGGTTCCATTATCGTTAAAAATGTCAATGACTTGCAGCTTATGTTTTAATCCCAAGTTATAATCGTTGATGTCGTGGGCCGGGGTGATTTTTAAAGCACCGGTACCAAATTCAACATCAACATATTCATCTACAATAATGGGTAAAGGCCTTTCAACAAGAGGGAGAGTCACTTTTTTCCCTTGCATGTTTTTGTAACGTTCGTCATTTGGATTAACACACACAGCAGTATCAGCAAGGATGGTTTCCGGCCTTGTTGTGGCAATAGTAACATATTCGTTTTTTGAACCTTCAACAGGATATTTAATGTAATATAGTTTTGAGTCCA
The DNA here is from genome assembly GCA_964544705.1 of uncultured Bacteroidales bacterium. Taxonomy (GTDB): domain Bacteria; phylum Bacteroidota; class Bacteroidia; order Bacteroidales; family CAZJDA01; genus CAZJDA01. The sequence goes on from CAZJDA010000006.1 coordinate 114,179, forward strand.
CTTCTTTGTAAATCACCTCTTCGTCGGATAATGCGGTAAGCGCTTTAGGGTCCCAGTTAACCATTCTTACGCCACGATATATGAGCCCTTTGTTATAAAGGTCAACAAAAACATTAATTACAGATTCATACCTGCATTCATCCATGGTAAAAGCTGTTCTTTCCCAATCGCAAGAAGCGCCTAACTTTTTTAATTGTTCTAAAATAATACCGCCGTGTTTCTCTTTCCACTCCCATGCATGTTTTAAGAATTCTTCCCTGGATATTTTCCTTTTATCAATCCCTTCGTTTTTCAATTTATTCACTACTTTGGCTTCAGTAGCTATAGATGCATGGTCGGTGCCGGGAACCCAACAAGAATTTTTTCCAAGCATCCTGGCCCTTCTCACCAGCACGTCTTGTATGGTGTTATTTAGCATGTGTCCCATGTGTAAAACACCTGTAACATTAGGAGGTGGGATAACAATCGTAAAAGGTTCTCTATCGTCTGGCTCGGAATGAAAATATTTCTTTTCCATCCAGGAATTATACCATTTCTTTTCTATATTGACCGGGCTGTATTGTTTTGGAATATTCATAATTTATAAAGGTTCTTTTGTAAAAAGGAGCAAAAATAGTAAATTTGACTTAAAACTGCTTAGTGAAAATAAAATTTGATAACGTAAGAACTTTTTTATTAATTCATCTTTTACCTGTTTGAAAATTTTGACAATATCTATTATTGGTATGCTTTTAAACTTGTTTCGTATATGTTTTAATAATTATTTTAGTCATTACCTGTTTCATTTTTAATTATTCATTTAAATTTGTGGATTAAAGTATAATATTGCAATATTATTTTAAACCAATACATTGAAGAGAATAATGCCTAGAAGCAACAAATTGCTATACTCAGGCAAAACCATAAATATGAAAAAAATAGCCATAACTGTTTTTAATCTATTGTTTTTTCTGGTAATCGCCTATCCGGGTAGTAATATTGACAGCTTAAAAAATGAACTGCATAAAAACATCCATGATACCATAAAGATCAATGCATTGAATGAGCTATGCTGGAATTACAACACTACTGATCCAAGAATGGCCATGTTTTATGGTGAAAAAGCCCTTCACCTTGCCATAAAAAATGAGGATAAGTATAGGGCTGCCAAGGCTTATAGTGCAATTGGCGTTGTGCACTATTTTAAGGGAGAATATGCAGAAGCCCTTCAATATTTTAGAAAATCGTTGGCAATCAGGACGAAAATCAATGATAGGAAGGGAATAGCTTCTTCTAATATCAACATTGGCTTAATCTATGATATAAAAGGAGATTATGGTAAAGCTATCCAACATTTTTTAAAAAGCCTTAAAATCCAAGAAGTCATCAATGATTATAATGGAATTTCTAAAACCTTGAGCAATATTGGCCTGGTATATTTTAAGCAAGACCAAGCATATTATGAAAAAGCATTAGAGTATTTTAAAAAAGGATTAGAGATTAAAAGGAAATTAGAAGATAAAAAGGGAATTGCATTTACTTTGAATAAAATTGGAAGTATTTATTATGAAACATCAAAAAACCTGGATGACACCTCGTTATCTAATAAATACAAAGATACAGCGCTGGCCTATTTTGAAAAAGCTTTAATGATTAGGTCACAGATTAATGATAAAAAGGGATTGGCTTATACTTTGATGAACATTGGCAACATATATGCTGAAAAACAAGAATATGACAAAGCCTTGGGAAATTACCTAAATTCATTATCGATTCATAAAGAATTGGACGATAATGCTGGAATAGTGAATGCATTATACAATATAGCCTTTATGCATGCCAGCAGGGGAGATTTGGGAAATGCCTATGATAAGTACAACGAAAGTCTTAGGTTAGCCAATTCTATTGATAATAAAGAATGGATTATGCAAAACCTTATAGACTTGGCAAAGCTCAATTATGAAATGGGAAGTTATAAAGAAGCATATGACCTTTTAACTAGGTATTCTAAGTTGAAGGACACAATTTTTAGCCTAAAAACAAGCAACCAAATCACAGAGCTAGAAACTGGATATAAAATAGAAAAAAAGGAAGAACAAATTGCCAGCTTAAAAAAAGAAAATCATCTTAAAAGAACCATCATTAATAAAAACAAGATCATTATATATTTTCTTGTTGCCGCTATTATATTGATCATTGCATTGTCGATATTCATTTTTAGGAATTTCAAACAAAAACAAAAACTCAAACAATTAGAAACCTTAAAGAAAACGCTTTATGAAAAAGAGATATTAATTAAGGAAATTCATCATAGGGTTAAAAATAACCTCCAGGTGATTATCTCTTTAATTAGTATGCAAGAAAATGAGGTTGATAATCATTTGCTATCCAATAAGTTAAATTCTTTAAAAGAACGTGTAAGAACCATGGCTATGGTACATGAAGACCTTTATGACCATAAGGATTATGACAGGATAGAGTTTGGTTCTTTTATCAAGAAAATGGTAAGCAATATATGTAGGGCCTATAATATTGGAGAGAAGATAAAAACAGAGATGCATGTTGAGCAAGTATACCTTAATATAAATATTGCCATACCACTAGGGATGGTCATTAATGAATTGGTTAGTAATACCTTGAAACACGCTTTTGATGGATCAATAGAACAACCAAAACTAATGGTTCAATTTTATAAAGAAAATAATACATGTAATATCATTATAAAAGATAATGGTAAAGGATTAAAAGATATTATGATAATGGAGCAGCCGGGCAGTATGGGACTTAAATTGGTGCATATTCTTATCAAAGACCAACTTGAAGGAGAAATTAATTATAGTTATAAATCGGGATCGGAATTTCATATGCGTGTAAATAGTTGTTAATAGGATTTTTTTTGAAAAAAAATGATATTGAAATTGCAACCTAAAAATATAATTGCACTATTACTTATTAATATCTCGGTATTGGTAAGTGGTGAAAAGCTTCCTTTGAAGTTTGACCATATTACTTTGAAAGATGGATTATCTCAAAGCTCTATCTATAGCATTTGCCAAGATAGTAAAGGGTTTTTATGGATTGGGACTTTAGATGGCCTGAATAAATACGATGGTTACACGTTCCAAGTATACCGTTCTGACAATGCTGATTCTAACACCATTGCCGGGAACACTATATACTCAATATGTGAAGCACAAGACAGTATGCTTTGGATTGGCACTTCAAATGGATTGAGCCAATATAATCCGATGACATCTAAGTTTAAAAACTTTTACGCATCGGGTAAAAAAAATGGATTAGCAGATAACGAGGTGAGGGTAGTATTTGAAGACAACGAAGGTATAATTTGGATTGGAACAGCCAACGGCTTAAATATTTATGACCCCAAATCGAATACTTTAAGTAAACTGGGCGAAATGCAGACGCGGCAAATGAGGAGCAATTCAATTTGGTGTATTTCCCAGCAAGAAAACGGCTTGATATGGATTGGAACCAGCAAAGGCTTTTGTATTTTCAATAAATACAGGGATTATATAATGGAAAATTATTTGATTGAGCAGACAGAAAGCTCATCTGCCATAAAAAGCATAGAAATCAATAAAAAAAATGTAATCCGTTCAATACATGCCGACAGCCTGGGGTATTTGTGGTTAGGAACAAATGGTGCCGGGCTTTTTAGATTTAACATAAAGACCAAAGAATTTAAAAACTATACCAAGGATATTACCAATAGCGTTTCTATAAGCGACGACAGGGTGCGTGTTATTTTCGAGGATGTTAATGGCAGGCTCTGGTTTGGCACTTATAACGGCTTAAACCTCTTTGACCGAGATAAAGAAGCTTTTTTCAATTATCACTCTTCTCCTTTAGATAATAGTAAAATTAGTAGTAATAAAGTAATTTCCATTACCAATGATAACCTTGGCCAATTGTGGGTTGGAACCTTTGATGGTGGATTAAACAAAGTCAAACCAGGCATAGAAAAGTTTAAATTGTACCAAAAAAAACCTTTTAAAGAAAATTCTATCAGCAGCAATATTATACTCTCTATTATTGAAGATAAAGACAGCAATTTGTGGATAGGTACTGATAAAGGTATAGACTTCCATAATAGGGAAACCCAGCAATATAAGCATTATCAGAATGATCCTGTAAACCCGAATTCCTTATCTGATGATGTAGTATACTCCTTGTACCAGGATAGAAATGGTACTATATGGGCTGGGACAGGAGAAGGTATTTTAAACCGTTTTAATGCAAACACAAACTCTTTTAAACATTACCCCCTTATTATTGAGGATTATCAAAAAAAGACACATTACGGGGTAAGGAAAATTTATGAAGATAAGCAAGGTAATTTTTGGATAGGGTCTCATAGCGGGTTGTTTAAATTCAACAGGGAAACCGGCACTTATATTGTTTACCAGCATAATCCTTTCGAAAACTCAACTATTAGCAGCAATGTTGTTTGGGATATTTATGAAGATAGTTTTCAAAATTTATGGGTAGCAACACAAGGTGGAGGAATCAATAAATTCGATAGGGAAACAGGTGAATTTACCAGGTTCATTTATCAGCTAAAGGATACAAATAGTATTACTTGCAATACTGTTAGAAGTATTTACGAAGATCATAAAAAACGACTATGGGTAAGCACTTCAAAAGGTTTGAATAGATACAATCGTGAACAAAATAATTTTTCTCATATTACGATGGAAGATGGTTTGCCCAACAACCTTGTTTATTCTATTCTTGGTGATGGCGAGCATCTATGGCTAAGCACCAACAAAGGCCTATCCAGGTTAGACCCCGAAACCTTGGAAATTACCAATTACGATATGTCGGATGGGTTGCAAAGCTTGGAATTTAACCAAGGAGCTTACCATAAAGGAAAAGTTTCTGGGCAACTCTACTTTGGTGGAATTAATGGACTTAATACATTCTTTCCTAACAATATTCAACATAACCCTGTTCCGCCTATTATTAATATTACCGACTTTTATCTATTCAATAAACCCGTTAAAATAGGCAATGGAAATAATGTTTTGCATAAATCCATAACCTACACCGATAAAATTGAATTGAACTATAATCAAAATATAATTTCTTTTGTATTTGCTGCCATTCATTTTATAAAGCCAAGAGAAAACACTTATGCTTATAAAATGGAGGGTTTTGATGACGATTGGGTGCAAAGTGGTAAACGCAGGTATATCACATACACCAACATACCTCCGGGCAATTATACCTTTAAAGTTAAAGCAGCTAATAGCGATGGACTTTGGACAAAACAACCTGCAAAAGTAGATATTATAATCAAGCCACCTTTCTGGAAAACAAACGGTTTCTATATATTTGTTACTATCGTTATTTTATTGTTGATATACTTGACAATGAGAATGCGAGATAAGAAAATGATCAAGGAAAAAGAAAAGCTCAGGAATAAGGTGTTGGAAAGAACGATTGAGATTGAGCAGCAAAGCGAAGAAATTGCTACGCAAAGAGATTCTCTTCAAAGGTTATACCAGGAACTAAAGCAAAGAAATGAAGAGATTGAAACTCAACGCGATCAAATTGACAACAAGAACAGGAAAATGACGGATAGTATTATCTATGCCCAAAGAATACAAAAAGCGCTTTTGCCCTCTGAGGAGTATTTAAAAAAACTTCTACCCAGTTCTTTTGTATTATACATTCCCAAAGATATTGTAAGTGGTGATTTTTATTGGGTAGAACGCAAAGGAGAAAATATTTTATTTGCTGCCGTAGATTGTACAGGGCATGGTGTACCTGGAGCTTTAATGAGTATAATTAGCTATGATATTATCAATCAAGCTATTAATGAACATAACTTAACCAAACCCTCCCAAGTTTTAAATTATATACACGCAGGGCTTAACCTTGTATTGCTTACTGATGAAAAAACCTCCTTGAAAGAAGGAATGGATATTTCTTTGTGTTGTTACAATACTAAAACATCAATCTTGCAATATGCCGGTGCTTTTAACCCACTGTTATTGGTTAGGAACAACCAAATATTTGAATACAAGGCAGATTCTCAACCTATCGTGGTGTCATCCGAATACCAATATCAAAAAACAAGGTTTTCTCATCAAGAAATAAAAATTGAAAAAGGAGATATTGTGTATGTTTTTACTGATGGTTATACTGACCAGTTTGGTGGTACAAAAAGAAAAAAATATTTAAGAAAAAATTTTAAGAAAAAACTATTAGAAATACATCACTACCCGCTAAATGAGCAAAAGCGTTTATTGAATGAAGAGTTTTATTCATGGAAAGGAAAGATTGAACAAATAGACGACGTGCTGGTTATGGGTATTAAGTTTTAAAATAGGAATTCTTTATGGAAGACCAATATAAAAAGGCTGCAGAGCTGATCAAGAAGGCGGAATATGCTGTTGCTTTCACAGGTGCAGGCATCTCTGTTGAAAGCGGCATCCCTCCTTTTAGAGGAGAAGGAGGATTATGGAGTAAGTATGATCCAACCATCCTTGAATTAGACTATTATAAAACGAATACAACAGAATCATGGAAAGTAATAAAAAAGCTGTTTTATGATTTCTTTGGCTCGGCTAAGCCAAACGATGCTCACAATGTTATTGGACGCCTTGAAAAGCAAGGTTATGTAAAAGCGGTTATTACCCAAAACATAGACAATCTCCATCAAGAAGGGGGCAGTAAAAATGTTTTGGAATTTCATGGCAACTCACAATGGTTGGTTTGTACTAAATGCAAATATAAGATAAAGGCTGATGAATTTAACTTGGATTGCAAATACCCTGTTTGCCCTGTGTGTAATGGTTTGATGAAACCCGATTTCATTTTTTTTGGTGAAGCCATACCCGAACCGGCAGCATCATTATCCTACAAGGCGGCTAAAGAATGTGATGTGATGTTGCTAATAGGAACTACAGGCGAAGTGGTACCAGCATCTTACATTCCTTATGAAGCCAAAAGAAATGGCGCAAAAATTATTGAAGTCAACCCAGGAATTTCTGCTTTCTCAAGAACGATCTCTGACGTTCAGGTAAGGGAAAAGGCTTCTTCAGCAATGATAAAAATTGAAAAGGAACTGGATAACTGATATGGCATTTCTAAAACTACTAGGTATCGTTTTGGTGTTGATAATCCTTGCATTTTTAGGATTTGCAATACGTATATTGATTATAAAAAATGGTAAATTTCCTGAAATCCATGTTGGGCATAATAAAGAGATGAGGAAAAGAAATATCCATTGTGCTAAAACGATAGATAAAAAAGGATTTGTACCCACTCATAATTTATGCAATCAAAACACAAGTGATTGCACGCAATGCATAGAAAAAGAAAAAGTAACTATTAGTGTTAAGTCAACAAAGAAATGACGCATCAACTGTTTGGCAATTTGCTCAATTACAACAATATAGATTCTCAATAATAAATGTGACGCGTCACTAAACATCAACCAACTTATTCTTAACAGCAAACATTACCAAGTCAGCCGTGTTTTTTGAGCCGGTTTTATTAATAAGACTGGCGCGGTGGCCGTCAACAGTACGATTGCTAATAAACAATTTTTCTGCAATCTCTGATGTAGAATATCCTTTGCAAATAAGGTTTAGCACCTCTACTTCTCTAACGGTGAGGTTGAAGTTCTCGGGCAATTCCTTTCTAACATTGGTTTCAATGCCATTGGGTATTGTTAAATGCATCAAGTTACCGATTATAGTGGCATTTTTATCAACCTTTGTAATGCTTCCGTAAATTTCTACAGGAATCACTTCGCCTTTTTTATTGATTACTTCTACCTTCTTTTTAAAAGAATTCTGGGCACCATTAAAACATTTTTTAATTTCCTGGCTTATGGTTTCTTTATCATGAGAATAAAGGATATCTTCTATTTGCATCCGGGTAAGTTCATCAGTAGTATAGCCTACAATGTTATTAAATTTAATATTGGTGAAATCAAAATCCAGATTTTGGTTTAGGACGTATACACCCGTTAAAGGGTTGTCAATCAACCCCCTGTATTTTTCCACGTTTGCATTGGATAATTTTTCGTGCTTAATGAGCCTGGTTGCAATAGTGTTGAGCAAATCATCATAATCAAAAGGCTTGGTAATATAATCATCGGCGCCAAGTTGCATACCTGCCCTTATATCCTCTTTTTCTGTTTTAGCCGTTAGAAAAATGAACGGGATCAACGATGTGGATTTAATTTCTTGCAGGGTATTATAAACTTCATAGCCATTTAATTTAGGCATGGCAATATCGCATAAAATGAGGTCGGGAAGGTATTGTAGCGCCATTTGAACACCTTCGGAGCCGTCTTTAGCTTTGATAACCTCGTAACCCTCTTCTTCCAGGAAAATAGAAGTGTTTTCTCTTAAAGTCCTGTCATCTTCAATAATTAATATTCGCTTCATAATCAAAGAAATTTAATGGATCTTTATAGCCCAAATCAATACATCATCGGTTTGTTCGTGCGCACCTTTCCATTTATCAAACTCTTTTTCCAGTTTTTCTTTTTGTTCTGCTAAAGGTAATTTTTCTATTTCTTTTAACAAAATTCTAAAGTGTTTTTTCATAAATTTTTTTTCTTTTGGCCCTCCTTTTTGATCGTGGAAACCATCAGAAAAGATGTATATAAGGTCTTCTTTTTCTAATTGAATGCGATGATTGGTAAAAGAAGGCGCTTGGTTATTAAAATAAATCCCTACAGGGCATAAATCACCTTTATAATCAATAAGTTCGCCATTCCTGAAGAGGTATAAAGGGCTAAAAGCGCCTGCAAAAGTGAGCTCATAGGTTTTTTGATTAAAAGCACATAAAGATAGGTCCATGCCATCGCTTACCATAGTATCCCTGCGATTTTGTTTTAACAACTCATTGATCTTTTCGCGCATAAAATTCAATATATCGGCAGGCGAAGAAAGATTAAACTCGTTTAGGGCTTGGTCAAGAAGATTGTAAGCAATAACTGTCATCATGGCTCCGGGCACCCCGTGGCCTGTGCAATCAATAGCAGAAAAATAGGCTATATCATCCTTTTTCTCGAACCAGTAAAAATCTCCGCTAACGATATCTTTGGGTTTGTAAATGATAAAAAAATCATTAAAAACACGCTTAATATAATTATCATTTGGCAGGAAAGCTGTTTGTATTTGTTGGGCATATTCTATGCTGGATGTAATTTTTTCGGATTTATTCTTCACATGCCCCAGGGCTTCCTCCAATAAAGTTGTTTGTTCTTTGAACCGGGAAGTCTCTTCCGTAATTTTTTGCTTGTTGATCATGTTGATCTTTTCTTGCTTCTTAAGCCTTATCTCTATGGATTTTAGAAGGTCATCATATTCAAATGGTTTGGTAATGTAGTCGTCCACGCCCAATTGCATACCTTTTCTTATTTCATCTTTTTCTGTCTTAGCGGTAAGAAAAATGAAAGGAATAAAAGAGGTTTCCTCGCTTTCTTGCATTTTCTCGTAAACTTGGTATCCATTCATCTCTGGCATGGCAATATCACAAATTACTAAATCGGGGATGTTTTCTTGGGCTGATTTAACGCCTGCTTTGCCGTCTTTAGCTGCTTCTACTTCGTAACCTTCTTCTTTTAGAAATTCAGCAGTATTCTCTCTTAGTATAAGGTTATCTTCTATAATCAATATTTTTTTCATGAAAATTGGGACTTTTTTATCACAAAAATTATTTAATAAGAAATTATAACATTCATTCTAAAATTGTTTTATTCATTGCTTTGGTTTGTAGGTATAGTTATATCTACCGTAGTACCTTTTCCTGGTTCACTTTCAATATTAATTTTTCCCTTATGAAGCCTTAAGCATCTTTTTACAATGGCCATACCCAGCCCTGTTCCTTGAATATTCTCAACATTTTCAGCACGATGAAATGATTCAAAAATATAATCAATATCTTTTTTAGGAATTCCCATACCATTATCTTTAATGGTGATTTGTAAATCGTTATTTTCTGAGATTAAGGCATTAAATACAACTTTACCATTATCTGCCGGAGTGTATTTAACAGCGTTTGATAAGATATTGGTTAAAATATGTCTTAATAGCGTTTTATCCATAACTGGATCTTTTATCCTGCAATCAATATTCTTTTTGATCTTTAGTTTATTGTTATAATACGACTCCACTTCTTCAACAATCCAGTTAAAAAAAGGTTCTATCTCTATCTTTTGAGGAGTAAATTTCAATTTCCCGCTATCATCTTTTCCAATAAGTGATACTTCTTCTAATAGAACGGTTAAATGTTTAACTGAATCGCTTATCTGGTTATAGAACTTTTTCTTTTTGTCAACATCCCATTTATCCTGGAATTTTTCTAAAAGTTTGCTGCTGGAAAGTATACCTGCAAGAGGCGTTCTAAACTCGTGCGAAACTGTTGATATAAAACTGTTCTTTAATTGATGCAGCTCCTTTTCTTTTTCTAAAGCACGATGGATCTCTTCTCTTGCTATCTTTTGTTCACTTATATCAATGATGAAAGTGAGGGTTTTAAACTCGTTTTCTTCAAACGGGATTTTTGCTGATTCTGTAAATACGGATAATATACCGCCATTTTTTTTCTGGATATCGAATTCTCCTTCAATAAGCAGTTCTTTTTTGCTCGAAATCTTATCTTCTATTTTTTTCCATTGTTCACCGGGAAAAACGATCTTGAAATGCTCGCCTATTATTTCCTTTTCTTTAAACCCAAGCATACCATAAAAGGCAGGGTTAACATATTCAAACACATGGTTGTTATTGGTAATGCAAATCCCAACAGGAGCTTTCTCTATAATGCTTCTAAAACGCCTTTCGCTTATTTTCAGGGCTTCTTCTGCTTCTTTTCTTTCAGAAACATCTCTCACCACAGAGTGTATGAAAGCTATGCCCCTGCTATAAATAGCTTTATTGCTAAATTCTGTAGGAATTACTTCACCGTTTTTCTTTATAATGTTAAATTCGTTAATAATAGATTCTCCAGAAGTTATTGTTTTAAAAAAATCATCAAAACTACGTATAGAATTCTTTTTAAGAATTTCTGTAATCGTAAAAGATTTAAGTTCCTTTTTTGAATAACCTGTTAAAATGCTTGCAGCGAGGTTGATATCAGCAAAATTCCCGTCTTTGTCTATAATAAATATGGCGTCTCTTGAGCCTTCAAAAATGGAGTTCATCCATTCTTTTGAAGCTTTTTGTTCTTTCTCAAATTTTTTACGTTCAGTAATATCTCTTGCTATTGCAACAATAAGGTTCTTGGTGTTTTCTTCAAGAGCTTTGATGAATATTTCAACATCAAATATACTCCCATTCTTGCGTTGGTGTGCTGTCTCTACCTTGACTTCTTTACTGGGCGAAGCAAGGGCTTTATCAAAATACTTTTCTAATTCTTGCTTTTTGATGTATGGTTTGATATCTAAGGGGCTCATCTGAAAAAGCTCTTTTTCGGAATAACCGAGATTTAGAATAGCCGATTGATTTACATCCACAAATTTCAAAGTACTCTTATCAATTATAAAAATGTTATCAGAAGAATAATCCAGTGCTTCTCTAAAGCGTTTTAGCTTTTCCTGGATTTCTTTTTTGTAAGTAATGTCTTCTTTTAAAGCAAGAAAGTTTGTTATATAACCGTTTGCGTCTTTTATGGGTGAGATAGAGGCATTTTCCCAAAATTCCTCGCCATTTTTCTTTTTATTGCAGAATTCTCCGTGCCATTCTTTTCCTGATGTAATGGTTTTCCAAAGTTGCTCGTATACAACAGGTGGTGTTTTTCCTGTTTTGAGTATATTGGGTCTTTTACCTATTACTTCGTCATAAGAGTAACCTGTGACTTGGGTGAATTTCTTGTTTACGTATTCAATAGTAGCATCAACTCCAGTTATAATTATGGAACTGCCACTTTGCTCCACGGCCTTAGAAAGTTTTCTTAGCCTGTCTTCGGCTTCTTTCCTGTAAGTAATATCCCTAACTATACTAAGCAAACGTTCTTCACCTTCAAAATTAATAAGTGTTGAGCTAATTTCAACATCGCGCTCTTCACCAAAAAAATTTACGTGTTTTGTTTCATAAATGGTTTTTCCTTTATCTTCAATTTCTTTTAAGCGTTGATCAAGTGTTGGTTTCTTTTCTAATTTAAGGTCAACAGAATTCATTCCAAGCAATTCCTTTTTTGAATAGCCGTTTTGTTCTATTGCTTTTTCATTAACGTCTAATATTGTACCATCTTTTTCAAGGATGTAAATCTCGTCACTACTATTATCAAAAATATTCCTAAACTTTTCCTCGTTTTTTAATATTTTGTTTCTTGCTTCTTCTTGTTCGGTAATATCTTCAAAACTCTCTATTCCACCAATAACCTTTCCATCCTTATCTTTAATAAGGTCGGAGTTCTTGCTTATATACCTTTCCTTGCCATCCTTTGTTTTTATTAGGTATTTTCCTTTTTGTATAGGTTCGGTGAAATTGCTCTTTAAGAAAGGACACTCTTCTTCACAATTAAAGAGAACACATTTTTGTCCAATTACATCATCTTTTGAATAACCTGTTAATTCTTCAGCACGCTTGTTCCAACTTTTAACTTCAAGGTTCTTGTTAATGGAAAATACAGCGCTTGGTACGGTATTGAACATAAGTTCGGCATAATCTTTGGCTTCTTTAAGTTGAATTTGGTTTTGAACCTCTTCTGTTGTATTTCTTGATACCATTGTATAACCAATGATTTTCTTGTTCTTATTTCTTAAAATAGAAACATTAGCACTGAACCAATAGGTTTCTTTATCTTGACTTATTGAATACGTGAGATTTTGTACTTCTCCAGTCTTTTTTGCGTTACTAACTGCTTTATCAAGTTTTAGGGCAAGGGCTTGAGGAAGGATTTCTTTATACTTTTTCCCCATAAAATTTTCAGGATTGGCAATAAGAGGTGCATTCCTGTTCTCATTGTCAAAAAAATTAGTAAAAACCCCTTCGTTATTGATGATAAAAATAAGATCATGCATAGATGAGAAAATGGATTGCAACATTTCCTTGTTCTCTATCAATTGGTTTTCAAATTCTTTTCTTTTATCAATATCAATCAAGGCTATTCTTACCTGCAAGTTCCCTTCTTCGTCTTTATCGGCAATACTTTCTAATCTTGCATAAAAGTATTCTTTATGGGTGTTTTTGATCTTTATCTCGGTATTACATAATTTGCCTTTATTTATCACTTCCCTAAAATGAACATGAAATGCATCTTGTGAATCTTTGGAAACGAACCTGTAAAAAGGCTTTTCAGTAATGTTGTCTTTAGCAGCATCTAATAAAGTAGCGGCAGTTAAATTCACTTCCTTAATTGTTGCCTCTGAATCAAGAATAAAATATGCTACGGGAGCATAGTTGAATAATTTATTGTAATTATCTTTGGTGTTTTCAATTTTTTCTTGAGCCCGTTTTAATTCCTGGTTCTGTAATTCAAGTTCAATTTTATAGGTATGTAAATCAGAAATAATCTCTTTTAATTCGCTTGAATTAAGTGATTCATCAAACTCTTTATGTTTTTTTTGGAGTTTTTTTTCTATATATTCGCTTAAATTTCTTTTCTTGTTTTTGTCTTCGGTCATTGAAAAATGTCTTTTTTCTGAAATATTTACTAAAAATAAAAAAAAGAATCTGTTAATAGAATAAATTAAACAATAATTTGTTCAATATTCATATATTTGTGCTGTTTTTTTTAAACCTTAAATTAATTTCATATGAAAATATCAGTTGTAGGAACAGGTTATGTAGGTTTGGTAACAGGAACATGTTTTTCTGAAGTGGGTATTGATGTTACTTGTGTAGACATTGATAAGGAAAAGATCGAAAACCTAAAGAAAGGAATTGTTCCCATATACGAACCCGGCCTTGAGGATATGATAGAGCGAAACTATAAAAAAGACCGCTTACATTTTTCTACAAGTTTAAAAGATTCACTTGAGAATTGTGAAGTTATTTTTATTGCTGTTGGTACACCACCCGATGAAGATGGTAGTGCAGACTTGCAACACGTTATTTCCGTGGCAAGAGAAATTGGCAGGAATATCAATGATTATATCTTGGTTGTTACTAAAAGCACAGTGCCTGTTGGCACAGCAGAAAAAGTGCGTGTGGCTGTCCAAGAAGAACTGGATAAAAGAGGCAGTAACCTGGATTTTGATGTTGCTTCTAATCCCGAGTTTTTAAAAGAAGGCGCTGCTATTGATGATTTTCTTAAACCAGACAGGATCGTTGTTGGTACTGACTCTGAAAGAGCAGAAGACGTAATGCGAAAACTTTATAAACCCTTCTTGCTTAACGGACATCCAACCATTTTCATGGATATTCCTTCGTCAGAAATGACCAAGTATGCAGCTAATGCCATGCTGGCTACTAAGATAAGCTTTATGAATGATATCGCAAACCTTTGCGAAATTATGGGCGCTAATGTAAACATGGTTAGGAAAGGAATTGGCAGTGACACGAGAATTGGTAAGAAGTTCATTTATCCCGGCACTGGATACGGGGGTTCTTGTTTTCCAAAAGATGTAAAAGCACTTATTAATACAGCCAATGAAATCAAATACAATATGCGGGTATTAAAAGCTGTAGAAGAGGTTAATGAAGACCAAAAATCCATCCTTTTCAAAAAATTCATGGATCATTTTAGCAATGATGTAAAAGGAAAAACAGTAGCCCTCTGGGGATTATCTTTTAAGCCCCAAACAGATGATATGAGAGAAGCCCCGTCATTGGTAATTATTGATAAACTTTTAGATGCCGGTTGTAAAGTTAAAGCTTACGACCCTGTTGCAATGGAAGAATCTAAAAGAAGAATTGGAGATAAGATAGAGTATGCAAATGACCAATACGAAGCTCTTATTGATGCGGATTGCCTATTTATGATTACAGAATGGCCGGAATTCAGGGTGCCGAACTTTAAAGTTATTGAAAAATTGCTCAAAAACAAGGCGATATTTGATGGAAGGAATATTTACGATATTGCTGAATTAAAAAATCTTGGATTTGACTACTATGGTATAGGTGTAAATTCTTAAATTATTGTTGGAGAGTTGGTAAATCAACCGGCTCTCCTTTTTTTTAATGAAGATTTCTATAAATTATAGCTATTCACTCAAAAATGCTTTGCATTACTGTTCATTAACTTGGGAAAAAATATGAGAAAAAGAATACTGGTAACGGGTGGTTCGGGCTTTTTAGGATCACATTTATGCGAAAAACTCCTTAATGAAGGCAATGAAGTAATGTGTCTTGACAATTTCTTTACAGGCGAAAAAGAAAATATAATTCATTTGCTCGGTAATCCATATTTTGAATTGATAAGGCACGATATTACCATGCCTTTTTATATTGAAGTGGATGAAATTTACAACCTTGCTTGCCCTGCCTCCCCAATACATTACCAGTATAATCCCATTAAAACGGTAAAAACCTCCGTGATGGGAGCTATTAACATGTTGGGGCTTGCAAAAAGAATTAAGGGAAAAATTTTGCAAGCATCTACAAGTGAAGTATACGGAGACCCTGAGGTTCATCCTCAAAAAGAAAACTACTGGGGACATGTAAATCCTATAGGAAGACGGTCTTGTTATGATGAAGGAAAACGCTGTGCCGAAACCCTCTTTATGGATTATCATATCCAGAACAAGGTTAAGATCAAAATACTTAGGATATTTAACACCTATGGGCCTAGAATGCACCCGGAAGATGGCAGGGTAGTCTCCAATTTTATCATCCAAGCCCTCAGAAATAAAGATATTACGGTTTATGGTAATGGCAACCAGACTAGGAGTTTTTGCTATGTAGATGATCTTATTAAAGGAATGTGCGATTTTATGAACTCAAACGAGGATTTCATAGGCCCTGTTAATATGGGAAATCCATACGAATTTAAGATTATTGAATTGGCAAAAAAAGTTATCGGCATGACGGGCTCATCGTCCAAGATCCTTTATAAACCACTTCCTGAAGACGACCCATTGCAACGAAAACCCGATATTAGCCTTGCAAGGAAAATGTTAAATTGGGAGCCTAAAGTTCA
>CAZJDA010000007.1:0-106055 GCA_964544705.1 uncultured Bacteroidales bacterium
CATTGGGATACAGAGATTTTATATGAAGATTTTGAAAAGTTTCGGATGCTTGTGAAATTCAATAAATTGATACCCATTAACCAGTTCAATATTCTTCCTTTCAATAACGCGGCCATTAATGGAAGTTATGGTGAGAGTTGCACCGGTTTGAATTTTTGAAAACAGCTCCACTCCCTCTCTTGAAGTAGAATTGTTGATCAATTTTATATCTAAGGCGTTTTCTTCATCCCTTTGAACAGCTATAATTTTGGAATATTCAAATTTCCCGTCAAAATCGGTTTGCTTGAGCCTGTAATAGGTTATTCCATCTGAAGTGTTATAGTCTATGAATTCATAGTTTAACATTTTATTGCTGTTACCTGCGCCATAAACCATCCCAATTGAATGGAAGTCTTTTCCATCTTTCGACCGTTCTATAGTAAAGAAGTCATTATTGATCTCTGAAGCTGTAGTCCAGGAAATCATAATATTACTGTTTAGGTAATCGGCGCTAAATTTCACCAATTCAATGGGCAATGTACCACTTCCATTAACAACTGTACTTGGGTCAATGCCATCCGGCATGGTTACGGTTCCATCAACAGTAATTGACCCGGCAGTTCCATCAACAGTAGAATTATTCCCAAGGGTGAAATCGCCAGCAACATGCATAGGGCCGTCAGCATAAAGATCAACTTTAGGCGATCCTTCAAAATCACCGCCAATTTCAACGGCTCCCGAGGCATTGAGTGTAAGCGAGCTTTCATTATTCATGTGAAACCCACCATTTACAACAAGTACTCCATTTATAGTAAGAGTAGCATTATTCCAGATGCTTATGCTATCGCAAACAAGCGTATCACCAACAGGGATCAATAAAGAACTGTTATTATCAAATTCCAATTTCCCAATGGTGATCTTTATTCCTGTACCCGGAAATTCAATATCATGATTGTTATCAATCAAAACATTGTCAGAAGCGTCGTCAGGATACCCGGTATTATTCCAGGTGGAAGTGTTCGTCCAGGTGCCATTGCCCTGGGTTGTATAATCAGTAGCTAATAAGCTTCCTGGTATAAAAATAAAGGCTAAAATGTATAGTATTTGCTTTTTCATAGTTCAAAAATTTTATTGTTTATACAAAAATAGGGATTTCGCAACCCATTTTCAATTCGCAAAAGCCCTTAAATTCTATTAGGGATTGCACTTACCTTATTAGTGTCATTTAAAGGACATTTGTGAAAAACAAAAACAACTTGAGATGAAAAAAAGTTCACTATGAAAAAAGCCAGTGTCTCACTTAATCCCGAATGATGGTTAAGTAACAAGTTAAAACAACCCGCTGATATTACCATCTTTATCAATATCGATCACTTCTGCTGAAGGTTTGGAAGGTAATCCCGGCATACGCATTATATTGCCTGCTATTGGCACTACAAACCCTGCACCTGATGAAATTTCAATTTCCCTTATGTTCACAGTAAACCCTAGTGGCCGGCCTTTTAGTTTGGCGTTATCCGATAAGGATTTTTGGGTTTTGGCAATGCAAATGGGCAGCTTATCCAATCCCAAATCCTCAATCGTTTTAAGGTCTCTCCGGGCTTTTACCGAGTATTCTACATCGCTTGCGCCATATACTTTGGTGGCAACAGTTTCAATTTTCTTTTCCATACTCCAGGTAAAATCGTAAAGGGGTTCAAAACAGGTATTGCATTTATCTGCTGCATCTACTACTTTTTCTGCGAGGTCAAGTGCGCCTTCTCCGCCTTTTTCCCAGCCGTTGTTTACGGCTGCCTCTATTCCCAAGCTTTTACATTTGTCAATAATCATCTGTATCTCTTCATCAGTGTCAGTAACAAACCTGTTTATGGCCACAACGGGATTGATGTTGAAAAGTTGAACGTTTTCAATATGCTTTTCTAAATTCCCGAATCCTTTTCTCAGTGCATTGGTGTTCGGGTTGTTAAGTTCGCCTAATTCAGCGCCTCCGTGGTATTTAAGTGCCCTTACAGTTGCTACTAGGACGGCTGCATTCGGTTTCAGGTTGCCGTATTGACATTTAATATCAAAGAATTTCTCAGCGCCCAGTTCAGAGGCAAAACCAGCTTCTGTAACCACATAATCGGACAAAGAAAGCCCCATTTTTGTTGCGATAATAGAATTGGTACCTTGCGCAATGTTGGCGAAGGGGCCGCCATGAATAATGGCTGGGGTTCCTTCCAATGTTTGAACAAGGTTAGGTTTTATGGCTTCTTTCATTAGCGTGGCCATAGCGCCTTCTGCCTTAAGGTCTTTGGCATAAATGGGTTGTCCTTCCATGGTATATCCTATAAAAATATTGGCAAAACGCTCTTTAAGGTCTTCCATATCTTTAGCCAAACAAAGAATAGCCATTATTTCGGACGCAGCAGTGATATTAAAACCTGTTTCACGTGGCACCCCTTGTTTTGTCCCGCCAAGCCCAATCACGATATCGCGTAAAGCCCTTTCATTCATATCCATCACACGTTTCCAAGTAATTGTGCGGGGGTCGAGGCCAAGTGAATGTTGTTTGTTTTGTATGTTATTGTCAATCAAAGCCGAAAGTAAATTATTCGCTTTTTCAATAGCGCTAAGGTCGCCTGTAAAATGGAGGTTAATGTCTTCCATCGGGATTACCTGTGAATTACCACCTCCTGCAGCACCACCCTTCATCCCAAATACAGGCCCAAGAGAAGGTTCTCTTAAGACTACCGTTGCCCTTTTTCCAATCCTGTTCATGCCTTGTGTAAGGCCTATAGAAGTAGTGGTTTTACCTTCGCCGGCAGGGGTAGGTGTAATGGCCGTTACCAAAATCAATTTATTGTTGGCTGCTTTTTCCTCGTCAATAAGTTTTAATGGGAGCTTGGCCTTGTACTTACCATACATTTCTAAGTCTTTCTCTTCAATGTTCAATTTTTTGGCTATCTCGGTAATGTGCTTAATGTCTGCCGCACGGGCTATTTCAATGTCTGATTTCATAACAATGGATTTTGTTTATATTTATTTGCTGAAAATTAACAAAACTTTATTAAAAAAACAATAAAAATGTATTATTAACCATTTTATACCGATATGTATTTAAAGATATAATTTCAGTTCAATTCAATCCTGAAATTATTTTGAACGATAATCGGTATAATACAAAGTAAGCATTCAAATTCTACTTTGTATCTTTGAATGCAACTTGGTATTAAACAAATCGTGAAAGGAAATGTTTAAGTTTTACTTTTTGTTTTGAATAATTCTGTTTATTTTTAGCGCATTAAATGTCTAAGGTTTGGAGCTTCATCAATCAACAAACGTAAAACGAAAAAACAGGTACGGATACATTGAAGGCATCCTTTCTATCCTGGTAAATACGATTCTTTTTGCAATAAAATATTGGGCTGGAATCGTTTCGGGTTCTGTAGCGCTTATTGCGGATGCATGGCATACTCTATCAGATTCGATCAGCTCACTCATTGTTATTGCAGGAGTTAAACTATCTTCAAGAAAGCCAGATAGGAAACACCCCTTTGGGCATGGCAGATACGAGCAGGTTGCAGCAATTTTCATCGGTTTTTTGTTGGGGATAGTTGCTTATGAATTTTTGATGGAATCAATTGAAAAGCTTCAACAAAAAGAAACAGCTAATTTTGGGACAATAGCCATTGTTGTAACCATAGCCTCCATTATTTTCAAAGAAGGATTGGCGCAATACGCATTTTTTGCTTATAAAAAAACTGGATTTTCTACTATGAAAGCAGATGGCTGGCACCACAGAAGTGATGCTCTTTCGTCGGTAATCGTATTGATAGGCATATTTTTAAAAGACTATTTTTGGTGGGTAGATGGTGTGATGGGATTGATTATCTCGGGCATGCTACTCTGGGCGGTATTCAGTATTGTAAAAGACGCTATTAGCAAAATATTGGGAGAGCAGCCTTCTGAAGAAATTGTCGAAAAAGTAAAGAAAATCTTAAACAATTATACAGATTTTGATTTTCATCCCCATCATTTTCATTTGCATGATTACGGCGACCACAAAGAACTCACTTTTCATATACAATTAAACGGGGAAATGTATATCAGTAAAGCCCATGCTATTGCCACGAACATAGAACAGGAAATAAAACAAAAAATGAACATAACGGCAACAATACACATAGAACCTTTAGGAAAGAAGCATTAAAAAGAAGAATGAATGAGGATGCCAGTGTAATAGTTGTTTTATCAAGTTGATAATAAAAAATCTCTAACACCAGGTGTAAACTTTTCCAAAGCATCAATTACAATCAATTAACATCTCTTAATACTTTGTTTAAATTGAAAAAATTTGTATTATTGTTCTTTGGATATATTTTATCTAAGTCTTGAAAACAAAATTCAAAAACAGGTTGTCAGGGCTTGTTTTCAATAATTATTGAGATACAAAAGGAGCATAATGAAAGAGTGACCCAAATTGTAACAATGTCAATAAATTCTTATACACATGAAAAAGGGATTAAACGTACAGCAAAAAATACAACTATTTGTAATTATAACCACTGCTATAATTTTTATCGCAGCAATAGGTTATTTAGGGCTGAATTCAAAAAATAGTATATTTAATAAAACTAAAGACCTAACCAACTCCTATTCACAATCTTATGCCAATCTTACCCAGCATAGGCTTAATCATTATATGGACGCTACAAGGTATTTAGTGCATATTTTTGAGGATTATGATCGTTTCCCAGAACAACATAGAAGGCATATTTTAAGCAATATCCTGGAAAGCGTTTTAGAAAAAAATAAAAAATTCCTTTCTGTTTGGAGCATTTTGAACCCTGGCAGCATCGACAACCTCGACTCGCTTTATATGAACCAGGTGGGAAGTACCGTTCTCGGCAACTTTAGATATGTTTATTATAAAGAAGATGAAAAAATAAAACTAAGCCAATATATTGAACAAGACCCCGAAGAGGTTTTAAGTGGAAACGTTTATACCCTTGTGAGAGATAGGATGAGAGAAACCATTGTTGATCCTTATAAATATTCTTATACTGGGAAAGAAGAAGACGAGATTCTTGAAACAAATATGGTAGCTCCTGTTATCGTAAATGGTGAATTTATTGGTGTAGTAGGAATCGATGTTCCTTTGGAAACCCTGCAAAAAATGATCGATGAGTACCACCCTCTACCAGGTAGTTTTGCCTTTCTTACAACTAATAGCGGCGAAATAGTCACATTTCCAGAAAAAAGCGCTATTGGAAAATCTATTGAAAACATTGGCTTTATTACCAATAGCAATAGCAAAAATGTTTTGGAGAATATCAAAAAAGGCGAAAGCTTTTCTTTTAATACAGAATATAGAGAAAATAATTACTATGTCTCTGTTTCCAAAGTGCCAATAGGTAAAACACAAACACCATGGTTTGTTGGTTTAGCGATACCAAAAAATGTTATCATGAAATCAGCCGACAAAATGTTGACCAATGCTATATTAGTTGGTATTATAGGATTGGTTCTACTAGGTATAATCATTTGGTTACTAGCAAGAGATATATCGAGCCCGATTAAAAAATTAACTTTAGCCATTAATAAGATATCCATTGGCAATGTTGATGAATCCGTTAGAACAAAAATTTCTGGCAATGATGAAATTGCTGAAATGGGCCATTCGCTGAATAAATATATTGACGGCTACATCAATAAAACAAAGTTTGCTTCTAAAATTGGGGAAGGAGACCTTAGTGCAGAATTTCGGCTTTTGAGTGAAGAAGATAAACTTGGCCAATCGCTGCTGGCTATGAGAGATAGCCTTAAGCAAGCTAAAGAGGACGAAGAAAAAAGGATAGAGGAAGATAAAAAACGTAGTTGGTATAACGAAGGTATTGCCAAATTTGCTGAACTAATGAGGCAAAACCATGATGATATGAAAAAACTTGGATATTCACTCATTAGCAATATCGTTGAATACCTTGACGCCAATCAAGGAGGTGTATTTATTTTAAACGATGATAATCCCGATAATATTCATTATGAACTTCTTGGTGCCTATGCTTTTAACAGGGAAAAACAATTAAAAAAACATGTAAAAACCGGGGTTGGGCTTGTTGGTACCTGCGCCTTAGAAAAGAAAACGATTTATCTTACCGAAGTACCGGAAAATTATATGAGCCTTCAATCAGGCCTTGGAGAATCTAACCCAAGGAGTTTGCTTATCGTTCCTTTAAAAGTAGAAGAAGATGTTCTTGGAGTGTTAGAGTTAGCTTCGCTAAACCTTCTTGAGGATTACCAGGTTGAATTTGTTGAAAAAATTGCTCAAAGTATTGCTTCTACTCTTTCTTCAGTAAGAGTAAATATTAAAACCAACGAATTACTCGAGAAATCTCAACAACAGGCCGAAGAAATGTCGGCTCAAGAAGAAGAAATGCGGCAAAACATGGAAGAACTGCAAGCAACCCAAGAAGAAGCTGCTAGGAGAGAAACCGAACTCAAGGGGATCCTTGGTGCTGTTGATGATTTCTTAGTAAAAGCTGAGTTGACCATTGAAGGAAAATTCATTGACGTAAATAACTATTTTACAAAAGTTTTTGGATATAATCCTTCAGAATTAAAAGACCGGTCAATAGAAATCCTAGTTGATGAAGATGATTTGCCAAGATTCAGGAAAACTTGGTTTAATGTAAAAGAAGGTGAAACTTTCCAAGGAAAACCGGGCAGGCTCAATAAAAAAGGTAATAAAGTTTTTCTCCCCACATTGTATGCTCCCATTAGGGATGTAAACCAAAATATTTCAAAGGTATTGTATTTTGCTTATTACGAAAAAAAGTAGGGGCTACTAAAATTTTAGATTGACATAATTGGATATATCCCTTAACAATAGGATTGTTATGAGAAGAAAAACTACCACTAAAAATTGTTTTTTCACGTCTTTTCCTAAGCCAATTGCAAAACTTTTCTCTATAGCGGGAAATACATTTCTGCAATAAAAAACATGGCGAAAGCTAAACTGGCTATACCATTTGTTGTAAAAAATGCCAGGTTCACCTTTTTTAAGTCAGTAGGTTTTACAATAGTGTGTTGGTAAAAAAGCAAACCAATAAAAATGATAGACCCTATCCAATAGATAAGCCCAAGGTTTTTCAACAAACCGGCTAATATTATAAAAGATGCCGATATAAGATGAAAAACAGTTGAAATATACAATGCTTTTCTTTTGCCAAAGTATACAGGAATTGATTTCAATTCATTTTCACTATCAAAAAGGAAATCTTGTAAGGCATAAATTACATCAAAACCACTTACCCAAAATAATACTGCACCCGAGAATAACAGGGCAATTAATCCAAATTCGCCTGTTACAGCAAGGTATGCACCTGCTGGGGCAAGTGATAACCCAAGGCCAAGAATTAAATGGCACAAAATCGTAAATCTTTTGGTGTAACTATATCCGAAAACTATTAGTAATGCAATAGGAGAAAGATAAAAACATAGTTCATTAATAAAATATGTTGTAACAATAAAAAGTACAGCATTTATTAATGCAAAACCAAGAGCCTGCTTTGGCCGGATAATATTAGAAGGGATTTCCCTATCGGTTGTACGTGGATTTGTCTTGTCAAAATACCTGTCGATGTACCTGTTAAAAGCCATTGCAGCATTTCTTGCTAATACCATGCATAGTATTACCAGCAAAAGCAATGTAAAACTAAAGGTATGTTTCGTGAAAAAAATAGCTGAAAAAAAACCAATAAATGCAAAAGGCAAAGCAAAAATTGTATGCGAAAACTTTACTAGTGAAAGAAATTTATGGGGTTGAGATAAGACAATTTTTTTCATGCATCAGTATTTCAAGACATTAAGGGTTTTTACAAGAGCACTTCAAAACCTTACTTGTCACCTGATTGTGTGGAACCATGCTTACTTTTAACAACGCTATTCTCAGGTTTTTTATTATGATTGATCTCACGTTGGGTCCCTTTTGCCTTGTTCATTGGTTCAGGTAGCCTTTCTTTCTTTTCATTGGTTATTAATTCAAATTCACCCTTTTTCCTTCTTTTAAAAACATCTGCTATACTGAATTTTTTTCGCTTGTAGTTTTTCTTTGCCGAAAATTTTTTTCCTGAATGACATCCTGTTATCGATTCCTTTTTCGTATTCTTGGTAGCTCGTTTTTGAGCTGTTGCTGAAAAAAATATTACCAATGAAAATGTTAAAAGCAAGATAAGTTGTTTCATATATAAAAATGTATTTTTATGTAATTACAAAGATATTAAATTGGATAGAAAATGAAAAATATTTTCTTTACTAAAATTCAAACTTCTTTAATGATAAAAAACTATGTATAAAAAGTTATTTCAAATAATCTGTTTTATGGATTACTGGATCCATTCTCACTCCATTTTTAAGGTTCATTCACCATTCTTGTATAGTTTTATCAATTATTTAAAAAAAAACAAAAATACGGAAGGTATAAAAAAAGCCATACAACTTAAAAAACGAGCAAAACAAAACCGGGATAAAATATCCATAAAAGATGAAGGCAAAAATGGACAAGTAATTAGCACTACTATTCGTAAAAGAGCAATCGCTTCGTCCTCTAAAAAAAGAACGATAAGAATTATTTACCAAACCATTTGCTATTTTAACCCAAGCATTATTATTGAAACTGGCACCAATTTAGGATTTACAACAATAAGCATGGCATTGGCAAATCCAAACAGTAAGGTTTATTCTATTGAAGCGGATAAAACATTGGTAGAAAATGCACGGCAAAATATTATGTATTCTCATATTAATAATATTGAGCTTATTCATGGGACTTTTGAGGAAAAACTTCCTCAATTACTGGGGAAAATTGAGTTTTTTGATCTTGCATATATTGACGGAAACCACAAATACGAAGCTACAACGCGGTATTTTCATGATTTGCTCAAACATACAACTTCCAATAGTATTATTATTTTTGATGATATTTGCTGGTCACCCGGCATGAAAAAGGCTTGGAAAGAAATTATTAACCATCCAAGCATCACTGTAAGCATAAATCTTGGATCATTTGGTATAATCTTTTTTAAAGAAGGTCTTAGCAAACAAAATTTTGTTTTAAGGATTTGATTTTGCACCAATCTGATTTTAATGTTTAATTTTGTTTAGATATATATAATTTAAAAGAATACATACACGTTAACTTTCCTTTGAACGATTGAATAACAAATAAAAATGGCAGAAGAGATCATACGTTTAGAAAACATTGTAAAAGATTACAAAGTTGGGACCCAGGTTGTACATGCATTACGATCCATTGATTTGAGTATCAAAAAAAATGAATATGTGGCTTTAATGGGCCCCTCTGGCTCGGGCAAATCTACCTTAATGAATATTTTAGGATGCCTAGACACAGCTACTTCTGGGAATTACTTCCTGAACAATAAAGATGTAAGTAAAATGGTTGACAACCAACTGGCAGAAATACGGAATAAAGAAATAGGGTTTGTTTTTCAAACATTTAACCTTCTTCCTAGGTCTTCTGCTTTGGAAAATGTAAGTTTACCGTTGATATACTCTGGCATCAACAAATCCACAAGGAAAGAAAAAGCCATGGAAGTATTGCAAAAAGTAAGCCTTACAGACCGTATTGACCATAAACCCAACGAATTATCCGGTGGTCAAAGGCAAAGAGTTGCCTTGGCTAGGGCTTTGGTTAATAATCCTTCTATTATCCTTGCAGACGAACCCACAGGAAACCTTGATTCAAAAACTTCCATTGAAATAATGGCGCTCTTCCAAAAAATTAATGAACAAGGAAATACTTTAATTGTCGTTACTCATGAAGAGCAAATTGCCGAGTATGCCCACAGGATCGTAAGAATGATTGACGGCAAAATCGAGTCGGATGAACTGAACCAAAATATTAAGACTGTGCAACCGGAACCTGAAAATTTTTCATCCTAACGTACTTCAATATGGAAGATAAAAATTCTAAAATCTACACACGACAAGGCGATAAAGGAAAAACCTCCTTGCTTGGAGGAACCAAAGTGCCAAAATATCACGATAAGATAGAAGCTTACGGAACGGTTGATGAATTGAACTCATTTATTGGCCTCATTAATGACCACGATATTGATAAGAATGCCAAAAAACCTCTTAGCATCATACAGGAGAAACTTTTTGTTGCTGAAGCCATTCTTGCCTCTGATAATAAAAAGATCCTTGATGATATGCCGCCTATCACTGAAAATGATGTGAAATTCTTGGAGAATGAAATTGATAAAATGAACAAGCATTTGCCCACACTACGTAACTTTGTTTTACCCGGCGGGCATACTTTGGTGTCATTTTGTCATATTGCCAGGTGTGTGTGCAGGCGCGCAGAACGCTGTGCTATTAAATGTTGCGAAGGAAATGCCGCCGAAGAAATGGTTATTAAGTTCTTGAATAGGTTATCCGATTATTTATTTGTTTTTGGCAGGAAAATTGGACAAGACTTAAATGTTAAAGAAAGAATTTGGAAAATATAATTTTTCTGTAATTTTTAATACATTATAAATGCTTATATAACAACAAATTACAAAGCCTTAATTGCTATACTTGAAATTTTCATAGTTATATGAATAAAAAGACTTGACAAAGTCTAAAAAAAATATAATTTTGCAAAATTATTAAAACAAAAAACCGATCTATATATGTACTGGACATTAGAATTAGCATCAAAACTTGAAGACGCTCCATGGCCGGCAACAAAAGATGAATTGATCGATTATGCTATTAGGTCTGGTGCCCCGCTTGAAGTTCTAGAAAATTTGAGAGAAATTGAAGACGAAGGAGAAGTATATGAAAGCATCGAAGATATTTGGCCGGATTACCCTACCAAAGAAGATTTCTTTTTTCATGAAGATGAATATTAACATTTCTATTGTATGATGGCGCTATCAGAGCGCCGTCAATTTTTTATCTTTGCAGCAAATACTCAAAAATAGCTTTTTCTTCTTTTTATTCTCCTAAAATAAGCTATTTTTGTCTTTTATTCAACACATTCTTTTCATGTAAAAATACTAATATAAAATCATGCATATATTAAATAAACTTTTTGGCAGCAAATCTGAAAAAGATATTAAGTCGTTGGTGCCTTATGTTCACCAGGTCAACCAAGTTTATGATAAACTTAAAAATATTACCAATGATGAGCTCCGGGCCAAAACCATAGAACTCAAAAAAGATATCCAAGATAACATCCTGGAAGAAAAAAATAAGATCAAAGAACTCAAGGCAGAAATAGAAGATAATAACGACTTATCTATTGAAGAAAAAGAAAAAATTTATGACCAGGTTGATAACTTGGAAAAAGAAATAGAAAAGAAAAACAAGGATAAACTTGAAGAAATCCTCCCACAAGCATTTGCTATTGTTAAAGAAACTGCAAGTCGGTTCAAGGAAAACGAAACGATAGAAGTTACCGCACAAGATTTTGACCGTGATTTGGCAGCCACCCGCGAAAATATTACAATAAAAGGGAATAAAGCCATTTATGAAAATAGCTGGATGGCCGGTGGCAATAAAATCACCTGGGATATGGTGCATTACGATGTGCAATTAATAGGTGGAGTTGTGCTTCACCAAGGGAAAATTGCAGAGATGGCTACAGGTGAAGGAAAAACGCTTGTGGCTACACTGCCAGTATTCCTTAATGCACTTACAGGCAATGGGGTGCATCTTGTTACCGTTAACGATTACCTCGCAAAAAGAGATGCCGAATGGATGGGCATGTTATATGAATTCCATGGCCTCACCGTAGACTGCATAGACAAGCACGAACCTAGTACAGAACAAAGACGCCAAGCCTACCTTGCTGACGTCACTTACGGTACCAATAATGAGTTTGGCTTTGATTATCTTAGGGACAATATGGCAAGAACGCCGGAAGACCTTGTTCAAAGAAAACACAATTATACGATCGTGGATGAGGTTGACTCCGTTCTCATAGATGATGCAAGAACACCGCTTATTATCTCCGGGCCAACTCCTAAGGGCGATAAGCACGAGTTCAATAACTTTAGGCCTCATGTGCAAAAACTCTACAGTGCACAAAGAAAACTCGTTACTAATATACTTTCTGAAGCCAAAAGGCTGTTGAAAGATGACAGCAAACCAGAAAATCAAAAAGAAGGCGGGAAGCTTCTTCTAAGAGCTTACCGGGGACTTCCAAAGAACAAAGCGTTGATAAAATTCCTCAGTGAAACAGGAATCAAAACCATTCTCCGCAAAACAGAAAATTATTATATGCAAGAGCAATCCAAGCATATGCATATTGTGGATGATGAACTATATTTTATTATTGATGAAAAGAATAATTCCATTGAACTTACCGAAAAAGGGCATGACTTACTTACAGAAGAAACGGGTGACCCGGAGTTTTTTATTCTCCCTGATATTGGCGAAAAAATAGCAGAACTGGAAAAATCCAACCTTTCATCAAAAGAAAGGCTGGAAAAGAAAAATGACTATTTAAGAGAATTTTCCATTAAATCGGAAAGGGTTCATACAATTAACCAATTATTAAAAGCTTATACACTTTTTGAAAAAGATGTTGAATATGTAAATATTGATAACAAGATAAAGATTGTTGATGAGCAAACAGGGCGTATTATGGAAGGACGCCGTTATTCAGATGGACTGCATCAAGCTTTAGAGGCGAAAGAGAATGTGAAGATAGAGGCAGCAACCCAAACTTATGCAACCGTTACATTACAGAACTATTTCAGGATGTATAGCAAACTTGCCGGTATGACAGGAACAGCCGAAACCGAAGCAGGCGAATTTGTTGACATCTACGACCTTGATGTTGTTGTAGTCCCTACCAACAAACCCATTATAAGGGATGACAGGCAAGACCTTGTATACAAAACTAAAAGGGAAAAATACAACGCTGTTATCAAAGAAATAATTGACCTTGTAAAGCAAGGCAGGCCGGTACTTGTGGGTACAACCTCTGTTGAAATTTCGGAGTTATTAAGTAAATCGCTTCGCCTCAACAAAATTAAGCATAATGTGCTCAATGCAAAACTTCATGCCAAAGAAGCACTAATCGTTGCGGAAGCAGGACAATCTGGTACAGTGACCATTGCAACCAACATGGCAGGTAGGGGTACTGATATCAAGTTGGGCGAGGGAGTCAGAGAAGCCGGCGGTTTAGCTATTGTTGGTACAGAAAGGCACGAATCGAGAAGGGTTGATAGGCAACTTCGTGGACGTGCAGGTAGACAAGGAGACCCCGGTAGTTCACAGTTTTTTGTCTCCCTTGAAGATGACCTGATGAGGCTCTTTGGTTCCGAAAGAATATCCAAGCTTATGGATAGGTTGGGACTTAAAGAAGGAGAAATCATCCAGCATAGCATGATCAGCAAATCTATTGAAAGAGCACAGAAAAAAGTTGAGGAAAACAACTTTGGTATAAGAAAAAGATTGCTCGAGTACGATGACGTCATGAATTCCCAAAGAGAAGTTATTTACAAAAAGAGAAGGTTTGCTCTTTATGGAGAACGTTTGGGTGTTGAAATTGCTAACATGTTTTTTGATACCTGCGAAAAAATTGCTATGGAATTTCAAGACCTGAGGGATTTGGAAGGGTTTGAATTAGAAGTGTTAAGGACATTAGGAGTAGAGCAGCCCTTCAATGAGCAGGAATTTCTTGAAATAAAACCCGAGGAGATCGCAGAGAAACTTTTCGAGATCACATACAAAGCATACAGGGCGAAATCAAAAAATATTGCCGAAAGGGTACTCCCTGTTATTACCGATATTTACGAGAATGATAAAAGGAATTATGAAAACATCGTGATTCCTATTACCGACGGCTCCAAAACCCTGCAAGTTATTGCTAATATTAAGCGCGCCCACAAAACAAAAGGCATGGAAGTAGCCCAAGCTATTGAAAAAGGCATTACCTTAGCTATTATTGATGATGCATGGAAAGAACACCTCAGGGAAATGGATGACCTGAAACAATCCGTTCAAAGCGCTACTTATGAGCAAAAAGACCCGTTATTAATATACAAACTGGAATCTTTTGAATTATTTAAAAAGATGTTACAGAAGATCAATGAAGATGTAGCAACCTTCTTAGTAAGAGCTAAATTACCCGACCAGGATGCCGAAGAAGTTAAAGAAGCCAAGGAACCACAGCGGACAGATATGAGCCGCCTAAAAACAGGCAGGGAAGATGTTGCCGGGGGTGGCCAAGAGAAACAACAAAAACAAAAAGCACAACCTGTTAGGGTAGAGAAAAAAGTAGGCAGAAACGAACCCTGCCCCTGTGGAAGTGGGAAAAAATATAAACATTGCCACGGAAAAGGTAATTAAAATCAAAAACTTATCAATAACAAAAAAGCTCAGAAATGGGCTTTTTTTAATGAATAACTTGGAATTAATGGGTATGTTTAAATACTTCAATAAACCTCACATACAAGGGTAATTTTAACTTAACAGTATACAATGAACAGAAAAAAAGTATTGTTGATCTTCTTAAATATAGTTTTGTTGTGCTATGCTGTGTCTGCAAATAATAACAATAAAAAGGATAGTCTTAATAATAAAAAGGGAAAAACCAAAGCAGCCTTTTCCGGTTTTTTCAAATATGACCTTTGGTACGATACACGGCAAATGACAGAAGCTTTAGATGGATTGTTTGCTATGTATCCTAAAAACAAGATGCTTGATGCCAACGGAAAAGATATCAACAACACATCAAGCATGAATGCAATTGCTGTTACAACCAGGTTAAGAACCGATATTTCTGGCCCTGAAATCTTGAATGCAAAATCTAGCGTTTTGATAGAAGGAGATTTTTCTACCAATACAAGTACCAAAAGCATTAGGTTTAGGCATGCAATAGCAAAATTGAATTGGGATCATACTGAATTGATTTTTGGAAGGTATTGGCATCCATTATTTGTAGTGGATGTATGCCCCAGGGTAATGTCTTTAAATACAGGGGTTCCATTCCAAGTGTTTAATCGGAGCCCACAAATAAGGATTAAACAGGCGATAGGAAATTTCAATATCGTCACTGCTTTCGTTTACCAAGCCGATTATAAATCTACTGGCCCTATTGGGCGTAGTTCAACTTACATGAGAAATGCCAAAATCCCCAATATGCACCTGCAATTACAATATAAATATGCTAATACCCTTACCGGTATTGCAGGCGATTACAAAGTATTAAAACCTTCAATATATACAACTTCTTTGGTCAATCAAGATGCTATATACAAAACCAGTGAAACCATAGATAGTTATACTTTTATGGCATATTTTAAGTATATGAATAAAAAGATAACTTTTAAAACGAAGGGAATGCTAGGCCAAAATCTTTATGAGCATCTTTTGCCCGGGGGATATGCTGTAACCAACATCGACAGTTTAACTGGAGCCAGAGAATATACCTCTTATAATAATTTTTATTATTGGGCCAATGTTCTTTACGGGGAAAAAATAAAAGGTGGGATTTTTGGCGGATATATGAAAAACCTTGGAACAAGTGATAGGATTGTTGGAGATATATACGCCAGTGGTTCTGATATTGACCTAATATACAGGATAAGCCCACATATTGCTTACCAAGCTAAGAAAATGCAATTCTCTCTTGAGTTGGAACATACAAATGTTCGTTATGGTACTATAAAATACGAAAATGGAACAGTTGAAAACACAAAAGACGTTGATGGCAGAAGATTATTGTTTACTGTGTTTTACTTTTTCTAAAAGTAAATATCTTGAAATTTTAAAACAATTCAACCTCAATTTTTTGTATAAAAGCTGTGAATGTCCTTTCATCAGCAACTTTTGCTTCTGAGAAAAGAATCAACACAGGTATTTTTTCATTTTCGTTATTTACGATCTTTATCTCGTTCCTGGAGCCTACACCTTTAACAATGAAGTTTTCAAAGAAATTGGGATCACTGGTTATTTCTGTGGGTAATAAGTCTGTAATGTTTTTGCCAAGTACTTCCGATTTCATAAATCCCCATAGTTCTTCTGCTGCTTTATTAAAGAAACTTATTTTCCCGTGTTCGTTAATGGTTAGGATGGCGTCTAACATCCCTTCTAAGGTTTTTTCGTTCCTGATTTTCATTTTCTTTACTTCCCTTTCCATCTGTTTCTGCCTTGTTGTATCATTTCCAATATAAATAATCTTTGAAACCTCGCCATACATATCTTTAACTGCGGAAATGGTAACATGAAACCATTTTTCCCCTTTATTGCTATCAAGTCTTATCTGCCCCTCATAAGGTTTACCTGCAACCAAATTTTTCCAAATGGTTTTAGCTTGTTCCATTTCTTCATCAAAAATAAAATCAAAAATACCTTTACCTCTCAGCTCATCATCCTTTAAAAAGCCCAATGCTTTTCTGAACCGGCTGTTCCAATCAATAAGGCTGCCATCAAGCATAAATTCAGCTTTTATACTAGAATGATTCAAGGCATCAATTTGCCACTGGTAATCTAAGTTTTGTTTCTTTTGTTCGGTGGTGTCAATACCTAGGAATAATATTTTGTCTACATTTCCTTCCACCGTTCTAACACAGGTATAAGTTGCCATTGACCAAAAATCTTTTCCTTGTTTAGTAACGTGTTTCATATCACCCTCAAAGTGTTTACCCCCACGGGCAAGCTTATCCCATATTTTGAAGAACCAATCGCGGTCTTTTTCGTGGATAAAAGTAGAAATGTGTTTACCTTCAACCTCTGCATAAGAAGAGTAGCCGAGTTTATTTAAAAATTTTGTATTGCAATACAAAAGGATGCCATTTGTATCATATTCTGCCCTGACAAGGGTATGATTAACGGTATTTGTTATACTTTCTAGCTGTTCTCCTTGCCTTGCCGCTTCTTCTTTTGCCACTTGAAGTTCTTCCATGTTCTGCCTCATTTCTTCTTCTTGCGATTTCAAGGCTTCGGCTTGTTCTTGAGATTTTTCGAGCAATTGACTAGTACGCAAGTTGATCTTTACACTTGAGATAGTTGAAGCAACATTTTCCCCGATTTTTTCTACAAAGTCTATTTTGTATTTTTCGAAATTCTCAAACCCCGCTAACTCTATAACACCAAAAGTGTCCTCGTTAAGGTTGAGGGGAACCATAAGAATTTCTGTGGGAGTTGCATAACCCAGTCCTGATGTGATATATACATAATCGTCAGGGGTTTCTTTCAAATATTTTGTTTTACCTTCTGCAAAACATGCTCCAACGAGCCCTTCACCAGGTTCCAATTTCCTGTCAATATATTTTTTGCGCTCATAAGCATAACAAGCTGTCATTTCCAAAAATTTACTGCTT
Source organism: uncultured Bacteroidales bacterium (assembly GCA_964544705.1). Lineage (GTDB taxonomy): Bacteria > Bacteroidota > Bacteroidia > Bacteroidales > CAZJDA01 > CAZJDA01. The sequence goes on from CAZJDA010000007.1 coordinate 17,304, forward strand.
TCCTCTTCATCATTTAAAAGAAACAAGGCTCCCTGGTTCACTCCTGTGTATTTTACTAAATTCCTGATGATTTCGTAAGACAATTTTTTAAGATTGTCATTGTTTTGTCTTAAAATATCCCCGAACATTGCTTGTCCCTTTGTTGCCCAATTAGCTTTTTCGTCTTCAATTTTTCTTTTTTCTTCTTCAATTTTAGCTTCTTTTAAGCTCTTGCGCATCTCCAAAAGAGAATTACCAAGCACATCCTCTTCACTCAAAGGTGTAAATCCTGTATCTAAATGCCCCTTTCCTATTTCATTGGCAAAATAAGCCGTTTCTTTTAACCCTTCTATTAAGTGGTTCAAACTGCCTATAATCTTTCCTATCTCATCCTGTTTGTTATACTCAATCTTCTCGGTAATTTGTCCTTTAGACATTAGACCAATCACTTCCATTAATTTATTCAAGATTTTTTTAATAGGTTTGGTAACAGCTGTAATTCCAACAAATAGCAATAAAACAATGGCTAAAAAACCAATAATAATGATTGTTCTTAACTGTGGAAGCCCAGAAAATATCTCTTTTTCATAAAAATCAACAGCGATATAACCCTTAATAGGTTGTAAGTATTTAAAATAAATCTGCTTATTTCTACCATTGGCTGTTTTGTAATTAAAATGGCCCGTTTCTTCTTGCATGAGGTCTTTTATGATCTGTGAGTTTTCTTTAAGGTAAGTATAACCTTCGTTAGGTTCAATAATGAATTTACCTTTTTCACTGATAAGAAATGGGTATCCTGTTTGATAAAAAAGTTTTTCTTCAAATATTCCTTTCAAAAAAGTTTTATCTACCTCATCGGTGGCAACCATAAGCATAGCTACGATTTCACCATTAAGATCAATAGGTTTAGCAGCGCAAATGTACATTTTACCAGATATATTCACCCTGCCAATATATGGTTTACCATCTTTAAGAGCAGAACCAATAGGGTTATCAAAAAGAATTACATTGCCTAAAGCCCTGGATTGATCAGGACGCTGAATATTTGTGCTTAAACTAACAAATCCTTGGTCATATTTTTGGTAGATGGCAACAGGTGCATCAATCAGAGATTGGATATTATCAACAAAAGAGAAATTATTGTATAGTTGAATGTTGTCCAAGTTTAATTGAGGTAAGATCAAATTTGACAATTCTCCCGCATCACTTTTAGAAAGGATGATCTCGGTTTGCAAAGTATCGGCCATAGATATAAAGTGATTATTGGCTAAAATATAATTGGTAGTTTTAAGAAATGAGGTTACTTTTTCCTTTTTTTCTTTAATATGGGTATCGATAATTTTGGATAGGTCATTAAGCTGCTCATCTACATTCTTTTCAACTTGTGAACCTATTTTGCTTTTCTGGTTATAATACAAATAAACACCAAAAATCGTAAAGACTATAAAAACAAGGGTTATAATCAAAATGTTGAGCCTGGCGTTTAATTTCAAATTATTAATAAACTTCATCATATCTATAGATTTGTTCTTTTTTCAATAAGGAAAAACAGTGTAAATTTATAAAAAACACACTAAATTAAGTAAAAAGATAGTATTAAAAAAAAAGTTTTTAATCAAACGCTTGGTTGTTGTTAAATCTTTTAAGGCAAAAATATTGATATGAAGGAGATAGAGATAATTTAAGCAACAATTTATTCAAAAGTATTATTATCTTGGTAATTATGAATAATATTTTTGATCTTCATTAAATTATCACTGATATTGTCATAGAAATATATCCTTGCAGTATTAGTACCTTCTATTCCCCTAAGGATAAAGTGTTCATTGAACTTGATTTTATAAACCGGTGAGTTATGGTATTGGAGATGGCCATTTTCACTTAAATAGTCAATAAAGTCTTTCTTAATGACCTCGTTAAACAAAATTTCATTGATGACAACACCGTTGTCACCAATATTAATATGTTTGATGTCTATTATTCTCATTCAATATTGGTATTTCTAACGTGATATAATTACCTTCTTGCAGTATTTGCATGGTATATTTCAATAACATCTTTTGTTTTAGGGACTTTGCTGCTGAGAAACTCAAAAACTGTTTCTTCAACACGGCTTATGGATTTAACAAGCCTGATTTTATAAATTTTGTCCTCCTTTTTAGAGATCCGCAAGGCATATTTTGAACCACTCTTACTCATGACTAGATATTTTAAATTCAAAAATACCTTATAAAGGGCTGGAAAATAAGCGCTATTTTACCTATTTTTTTTATTTAGAATAGAAAATTTTTAAAAAAAATGGGTAAAACTACCCATCATGCTATCGTTTTTGTCTATTTTAATATTTAAAGCTACTACCACCAATAAATTCCCTAAGAATTGAAGTTGGAGGAATATCTTGCGGGTCTATCGGGATAAACAAGGATAGCAGCCTAAACAAACGCTCTACTTGTTCTCTTATATAATTATTTTGGGATTTTTCTATTTGAAGTACTTTAGGTGCGTAGTGTGCAAAAACTGCAAGTTCATAAACCAATGACGAGTTAAAAACCGTATGGGCGCTTTCCTGGAATGGGAAAATATTATGGTATTCGCTTTTCATAACATCAGGCCATCTCGAAATGGTTTCGTTAAAATCATAACCCCTGAATAAACTATCCCGTACTAGTCTTCTTATTAACCTGTGGTCTGACGTAGATATAGGCAAATGATGATGAATATTTAGAGTGTTTAAAGCAGAAATATAAATCCTGTATGATTCAATAGAGTCGATGTTTTTCCACATATCCGGGTTCAGCCCGTGAATACCTTCAACAATAATGAGGGTATCGCTATCGATCTGGGTAGCTTTTTCATCAAATGTGTGCCCACCTTTATTAAAATTGTATTTGGGCATGTTTACAGGTAACCCTTTTACCAAAGAAAGGATGTTTTTTCTAAAAAGGTCAAGGTCTAATGCAGAGATTACCTCAAAATTTTGAAGCCCTGTTCCTGGATCGGCAGGTATTTTGGAATGAGGAAGGTAATAATCATCCAAGGATAATTTCAAAACCTTCTTTTGTAGCAGTTTTAAAGCAATGGATAGCCTGTAAGCAAACGTGGTTTTCCCTGATGAGGTTGGGCCTGCAATGAATACAAGTCTTGGTTTTCTTTCATCCTCGATGATCTTATCAGCAATGCGCATGATCTTTTTATCCTGGAAAGCTTCGGATATTTTGATGAACTCAGAAAGCTCTTCCGATCTAATTTTATTGTTTAACCCCGCAATATCACTAATACCAAAATACTTCATGCACTCTTCCAACTCATCAAAACGCCTAACATATTTACTTTTTGCCAAGTTTTCTGGGGTAGTCCTTCTAAAGAAATCTTTATCAGCGATTAAAATAAATCCTTTTTTAAATTTTACTAAACTTATTTCTTGAAGTTCATCAATATGAAGTTGGATATCATTGAGAAATATCTCGTTGCTGTTTTTATACTCAGCAATCCTAAAGTCAGAATTTGAATTTCCAGGTGCAGCTTGAATGAGGTTGGACAAATCATCCCTGTTTTTTGCTTTAAACTTAGCTAAACAAGCTGTTTTATCAAGAATGTTCTTGTTGATAGAATTATTTGTTTTTAATTCTTGCTTGATCACTTCCAGTATTTTTTCCAATTCATGTGTTTGTACTTCATGATCATTAAAATAACCGTATACACCTCCCGGCACGCTATATGAAATGTAGTATTCTTTCCCGGGCAAAACTTTGTTAACTGCATAATTGAAAAATACCAACAAGGGTTCCATTATCTCTCTAAAGGATAATGCTTGGCCAGCGCCTTCTTTTATCTTTAATGTTGTAAGTTGATCCATAAATAATTTTTTAAGGAAGGCAAAATTAATAAATTATATAAAGTAAGCGTTGGTAAATATTAAGAACCTTCTTGTCACCTTATTAAGGTAACAGTTCCTTTTTTCTCATGGTAATTGCCATTTCTTCCCATATATTTTATAAAATAGGCATATACTCCTTGTGGCATTGGCTCACCATTATAGGTTCCATCCCAACCCATTTCTTTATTACGGGTTTCAAATACTTTCATTCCCCATTTATTGTAAATCATCAATAAGTATCCCTCATTTTTAATGAAAACGGTTGAAGGTTTGAATATTGAATTCACTCCACCAGGAACAAAAGCATTGGGAACATACAATTTTTGTTTCTTTTCAATTTCGGCAATATTTGAAGTTACTTCAATTAGCTCAGCCCTGTAGCGTATTTTAGCCGTTAAGAAATATTGAAAATTACCTTCGGAATTTGAAAATTCCGAATAATTGGAAGCAAAAAGATCATCTTGGTAGTAGCTTACAGGTTCTTCTTCAAATTTTGCCAATGGCCCTTGGGGAAAGCTTTCCCCATCTATCAACCTGTAAATGTTATACTTCTCTATTTGAAAATCATTCCCTGTGGCATGATTCCATTCCAGGTTATTGTATTGCTTGTTTTGTGATTCCACTTGTAAATTGATGGTGGGAAGCTCAATCGTTTCGGTAAATAAATTCAAACAACTGTCTATCACCTGCAATTTGTAATAATAGTACTTGGAATCTATTTCTGCCATCGAATCTTTAAAAACAGTAACCTTGCTATTGACAAGGGCGGTAGTATCTATTACCTCGAAAAATGATTCATCCTCGGCAAATCTAAGCGCTTTATAAGCCGTGTAATAATCTCCAGGATATTTTGTTAATTTCAACTCAACATATTGATCATTCACGATGGTGGGAAAATGGAAATAAACGCTATCAGGGGTTTGTGGGTAATGAAACATGAATTCTCTTTGATTGGAAGTTGATGTTTTGTTTCCACTTTCATCAATAGCCCTGATGTAATATCTGTAATGGGTTTTATCCTCAAGATCGTGCAATACGTATGTTGTATCCTCTTGTAAGGTGTCTTTGATAAGCTGCCCGTTTTCAAAAACAAAAATCCTGTATCCTTTTAATTCGTGAGGTTCTGGGTAATTATAAGAAGTCCATTTGAGTGTAGCAGTTCGCTTACATGTATTGATCCCGGGTTTTTCAGAAAAAATAATAGAAAGTGGTTGGCTAGAGCCGTAATCTAAATTTCCGCAACTGTCAATAATCTTAATACCAAGTCGCAAAGGTGAATGGATGATTGAAAAAACACTATCCCACAGGGTATTATTGATACCATTTACCGTAGCAATATCGTCGAAGGAATTGCTATTTTGTTCCCAAAGAGTTATAGTATATCCTGTAACGTATTCAAAAGGGTGTTTTTGCCATGCCAGTGTGATTTTTCCTGTTCCAGGCTCCACACTCACAGAATCAAGCTTTGTAAAAGGTGGGTTGGATTCATTAGCTTGTGGAATTTCCTCAACAGGTGAAGAATTGTAACATCCCAAAGTGTCCATGTTAAGTATTTTATACTTTAAAGACTGTGTTTCACATAAATAAAAAATGTCCGTATAGTTTTGTTCATAGGAAGTTGCAATAGTATCCCATTGAAAATCCCCGGTTTTCTTGCTAATAAGGTAAGGATTATTATTGTCAAACGGAATATTCAACCAATTAAGGCTTACCATGGTGTCGGGAGTGTAGACGATGTCCAGTATCTGTATACTGCTTTTTATTGGAGAAAAACTACCTGTGTCACCGTTTTTCAATTTATAATATGCCCTTTGATTGCCTCCTGGAGCATTATTATGCTGGTAGAAAGTGGTATTGATATCATTGACCGTAGTAATAAGCTCAAACCCGGAGGTTGTATCGGTGGTATAATAAAGTTTGTAAGAAACAAATATATCGCTGTTGAGCTTTAGCCAAGTAATATCAGTTGTTTCATCATCATTCACAGTTATACATCTTATAGAAGGGCTCTCAACTTGGGCAAAGAGCATAATATGCAAGCATATAAAAAGTAAGACGAATAAGTATTTGATAGATGCCACGGTATTGTAAATATTTTTCAATAATAGAATTTTAAAACAGTGAACGTTTTAGAACAGCTTTTTCTTATATTCCTTAAAGCTGAAATTCAATTTGTTCTTTTCATCGGGTTGATGCTTTTCTACTTTTTCCAGTTGCCAGTGGTTTTCGTCAATTACAGGAAAAAACACATCCCCTTCAAAGCTTTCATGAATATCTGTAATGTATAACTTATCTGCTATAGGCAAGGCTTGCCTGTAAATTGAATCCCCGCCGATAATAAATACTTCATCGTCTTTTTCAACATTATTTAGTGCATCCTCCAAACTATTTACAACAATACACCCTTTTTGGAAATAATTCTTTTTTGATGTGATAATTACAGAAGTCCTGTTTGGTAGAGGTTTGCCAATAGATTCAAAGGTATTTCTTCCCATAATGATGTGATGGCCTGTGGTAAGATTTTTAAAATGCTTAAGATCAGCAGGTAAATACCATATGAGTTGGTTGTCTTTTCCAATCACATTATTTTGAGCAACAGCTGCTATTAGTGATATATTAAAATTGTCTATCATTTTATACAGAAACTTTGGCTTTTATGTGTGGATGAGGATTGTAATCCTTTATCTCAATATCATCATACGTAAAATCGAAAAGGTTATTGATTGCCGGGTTTAATTCCAGATTGGGTAGTTTTCTCGGTTCTCTTGTGAGTTGTAGCTCGGCTTGTTCCAGGTGGTTAAGGTATAAATGAGCATCACCAAAGGTATGAATAAAATCACCAACCTCCAGGTTGCAACTTTGGGCTATCATATGCGTTAATAAAGCATATGAGGCGATATTAAAAGGTACTCCCAGGAAAATATCAGCGCTTCGCTGGTACAATTGGCATGATAAGGTATTATTAGCAACATAGAATTGAAACAAAATGTGGCAAGGAGGTAGCGCCATATTATCAATTTCAGATACATTCCATGCATTAACGATCATTCTCCTGGAATCTGGGTTGTTTTTAATTTGTTGAATAACCTGATTAAGCTGGTCAACAGTTTTACTTTTTCCTTCCCAAGCCCTCCATTGTCGTCCATAAATTGGGCCAAGATCTCCATTTTCATTAGCCCATTCATCCCAAATAGAAACATTGTTTTGATGAAGATATTGTACATTTGTATCTCCTTTGATAAACCACAAGAGTTCATGAAAAATGGAGCGAGTATGCAGCTTCTTAGTGGTTAATAATGGAAAGCCCTCTTGCAAATTAAACCGAACTTGGTATCCAAATACACTTATAGTCCCTGTACCTGTCCTATCTTCCTTTTTTACACCTTTGTCCAGGACATAACGCATTAATTGAAGGTATTGCTGCATAACTTTTTGTAATTTTGTTTGTCAAAAATAAGGCTTTCAAAAACAATAGTAAAAAAAATTATCAACAATTTAACATTCAATTCACATTTGTAACAAAGCATAATACGAATATGGCTCATTATATAAAAACGGTTTTAACCTGGATATTGCTCCTGCCCGTTTATGTTTATAAACTGGTGGTATCTCCTTTTACTCCGGCAAGTTGCAGGTTTCAACCAACTTGCTCATCCTATGCTGTTGAAGCCATTAAAAAGCATGGCCCATTAAAAGGTGGTTGGCTGGCAATAAAAAGATTTACCCGCTGCCACCCATGGGGAGATCATGGCTACGATCCTGTACCTAAAATCTATATAAAAAGATTCAGGGTGAAAAATGCGGATAAAGAATCTATAAACAAACAAAATTAGCATTACAGAATATGTTTTGGATAAATTAATGAAATACAAAAAGAGCGTGATTAAAAAGTATACAAATTTTGGCTTTTTTGTTGAAGCCAGGTTTGAAAAAATTGAATATTCTTAATCCGGGACAATTCAAATTGATTATATTTGTCTTTTAATTGATTAGGTAAACCCAAAAAAAACTATAAAACAACCATGAAAACAATAAAATTATTTTTTTTAGCTATACTTTTCGTTAGCCAACCTTTAATACATGCACAAGATTCTATAGATGAGATATTAACGCCATCGCAAATTGATAAATACATCAACGAGGCAAAACAGAATATGGAGAATGAGAGTTATGATGCAGCCATTGAAAAATTAACCACGGTTATCGAGAACGATAATCAAAATTACCGTGCACTCAACTTAAGAGGGAAATGTAGAGTAGCCAGGCAAATACAAAAGCATGAAGACAAGGAAGATGGAAATTATAGTGAAGCCTTAGAAGATTACACCGATGCATTATTTGCAATCGAGTCTTATATCAATGATGCCAAAGAAAGAGAAGAAAAACAGAAATACAGGGAAGAAAAAGCGGAGATATACCTAAACAGGGGCCTAACAAAAATGAAATACGATAAAAGAAAATATTTTAATTTGGCTATCGAAGATTTTGACGAAGCCAATAAACTGGATCGCGAAAACTATGATGTGTATATCAACCGTTCCAGGGCGTATTATCTTACCAAGGAATATGGAAAAGAATTGATTGATTTAAGACGGCTTGCCAAAGAAATGGATAATCCAAAAAGCCCTTTAAGAGAAAAACTTGATGTAGCCGAATTATACTTTAAACTTGGAAGGGCATATATTAATGATAGCAATGACAAAACAAGCGCATGTAAATATTTTAAAAAAGCGCTCAATCTTGGTTATATGGAAGCTGAAAGAGGTGTAAAAAGGCATTGCAAGTTTTAATTATTTACCAATTATTTTTTTAATAAACATAAAGTTATCGCCATGCAACATGAACAATTCATGAAAGAAGCTATACAATTGGCAAATAAAAATGTAAGAGAAGCAAAAGGCGGTCCTTTTGGAGCTGTTGTAGTAAAGGATGGCAAAATTGTAGGCAAAGGTTTCAATACCGTTACAGAAACTAACGACCCAACAGCTCATGCAGAAGTTAATGCCATTCGTGATGCTTGTAAAAATCTACAAACATTTGAATTGGATGGTTGTATCATTTACTCAAGTTGTGAACCATGCCCTATGTGCCTTGGCGCTATTTACTGGGCTAGGCCGGCCAAACTCTATTACGGCGGCTCAAAAGAAGATGCTGCAAGGGCAGGTTTTGCTGATGCATTCATTTATAAAGAAATTAAAAAGCCTACAGAAGCACGCGAATTACCTACAGGGCAAATTATGCGAGAAGAAGCACTTATTTCTTTTAAAATGTGGGAGCTATCCGAAAATAAAATAGAGTATTAATATAAACGTTCTTGACTTTTTTTTATTCAAAACAGGAAACTTTGAATTATTTTTATAATTTTGATAAAAATAAGCATTATGAGCATTCAAAATAGTCCTGTTTTTAGAATAATAATTGCAGTAGGCTTAGGTTTACTGGTATTTGGCGCTTCATTCTCCCTTAGCGCAATGGCCTCACTATCAGATATATTTATAACAAGAAATTGGATAGCTCCTTTGATCTATCATGTTTTTTTATTTATATTTTCTGCTTTATTAATTTTAACATTCAGTAGAGGAAAACCATCAAAATTTGGTATAAAAAAACCCAAAAGTTTTCCTATATTTTCGCAAATGCTTAATGCTGTTATCATTGGCGCTATAGCGGGGTTTATTATTTATACTTTTAACAGCGAGGAACTTCACCCTAACGCCTCATATAAGCTTTGGCAAAAAATAATCTTTATTTGGATTGTTTCAAGTATATGTGAAGAACTACTTGTAAGTGGGTTTATTCAAAGTTACATGATGCCAGCGAAAAAATATGGGGTAAAGATATTAAACATCTTTTTCTCGATACCTGTTATAATTAGCGGTATTATTTTTAGTATCTTGTATATACCATTGCACCTTGGCAATTTTATTTTATCCAACAAAATCAGTGCTTTTTCGTTCGTGCTTTTTTCATTCGTGCTGCTTGGTATAAGCAAAGCTTATTTCAGGGAAAAAACCGAAAGTATCATTCCCCCCATATTTATTCACCTGGTGTTTAATATTGCCCTGTTTTATATGATTGTTTTATTAAAATAAGGTGGCTACCTCCCAAAATATATAAATTGAGCCCAATAATAGGGAATGGAAAGTTTTTCATCGTATTCCCAACGGATCATTTTTCGTTTTACTTGGTTCATCCCTTCATAAAAGGTGAGTTCTTCATTGTTAGCTAGTATTTTATACACTTCCTTTATGAAGAATTCCCGGGTTTCACTACCCGTTTCCCAGCAAGAAATATGAACACCGTTAGCACCCGCGTGCATAAAAGCCAGTGATGTTAGCACCGTACCATCACCAACATAATTTTTTCGTGTATCTGTATGAAATCCTGTTATGTTAACTGTTTGAGCATTAATCATTAATCTTGGAATCTCATAAATATTGAGAAGTCCATCGTCTTTACCTGATTTTTCTAAAACCAAGGCATTGAGCAAAGGAATTTCTGGAAAACCTATACCCGGAACCCCAAAATGAAGATACTTATACTTTTTCAGCTCTTCATTTTTGGAAAGCTCTTCAATCCTTTCTTCCGTTAGGTTAAGTTCTATATCAGACCTCCTAAATTGATCTTCATATTTTTCCATAATTCTTTCTTTGGATGTTTGGGATTCCATTATTTTATAACCAAGCCACTTATAAACCTTGATAAGCGAAGTATCATTGGTTATGCTTTTATTGATCTTTTTACGAAGGTAAAAAACTTGGTTGTCATTAAGCAAGGTTTGCCCAGCAATACTCACTTGCATATCAGTGAACATATCGTTTTTGTATATTTCGGGAATAATGTTCTTATCCGTTTCACTAAGCGCCTTTTCTACAGCTTTATTAGCGCTCAACAAAAGCAAATTTCTTCGTAGCCCATTATAGGTGCGTTGGTTTATAAGCTTAATACAAGCCAAAGAAGGCAAGTAAGCAATATCTTTTTTTATTAGGAAATATTTTTCGTCGGGAGTGATGAGCGTTTCAAATGGGATGCTTTCCAAAACGCCATCCCTAACAAAGTATATTTTTTTTGCGTTATTGATCTTATGCTCTACCGTAGAGACCAAGAATTTGTAAAGAATCTTTCCAAGGTAAATTCTTTTTGTTTGTGCATCGGCATCCGGCTCCTTCTCCATGACCAATTGCCGGTAATAGTGAATAATGCTATGGAATACATCTTTATCTTCATATTTTGAAAAACCAGACCTGCCACGATTAAAAAAAGCTTTTGCACTGCCCCCAGTCATCAGGAAAACTTCATTAAAACGGTTTTCAAGTTCGTCTTTGGTAATCTTATTGATGAACATCTCGTCTTTTGTAATAGCAAAAACTGTTACATGGTCATTGTCCAGCAGCTCGTAATCAACAATGATCTCTTCCTTTTGAAGTGAATTTTGTATTTGTTCTAAAGTGGGAATAAACAAGTCTTTAAAATCCAACCTAAGAGGCCCGGCATGTTTCTTGGCTTTTGCCATCTGGAGTGTGAAAATAGCTTTTGAGTAGTCTTTACGTTTAATATAAGTGTTGATCAACTTTTTGTATACTTCTCCCTGTTCTTGCGTAATAAAATATTTCTTAAACGAATCAGCTTTCCCTTCTACCTGGCCATAAACCATAATAGAGTTGTTATAATATTCCACGGCTTTATCCAAGTTTTCCTTTGCCTGGTAGATGTCTCCTAGCTGGTTGTAATTTTTCGCATAACTATCTCCAGCGCCAATGTTTTTATTGATGCTAAGTGCTTCGTTAAAATAATTGAGGATTTCTTCATAATTTCCCGAGGCTTTATGCACCAGCCCGATATTATTCAGTTGATTGGCCACTTGGGCTTTATCCTCGTTTTTTTCATAGATGCTTTTGGCTTTGTTGAAAATCTCTATAGCTTTTTCGTATTGGCCCCCGGATAATGCTGCCATACCCATATTGGTAATGATTTTTGCCTTTTGGGTATCTTCAAGATCATTGTTTTCGCAAGTTTCAAGGGCTTTGTCAAAATACTCATTGGCTTTTTCATATTCTCCGATGGTAAGGAATATCTGTCCAATATTGTTGTTTTGCATGGCGATCCTTTCCTTTTCATTAAGCTTGTTGGCTACATCCAAGGCGCTATTGAAGCTGTTTACCGATTCTTGGTATTGCTCCGATTTTTCATATACCACACCAAGATTATTAAAATTGATGCCGGTTTCCTTCAGTGCGCCAAGTTCTTTATTGACCTCTATGGCTTTTTTATAGTTTTTTATTGCTTCATCGTACCGGCCAATTGTTTTGTAAATATACCCTATATCATTAAGCAAATTGGCTGTATATTCCTTAGTTTCAACATCATATGGGAAATCTTCAAGCATGGTATTCATAATTACCAAGGATTTGTATTGGTAATTCAGGGCTTGATCGAAGTTTTCCTTTTTAAGATTTAATAAGCCCAATAAGTAAAGCGCTTTGGCTTTTTCTTTGCTTAAGACATATACTCCTACCTTGCGTTTGCTTTCTATCCCTTCTTCGTTAAGATATGATTCCAAGAGTTCACTGCTAAGTTCTAATGATTTTTTTGCATAATGTATGCTTTCACTAGGCGATTTGTCCTTATAGTACCAAGCTATATCATTTAAAACTTTGGGTTGATGTTTTTGGTGGGTTTTTTCGTATTCTTGTAACAGTTTGTTGATGTTTGTTTTTTGTGCAATAAGGGTTGCTTTAAGCAGACATAAAACAGCTATAACACCAATAAGGGAAACATTACTTCTCATATTTTCTATTTTTTGTATCCCCGAAATTTACAAACTTTTTTGATTATATAAAGGAATTATGGCATTTATTCACCATTTCTTACAAGGTATTGATCATCGCATAAGTTAATAGCTCGTTTTCGTTTTTGATGGTGGAGTTCACGCAGCCAACCCTGTTGCATATGCCAATACAATCATTAAAAGTAAGTTCTTTGCTGGTAAAGAGGGTTATCATTTGCCCACCGCAATCGCAATTGGCATAAGATGGGAGTGAGGTGCCACATATGGTGCAGTATAACCCAGGAATATCGCCCTCATGTAGGTCAATATCCATAACGATACGCGATTTATCACCGAAAAATGGGCTTAAGCCCACTACGCCTTCGTTTTCTCCTTTTACTCCTTTTAGCAATATTCCATTATAACCCGTGAAGACTGCCCGGTTATTTACCAAGTTATGGCCGTTTGGGCAATAACACTCTTTCACAACCAATATCTTCTCACTTTCCTTAAATTCCTTTTTTAATGGTGCGGGAATAATCATCATTCCCTTTTTATCAAATATTTTCATCTTTTAATAGTTTTTTTTACAATGTCTTGATTTAATACTCATGATTATTTTAACTTTTATGTGTATCAACTAGTATCCCTGACATTGTCTGTTCATTAATGAATGGTTTTGGGCTGTTGAATAAAAATACGAAAAATCCAGCCTCCAACCAAATAAAATTGTTAAAAATGTCCGTTATCGAACAAAGTTGTCCGGTTTAATATAGGTGTATTCTGGGCATAAAAATTATAACGCAATGATCAGCAATATTTTATGATCAATGGTATGCATTTGGATGATAGAAAATTAAACTTCTAAAAAATTTCATTATGCTAAAACGAACCATTCTATTATCCGTGTTTTTTATGGCTGTAATAGGTTTATCAGCTCAAAACGAAGAAAAGGAATCCATTAAACAAGTAATCCAAAAAGCCTATGTAGATGGCTTGCAAAACCTAAAAGACTTAACTGAAACCGAAAAAGGGTTTCACCCGGGATTTAACTTGCTTATCAAAAGCAAAAACATGTTGAAGAAGTATCCCATTTATAATTGGATCTATGCATCCAAGCTAAGAAAAGCAAATAAAAAAGAGGATAGGCCCGAGACAACTTGTGAGTTTCCTGTTATCGACATAACTGGTGATGCAGCAGTTGCTAAAGTAGAATTAATGAGGGAAGGGAAAAAAATATTCACCGATTATCTTTCCTTGTATAAATTTGACGAAGGCTGGCGTGTGGTAAGCAAAATATACCATCATCACAAAGAAAAATAAAATAAACAAAGGTCTATTAAAATATTATTTGATGTTTATGCGTTGTATATAATATCCTTGTTTTTTAAGGATTTGCAATAAAAAGTAGAATCTTCATTTTAATGGGTTGAATTTTTTTCATAGCTGGGCTGCCTTGTATTTTTTTGCAAGGCAGCCTTGTTTTTAAAGAGTATAGTACCTACAAGAAAAGCCCACATTCTGCGTTATGCTCGTCTAAAAAATTCCTCATTTACAATAGTAAATTCCGGTATTTTTAGGTTTCGCAAGCTATGAATGTGGGCTTTTCTTACTTTTTATCCAAATTGTTTTTAATGATCTTCTTTTCTACCTTTACCTATTAATCCATTAACTGCAAAAACATTGAACCCGTTATACTCTTGGCCAGGAGATTTTGTAAATTCCAATAGAAAACGCCCACCCCGGCCTACCAAAAACTTAGTGTTTGATAAAGGGATCAACCACATTCGCTGTTGTACTTGCAAATTACGCAAAAATAAGCTATCCTTGTAGGCTTCAACACTGAATTCTTGGTTTTCTAATTGATAATTCCCCATAAAGGGCTCAAAATCTTTATTTGTCAAGGAAATTTGCTTATATCCATCTACTTTCAATTGCATTAAAGCCCAAATTCCTGTTACATTATAAGGATTAATATTTAACGATTTTTTATACGCCTGGATGGAGTTATCCGTATCATTAGCAGTTAAGTAAGCATCTCCCATACTATCAAAAACATTATAAGACTGCGGAAAATATATTGTATTCAATCGTAAAACATGCAAGGCTTGTGATGTTTCGCCTTTCCGAAGAAAATAATATCCTATTTGATTCATCGTTCTTTCCCTCACAAACATCACGCTATCATCATTTTCAATAAAAAAAACCTTTTCAAGGGCATCCTCTATCAAAAAGCTGGTATCAGAGATAGGAATAAGGTTAAAATATCCAAAACCGGGATCATAAATATGCAATTTCCCTTTTTCGTTTTTTACTTCCATTGAATATCCATTAGGAAATGAGTAATTTTTAGCATACTTCTTGATCAGATCACTAGAGATTGGGTGTTCATTTACATTTTCTTGCTGTCTTACCGCAACCACTTCAGGCTTTTCAGTGCCTTCTTTAGTTTTCGATTCCATTAATTTCTTCAATAGGTTCATGACTATATTGGTATTGATTCTGTCGCGGCTATACGTATTTGTCCGGTTTACAAACACAATATCTTGTTCAGGCAATATGGTTATTGTTTGTCCGCCAACACCCAAGGCAGTATAGCCACCTCCATATTCGTCAAAATCATCTCCCAAAACCCACCACATGTATCCATAGCCACCGCCTGGCAAATTGTTTACTTCTGAATAAGATTGATAACTTTCATTGATCCAATTTCTAGGAATAATTTGTCTTCCATTCCATTTACCTTCTCTTTCGAACAATAAACCTATCCTGGCTAAATCCCTTGCCGACATTCTAAAAGGATAGGCTGGAAAGTGGGAATGCTCAGCTTCTAAATGATAGTATCCATGGTGCAATTCATAATCCTGCATGTTCAATGGAGAGGCTAATTCCTTTTTGAATGCTTCAAATATATCTTCTCCTGTTTCTTGCCTAAAAATGTACCCCAAAGTGTTGAAATCCCAATTATTGTAATACCAAAAGGTTCCTGCCTTGTGACTACCTCGAGCCGGACGCATAGCTGCCATTCCTCTTGTTTCATAAGCAGCTGGATGATATATCCCTGACCTGGCTTTTAAAAGATCAATAATCTTTGCTTGTTTTTCAGTTCCTGTCAAGCTATCTTTGTCATCTATCCCGAGTTCTGCTATGGTTTTTGCAGTATCTATTTTTCCCTTGTCAAAATATATTCCATAAAGTGCGCTCAATAAGCTTTTTCTTACAGAATGACACATATAGCGCCTTGAAATATCGCCATAATGGTCAACAACTGTGCCGTCTTCAATAAGCATATAAGCAGCAGAATGAATAGATTTGGCATAAGCTTGTGCTTCATCCAATTTGGCCGTATCCCAACCTGCCGTGCCTGGATTACGAAATTTATTCCATATTGCCCCTGGAAAATGAGACTGGCTTTGATTTGTTTTTACACAAAAAAAGGTGCCTAATAAAACACCTACTAATACAATTGTCTTGTTTTTTAATGCTCTTGCAACATTCATAATTTTTTGTTTTAAGTGAAAAATCTTTTTAAACCTTTTTCCACTTCTATGCCGTTTCTATTATTCACCTGGAAACATGTAAATTAATATAAAAAAAAGAATTTCATGGCAAAAAAAGATGCCCAATATTGAACAAGATTGTACTTTTTTGGACATTGATTAAAAATGGTATCAAAAATATATGTAATTATCTGGTAAACAGGCTTTAAACACTTTCATGGTGAATATCATCAAATTATAAGAATATGTTTTAAATTTGTACAAACTTTAATATATGAAGCGAATTTTTTTAATACCTCTTTTTATTACTATATTTTCTTTATATTCTTTCTCACAAGAAGAAATCAGTATAAAACGTGAATTCAGGGGAGTATGGATAGCCTCAGTTTCTAATATAGACTGGCCATCAAAACCGGGTCTTCCTGCTGAAAAGCAAAAGCAAGAATTCATAGACCTTCTTAATTTTCACCATAATTTGGGTATTAATGCAGTAATTGTTCAAATAAGGCCTGCCAGTGATGCATTATATAATAGCAATTACGAACCTTGGTCGTATTGGTTAACAGGAAAACAAGGTAGAAAACCCAAACCGTATTACGATCCTTTAGAGTTTATGATAAAAGAAGCCCATGAAAAGAATATGGAGTTTCATGCTTGGATAAATCCTTTCAGGGCAACTATATCAGAAAACCCACATACACGAAAAAGCCATATCACCAGAAAACACCCTGAGTGGATATTGGAATATGCAGGGCAAAAAGTTATTAACCCGGGTATTCCAGAAGCAAGAGCGTATATCATCAAAATTATTAATGATATTGTACAAAGATATGATATTGATGCCATACATTTTGATGACTATTTTTATCCTTACCCAGAAAATGGTAAAGAATTTCCTGATGAAAAAGATTTCAAAAAGAACAATAATGGCTTTAAGAATATTGAAGATTGGAGGAGGAATAACATAGATATCCTAATAAAAAGCATACACGATGACATAATCAACATAAAGCCTGAAGTTAAATTCGGGATTAGCCCTTTTGGAATTTGGAGGAATAAAAGAAGCGATTCGCTTGGTTCTTCAACTTATGGACTCCCATCTTACGATGCAATATACGCAGATAGCAGGAAATGGCTGCAAAAAGGCTGGATCGATTATATTGTACCACAAATTTACTGGAGCATGGAAAACAAATATGCTTCTTACGATACCTTAGTGAATTGGTGGAATAAAAACTCTTTCAATAGGCATTTATATATTGGCCATTCTGCATACAAAATAAACGATGAAAAAGACCAAGCCTGGCAAGATTTGAAACAAATCCCGAACCAGGTAAAATTAAACAGGTCATTAAAAAACGTTGATGGCTCGGTATTTTTTAGTTCAAAAGTTTTGGTAAATAATAAAGGTAGGCTTGCCGATTCATTGAAAAATATCTACTATAAATTTCCTGCCCTTCTTCCTTTAATGCCTTGGAAAGATTCAATAGCCCCTGAACCTCCAGTGAATCTGAAAACAACAAAAAGCGACAAAGGCATATTTATTCGCTGGGAAGAAGCAGGAAAAGCAGCCGATAGTGACCAAGCTTCTGCATATGTTATTTACAGGTTTACAGATAAGAGCTACTCTCCTACCCTTGCTTCTTCTATTGCTGGTATTGTAAATTCATCAGTACATACTTTTCTCGATACCCTGGTTTCAAATATTGATAGCGTATCATATGGCGTTACAGCATTGGATAATATGCATAATGAGTCTCCTATTTGTTTAAAGACCAGGGTTCTTGCAAAAGCAAAAATTCAACAGGCAACGGTTTACTTGGATGGCGCTGAAATTACAAGAAATGTTCAAACTCAAGTGAGCAAAAAGCCAACCAAGGTGATATTAGAAAAACTCCCTCCTGGTATAAAACCTTTGTCCTTGCGTGTTAAAACAAAAGAGCCAATAGAACTCATAAGCTATAAACATAGTTTATATGTGCCTAAACCCAGATTGAGTAAACAGCAAGAAAAAAATATTTCGGATTCAATTGCATATTTCAAATTCCTAGTAACATCCATAAATGATTCTTTAGACGTTTATTCCAAAAAACAACAATTTTTGTTAGAAAATCAAAAAATCACGGGAACAAATGCTGTAAGCTCTGTTGAAGATATTAAAACATTTAATGAATATTTTAGTGAGCAATTGTTCATCATAAAAGAGAAAAAAAGAAAGCTTCATAAGCGCAAAATAGTTTATGCTTCAAGAATTAAAAAATTAGAAAATAAATACCAAATAAATGATGTTAATAAAGAAAAACAGTATAGCAGGATTGAAATAGCAGTTGTATCTCCAAAAGATATGAAGGGGCAATTGAATATAAAATATTTTACTGACAGCGCAGCATGGGATCCTCACTATCATTTGCATTACTATGCTGATTCCCTATCGGTTTCTTTGGATTATTATGCCAAAGTTTGGCAAAATACAGGAGAAAATTGGAATGATGTTAAACTCAAATTGGCAAGTATAAGCAAAGATTTTTCACAAGGACAATTTTTTAAAGAAAAAGCAATAAGGTATTCTCTTCAAGATCTAAGATCCAAGAAAATACCGGGTAATTCCAGTAAGCAATCATTAAAAACAAGTATTCATTCCCTTACAAAAAAACAAACAATTGAGCCTGTTTCCATACATACATCCAGGAATAAAGTAAGCTTAGAAGCATCCGCTTCACCCGCTTATATTTTATACAAAAAAGAACAATTGAAACCGGGCTATATATATAAAAACCTCCCTAAAGAAGAACACGGTTTTATGAAAATAGCCATTTTGGATCAATGGGAACAATTGGGAATATACCCTGGAAAGATGAGCGTTTTTTATAAAGATACCCGTGTTAATTCATTTGATATGCTATTAGGATTTGATACCCTGTTTATACCAATGATGAAAACAACAGGAATTAAAACCAAAAAAGAGGAGTTTGAAGCTGAGTCCATGTTTTCCTTTAATCCTTTTAGAAAAAAGAAACAATTGCGTTATTCAATTGCAATAAAAAATGACAAAAATATACCAGTGAATATTCATCTTAAGCAACCCTTACATAGGAGTACTAATAAAGATTTACAAATCATTCCATTTTCAAAGAGTGGAACGTATGATAAAAACGATCAAAGCATTCATTGGAAATTCATACTTGAACCAAAAGGAAAAAGAATTTTTGATTACAATTTTATCTTAGATTATCCTGCTCGAATGGAGCCTAAAATTCTCAAAAAAAAGGATTCCAATCAATAATAACAATTTGTTAATAACTATGAGAAAAATGTTCCACGTGGAACATTGAAAATTTATTTATTCAAATGTACCAATAATACAGATATATCTGCCGGAGAAACTCCACTGATCCGGGAAGCTTGGCCTATAGTTCCGGGGCGAATTTCTGACAATTTTTCCCTTGCTTCGTAAGATAAAGATTTGAATTTGAAATAATCAGTATTACTGGGAATTTTTAGGTTTTCATGCTTCTGCATTTTTTCTGCAATGGTATGTTCACGTTCAATATAATTATTATATTTCACACGTATTTCTATCTCGTCAAATATATCTTTATCCAAAATTTTTGCTTTGTCTAAATATTCTTTCAAAAAAGGTAAGTTATTGTATAATGCCCTAAGCGTAACTTGCGGTCTTGAAAGTATGTCAACAATTTTTACTTTTTGCTTAAGAGGAGTAGTACTTGAGCTTTCTAATAGATTATTGATTTCAGGAGGAGCTACAGATAGCTTTGCCATAAAATTCACGGCCTCAACAATTGTTTCTTCCTTTTGTTGAACCTTTGAATAATATTCCTTTGATACCAATCCTAATTCATAACCCTTTTTGGATAATCGCAAATCCGCATTGGTTTGTCGTAATAAAATTCTATATTCTGCCCTTGACGTAAACATACGATAAGGTTCTTTAGTACCTTTTGTTACCAAATCATCAATAAGAACGCCAATATACGCATCAGATCGTTTAAGAATAAAAGGATCTCGTTGATTAAGCCCATTATGTGCATTAATAGCAGCCACGAGTCCTTGAGCAGCGGCCTCTTCATAACCTGTTGTACCGTTGATCTGGCCCGCAAAATACAACCTTTTGATTTTTTTGGTTTCTAATGAAAATTTCAATTGTGTTGGAGGAAAAAAGTCGTATTCTATTGCATATCCCGGGCGAAATATTTTGGCATTTTGAAAACCCGGTATCATTTGTAACGCCTTAAATTGAATTTCAGCAGGAAGAGATGAAGAAAAACCATTTAAATAATATTCTATGCTATCCCATCCTTCTGGTTCAACAAATAATTGATGCCTGTCTTTATCAGAAAACCGCTCAATCTTATCTTCAATAGATGGGCAATATCTTGGCCCGGTACCTCCTATCCTACCTTGAAACATAGGTGAATCTTGAAATCCTTCCTTGAGAATTTCGTGTACATCCTTTGAGGTATAAGCCAAATAACAATCTCGTTGCTTCTTTAGATGTTCAGGATTATTATAATAATATGAAAATGTCCTAATATCTGTATCACCATTTTGCATTACTAATTTACTAAAATCAATCGTTCTACCATCAATTCTAACGGGGGTACCTGTTTTCATCCTATCCGAAAGAATACCATGTTGATTCAATTGTGATGTTATTCCTTTTGATGAGGCTTCGCCAAGACGTCCTCCAAGAATCTTCTTTTTCCCAATGTGGATTGTTCCATTTAAAAAAGTTCCATTAGTGAGAATTACCGCTTTTGCATAAATATCAAATCCCAATTCAGTTTTTACACCTACAATGATTCCATTATCTATAATCAATCCAATAACACTATCTTGCCAAAAAGATAAATTGGATATGGTCTCTAATTTTTCTCTCCAAAACTTAGAAAATAATACCCGGTCGTTTTGTGTTCTAGGACTCCACATAGCAGGCCCTTTTGATCGATTGAGCATTCTAAATTGAATGGCTGATTTATCAGCAATATAGGCAGAATATCCTCCTAATGCATCAATTTCTCGCAATATTTGTCCTTTGGCTACG
The DNA here is from genome assembly GCA_964544705.1 of uncultured Bacteroidales bacterium. GTDB lineage: Bacteria > Bacteroidota > Bacteroidia > Bacteroidales > CAZJDA01 > CAZJDA01. The sequence goes on from CAZJDA010000007.1 coordinate 38,489, forward strand.
CCACCCATTGCAGGATTACATGACATTTGTGCCATTCGATCTAGGTTCATGGTGATGAGTAAGGTTTTTGAACCTAAATTAGCGGCTGCGGCTGCAGCTTCGCAGCCAGCATGTCCCCCTCCAACTACTATTATATCATATAGATCAAACATCATTGTTAACAACGCTTAATAAATTGTTCATAACTATGTTCCACGTGGAACATTCTTAAATAAAAAAATGACATTAAAAAATAGATAGGTAATAATCCTCCTTTTCTTCCATTATCTCCTTTTCATAGTTTGAATAATCGCTATAACCAATTAAATGTAAAACACCATGCGCCATAACCCGGTTTAATTCTTCTTCAAAAGCAGTGAAAAACTGGTATGAATTATGTTCTACCTGGGGAATACTAATAAAAATATCGCCTTGAATGGGCATGTTAGTCTTATGGTAAGGAAAAGTAATAACATCAGTAAAATAATTATGATTGAGATAGTCCTTATTAATTTTTAGCAAATATTCATTAGAGCAAAACACAATATTAATATGCTCTAATTGCTTTTCTTCATTATGGAGAATTTTATGAATCCATTGTGATATTTTTCCTGGTTCTTTTACGGCAAAATCAATATCTTCGCTAAAAAATTCTATGTTTTTCACTTAAGGTTCCTGTTGTTTTGTGTATGTTGTTTCTTCTTTGATTTCTTTTTAGAAAAATTTTGCAATTCATTAATTCTATTAATAGCTGTTTGCTGGGTTATATTATTGATTTGAAAACAAATTTCTAATGAGCTACCATTATTGGAGAAAACAACATCATCTGCTAAAGTTTTGATTAGGTATATTCCCCTGCCCTTTTCATCTCCATTAATTTCGGTTGGGTCTGGAATTTTATCAAGATTAAATCCGTCGCCTTCATCTTGGATAATAAACTTAATCTCGCTATTATCATATTGAAAGAAAATTTCTACAAATTTTTCAGGATCCCCATGGTTTCCATGCCTAATAGCATTTTCAACAGCTTCGGTTATTGCAATTAATATATTGCCGTAATAGGTAGTATTAATATTAAATTCATCGCACACTTGTTCAACAAATTTTTCTATATAATGCAAGTTTGCAATATCTGACGGAATTCTTAGGTTTTGGTTGTTTTCAATCATAATTATTCATTCCTCCAAGTTATAAAAATAATGTTTTACCTTAGTTTTGTAGTATAAATTGAGTTCAGGAGAAACAGTCTTAAGCATCTCAGTGTCCTTCTTCTTTTTAATACTGTTATACTTAAAAAATTCGGATTTGTTACCATAATTTTCATTTTTTGCTTCTTCTGAGACTCTCTTTTTATCCTTCTTTTGTTGCCTTTCGGCCTTTTCTGATTCTAACATCCTGGTCTCTATCTGTTTCTGCCTATCTAGCGTTTGTTTTGAAATGATCTTATTTACCAATTCTTTTTCCGTCATCTCCATTTTTTGAGCGGCTTCTTTAAGCATTTTACTAAGTTGAAAAGAACCTTCACTTTCATATTTTTCACTTAGCTGCTGAAGTTTTCTTCTTATAGCTGACTGTTCAGCTGCTAATCTTGCTAACTGCTCAGATAAAGATTGTTTACCCTGGCCCATTCCTTTTTTCTTACCTCCTTGCTTCATGCTTTGCTTTAATTGTTGAATCTGTTGATTCAACTGTTGCTGCATTTGCTGTAGTGATGGCATTGATGAAGAAGAAGGTTTATTCCCAGATGATTGTCCACTACCTTTCATTCCATTCATTTGTTGCTGCATCTTGTCAATAGATTCTGCAAGCAATAAAGCCAGATTATTCACTGATGTCATAATAAACTGTTGCCTTGAACGTACTGCATTTATGTGACGCTCTTCTGCATGTCGTATAGCATATTTAAGATTCATATTAATTTTTTCAACTTCTTTATCAATGATGGGTTGAATTTGTATTTGTCGTTTACTAATGCTGAAAAGCGTATCCTCAATCATTTTCAAATCATCCTTAATATTTTTCTGCTCTTGAACGTATTCTATATATTTGGGATTGCTCTTGTCTATCTTTTCGAATCGTTCTATCAAATCTTCCTGATCAAAAGATACTTTGACCAGATTATCAAGCAATTGTTTAAGGGTTTCAATGTCCTCTCCCATAGATTGCATTTGCATACTTTGAAACATGCTTTGCAATTTTTTTGATAAACTCTTCATGTTCTCAATAGCCTTTTGTTGCATTTCAGAAGAGTTTTCATTTTTTTGTTGATTCAATTGCTGTAAGGCCTCCTGTAAAGCATCTTCAATTTCTTTAGAATCTTCCTGCGTATCTTCCAACTTATAAGGTTTCTCTAAGCTTTCATTACTTTTTCCTAATTCTTGCAAATCCTCTTCAAAATTCTTGAAATCTTTATTGATTTCTTGTTGATTATCTTGTAAAGTTTCTTGATTTTCCAAATTCTTTTCTGTTTGTATCTTCAACTCCTTTTGATCTTTTGAGAGTTTATCAAGCTTTTTTATGGATTGTTGAAGTTTTTGTTCTACATGCATACGTTTGAACAATTCCAATTGCTTATCCAGGTGCTTTTCTAAATTACTATTAGACATTTCCAAATCGTCCATTTTCTTATTAAGTTGTTCATTATTTTGAAACTTATCCAATAATTCTTGTAATTCTTCGATTTGCTTCTTTAAATCCTCATTGATTATATCTTTGAATAATTCCTGTAACTCCTTTTGCTTCTTTATAATGCGTTCCTCCTCCTCAGAGGTTGCTTCATCAAACATTTGCTTCTCTTTTTGCATTTGTTTCGTGCGTTCAAGGTCTCCTTTAAGATCTTTTTGCTTTTGTATTATCCGTTCAAGCTCTTCTTTATCTTTCCAATCAAGGTTCTTGTTCTCGATTATTCGTTTTTCAAAACTCTTTATATCCTTTTGCAAATTATTGATATCGTTTTTACTTTGCTCTAAGTTATTTTCTATATTATATCCTATCGTGTTAGACTTTTTTGTAATCTCATCAAGGGTTGGTTTTTTGAATGTATATTTTCGAGACCGGGTAGATTTTGGCCCGTTGATGCCGTCATTATCAAAAATCTCGAAATAATAAACCATTCTATCACCAGGATCTAAGTTTATGCTGCCAAAATCAAAGTAATGGAAAAATTCTTGCCTCTTAACCCCACTATTGATTTCTATACTTTTTCCACCATCATTATTATTCTTGCTTTTAGAATCTTTATGCCCAGCTATAGAGTAATGAAATAGTAGTTTACTAAAACCATAATCGTCAGAAATTTGACCTGTAAAATATTTTTGTGTTTCAATTAGTGAATCACTAAATTGTTGGATATTCATTTTTGGATACTCATCTTTAATAACAGTAATAGCGTAGGATAAGGTATCAGTAAAATATATGTTTGTGTTCCTATACAGTATTCGGTAGCTTGCTGATTCAAAAAACCGATCCTTGAATACAAAGTTATTGTTTTGCTTTTGAAAATTTTGAATATTGGTGTCATTCAAAAAGTAAAATATAGAATCAGTATGTTTTGTCCTAAACTTCCATTTGACATTGGAACCTTCAGGAATGGTAATATCTCCATTATTAGCAATAACCTCATCTTCTCTTTTTATATATTGAGGATATTTGATTGACAAAGTAAAATCTAAAATAGCTGGTTTCGGTAAAACTTCTAATTCAAACTTTTCTGTTTCCACTCCATCATGAGTGAATAGAAAAAATTTAGTATTATTAATTGGGTTATGGAATGTATAACTAAATGTATTCACATTATTTTTCTGTAATGGAGAAATATTCCCGTTTTTTGAAATAAACATTTCATTAGGAGATACATCACCCGTAACACCAACTTCTAGTTGAAAACTATTCCCTTGTAAAGTAGTAAGTTTAGAATTTTCAATATGAATATAATAAGGTTGGGGTTTTTCGTAAACTTTTGAATAGTTTATAATTCTTTGCGTAGGACTAGTAACAAGCTCCGGGATAAAAATCAAAATTACAATAAGTATTAAAGTAGGATACATCAAATAATGGAGATATTTTTTATTAACAGAAAAGTTTACCGCTTTATAAAATGGATACTTCCTTAGCTTAACGGTTTTATTATCTATAGCAGCCTGTAGTAATTCGTTTTCTCTTCTTTGCTCAACTGTCCTTTCCTGGGTACGTAGCAATTGTAAGGTGTTAAGCAGTTTATCATCCACATCTTTAAAATGCTTACCAATAATCTTGGAAGCACTATAAGCATCTATACCCTTAAGAAGTTTGGTTAGCCTAAAAACCGGTACCAATATAAAGTAAAAAAATACAACCGCATTAATACCAAAGTAAATTAAAAGGAAAACAAGCCTGGTAGTAGAGTTAAAATAACTATAAAATTCGGTTAGCGATAAAACCAGTAATAGAATAATAAGGGAAGCCAATAATATGATGGTTCCTTTAATTAATTGATTAAAATAATAGCGGTTAATAAACCGTCTAATTTTCTGTAGCAATATGTTGTTTTGTTGTTTCACGTAAGTATCTCCTTATTACAAATATACTGGATTATTGTACAAATTCTAAAACCCGGGCAAATAATTATTAACAAAGTAACGCTACAAGCCTTATGTAGCTTATAATGATTTTGTTAAAATGTTAAAAAAGTAAGAAAAATTTGTTGAATACGTAATAAATGCTGCTTAAAAAGCTTTTTGTAGCATCTAAAAAATGAAAAATAATAAATAATCTATACTTTTCATACAATTATTCCTCGGGTAATAAGAATTGAACATTTAAAAATTATAAATTTGTACAAAATTAACAATAGGAATTAATAATTCATAAAATGTATGGAAAATATTAGAGTACGATTCGCACCAAGTCCAACAGGCCCTTTGCATATTGGAGGAGTGCGCACAGCTTTGTATAATTACCTATTCGCCAAGAAAAATAATGGGCAATTCATTTTAAGAATTGAAGATACTGACCAAAAAAGATTTGTAGCTGGTGCAGAAAAATATATACTTGATTCTCTAAGATGGTGCAAGATCAATCCTGATGAATCACCTGCAAAAGAAGGCAATTATTGTCCTTACAGGCAATCAGAAAGAAAAGATATCTACTTAAAATATGCAACAAAATTAATTGATAGCGGTTGGGCTTATTATGCTTTCGACAAACAAGAAGAATTGGATAAGCTTAGAAAAAAATATGAACAAGAAAAAAAGACCTTTATTTACAATCATAGTGAAAGAAAAAAACTAAACAACCAATTTACTGTTGTTGAAGATGTTCTAAAAAATCATATAGAAAAAGGTGACTACGTGATCCGATTCAAAATTCCCGAAAATACAACGATAGAATTCAAAGATATTATACGCGGCAATATTAAAGTAAATTCTGATACCTTGGATGATAAAATTATCTTTAAATCAGACGGTTTACCAACATATCACCTTGCCAATGTAATTGATGATCACTTAATGAAAATCTCCCATGTGATACGAGGAGAAGAATGGCTTCCCTCTACTCCTCTCCACGTGTTACTATACAAAGCATTTGGATGGGACAAAGAAATTCCGCATTTTGCGCATCTTCCTTTATTACTGAAACCCCAAGGTAAAGGAAAATTAAGCAAAAGAGATGGTGATAAACTTGGTTTCCCAGTATTTCCAATGGAATGGATTGATGAGAACACAGGTGAAACGTCAAAAGGATATAAGGAAGAAGGATATTTTCCAGATGCGTTTATTAATATTTTAGCATTTCTTGGTTGGAATCCTGGTACTGAAAAGGAATTATATTCACTGGATGAATTGATACAAGATTTTTCATTAGAGAAAGTAACAAAAGCGGGCACACGGTTTGATCCTGAAAAAGCAAAATGGTATAATCACAAATATTTGCAACAAAAAAGTGCAGAAGAATTATACGAATTCATAGAACCTATTGTCAAAACAGAAGGTTTTGATATTCAAGATAAAAAGAAAATGCTTAAGATTATTGAGTTGGTACAAGAAAGAATGAATTTTCCTAAAGATTTTATTGAACAAGCTGGATTTTTTTACCAAGAACCTGCTGAATATGACAATAAGGTTATCAAGAAGAAATGGAAGGAAGATATTCCTGAATTATTAAAAGAACTATCCACAGATATCCTTCTAAATTCTAACTTTGAAAAAAATGAATTAAAAACTACTGTCAGCAGTTGGATAGAATCAAAAGGCATTGGATTTGGAAATATAATGAATTGCCTAAGATTATCTTTAGTAGGCGGTTCTAAAGGTCCGGATCTTTTTGAAATTATGGAAATCCTTGGAAAAAAAGAAACGATAAAGCGAATAGAAAAGGCTATATCAATAATTCAATGATAGTATTCCTGCGAGAAAATTACTTGGGAGTTAATTCATTGATAACAACTCATTTTACAAAATAAATATGGCCTTTGGATTCATAGAATTCCAAAGGTCATGTTTATAAACTGGTATTAATCAGCTACTTATATTGCTTTTCGATTTTGGCCCATGTATCTTTTAGTGTAACCGTCCTGTTAAAGACCAAATGGTTTTGTTTGTTATCATAATCTACAGCAAAATAACCCATCCGTTCAAATTGAAACTTTTCCCCAGGCCGTACATCTTTTAACGATAACTCTGCTTTACCTTGTATCACTTTTAAAGATTCCGGGTTAATATTAGACGTAAAATCTTCTCCTTCTTTAGTTTTGTTAGGGTTTGGCGTATTAAATAACCTGTCATAAAGACGAACTTCTGCATTCAAACAATCATTAGCGCTAACCCAATGAATTGTGCCTTTAACTTTACGGCCATCCGGGGATTTCCCGCCAAGGCTTTCAGGATCATAGGTACAATGAATTTCTTTGATGCTTCCATCATCATTATACAGAACATCTGTACATGTGAGAAAATAAGCATATTTAAACCGGACTTCTTTGCCAGGAGATAATCTAAAATACTTTTTAGGTGGATCCTCCATGAAGTCGTTTCTCTCAATATACAGTTCCCTAGTAAAAGCAATTTTCCTTTTTCCTTCTCCAGGTTTCTCAGGATTATTCACAGCCTCGATGAATTGTTTTTCATTTTCCGGGAAATTGGTAACAATAACTTTTACAGGCTCCAAAACACAAAATCTTCTTTGTGCGTTTTTATTCAAATCTTCTCTTAAAGAAAATTCCAATAAAGAAACATCAATTATATTTTCTCGTTTTGCTATTCCCACTTTTCCAGAAAAATTTCTTATGGCATTGGGTGTATATCCTCTTCTTTTAAGGCCGGTAATTGTAGGCATTCTTGGATCATCCCATCCATCCACGTATTTATCTTGTACGAGTTTGAGTAGTTTTCTTTTGCTCATAATGGTGTAGGTAAGGTTTAGGCGTGCAAATTCAATTTGTCTTGGCCTATAATCACCTTCTGCTATATGGTCTAGCAACCAATCATAAAGCGGCCTATGAACCTCGAATTCTGTTGTGCATAATGAGTGGGTAATACCTTCAATATAATCGGATTGGCCATGAGCAAAGTCATACATAGGATATATGCACCATTTCTCACCAGTTCTTGGGTGTTTCGCATGTTTAATACGGTATAGAGCAGGGTCTCTCATGTGCATATTGGGAGAAGCCATATCAATTTTAGCTCTAAGTACTTTCTCCCCGTCCCTATACTTGCCTTCACGCATTTCATCGAATAGTTGTAAATTTTCTTCTATACTTCGATTTCTAAAAGGGCTTTCTTTTCCAGGTTCTTTCAGTGTTCCACGGGTAGCCGCAATTTCATCAATAGTAAGATCGCAAACAAAGGCCTTGTCCATTTTAATAAGCTTAACTGCCCATTCATACAATTGTTCAAAATAATCGGAAGCATAATATTCACGGTCTTCCCAGGTAAATCCAAGCCATTTTACGTCTTCCTTAATCGAATCTATATATTCCTGTTCTTCTTTTAAGGGGTTGGTATCATCAAATCGTAAATTTGTTTTTCCTTGATATTTTTCTGCCATTCCAAAATTTAAACATATGGATTTGGCATGGCCAATATGCAAATAACCATTTGGTTCGGGGGGGAACCTTGTGTGAACTCTACCACCATTTTTGCCATTTCTTAGATCTTCTTCTATGATCTGTTCAATAAAATTTAACGATTTCTTTTCATCGGATTCACTCATAACAATCTGGATTTTAAAAAAGCAAAATTAATAAATGGATCGACATATGTATTCATCAATTTTATAATTTTGCCTCAAAATTTTATAAATCTATAATATAGGTTATTATGTCAGTAATTTCAATTGAAGAAATGGAGTTTTTCTCTTACCATGGTTGTTTTTCAGAAGAACAGATCATTGGAAACAAATTTATAGTAACATTAGAAATGGAAGTTGATACCAGGAAAGCAGAGACTTCGGATAATTTGGAATATACGATAAATTACCAGCATGTTTACCAAGTGATACAGAAAGAAATGGAAACAAAATCCAAATTGATAGAAAATATTGCCTACAGGATTATCCAGGCTATTTATAGCAAATTTAAAGGAATTACAAAAATACGTTTAAAGCTTTCTAAGATCAATCCACCCGTTGGAGGTAAAGTGGGTAATGTAAGTATTACATTGGAAAAATAAAATTCATTCAATAGATTCTTACAAACCTAATCCTCATTATTTTTGCCAAATTCAAGCTCAACGTTTTCATATTTCATTTCTTTACCATTTTTATAATGTATGGTTAAAACAAGTTCACCAGTTTCATTGTATCTATACCAATCGCCTTCCCTTTTGTAGCCCACGTAAATTCCTTGCAATTTAATTTTTCCGTTCGGCCAGTAATATGTATGTTTTCCATCTGGGTTACCGTCAACATATTTGCCTTTAAAGTGAAGTGTTCCATCATCGTAAAAGGATTGCCATATTCCATCTCTTCTCCCTTCAAAATAACTTCCTTTAACATAAAAATCACCATATTCAATATGCCACGGGCCATTAGGTTCATTCTCAAAATATTCGCCAATGGCAACAGTATCACCATCCTCGTAATACTCAACGGATAAACCGTCAAGTTTATCATTAACATAATGCTCCTCTTTGAGTATCATGCCTGATTCGTAAAACCAATCCCATTTGCCATGCAATTGCCCATTTTTGTTGTAATAACCAACCTGCTCAACATTTCCATTAGGATGATAAAAAATCCATTTGCCAAATCTTACACCATTCTTGAATTGGCCTTTTCCAAGCAATTTACTATCGGGATAATAATACTTCCAGTTTCCCTGTTGAGAACCTTCTTCATCTATAATTCCTTGTGAAACAACTTTACCTTGGTTGAATATATAGGTTTGGTCAATATTTCCCAGTGTATCAAATTCCTTCCAGATTCCTTGAGGTTTTTCATCTAAAAAATGCGCTATGGTTTTCACTTTTCCATCAGGGTAATATGAAATTCTTTCATCAAGTTCAACAACTTCAGGAGCTTTGGGCAATAACATACCATTTTGATATTTTTCTATTTTAACCAGGCTACCTTGTTTATCGTAGTATTTGAAAAATCCATGTTTCTTATTGTTTATAAACCGGCCTTCAAGCTTTATATTGCCATTGGCGTAAAAGTACATCCATTTTCCCTGTTTTCTGCCTCGGTTATCCTTTCTATTAATATAATCTATACTAACAATCCTGCCATTTTTATATTCAGTCACCTCTTTTACCAAGCCTGATTTTGCGTAAACTCTTCCTAACCCATGTTTCAACCCGTTTTTGAATGGAACGGCTTTTAAAAGACGATCGTCCTCTTTTGAAAAATATTTCGTATATCCTTCCTTTTTTCCATTTACAAATTGTTCACGTATGATCTCATCCTTCAATATCGTTTCTCTTATACCGTGTTTTTTATCGTTCTTATATTCAATGGATAATTTAAGTTCTCCTTTTTTATTATAAAATTTCCAAAGGCCTTCCAATTCATGATCTTCTCTGCCTCCTTCGGATTTGAGGGTTCCATCTGGATAGAAATTTTTCCAATATCCATCAGGTTTACCATTTTCTATAGGTCCCATACTGGAAACCTTCCCGTTATCATAATAAAATTTGATAATGGTGTCATTACCATCAAAAATAGTATCTTGGGAAAATGAATAAAAAATAAATCCGAAGCCAAATACTATGCTAGTAATGATTTGTTTGAACATTGATCTATCCTTTAATTTTTGCAGATACTTCAAGCATCCGTGTTAATGGTTTTTTGGCGCTATTAATTAACTCCTCGCCAAGAAGAATTTCAGGTTGCTCGTATTTAATGCAAGTGTACAATTTTTCTAAAGTATTCAATTTCATATAGGGGCAATCGTTGCAGTTACATGTTTCTTCATTTGGCACAATAATAAATGTTTTTCCTGGCGAATCCTTCTTCATTTGATAAAGAATACCCGTTTCAGTGGCCACGATAAATTTCTGAGAAGGGTCATTTTTTGAAAAATTCAATAATTTGGAAGTTGACCCAACAAAATCAGCAATTTCAAGTATAGGCTGCTGGCATTCTGGGTGCGCAATTAATTTTGCATCGGGATGTTGTTGTTTGAGTCCTATTGTTTTCTCAACTTTTAAAATATCATGAACCTCGCATGCTCCAGCCCATATTACCATTTCTCTCCCGGTTTGTTCTTGCACATAAGCACCTAAATTCCTATCCGGGACAAAAATAATGGGTTGCTCTTCCGGGATGCTATTTACTATATCCACAGCATTACTTGATGTACAGATGATGTCGGAAAGCGCCTTTATTTCTGCAGTACAATTGATGTAGGATACTACAACATGATTTGGATTTTTTTCTTTGAATTTCTTAAATTTATCTGCAGGTGCTGATTCTGCCAGTGAGCAACCGGCATTCATATCAGGTATTACAACTTTTTTCGTAGGATTTAAGATTTTCGCTGTTTCGGCCATAAAGTGTACACCGGCGAAAACAATAATATCTGCATCGGCTTTAACAGCTTGTTGCGCTAAAACCAAACTATCGCCAATATGATCAGATAGATCTTGTATGGCGGGAATTTGATAAAAATGACCTAAGATTACAATACTCTTCTCGCTTTTTAAGCGGAGTATTTCTTTTTTGAAATCAATATCATTTTTGTTACCTTTATATTCGATGAAACCGTTTTCTTTAATTTCTTTTTCAATATTCATAATTATATTATTATTTTATTTTTTTAAATTTAAAAACTTATAATAGTAATAATAGCCTGTTAGTTTTGTTTAAAAAAAAATGATTCAAAACTTGTATTTGTTGATTGTAATGTTTTTTTAACAAAAATAAAGTTTTTTTTAAATTATAAATGATTGATTTTATAAAACTTGCATATTTATTAACATCTTGTTAGCTTAATGAGTGTGAAAAAACTGAGAGCTATTAACAAGCTATTTCGTGTTAAGTCAATGTTAATTTCATATGAATAAAATTGAAAACTTTTCCTTGTTTTTTTTTAAAACTTGTTTATGCAGAATCAAAATTAGAAAACCAAGAAAATTCTTATTCAATTTTAATACAAATTTACACAGTTATTAACAGACTGGGTGTTGAAAATTAATAAATATTTGATTTAAAATATCATGTATGATTTTAGAAAATAAAGCGCGAAAAAATGAGAACCCATAATCCATTTATAAATAAAAAGATACTCATACATGGCAAACTTTATATACTTTTGTTAAAACAAATTTTATTAACAAATGTTTGAAAAGAGAGATAATATTTGTATAGCGAGCGATCATGCCGGATACAATTTTAAAGAGCGTTTAAAGCGCGACCTAAGCCACGAAGGTATAAAAGTTAAGGATTATGGTACTGATAGTGAAGAAAGTACTGATTATCCTGATTATGTTCATCCATTAGCAAGGGCAATAGAAAGCGGCGAATACAAGTTGGGAATTGTGCTATGTGGAAGTGGTAATGGAGTTAATATAACCGCTAATAAACATAAAGGCATTAGGTCGGCACTATGTTGGAAAAAAGAATTAGCCGCTTTAGCCAGGAAACACAATAATGCCAATGTACTTGCATTACCTGCCCGGTTTATTGAATATAAAGACGCGCTTGAAATTGTCAAAACATTTTTAAAATATGGTTTTGATGGCGGAAGACATGAAAAACGTGTTGAGAAAATAAGTAAATTGTAGAATTTATGAACCAGGTTGAAAAGACTTTTAGGAAAAAGGCCGAAGAAAAAGCGTTTGATAAAGATCACCGGAAAATAATAAATTTTAATATTAGCCAGTATAATAAAAAGGTACCCAAGGGAAAAGCGCAATTTTCTGATATTGAATTGGCGAAAGAGCGAGCGGCTTATTATAAAAGCGAGGTAATTAACAAACTTGATGAATATCTTGTAGATTTTGAATCTGCTTTTACTAAAAACGGTGGAAAGGTTGTATGGGCGGAGGATGCAACAGAAGCATCCAATGCGGTTTTAAATATTTTAAAGGAGCATGAAGCCAAGAATATTGTTAAGTCAAAATCTATGATCACCGAAGAGGTGGAGTTGAATGAGTTATTGGAAAAAAATGGAATAGAATCATTAGAAACCGACTTGGGTGAATATATTGTTCAATTGGCCCATGAAAAACCTTATCATATCATTACCCCTGTGATGCATAAATCAAAAGAGATTATTGCAGAACTGTTTCATGATCTTTTTGATTTACCAAAAAACTCCACCCCTGAAGAGATCACAGCTTTTGTAAGAGATAAGTTAAGAGAAAAATTTGTACAAGCTGATGCGGGAATAACCGGGGCTAATTTTTTGGCCGCCAAAGAGGGCGCTGTTTGTTTAACAGAAAACGAAGGCAATGCATTTATGTCCTTTTCTTTTCCGAAAGTACAAATTGCCATCGTTGGAATAGAGAAGATTATTCCATCCATTGAAAATTTCGATGTTTTATGGCCATTGTTATCATCCCATGGCACCGGGCAAAATGTTACGGTTTATAATTCTATGCTTTTTGGCCCTAAAAAGGAAGGCGAAAAAGACGGCCCTGAGGAAATGTACGTAATATTGATTGATAATGGCAGGAGCAATTTATTGGAAAAACCTTTGCAAAGAAGTGCATTAACATGCATAAGGTGTGGTGCTTGTTTAAATGGTTGCCCAATTTATAAGAATATCGGTGGACATTCTTACGGCACTGTATATAGCGGGCCTATCGGTTCAGTGATTACACCTTACCTCAAAGGAATGGAATATAAGCATTTGAGCTATGCCTCTTCGCTTTGCGGAAAATGCTCGGAAGTATGCCCAATGAATATAGAACTGCATAAACTTTTGCTTTATAATAGGAACGATGCAGTGAATAAGAAATACACCACATCCACGGATAATTTCACCATGTATGGTTGGAAACAAGTAATGACCCATAGATGGATGATAGATTTTTTTGGCAGCAGGATGAAAAACCTGTTCTTAAAACTCTTTTTCAAAAAGGCATGGGGCCCAAGGCGAACATTACCAAAGGTTCAGCCTAGATCGTTTAGGCTGTTGTGGAAAAAAGCGGGTAAAAAAATTTAGTGACTTATCGCTTAGATATTGTTTAATGTTCCAGTTAAATTCTTAAGATTTTCTATATTGGTATTATAGGTGTGGGATTTGAATTAATTAAAAAACTCATCCACTTTATGAACGCTTTGAGGCAGGGTAAATACAACCACCCTATCGAATTGCTGGATCTGGAAATCGCCAACAGCAATATGGGATTCATCACCGCGCACAATACCTCCAATAATGGCTCCTTTAGGAAAATTTAAATTCTTTATAGGCTTTTTGGTTACAAGCGAACCGGGTTGTGCTATCAGTTCTAAAACATCAGCATCAATGCCATTTAAGCATTTTATGGATGTTACAACTGCATGCATTGTAAAACGCACCATATAGCTTGCAGTAATAAGTTTTTTATTGATAATGGTGTCAATTCCAATATTTTGAGAAATATCGATATAATCAATATTTTCGACTAAGGCAATGGTTTTCTTAACTCCCAGCTTTTTTGCATGCAAGCAGGTTAAAATATTGGTTTCTGAATTATCTGTTGTTGCAATAAAAGCATCTACACCTCTTATCCCTTCATCTTCCAAGAGGTCTATATCACGGGCATCACCGTTAATAACCAAAACATTATTAAGATACTCTGCCAGGTATTCCGATTTTTCTTTATTGATTTCGAATAATTTAATATTGAATTTATTCTCGATTCTTTTGGCAGTTTTACGCCCTACTCTTCCTCCTCCAATAATCATTACATTATGGATAGGGTATGATTCTTTGCCACCAAGTTTTAAAAGGTCGTCTATTGCGTTTTGCTTGGTTACAACATAGGCTAGATCACTAGGTTGAAATTTGTCATTGCCTCTAGGGATGATGGTTTTTGAATTCCTATGAATGGCAATAGTTCTAAAATCAAGTAATGGATTAGAATGGGCTATATCATTTAAAGTCCTGTTAATTACAGGTGCTTTTTCATCCAGTTTAATAAGGAAAAGTGAAAGTTTGCCATCAGAGAAATCAAAAATTTCTGTAGCTGCTGTTTGTTTTAGTAACCGAACGATTTCTTCCGAGGCTATTCGCTCTGGGCATACCATCGAATCAATGCCCAAATCACTAAATATTTTAATATTTTCTTCCGAAAGGTATTCTGGGTTGTCTATCCTGGCAATAGCTCTTTTGGCTCCCAATTTCTTTCCTAAAAGGCAAGTAACTAAATTGATACGTTCATCATGAACAACAGAGATCAAAAGATCAGCATTTTTTATATTGGCTTCTTTTAATACTTCTATAGAAGTTGCATCACCTGTTATGGTGAGAATATCAGAATGGGCTTCTAGTAGTTTTAATAATTCCTTATGCGGGTCAACCACAGTAATATTATGCTTTTCACCAGACAATAACTTTGCCAGGTGAAAACCAACCTCTCCATCTCCTGCTATTACAATGTTCATATTAAAAAATATTTGTTTATATAATAAGTTGCGAAATTATATCTTCTTTTTATTTCATACAACATATATAGAGTAATAATTGTTTTATGAAAATGCTAATTTTATTGGAGCAAAAGACTACCGGAAAAAAAGCAGTTTGGTGGCAGCGAAAATAATAACCACGATCAAGAACCATCTAACAAATTTAGCTCCCCAACTTACAGCCACTCTTGAGGCAACAAACGCGCCACCCATATTCCCAATAGCAAGAATAAAACCATACAAATAATTTACTTGTCCATTAAAGATGAATACAGCCAAAGCTATAGGAGTATATAGCAAAACAATAAAAACTTTTATAGCATTGGCTTTCACAAGGTCTAATCCTACATTAAGTACCAGGCCTGTTAAAAGAAATATACCTACACCAGCTTGTATAAATCCTCCATAAATTCCAATAAAAAAGAAAATAACAACTTGAATGATATAATTTTTGGGTATAAGTTCTTCTTCTTTGCCTTTTAGCCATTGTTTTGGTTTCAAAAAAATGGGTATCAGCATTATAAACATGATGATACCGATAATTTTTGCCATAATCTCATCATCCAGGTCAACAGCAATTCTGGCTCCAATAAATGAACCTATTACTGCCGGTATTCCCAACCTAAGGCCTAACTTTACATTAAGTACTTTTTGTTGATAAAAGCTTCCTACACCTACAACGTTTTGCATGAGGATGGCTATTCGATTAGTCCCGTTGGCAACATTGGCTGGTAATCCTAAAAACATTAATAAAGGAAGACTCAACAAAGAGCCACTTCCTGCTAAAGTATTTATGAAGCCGCATAAAAACCCAACACCTATTACAGCTGCTATGATCTCTAATTCCATAAGTTCTATTTTGCCCAAAAATAATTATTATTCATCAAAATGAAGAAAAATAAAAAATTTACCTTTGATATTTTTCGAAAGTGATAAATCGTGATGCAATCTAATGGGTTAGAAGCTACTTAGCAATTATGGTTAAAAATTGTTAAAATGTAATCTAAAAATGAGAATCTATTAATTTTGCAGGAAAAAAATAATAAAAATGAAAAACATTCTTTTTATTCTATTGGTAGCATTAGTATTCGTGTCCTGCAAATCCAGATCAACTGAAACTGATGAAAACAAGCAAAAGCAGCAGGAAATACAACAATCGAAAGTAGCTGGCCAGCTTGTAGTTTCAGCAGCAAGGCCTGCATTTCCTATTATTTCTATTTGGGCTAAAGAGTTTCAAAAAGTTTACCCAAAAAGCACGATTAAGGTGTATACAGGAGATGATGAAAAAAACATCGAGGTGCTCAAAGAAAGAAAAATCAATATGGTCATGGCTTCTTATAAGCCAAAAGACTCTGCATTATGGACTATTCCAGTGGCCAAAGACGCAGTGGTAGCCATTTTTAATTTTGATAACAATAGTATTTCCAATTTAACAAATGATGGAATTACCAAAGAAAAACTCAAGAAGATTTTTGTTTCCAGGGAAATTGATCATTGGGGACAGGTCTACAATGATAAAAATGACGAGGCCATAAATGTTTATTCTTTATCTTTTAAAAACGGGGCAAGCCATGTATGGGCTGATTTCCTTGATACCGAACCACAAAATTTAAAAGGTAAAAAAATGGATAGGGATACGGAAATTATTGATGCTGTAAAAAAAGACCAAAACGGCATTGGTTTTATCAACCTTACTTTTGCATACGACAATTATACCAAGTTTGAGCATCCTGATTTCAAGGTATTACCCATTGATTTCAATGCCAACGGGATGATAGACGATGCAGAGTTTTTCTATATCAACAAAAACCGTTTATTGGATGCCATAAAGGATGAAAGGTTTCATGCACCTCCGGCCAGGTATATCTTTGCAGTGATGAATAATAAACCAAAAGATAAGCTTTCAAAAGCATTTTTAAAATGGATTTTAACCACAGGCAAAAATTATATGAAGGATGCAGGATTTGTAGGATTAGAAAGTGATGTAGCGAACAAGCAATTAGAAAAACTCAAAAATTAGGTATAAATACCCATAAAAAAATTAGAAAAATAAGTGGTTTACCTTATTTTTATATGAAAATTATTCCCTATCTTTGTTTTTAATAAAAATCCTGTGGTTGTTGGTAGCATTCCTCGTGGGTTTTTAGGTTGTTAATTTTTTCATTTTTTTGGTTTTTAGTTATTGCAGCAGAGGGCTCCTTCGGGAGTCCTTCTGCTTTTTTAGCCCTTAATGATTATTGTTGTTTCCACAGTTTTTCCTTGTATAATTTTTAAAATATAACTCCCGGTATCATTCATAAAATCTTTATTTACTTTAAAATGAACCTTCTCGCGGTTAATATATTCTTTGTAAAATATTCTCTTTCCTCTTATTGTGTATAATTCAATAGCGAACGATCTTCCCTTTTCAAGGTAATGTTTATTGATTTCAATGGTAAAATGTTTTTGAAATGGATTGGGATAAATATTGGAGATCACCATATGATGTTTACCTTTATTGTCAAAATCTATTGCATTGCCTGATGGGGGTTCTTCCTCGTAAAGAGGCATAAAATCTACAAAGCCAAGCGAAGCGCTGTCTTGTTGGTGAAATATGAACATTTCAACGCTGTCTGGATCATCACTACCCCAAAAATTATTTTCTGCCATAATTTGATTTGGTGTATTATTGTATAGTGCGAAAACCAGTCCGCTATTACCGTTGTCGTATATTCTGTTCATTCCCGGGTTAATAGAATCATTCTCAACCTGTCCAATATTAGGTAATGCAGACATTTGAATGGTGATGCCCCAAAGGTTGTTGCTAATTGTATTTCCTGAAACAAAAGCCTTATTGGTGGTATCACCATAGAAATTGAGGCCACTACCGCCCAGCATAGGGTTGTTTTGGATGTTATTGTAATGGATTTCATTGTTAGTGATTTTAGAATACACATTGTATCCAATAGCAGCAAAACCGTACCTGTTATTCTCAATGGTATTGCTATCAATAATGCAATAAGCATCGCCACCAGTAAGCCCAGATACGGCTATACCTCCGGCCATTGGGTACATACCTGTGATAATGTTCCCAATAATCTTTATAGTATCTTCCTCGGTCTCACCTAGGTTGATTTGCGGTTTATTTACATTTGAAACTACGTTATTGTAAATAAGATTGTTCATAATAAAAGGAGCGCTCCCTGCGTTGGCCCCAGAAGCAATAGCTGGGCCGCTATTATTAAAAATGCTGCAATTGCTAATAGTAGCGTTAGAATGGTAAAGGTCAATAGCACCAGAAGTGAATTCATCATTATTCTTACGGAAGACGCAACTATCAATCGTAATGTTGGATTCAACCAAATCTAGGCCGTTGCCAAATTCAAAGATGGTATTTTTGAAAAATGAGGCATTGGAGTTTTCAAGACGTATAGACTTGTAATAACTATTGGTATCGGAACAGGTAAATTTCATGTAACCATTACTAGGTAACACTTTCATTGTTCCTATTACGGTAAACTGCAAGTTTGGTTCAATAGCCATTTCGTTTGGATTGTTGATGCTTATGGTATCAAATTCTGATATGGTGACGTCTTCACTTACCAAGTAAACCCCATCAATTAAGGAAACTGCTCCTGATGAATTATTTGCTAATTCTGCTAAGTCCCAATGAACTCCTGTACCTGGAGTAATGTACTGTGTATAAGCTGTGGTAAACATCAAGCTTAATAAAATGGTTAATAGTTTTTTCATAAGTTTAAAAGTTTTAATCATTAAAAATAAAAAACCCGTAACTTTTTGGGCTACGGGAACAAAGTTAGGCAATATTTTTTTATTCTATTCCTGCATAGTGTTTTATGAATTGCAACCTAGCGTAGGCAGCAGGATTTTGAGCTTTTTCAAAACTTAATTTTCCTTTAAAATCATCAATGGTTTTAAATCCTTTATCATCCATCCAATTCTCCATTGAAGATAAGATCTCACCGATTTTTTCAAATCCTTCTTTATAAAGTACTGAGCAGACCTGTGTGGCGGCTGCACCAGCAAGGATTTGTTTTATGGCACTCTCTCCATCATGTATACCAGTTGAAGCAGCAATATCGCAATGGACAATATCGGATAAAATAGCTACCCATCTTAGAGAGAATGACAACTCTTCTTTAGAACTGTAAATATTTGTTGGTTTGATAGTTAGATCTTCAATATTGATATCTGGAGAGAAAAAACGGTTGAATAAAACAAGCCCGTTAACACCTGCCCACGATAGTTTTTGTGCAAATTCTGCAAATCCTGAAAAATAGCTGCTTACTTTAAGGGCAACGGGGATATTAACCTCGTTTTTTATTTTTTCAACAATTTTAAAATAAACGCTTTCGTTTTCTTTGCCGCTTATATGAGGGTCGCTTGGCAATATAAAAATATTCAGTTCCAAGGCATCAGCGCCAGCTTTTTCTATTTCTTTGGCAAAATAGGTCCATTCTTCTGCGCTAATACAATTTATGCTTGCGATTACCGGTATAGAAAGCTCATTTTTTGCTTCTTTGATCAATTTTAGATAATCTCCAACTGTGTTATTTTTTGTATAATTTATGAGATAATCTTCAGCTTCAGGATATTGCTTGGCAAGCCCACTTTCCATGAAAGCCTTATCGCCTTCATGTTTTATTTGTTCTTCAAACAATGATTTAAGCACAACAGCACCAGCTCCTTGCTGCTCAATTTTCTTCAGGTTTTCTAGATTGCTTGTTAGCCCTGAACTACTGACTATTACAGGGTTTTTTAGGTCTAGGCCAAGATATTTTGTTTTTAGGTCTGCCATAATGTAAAATTTAAATTAACACAAAAATGCACACTTCAAATAATATAACAAATTTAAACATAGATTTTAAAAATACAAGCCTATTCTGGAAATAAATATGTTTTCTATATCTATGAATTTATAAGTACTTTTCCATCCATTTCTTTTGGTATCTCCAAATTCATTAGTTTCAAAATTGTGGGCGCCACATCACAGAGCCTACCGGGTTTTAATTCGGTTTTATTTTTGTTATGATATTTATCAATTAGAATAAAAGGAACAGGATTGGTAGAATGTGCTGTATTTGGGCTTCCATCCTCGTTAACAGCAATATCTGGATTACCATGGTCAGCAATAATGATTACGCTATACCCATTCTCTTTGGCTGTTTCAGTAACTTCTTTAGCGCAATTGTCAATCGTTTCTAATGCTTTAATAATGGCTTTGTAAACACCGGTATGCCCCACCATGTCGGGATTGGCAAAATTAAGGCATATAAAATCGGTATTTTGTTTTTCCAGTTCTTTTACCATTGCTTCTTTTACCTTGTTGGCGCTCATTTCCGGTTGTAAGTCATAAGTAGCTACTTTTGGCGATGGTATCAATATTCTTTTTTCATTTTTGAATGTCTCCTCCCTACCACCGGAAAAGAAAAAGGTAACATGGGCATATTTTTCCGTTTCTGCTATTCGTATTTGCTTTTTGCCTTGCTTAGAAAGAGTTTCTCCCAAAGTCATTTGCAAATCAGGCTTTTCAAATATTATATGTACATTTTTGAATGCCTCATCATACCTTGTCATTGTGACATAATAAAGGTTTATTGTTTTCATGTCATGTTCCGGCATATCTTTTTGTGTAAGTACAGTGGTTATCTCCCTTAATCTGTCTGTACGAAAATTAAAGCAGATTACAACATCTCCCGGCTTAATGGTGGCAGTTGGTTCACCATTGTTGCCAGTTACGACAGCAGGTTTTATGAATTCATCGGTGATTTCTTTTTTATAAGATTCTTCAATTGCTTGTATGGGAGAACTCACTTTATTACCTTTACCATGAAGAAGCATATCATAAGCCAGTTTGATACGTTCCCAGCGTTTATCCCTATCCATAGCATAATACCTGCCACACACGGTAGCTATTTTACCTGTTGAATTTTCTAGGTGATTTTGTAATTCCTTAACATAACCTTTTCCACTATATGGGTCGGTGTCACGGCCATCAGTGAATGCATGAATATAAACTTTTTTCAAAGCATGGTCTTTGGCAATATCACACATTTTCATCAAGTGTTTTGTTGATGAATGCACACCACCATCGGATACAAGTCCTAGGAAATGAATGGCTTTATCATTTTGCTTGGCGTAATTATAAGCTTCTGTGATTACTTTATTTTTGGTGATAGAACCATCTTTAATGGCGTTGTTTATTCTCACGAGGTCTTGATAAACAATTCTGCCTGCGCCAATATTAAGGTGGCCAACTTCTGAGTTGCCCATTTGTCCCTTTGGAAGTCCAACATCTTTGCCCGAGGCGCCCAGTTCTGTATTGGGATAGTTTTTAAGCAAAGAGTCCATGTAAGGAGTGTTTGCCGTAGCAATAGCATCCCTTCTGCTGCCGTCTCCTTTTCCCCATCCGTCAAGTATCATTAATAAAACCTTTTTATGCTCTGTCATCATAATCCTTTCGTTATTTCTTATTATAATAATACAAATTCAATACAAAAAATGTTTACACACATGCAAAAGTGTAAAAATAATTGTTAATATGGAAATGTAAATTGTTTATATTTATGCCCTATAATAAGCCCCACAACAAGTATTTTTGGAAGCCCCAGTAACGCTTGCCAAACAGTTTATCATGTTATTTTCTCTCAGCACCGCTAAAAAAGCAAAAACCAAGGCTTCTTTATAATGAATTATAATCTCAGCAGGAATCACAACAGGATTTGGTAATTGTTTTTTTATGGTATTAACAAGAAATTTATTCAAAGTGCCACCACCGGATAAAAGGACTTTGCCATCATCTTTTGGAATGGAATTTTTAATTTGAATGACTATATGTTTTATAACAGATACCAGTTTGTCTTCAGTAGGAATATCAAAAGCCTCTAAAATTGGTAAAAACATTTCATGGAACCACTCACGGCCTAAAGATTTGGGAGGTTTAAGTGCGTAATATTTTAGGGAATTCAATTTTTGCAGAATGGTTTCATTAATTTTGCCTCTTGCTGCCATATTGCCATCTCTATCAAATTCTAAGTGATATTCTTTTGCAAGGTAGTTTAACGCCATGTTGACAGGGCAAATATCAAAAGCTACTCTTTTTTCATCCTGGTCAAAAGATATATTTCCAAATCCACCTAGGTTAATGCAATAATCATAATTGGGAAATAATAATTTGTCTCCAATAGGAACTAATGGAGCGCCTTGTCCGCCAAAAACCATATCAGTTGTGCGAAAATCGCAAACCGTGTTTATGCCGGTTATGCCAGCAATGGCAGCGCCGTTCCCTATTTGGCAAGTTAAGTTTTTCCTAGGTTGGTGAAAAACCGTATGCCCATGAGATCCTATTAACTGAATATCATCTATTGAATATTTGTTGATGAAGTTTTTAACAACATTTCCAAGATAAACCCCATAATTATTATGAAGTTGAACAAAATCAAAGGCATTTAGATTATGGGCGTTTTCTAATTGTTTTTTCCAATTTTCGGGATACCTGATAGTATCGGCATGAAGAATTTCGAACTGCCATTTGTCTTCCTTAGTAAAATGGCAAAAAGCAATATCAACGCCATCAAGCGAAGTACCAGACATTAATCCTATAGCCCGGATTTCTTTCATTTGTTTATTTTTTTTAATATGGTTTTAATGTTATAATTCTTCTAATAATTTTTCCAATTGTATACCTCTTGAACCTTTAAGGAGGATAAACTTCCCGCAAATGGGATGTTTCTTCAAATACTTTTTTGCATCAAGAACATTCCTAAATACAGGAAAATGCTTGGTATTTAAATGGGTAAATGCTTCACCCACAAGGATTGTATTTGTAAAATTATATTCCAACAAAAGATTTATAATGTTTTGATGCTCTTCTTTACTAATATCTCCCAATTCAAGCATATCTCCAAGAATAATGAATTTTTCATTGTTGTGTTTTATTTGCATAAAATTTTCAATAGCAGCTTTCATGCTAGCCGGGTTTGCATTGTAAGCATCCAAAAGCAGCGTATTTTTTGTAGTTTCTTTAATTTCGGAACGATTATTTTTGGGGATATAGGATTCTATAGCTGCTTTGATATTTTTGGATGGTACTTTAAAAAATTTGCCAATACAAACAGCGGCTAAGATATTATAAATATTGTATTTTCCTAATAGCTTTGTTTCAATTATATATGGCGGTTCATCATGTATTTTTAACTTAACATAAGGATCTATGCTGATAATTTCGGCGCTGGTAAAATAACCAGTGTTCAATCCATAGGTGTATTTTTTAGTATTAGGCGAAATTTCATTGAGAAGGGGATCATCTCCATTGATGAAGAGGGTTCCGTTGATTTTTTCGATAGCATTATAAAGTTCGCTCTTGGCTTTTATTACGCCTTCAAAACTACCAAAACCTTCAATATGTGCTTTCCCAATGTTCGTTATAAGTCCATATCCAGGTTTGGCAAGGTTGCATAAGGTTTCTATTTCACCGATATGATTGGCTCCCATCTCAATAACAGCAATCTCGGTTTCAAGGGGTATGGATAATAATGTTAAAGGAACGCCAATATGATTGTTAAGATTTCCTTTTGTAGCAAATGTTCTATACTGTTTTTTAAGAACAGCGCTAATCAACTCTTTTGTTGTGGTTTTGCCGTTACTACCAGTAATGCCAATAAAAGGGATGTGAAATTTTTCACGATAGAGTTTGGCTAAATCTTGTAAAGCATGAAGTGTATCATTAACGAGGATTGTTTTCCCTTCAACGTGGTAATAAGGTTCGTCAATAATAGCAATTGAAGCGCCATTATCAATAGCTTTTGAAGCAAATTTATTGCCGTTAAAGTTTTCTCCTTTCAATGCAAAGAATATAGCATTATCATCAACTGTTCGGCTATCAGTAGATAATTTTTTATATTTTTCAAAAATCTGAAATATTTGTTGGATGCTCATAAAAAATAAGGCCTCATAATTAAAAATTACGAGGCCAAATATAACTAAAAAAAATTATAAATTGCTATTTATAGTTGCCGATAGGGCTACCTACTCTTGTCATTGCGCATCTGAAGCCAAGGTCATCTGCTCTTTGTTCTTCATGAAGGAACCTTCTTGTTCCTGGAGACATCCAGTAAACCCTGTCTCTCCAAGAAGCGCCTTTATAAACTCTTACCTTATTATTTACCATGGATGTTTGTCCGTATTCATACATGAGTTTTTCATTGGATTCACCTTTTTTATCGGGGTTATCATAATAAACACTGGAAGAGTAATCACCATCAAGGTAGTTGATGTTGTTAGCTTTGCTATAGTTGCGCCTGTCAACGTTTTCTTCTTCTGAAACTTTTTCATGCCTGATTCTTCCAAGGCTATCTTTTTCTGCAATGTAACCTTCCTGGTCGAGAACTTTTTTGGTGAAAACATTCCCTCTAAAAGGCCTAAAATCTTCAACGTCTTCAAAAGATAATGGCCTGTAGACGTCAAACACCCATTCTGAAACATTCCCTGCCATATTGTATAGACCATAATCGTTTGGCCAGTATGCATAAACCGGTGCTGTAATTTCAGCGGCATCATTAAGGTTACCTGCAATACCCATATAATCACCCCTGCCTCTCATGGTATTGGCAAGAATTTCTCCTTGATTCTTTTCTTCACCGCTCCTGATTATATGGCCGTTCCAAGGATAAAGCCTTCTTTCTATAACCCTTTCGTGTAAAGTATTACCTACCAATCCTAATGCAGCAAATTCCCATTCAACTTCTGTAGGAAGTCTATAACTTGGAAGGAACAAGCCATCCTTCAACTGTACTTTTCGTGTTCCAGCGCCACTGGGATTTAAATCGGGCAAATCATTTTTTACTACACCTTCGTATTGGCCTGCTAAGTATGCGTCAGTATTAAAATTGTTTTCATTTTGCTGGTTAGGGTCCCATTCCAATATTCCTTCCCTAACGAGGATAAATTCATTAACTCTATCTGTTCTCCATTCGCAGAATTCATTGGCTTGAATCCAGTTAACACCAACCACAGGATATTCTCTATAGGCTGGATGCCGGAAATAATATTTTACATAAGGTTCATTATATGCAAGTTTTCTTCTCCAAATGAGGGTATCTGGAAGTGCTTTCCTGTATACTTCAGGAAAATCAACAAAAACCCTGTTGATCCAGTATAGATATTCTTGGTAATTTAGGTTGCTAACTTCTGTTTCGTCCATGTAGAATGACGAAACGGTAACTGTTCTTGGTATACTATTCCAATCGTACATAACATCTTGTTGAGTACGTCCCATAGTAAATCTACCGCCTTCTATGAAGACGAGGCCAGGGCCGGTTTCCTGTTCAGCGTATGGTCCTACTTGGAACCCGCCGTTTTTGGGATTATTGTATTCCCAACCTGTAACCGCGGAGCGTTCTCCACCTCCACAGGATGCCATAAATGCAACTACAAGTGCTATAGCAGTTAACGTAGTAATGTTCCTCGAAAATAATCTCATCTTTATAATTTTTTTAAGTTATACTTTTTTCAAAACGTGGGACAATGAATTTCCCTGAACTTTTTTTTCTTTTTTTTGCATTTCAACTGCAAAGCTAATGATAATTCGTGAGAACCACCAGTTAAATTTGCAATTTTTGATAAGGTTATATCATAACTGTATCCAAAGTTAATAAAATTTTTTTGTATTCCGGCTAAAATTATTAAAGCATCAGCATTATTTATATCTCTACGATGCCACAACCCAATGATTAAAGGTATATTGGTATAATAAAACCCGGTGTTAATATTACGTAAATTTTTTTGTTGTTGCAACAGTATATTTACTGAGATTGATTGTTCGTAATCGCTAATCCTTTTGTAACGAGGGTCTAAATGATAAGTATATCCCGAGTGAATTGTATATTTCCTGGGAAGATTATTGATACTGTATAAACCTGTATTGGGCTGAAGCAAATGATGCGAAGCAATACCAAGATAAAAATTATCGGTATAAACAACTGCTCCACTCGAAAAGTCAACATTTCTTTTTGTTTGGCCTGGAATTGATTCAGAAGTTTGATTAACAAATCCATATCTTGGATCGATCATATCACCAAATTGCAAGTCGCTCAAGTTTGTAGAGGTTTGGACATAGGAGGATTGGAGCGCTAAATTCATGGATATGTTTCTATTCAAATTTGTATTATATGAATAAATACCACTTACATTTAAATTCCTGAAACTTCCATTGGCTGGGTCGTCCATATATGCTATAACGCCGGCAGCACCGGAAATTTTGTCAAAATATTGATCATAGGAAGTGCTATATGTTACAAATGAGTTTCCCATTGCAGGCCATTGATTTTTATAATTTAAATGTATGTTAGGACATCTTCTTTTTCCTGTTAATGCAGGGTTTAAATATAAAGGATTAGCATAAAATTGCGAAAATTGCGTGTCTTGGCTAATTCCTTCTAGAACAAACCCAATTAGTAAAAACAAAAAGAAATATCCCTTGAACATATCATCTCTAAAAATGTTTTAGAAAAAGTATTGTATAATACGAAATAATCAAATAGATGGTTTCATAAATTTTCTAAAACAATATTTACATCCAGGTAACGTTTTAAGATTTAAATTATTTCATCCTAATTGTTTAAGTTTTACATGGATTTGATTTAGTTTTGCTAGTTCCATGCAATTATGAATATAAAGCAAAAACCAATGAACAATACGTTTAAACACTCTTTTGTATTTCTTTTTTTATTCGCATTTTTATTTGATGTGAGTAATGCACAGGAGAATTTTAAAGAAAAACTGACTTGGACTACCCCTCGCCCCTTTACCAAGCAAATTTACGAAGAAGGCTATTACCTCTACTTTGAAGGCGCTATGAATGAAAAAACCAATGAATTTTTACCCATTTATACAAGAAGAATCAAAATAGATGAAAATCAAATCATAACACATATCGAATTAAAAACAATAAAAGACACCACATTATCAAAAACCGAACAAAATGTTATTCAAGGAAGGAATATTTCTTTCAATTCACAATATTATATTAATTACAATATACATAAAGTACGGAAAGAACCGTATTTGTATTTGAAGATAAATCCCATAAAGAAAGACCTGGTAAGTTCAAAGATTAAAAAACTTATTGCTTTTGAAGTTATTATTCACAAAGAAAAAATACCACCGGGCAAAGCCCAGGCAAATAGTTATAAATCGTCATCTGCATTGTCTACGGGGAAATGGCATAAAATAGCAGTAGAAAACACAGGTATTTACAAAATAACTTACCAAGATTTTACCGATATGGGAATTCACGTGAATGACCCAAGAAATATACGGGTTTATGGTTATGGAGGAGGCCCCTTACCTGAAATTTGTGGCAGTTTTCCTTACGATGACCTTACAGAAAATGCAATCTATGTTCATGGTGAAAATGATGGAAGTTTTGATGACGGCGACTATATCTTATTTTATGGAGAAAGCCAGGTAGTATGGAATTACAATGAAACGGAGTCCATGTTTAATCATCGAATGAATCCGTTTGCTGATAAAACCTACTATTTTATTAACACAAACGTGGGCAGCGGTAAACGTATTGAAAATAGGTCATCACTATCCCAAACCGAAACAGGTGTTATTAATGATTTCCAAGACCATAAATATCACGAAATTGATGAAGTTAATATAGCAAAATCAGGGAGAGAATGGTTTGGAGAGTCTTATAGTGGAGGCCAAGATGATAAAGAGTTTTCTTTTAGTTTTCCTAATATTATTTCTAATAAAAATATTCTTGTTCGAATAGAAGTTGCAGCAAGTAGCCATAGCACCACGCATTTTGAATACAATATAAATAGCCAATCATTTGTTTCCTCAAATATTCCCCCTAAGTCTGATTATGTGCCGGCCAGGGATGTTTCGGATATATTTAGCTTTACTACAAACTCATCAAACATAAATGTTCATACTTCATACAATTTTTCAGATGCTCAAGCATGGCTTAATTCAATAGAAGTGAATGCCTATAGAAGTTTAAAACTTAATAGTTCGCAGTTATTATTCAGGAGTACAGAAAATATTGGCGATAACGAGATCAGTAAATTCAATATTAGCAATGTAAATAGCAATTGCAGGGTTTGGGATGTTACTGACCCGCTGAACGTTATTAACCAACAATATAATTTAAGCGGGTCAAATTTACATTATAAGGTAGAGACACATGAAATAAAGGAATTTATTGTATTTAAAAACACGGATTTTTTATCCCCTGGATATATTGAGGAAATTGAAAACCAAGATTTACATGGACTGGCGCAGTATGATATGTTCATCGTAACCCATCCTAATTTTCAATCCTATGCTGAACAAATAGCTGATTATCATAGGAATAATGATGGATTATCAGTATATATTACCACCCCGCAAAAAATTTATAATGAATTTTCTTCCGGCAGTCAAGATATTTCAGCAATAAGAAATTTTGTCAAAATGTTTTACGATAGGGCAGAAAACGAAGAAGAAATGCCTAAATATTTATTACTCTTTGGAGATGCATCATATGATTACAAAGACCGTTTTTCAGAGAATACCAATTATGTCCCAACTTACGTTTCTAAGGAATCATTAAGCATATACAGCTATATTACTGATGATTTCTTTGGAATTCTTGATGACGGTGAAGCCTATCTTGATGGTGGTATTTTACAAGGCCCCGTGGATATTGGCGTTGGTAGGTTTCCAGTAAAGACCACAACAGAGGCAGAAAATGTTGTAAACAAAATCCTTCAATATAAAGCAAAAGAAAACCTGGTAGAAAATAATAATAATCCTCAAAATCTTGTCTCAAACTTTTCTAGTTGGAGAAATTATGTATGTTTTGTTGCCGATGACCCAGGAACGAATAAAAGTAGCGGCATTTCAAATTCATATGTATATAAATCGGAGGAATTGGCTAAATTTATTGATACCAATTTTCGTTCCTATAATATAGACAAGATATACTTGGATGCTTACAAGCAAGAGTCTACGCCCGGTGGCGAAAGATACCCCGATGCCAAGGAAGACCTTAATAAACGGTTTGAAAAAGGAGCATTGATCATCAATTACATTGGCCATGGAGGAGAGTTAGGCTTAGCACATGAGAGGATATTAGAGATGTCTGATATTCAAAGCTGGGATAATAAATACAACCTACCTTTCTTTTATACACAAACATGTGAATTTTGCCGTTTTGACGACCCAGAGCGTAACTCGGCAGGAGAGTTGATATTCACACGGGCGGGAGGCGGTTCAATTGGGCTTATAACAACAACAAGGCCAACCTATGCTTCTTCTACTGCCAATATGTCGAAAATATTCTATCAAAACGTATTTGCCAAAAAAAACGGGAAACATTTTACCATTGGCGACCTTTACCGTATGGCAAAATCAGAATTTAGCGGTAGCTCAGCTTTAATAGGACTTGCCCTTATCGGTGACCCTGCCATGAAATTAGCTTATCCTAACTACAAAGTAGTAACAACAAAAATTAACGGGCAACCTGTTTCAACGTTTAATGATACAATAAAAGCCCTTAGCCATGTTACTGTAAGTGGCTATATAGAAAATTCCCAGCTACAACAAGTTACTGATTTTGACGGATACTTATATCCTACAATTTTTGATAAAGAACAGGCCTTCACTACATTAGGTCAAGAAGGTACTACACCGGTCAAATTCCAACTCCAAAAGAACATTATTTATAAAGGCAGAAGCAAAGTTACCAATGGAGAGTTTAACTTTGAATTTATCGTTCCCAAGGATATAGCCTACAATTACGATAATGGAAAAATAAGCTATTATGCCGAAAACGGCGAAACAGACGCCCAAGGCTTTAACGAGGATTTTATCATTGGTGGGACAAAAGAGGACTATGAAGAAGATTATACAGGGCCGCAAATAGCATTATATATGAATGACACCAATTTTAGAAGCGGCGATATGACAGATGAAAATCCTATGTTATTAGCCCATGTATCTGATAAGCATGGTATTAACACTACAGGTGTAGGTATTGGGCATGATATTGTTGCTGTGCTTGATGATAATATCAGTAGCGGCTATATCTTGAATGATTTTTACCAAGCCAATCTCGACACTTATAAAAGCGGTAAAATAATGTACCGGTTCTCTGGATTAGAAAAAGGCAAACATACCTTAAAACTCAAGGTTTGGGATATTTACAATAACTCCAGTGAAGCTAAAATTGAATTTCATGTTAGGAATTCAAAACAATTTCAATTGGAAGAAGCTTATGCCTATCCCAATCCTTTTAGTGAGTCCACAACATTTAATTTCCAACATAACCAAGCAGGTGAAGAGTTAAAGATTATGCTTGATATTTTTAGCGCAGACGGCCGATTGGTAAAACATTTTGAAAAAACCACCACGCCATATGCGTACAGGATCATGCCATTTAAATGGAATGGTACTACAGAAAGCGGTAATGTTATCGAGGACGGTATTTATTTCTATACTTTTAAGGTAAAAAGTTCTAATGGCAAAACAAGGCAAGTTTCAAACAAATTAGTAAAGATCAAATAATATATTTTTTATTAAATCGTTATCTTTGTAGTTTTAATTTTTTTAAATAAATATTGAATATGAAGAAAATAGTTTTGAGTGTATTAAGTATATTCTTGTTAGGTTTGTATAGTTTTTCACAAGATGATGATACACAGTATGATGATTTGCTTGGGCAAGACAGGGTAAATACCATAACTACAGCGGTTCCGTTTTTAATGATTGCCCCTGATGCAAGGGGAGGTTCAATGGGCGATGCCGGTGTTGCATCTTCACCAGATGCCAATTCTATGCATTGGAACCCCGCTAAATATGCTTTTATTGAATCGGATATGGGATTTTCTATGTCATATAGCCCTTGGCTTAGAAAACTCGTTAATGATATCAACCTCGCTTTTGTTACTGGATATTACCGTTTAGATGAAAGGCAAACGATAGCATTGTCATTAAGATATTTTTCCCTTGGTTATATTACTTTTACCGATGATAGGGGAAATGACATGGGAAATTATAAACCCAGTGAGTTTGTTGTATCTGGGGCTTATACATTAAAACTTTCTGATAATTTTTCGGGAGGTATAGCCGCAAAATATATTAATTCAAACCTAACACAAGGACAGCAAGTAGGGCAAGCTGCCACAAGCGCAGGAGAATCTGTTGCCGCAGATGTTTCGGCTTATTACAATAAAGAGCTTGATTTATCAGGCCAAAATAGCAAGGTTGCTGCAGGTATAAATATCTCTAACATAGGAAACAAAATTTCTTATACTGAAATAGCAGATGATAAAGATTTTATCCCAACCAACCTTGGGATAGGTGCAGCTTTTACTACAGAATTGGACGAATATAATGAAATTACTGGTATGGTCGATTTCAATAAGCTTTTGGTTCCAACTCCTGCAATTTATTATACTGACTCTGCCGGGGAAACAAAAATACTTAAAGGAGAAGAAGCCGATGATAAATCGGTTGTAGGAGGAATGTTTAGCTCTTTTGGTGATGCTCCTAAAGGTTTTAGCGAGGAAATGCATGAAATTACTTATTCTTTTGGTTTTGAATACTGGTATGATAAGCAATTTGCCTTACGGGCAGGGTATTTTACTGAGCACAAAACCAAAGGCAACCGTAAATATTTTACCCTGGGCGCCGGATTAAAATACAATGTATTTGGGCTTGATTTTGCTTATTTAATCCCAACAGAACAGCAAAATCCATTGGAAAACACCCTACGGTTTTCACTATTATTTGATTTTGCTGCTTTCCAAAGTCAAAATAATTAACCATGAGTTATCGAATTGGTTATGGTTATGATGTTCACCGTTTGGACAAAGGAGAAGAATTCTGGCTGGGGGGCATTAAAATAGACCATTACAAAGGTGCTGTTGCCCATTCTGACGGCGATGTACTCATCCATTCTATTTGCGATGCATTACTTGGGGCAGCCAACCTGGGAGATATAGGCACGCATTTTCCAGATACCTCTGATGAGTTTAAAAATATTGACAGCAAAATACTTTTGAAAAAAACCTATTCGCTTATCTTGGAAAATAATTACCAATTGGTTAACATGGATGCCACTATTTGCCTTCAAAAGCCAAAGATCAACGCTTTTATTCTACAAATGAAAGAAACTCTTGCAAAAACTATAAATGTTGAAGTGGAGAGAATCTCCATCAAGGCTACTACCACCGAAAAGCTGGGTTTTACCGGCACGGAAGATGGTATAAGCGCTTCTGTAGTTGTTTTGATAGAGAAAATATATTAAATAGAGATTTTTTCATCTGTTTAAAAAATAAATGAATATCCTGGCATTGCCTGTGTCAATACAAAATATGATAAAAGCAATTGAAAAAAATTCTTGATTTCATCGGCAAATTCGTTAAATGGCTTGTTATTACCGGCATTGTTTTGGTAATAGCAGCCTTTGTTTTTACCTATATTTATGAAGATGAGGTAAAGCAATCCATCGTAAAACAACTTAACAAAAATCTTGAAGCTGAAATACAGGTGGAAGATATCAGCTTTAGCTTGATGAAGAGATTTCCATTTGCTTCCCTTACCTTTAAGAATACCATAGCTTATGATGCTACAGGGAGGAAAGATACTTTATTGTCTGCTGAAAAAGTATTTTTGCAATTCAACATCCTGGATATTATTAAGAAAAAATATCGTATTAAACGCATAGAAATCAATCATGCCCGTGTAAAGATCAAGATATTCAAAGATGGCACCAAGAATTTTAAAATATGTAAACCAAAAGGTGATACATTAAAAAATTTTTCTTTTCAATTGAACAGGGTCATTTTTAATGAAGTAAAGGTTCACTATATCAATGATTATTCTAAAGAGGAATATGTTTTTTTTACTCCAAAAGCCCAAGCCAAAGGCAACTTTAGTACAGATATATTTCAAATGGATATTGATGGCTTGTTTGATGTAAAGAAACTTTTTTCAGGAAACACTAGGTATCTTAGCAATGATAACCTTGACCTGGATATAGGTTTATATGTTAATTCCAAA
Source organism: uncultured Bacteroidales bacterium (assembly GCA_964544705.1). Lineage (GTDB taxonomy): Bacteria > Bacteroidota > Bacteroidia > Bacteroidales > CAZJDA01 > CAZJDA01. The sequence continues at coordinate 71,555 of CAZJDA010000007.1, forward strand.
AAAAAGGAATACAGAATTCATCGGGGTAAAGCAAAACTTAATGGACTTGGTTTTGATGTTACGGGGTTGATAAAGCAATCCCAAAACAGGAAATATGTTGATCTGCAAATTATTGCCCATAAAATGAAATTGGAATCGCTTTTAGCGGAATTGCCTTTGAAATGGTTAAACAATATAACTGAGAAATACAATTCACAAGGAATTGTTGTTATTGATGCCAAAATTAAAGGTTCTTTGGGAGGTGGCCGCATTCCTTCCATAAAAGCCGGTTTTAGTATGGAAGACGGCAGTATTGAACCAAAAAGCGGGAATATCAGCCTTAAGAAAGTAAATTTTAATGGTAAATTCAGCAATGGAGATAATTCTAATGCGCAAGACAGCTATGTTCACCTGGCTTCATTTTCTTTTGTTATTGGCTCGGGAAAAGTAAAAGGACAATTCAAGGCCAGGAATTTTAAACATCCACATGTATCCTTTGAAATAATTGCTAATTCTGATTTGAGCGATGTTAAACGTTTTTTTGAATTGGACACCTTGCAACATTTAAAAGGAAACATTAAAATGAACCTTGAATTCAACGGAAAAATGTCGAAACCTTGGAAATTCACTGCTAATGACTTCATGAAAAGCCGGAGTAGGGGGGAGGTACAAATTCAAAATGCTGAATTTGCTTTTAAAAATGCTGAAAAAGACTATACAGGAATTAATGGAGTATTTCGATTCAATAATAACGACCTTATCGTGGACAAACTTTCGGGCAATATTGGCAGCAATGATTTTAGCATACAAGGATATGCCAGGAACCTTATCTCTTATTTGATGCTACCCAAACAAAAATTATGGGTAGAGGCTAAATTCCATTCAAACGATTTTAACTTGGATGAATTTTTGAAAAACAAAACCCTGGAAGAAGATACCACCAACTATCTCACTTTTCCTCATTACTGGGGATTTGACTTGGAACTTAGTTTGGATAAATTTTCTTATGGAAAATTCACTGCAAACAACCTTGAGGGAAATGTAATTTTAAGAAACAAAAAATTTATGGCCAATTACCTGGAAATGGATGCTATGCAAGGTTCTATAAGTTTGAATGGGAAGATTGAAGCCACCAAAAATCCTTTTCTACTTTCTTGTAATGCCCTTCTTCAAGATGTAAACGTAAAAGATATGTTTTATGAAACCAATAATCTTGGACAAAAGAGCCTTCAACATAGCAATTTGGAAGGTGTTTTAACAACAAATTTGCATTTTGAAGCATCGATGTCGTCTTATCTAAAAATTCACCCCTCTTCAGTATATGCTAAAGCGGGTATTACCATTAAAAACGGCGAATTAATTGAATACACTCCACTGAAAAAGCTTTCGGAATTTCTTAAAATTGATGATATGAAACGGGTAAAATTCAGGACGCTCAGTAATCAAATAGAGATAAAAAATAAAATGGTCCATATTCCACAAATGGAAATCCATTCAGATTTAATGAATATTGAAACTTCTGGTACACATAGTTTTGACAATAAAATAGACTATCATATTAAAATTCTTATGTCTGAATTGCTTGCCCTTAAAGCAAAGAAAGCGAAAAAGGAGAACCATGAATTTGGATATATTGAAGATGACGGTATTAAAACCAGTTTGTTTATCCATGTAAAAGGTACTGCCAACAATCCAGTGTTTGTATATGACAGGGAAAAGGTTAAAGAAAAGATCATTCAGAATCTTAAAACTGAAAAGGAAAATTTGAAACAGGTCTTGAAAGAAGAATTTCATTGGTTTGTAAAGGATTCAATAAAAAAAGCAAAGATGGACAAAGAGAAAGAACGGTTAAAGAAACAAGAAGAGGGAAAGTTTATCATTGAATGGGAAGAAAACCAAGATACGCTTTAATGAAAAGGTTAAATGTATCGTTTCATTAATATAAAAGTCTCAAATGAATGAATCTTTTGGTTTAACCGGGAACAATTGCTTCATAAGAACAAACATACTTACACTTACCACATTTGGTGCATTTTTCATCCATAATATAGGCATGTTTTAAATCTCTTTTTATTGCATTGTTGCCGGTACATATTGTTTCTTGCATGCAAGTAGCACAGCTTGTACACGTATCCATATCAATAAACGGCTTAAAATAATTTCCTGGTTCAATTTTTTCTATGGCAGTGTATTCACAATATTCTTTAGTTATACAATCTCCACATAAGGAGCATTTTGAGGTATCAATATAAGGATTATGATAATTTTGGGGTAATTCTTTTTCTATGGCGTCATATTCGCAAACATTATCTACGTGGCATTCTCTGCATTTATTGCAAATGTCTTGAACAATAAAAGGTTCGTGATAGTTTGAGGGTATTTCCTTTTCAATGGCATTGTATTCGCATGCATCAAAACATTTACCACAATTTGTACAGTTCTCATCATTCTTTTCTACACGACAAGGCGTTATCATGTTTTTGCTACAAGCTGTAACGCATTCTCCACGACCAATGCACAATTCATTATCTATACGTAAACCGGGAATAGCCCTCTACCAACTTTTTACATGCGTTAAAAAGTGGTGAACTCATAGCCATAGCCCCTATGGAAAATAATGAAGCCTTTTTTATAAAATGTCTCCTATTATAGGAATCAATTTGCTTTTTTTTGTCAATCATGGCTTAAATTGTTATCCTGATTTCTCCCCTAGCCATATAAAATATTTCTTCTAAAATATCGGCGTTCATCCTGCTAAACATGGTTGTAACCTTAATTTTGCCAAAAAATGTTTTTCCCAGCGCTATATTCTGTTCTGTAATATTTTTTCCATTCAATTGTCCTACTGCCTGCAGTTTGATATGGGATTTCCATTTTGGCACTCTATGCCTTAAAGCCGCTTGATATATCGGCATATCCATTACATCAAGCCGCATGACTTCTCCAATAAAAAGATTGCTAAAAGAAGCATAAGGTTGAGCCCCGTCATCGATGTCAAAATCATGAAAACCAGCCAAAAGGAAAAGGGTTTGCCCGGCTTTTCCCCAGGTAATATTTTTTGTAGCTTGTATATGGGCTAATAAGAGCATGTTATCTTCTTTAACCTGGTGAAGCAGCTCTGTTTCTATTTCTATATCTGCAGGGGCGCTCCATTGAGCCATTGCCCCATAAAATATTGGCATGGTATCAATACTTGTGCTAAATTCATTGTAAAAAACCAATCCCGCTTCCTTAAGAACCTGTTTTTTTTTGGTTCTGAAAATTCTTCAAATTCATCAAAGTTGCTAAATTCATCGCTATTCCCTTCAGTGCTTTTTTCCTTTTCCTTTTCCTTTTTCTCACCGGGGAGCCATGAGAAAACCACTCCTGCAAAATTGGTTTCTCCAATATTTTCTCCATGCTTTTCGTCCACCTTCAAAATAGAGCCGGTGTTTTTTTATAGGAATCTCTAAACCACCAAAAAAAAAGGGCATTTGTTATTTCTCGGTCATTCATATAACCATGTCCAAAAGTCCCTTCCAGCGCCCAATAAAGAGGGATTTTTTTATGAATGGGCTTTAAATGAGCAGATAATTTGCTTCGGCAAGTCCATTGGGCTTGGGCTATGGTTGCTGTAAATATTATAAAAAAACCTAAAAAACACTTAATTCTCAAAACTGCAATCGCTTTTACAATGGATTAATACCGGGTGTTTGGTTGATTTTCTTTTGAATCCCAACCCGCTTTTTTTACAATGATCTATGCATTTGCCGCAGGCTATGCATTCAATATTGTCTAAGTAATTTTCTTTTCCTTTTTTTGATATGGCTTTGATATCGCATGCATTAAAACAATTTTTACAACCTGTACATTGGCCTTTTAATCCTATAACAGATGCGCCGGGCAATTTAGAGATAAAGCCGAGGGCTAAACCTACCGGGCAAACAGCCCTACAAAAAGGGCGGTGAGTAAGCAAGGACGATATTAAGAGTAATAGAACCAATGTGATAATAATGATCAGTTCACTATCGAACAACTTGGTTTTGGAAATGAGCGCTGCGAAGTCAACAAAGCCAAAAACACTGATAAACGGGTCTATCCTGCACCAGTATTTCAATCCCATTGCGGCCAATTGGATTAATAATATGGCAAGAAGCACAATACGCACCATCCTTAGAATTTTTACCGACTTTCTTGTTTGCAGAAATTTAAATTTGGCCGGCAAGTATAAAAATTCTTGTAGAGCTCCAAGCTGGCATATCCACCCGCAATAAACCCTACCTAACAAGTATGTAATGGGTATGATGGCAATGAACCAAAGCATATCAACCCAATGCACAGCAAACCCAAATATTCCCAATGCCACATTTTGCATACCATTAACAGGGCACACATCGCAACCGGTTTTGTAAAAGCCAAGAATGAACAGTGATACAAGTAAAAAAAGCGGCCTTAAATTTCTTGTTGATTTGAACCTAACAAGGATGCCTGCAATAATCGTTAGCCCAAGAATGCTGAGTATCCATGGCAGGCTGTCTTCAGCTTCTGTTTCTTGGGTGCATGGAGTTGCGCAAGTTTCTTGGCATGAAGCTACTTCTTCCTCTTCAAGTTCTTTGAATTCAGAATCCTTTTCAGAACCCAATTCGCTTTCGTCTAAAGGGGCAAATTCCTCGAATTCTTCATTTGATGATGAATCTTCTTGTGCAATAAGGTTATTATTGTGGGCTAAAGTAATTCCGGCAAAGAGTACAAGTATGAAAAGCCTGATGAAAAGCATCTATCTCGGGTCTAATTGTTTTTATATTTTAATGTGATAGAACCGAAACCGCCTTCTTTATGGCATGTACGGGTGGCAGACAAAGTTAATTCTCCTTTCTCATTGCCTTCTACACGCGTTTTTAGTTTTCTTTCCCAAATCCCGGGAGTAGTTTCTTTCCAGCTTGTTGCTCCAAGTATTTTTATCCCATCCGAATCAAACTTGGTTTTATTAAGGCTTTCGTGGCATATCCGGTGGGTCAGCATTACTTTTACCTTTAAAATGACCTCATCGCCTTTTTCATAAACCTCTTTTTTGCCTTTTACGACCTCAAATTCTATTTCACATGCTTTTAAATTGTTGTTTCCTAAAACCACATAAAAACTTGCAATAAATGCTATAACCAAAATTTTATTTATCCTGTTTGTCACGTCTTTAATTTTTTAAATTCTACAATTTTAATATGTCTACATTGATCCATAGTTTATGTTGCAACAATTAACACGAGAATGGAATCTTAGTGATGAACGCATTAAAAATATACAAATATAGTTATTTATATACTAAGTTGTGAAATTTATTCTTAATCTGTTTTTGGACTTTTTGTTTTAATAAGAGTTTAAAGCTACTTGGCAAAAGTACAAATTTTCTAGGGGATTTTAACATTGCAATAAAAAATTTCCTGGATGGGTGCAATGTAGCAAGCAAACTCTTTAAGCCACTAAGGCCTAACGCCTCAAAGAGTCACGATGAGTTAACGTCTGTGGCTATGACCCTTCGTGAATCGTGGGGTCTTCGAGTCTTCGTGGCAATTTTTTTTGATTAAAGTTTAGACTATACTAGCAAAAATATAAATTCCCAGGGTTGTATTTTTGCTATATGCATTATCATGTCAAGTATAAAATAGTAAACCGTGTCACTACTAATTTTTTCGGCTGAAAAATCTACAAAAATGGCTTGTTTTCCTCTTTAAGATGCTATATCTTTATACCTCAGGATTGGGTGTTTTTAATGTATTGGCTTTGTTTGTAATAACCTCAGAAACAATGTATTGCATTTAGACTTCCTATTGTTTTATAAATTGTTCGGATTAAAAGTTTGATTATGATAAACATGAAATTGTTTTATTTGGCAATAATTATTTGTTTTTCAGCTAATATATTGAGCAATAAAGTAAATGCCCAATTTCAAATAGATGCAAAATACAGGCCGAGGTTTGAATTTCGTGATGGATATCGTTCGCTGCCCACCGCTGGTGAGGAGCCCTCCTTTAGTGTGAGCCAGTTATCAAGGTTGAATTTTTCATATCTACCAGGTGATCTTAAAATTCAGTTTTCTTTCCAAGATACCAGGGTATGGGGCGATGAACAGCTTTCTAACTCCACCGGGGTTTATGGTGATAATGCATCTATTGACCTACACGAAGGGTATGCAGAAATTCGTTTATATCCTTCAAGCTGGGTATCCATAGGAAGGCAGGAGTTGGCTTATGACCATGAAATGTTATTGTCTAAAAGAAATTGGAATCAATACGGCCTTTCATACGATGCTGTTGTGTTAAAATTTATGCCTACTCAATGGAATATACATCTTGGCTCGTCATGGAACTCCTTATCTTCTTCTACCGGACATCTATACCCAACTAGACGAATTAAATCTCTAAACTTCCTTTGGATCAATAAAACAATTGATAAAAAATGCAGTGTTTCTTTTATGCACATCGCCTCCGGGGTTACCAAAACTGACACTACAAGTACATTATTTTTTAGGCAAACATCAGGCATATATTCAAGTTATAAAAATGATGCTATAAACTTCAACGGCAATGTATATTACCAATATGGAAAAAATAATAAAGGAAAAAATATAAGCGCTTATTTAGCTAATGCAGATTTTGCATACAAATTAAATACTTTTAGCCCGGGCATTGGAGGCAGCTATTTATCAGGGAATAAAGAACTAACAGGTAAAGACAATTTATTTGATTTATTATACGGGGCACGTCACCGTTATTTCGGGCATATGGACTATTTTAGGAATATTCCATCACATACAAACCAAGGTGGTTTGGTGGATTTCTACTGCTATATCAATTATTCGTTAACAAGAAAATTACATGTTAAAGGAATAGTACATTCATTTTTTTTAGCTCAAACTAATGAACAAACACCGAGTAAGAAAGACCTTGGGGTAGAAAACGAGTTAGAAATTAAGTATAAATTTAGCTCATGGGGAAACATAAAAGCAGCATACCTATATTATTTGCCTACTAATACTTTAAAAGAACTGCAAGGTGTTCAAAATGATAAGTTTGCCCAGTTTTGTTTCCTTGAATTAACGCTTACACCAATACTTCTTAAAGAATAAACAAATTTTTGTTTGGGTAAAACATACCTATACGTCTTTTAATACATTTTTCAAATTAACCTACCTTATTCAAGAAAGATTGGGATGAATGTAATCAATATTAATGCTTGTAGATTGATTCGCCTATTGCTATCGGCTCGCAATGAATTGTGAAATGAAAGTTTTAATAATTGCCTAAATAACTTTTCATATTTCTACGCTAATTTTTTGAATAATCTCAGAAAATAAGATAATTTTGTCCTGTTTAAACAAAACCTAAATTTTTCAAAACCAACACGATCTCCTTTTTTATGGCAAAAAAGAAAATATCTTTGCATATAGAGCCCGAACCGGAAGCAATCCTGGTTGGAATATGCAGCCAGTTAAGGGATTATAGGCTCACTTGGTTCCTGAATAAAGAACTGGGACTCAATTTTATTAAAAAGGAAAACTTCCTATTTAATAAAAGTAAAAATGACGAGCAGAAACCGTTCTCATTTTTCTACTTTAATGACAAATTGAACCATAGGGAATATTGTGTTGTTTCAAACCAGCACAACAATTTTTATCTTATTCCTGTTTACAAAGCCTTCCAGTATATTTTATTCATTTACGGTTACATTCATCCAAAACAAAAAGAATCTTTAATAAACAAAATAAGAAAAATAAAAAATGTACTCACTGTAACCGAACTTGATATACAGAAAATAAAAAACTCGAATTTGATTGTTTCTGAGTTAGAAATCCATATAGGAGCGCTCAATAAAAAGGAAAAGGAAAAAGAAGAAAAGAAGAAAAAAGGGAAACAAAATACCAGTGAAAAGAATGAATAAACAACCTTACCAGAGAACAAAGATCATAGCAACCATAGGCCCATCGAGCAGTTCGTATCAAATGCTTGAAAAACTGATTATGGGTGGTGTAGATGTATGCAGGTTAAATATGAGCCACGGGACGGTAAAAGACCACATAAAAGTTATAGAAAACATTAAAGAGATCAACAGGAAAAACAGTGTTTATGCTGGCATCCTGGTCGATTTGCAAGGGCCTAAGATAAGAATAGGAGAAATAGAAGAGGGTGGAGTAGAAGTAACCGCCGGAAATGATGTAATCATAACTACAGAGGAGATTACCGGAAACTCGAATAGGGTTAGCATTTCTTATAAAAATTTCCCAAGAGACGTAAAAAAAGGTGATTTGGTGCTGATAAACGATGGCAATATCCAAATGGAAGTAAAAGAAATCCTTTCATGTACAGAAGTAAAAACACGTGTAATCTTTGGAGGCCCCATGTCCTCGAAAAAAGGAGTTAATTTGCCGGATACCTCCATCTCGTTGCCCGGTTTAACAGGAAAAGACAAAAACATTCTTGAACAGATACTGCAATACAGGGTTCAATGGATAGCTTTATCTTTTGTAAGGTCTTCGACCGATATCATCGATTTAAAACACATGATTAAAAATGTTGTAAAACATAACCCGCCGCGTATTATTGCAAAAATTGAAAAACCTGAAGCCGTGGAAGATATTGATGATATCATAAAAGAAACCGATTCTGTGATGGTAGCACGGGGCGATTTGGGAGTAGAGGTGCCACTACAACAAGTCCCTTTAATACAAAAAAACATCATAAAAAAATGCCTAAAAAACTCTAAACCAGTTATCATTGCCACACAAATGATGGAATCCATGATATACAATGCAACACCAACACGAGCTGAAGTAAGTGATGTGGCAAATTCGGTCATGGATGGCGCTGATGCCCTTATGCTCAGCGGCGAAACATCTGTGGGCAAATTCCCATCGCGAGTTATAGAAACCATGCAGAAGATTATTGAAAGAATGGAAGAATACGAGGGTATATACGACAAGATGAATACACCTGTTAAAGATAATAATGAAAGATTCATCTCAGATTCTATATGCTACAACGCATGCAGCATAGCCAAACACTCAAGTGCAAAAGCCATTCTCACCATGACCCACTCGGGTTATACAGCTCTTAAAGTTTCGAGTAACAGGCCCAAAGCAAATATTTTTGTCTTCACAGACAATAAACCCCTTTTAGAAACATTAAGTTTAATATGGGGAATTAGAGGATACTATTATGACAAATACATCAGCACCGACCATACCATTGAAGATATCAAACATATATTAAGAAAAGATGGAAAGGTTGTTCTTGGTGACCTGGTAGTGAATATTGCAAGTATCCCCATTAATGAAAAAGGAAATAGCAATATGGTAAAATTAAGCGAAGTATAACATGTTGTTTTTAAGACTTTTCAAAGAGAGTGTATTGTTTGCTATTAATGCCATTAGGGTAAACAAATTGCGGACAGTGTTATCGCTATTAGGCATTACCATAGGAATTTTTGCTATAATTTCTGTTTTTACCGTAGTAGATTCTATGGAAAGAAATATAAGGGAAAGCATAGAATCGCTGGGTGATGATGTTATTTTTGTGCAAAAATGGCCATGGGAATTTAGCGCTGAATATCCCTGGTGGAAATACCTGAACAGGCCTGTCCCCGATCTAAAAGAAAAAAACATTATCCAAAAAAAAGGCCTCGGTGTTGAAGAAGCTGTTTTTATGATCTCTACAAGAAAAACCATAGAATATAGAAACCGGTCCATAGAGAATGCCGATTTTATTGCTGTATCAGAAAACTACGAAAAAGTAAGGGATTTTGAATTGGAAAAAGGAAGGTATTTTTCTGAATTTGAAGCCTTAAACGGCAAAAACACGGTTGTAATTGGGCACAACATTGCAGAAAAACTGTTTTATAATTTAGACCCCTTAGATAAAGAGATCAAGATTTTTGGCAGGAAAATGAATGTAATAGGTGTTTTCAAAGAAGAGGGCGAAGATGAATTTGGTAATACTATGGATGATGCGGCACTGCTTTCTGTTGCCTATGCCAAAACTTTTGTTGACATCGATAATGAACGTTATAATCCAGTTATCATGGTCAAAGCCGAGGAAAACGTGTCCAATGCCCAGCTAAAATATGAGCTTAGGGGCCTTATGCGTTCAGTAAGAAGATTGAGGCCTGCAGATGAAGATAATTTTGCTTTGAATGAATCAAGCCTTATATCTCAAGGTTTTGATGAATTATTTAGGATACTATCGCTTGCAGGATGGATCATTGGCGGGTTTTCAATATTGGTGGGAGGCTTTGGTATTGCCAACATTATGTTTGTATCCGTTAGGGAAAGGACATTTATTATTGGCATACAAAAAGCTTTAGGGGCAAAAAGATACTTTATTTTATTGCAATTTCTTTTTGAAGCGATTATATTATGCATCATTGGTGGTAGCGCCGGCCTATTACTTGTCTTAGCCGGGGCAGCTATTGCTTCCAATTCAACAGACATGACAATGGTTTTAACAGAATATAACATTATTCGCGGGTTGTTTATTTCTATTATGATAGGTCTGATATCAGGAATAATTCCGGCGATGTCGGCTTCTAGATTAGACCCGGTAGTAGCTATAAGATCGGCTTAAAGATTTTTTAAAATATTTTATAGGCTATTTTTATAGTTTGTTTTATCTTTACCGAGCAATTAGAAAACAAAAACTAAAAATAAGCAGTTGTGACAGATAGCCTGGTTATTATTCCAACTTACAAAGAAAAGGAGAATATATCCAAGATCATCAGGAAAGTTTTTTCTCTTGAAAAAGATTTCCATATCTTGATTATTGATGATAACTCTCCTGATGGGACGGCAGATATTGTAAAACACTTGCAGCAAGAGTTCGCCAACCAATTGTTCCTTATAGAAAGGGCAGGGAAATTGGGACTTGGTACTGCTTACGTAAGAGGTTTTAAATGGGCGCTGGAACGGGATTATGGCTATATCTACGAGATGGATGCTGATTTCTCTCACAACCCAGAAGACCTCCTCCAACTTTACGATGCTTGCAAAAACCAAAATGCCGATGTAGCTGTTGGATCAAGGTACATAAAAGGTGTAAACGTTGTTAATTGGCCTATGAGCCGTGTATTAATGTCGTATTATGCCTCAGCTTATGTAAGGTTTATCACCAGAATAAAGGTAAAAGACACCACTGCCGGGTTTAAATGTTATAAAAGAAAAGTATTGGAAACCATCAACCTGGATAAAATCCGGTTCATGGGATATGCTTTCCAGATTGAAATGAAATATACCGCTTGGAAACTTGGTTTTAACGTGGTAGAGGTTCCTATTATTTTCACCGACAGAACAGAAGGCCAGTCTAAGATGACCAGGAAAATATTCAGGGAGGCCATATGGGGTGTGATTAGCTTGCGGTTCAGCAATGTAAAAAAAAAACACAATTAGTTTGAAATCCCTTGCAAAACAATCATAAACCTGTCAATTTATTACTACCTTCATGAACTGCCAAAAATTATACAACCATGGCATCTATACTTATTCAAAATGTACAAATCGTTAACGAAGGAAAAATAACCCGCGGTAATATTATCATCGAAGGAAAAACAATACAAAAAATTTTACCGGGTGTTCTTCCTGGATCAATAGATATTCCTGGCTTTCAAAAAATCATTGATGGTAAAAACAAGCATCTATTACCCGGTATTATTGACGGCCATGTTCATTTTAGGGAGCCCGGCTTGACCCATAAAGCCGCTATTGAATCAGAATCAAAATCAGCTATTGCAGGAGGTACCACTTCATTCATGGAAATGCCTAATACAAATCCCAATGCCATTACCCGCGAGCTCCTGGAAAAAAAGTATAATATTGCCTCCAAAAAGTCCTTGGCCAATTATTCTTTTTTTATGGGAGCTACCAATGATAACTTGGATGAACTGCTTAAAATTAACCCTTCTGAAGTTTGTGGTATTAAGGTGTTTATGGGTGCATCTACAGGAAATATGCTCGTGGATGACCTTGAAGCACTTGAAAATATTTTTAAAAATTGTAAAATGCTTATTGCCGTGCATTCTGAAGATGAACAAACCATCAAAAAAAAAACAAGTCAATACAAAGAAAAATACAGCGACAGCATTGAATTCCACCACCATGCAGACATTCGCAGCCGCGATGCATGTTACAAATCTACGAAATTGGCTGTGAGTTTGGCAAAAAAGCATAATACAAGGCTTCACATTTTGCATTTATCCACTGCAGATGAACTAGAATTTCTTGCTCAAGAAGTCCCTTTAGAAAAGAAGAAAATCACTTCGGAGGTGTGTGTGCATCATTTATGGTTTAGCAGAAAGGATTATGACAAAAAATGTGGGTTAATAAAATGCAATCCTTCCATCAAAGAAAAAAAAGATCAGAATGCTTTATTAAAAGGGTTACTTTCCGGTAAAATTGATATTATTGCTACCGACCATGCCCCACACACCATAGAAGAGAAAAACAATAATTATTGGCAATGCCCTTCGGGTATTCCATTGGTTCAGCATTCATTAAATTGCATGTTAGATTTTTATCACCAGGGAAAAATTGCTTTGGAACAAATCGTTGAAAAGATGTGCCACGGCCCATCCAAGTTATTTAATATTGAAAAGCGGGGATATATCCGTGAAGGTTATTATGCTGATCTTGTGCTGGTAGATTTGGATTCTCCATGGAAAGTGAGTAAAGATAATATTTATTACCGTTGTGGCTGGTCGCCTTTTGAAGGGCATACTTTCAAATCAAAAGTTACGCATACTATCGTAAATGGACACCTTGTTTATGAAAATGGTATATTTGATGAAGGCAATAAAGGGATGCGGTTAAAGTTTTTTTGAACCATATAAGAGCATATAAAATCTGTTTTTTTGTTGTATGTTAACCTCATAAGTAATCATGTAGTTTTAATTGAAACTCTTATGATTTCTTTTGAACCATATAAGGGCGCATTAGGTGCATATAAGTTTTGTTTTTCTAACGCATATGTCCTCATATAATTCTTAAAATTTCTCCTTTTTGCAATGTCAAAAACAAAGAATACTGTGTAATGAATGTTTATGGTTGAAAAAAAATGTTTAATCCCCTTAATATTCTTATTTATTTTTTAAATATTTGTATATATTTGTAAAAAACACCAAATATTAACCAAAAAAATTTATTATTATGAACGGAGTAAATAAAGTAATTTTAATCGGGAACTTAGGCAAAGACCCGGATGTAAAGCACTTAGAGAGTGGTGCAACAGTAACCAATTTTCCTTTGGCTACAACGGAATCATACAAAAACAAAAATGGCGAAAAAGTAGAGCAAACCGAATGGCATAATATTGTATTATGGCGTGGATTGGCCGAGGTAGCAGAAAAATATCTCAAAAAAGGCAACCAAATTTACTTGGAGGGCCGCATAAGAACACGAAGTTACGAGGATAAGGAGGGTAATAAAAAGTATATTACAGAAATAATGGGTAATAATATGACTATGTTAGGAGGTGGAAGAGGCGGAGATTCTAAAGCAGAATCGGCTGCACCTGAAATGCCCGAGCAAGCTCCACAAGAAGAGGATGATTTACCATTTTAAATAAACTTGTTTTCTTTAAACATGATATTTTTTCGGCATGAAGTAGCAGGAAAAAATTTCTAAGTTTAAACAAAAAAAGGCTTGTGAGGAACAAGCCTTTTTTTGTTACTTTATTTGTGTCAATTCATCCTAATGATCTTCTTCACGAATATATCATCATTGATTTTTAAATAAATGTAATAAAGCCCTTTGACAAGCTTATTTGGCTTCCAAACATACACATGTTGTCCTTTGTCTTGCATTTTAGTATATAGTTTGTCCACGGTATTTCCATACATATCGTATACCATCACCGAAACTTGTGACCTGGCAGGTAAGTTGTAATGAATATTCAGTTTATCGGTAAATGGGTTTGGATAATTGATCCAAGCAATTTCACTCATACTAAGATCTAAAATTCCTTGCGTAGAATCCCTAACATCCACCCATTTACAAGAAGTATGAGATTGGCCGGTAATATGGTCAGAAATAGTAAAACAAACATAATAGGTTCCTGTTGAATCATAATAGTGTCTTACATTGTAAGCAGAAGAGTCCATTTCACCGTCCCCGAAATCCCAAGTGCTTCTTGCAGGTTCTCCATAGGTAGCGCTCTTATAATCTACGGGGTGGCCTTTGGTATCTGATGTATCCACAACATAACCGAACGAACCGAACAAGCCACCACCATAGTTGATATTGATAAGATCGTAATAATCGTCGTAGCATCCACTTGCATTCGAAACTTCTAAATGCACCAGGTAAATACTATCTTCAGTGTACGTATGTGATGGATCTTGTTCTATCGAGGTGTTTCCATCACCAAAATCCCAGAGGAACTCTGTTGGATTGCCGGTAGAGTTTTCATTGAATGTAACAGTATTGCTCGAAGCATCCATCGTATATACAAACTGGGCATTACAATTGGTTTGGGATTCCCCAACATACACTGTTTTATACCCTGTATTATAACATTGGCCAGAAGCATTCCAAATAGATAGACAAACGTCATATATGCCTGGTTCCGGGTATACATGCACAGGTTCTTCCTCCATAGAAATTGTTTCATCGCCAAAATTCCACAAATAACCAACAATATTTTGCCCAATTGAGTGATTAATAAACGTTACTGTGTTGGTTTGGTTATTAACATTTGAGCTAAAATCAGCTTCGCAATCCAGGTTGGAATTGCCCACGAGAACCAGTTTTTGGTAGTAATCCATGCAACCTGTGGCTTGGTTCCAAACGGATAAGCTAGCCACGTAATATCCGGGTGCAGGATAGGTATAAACCGGGTCTTCATTAAAGGAGAAGTTGCCGTCACCAAACTCCCAGTATGATTGGGTATACATACCTGTAGATTGGTTATTAAAATGTGCTGTATTCGATACAGAATCAATATAAACCGAGAAGTTGGCATTGCATTCCACCGATCCAACGATGATCTCTTTGCACACAAAGTCCGAGCAATTGCCATTGGCATCATAGGCATCAAGACAAACGTGGTAAATGCCCGGGTTGGTGTATGTATGGGTTGGAGTTGAGTCATTAGAAGTATTTCCATCGCCAAAATCCCAAAAATAATTAGAAATATTGTTTGACGTATTACTATTGAAATGCACTGTTAAACTGTCTACAAAATAATTGTAATTTACTAGGCATGCTCCTCCACCGGAAATATTTACTTGCTTTTCAATGTAATCAAAACAACCGGTGGTATCATTATAAATAGACAATCCAACCCAGTAGTTGCCGGGAGAATTATACACATGATTAGGACTTGCAACAGTAGACGAATACCCATCGCCAAAATCCCAGAAATAACCTGCAATGTTCCCTGTTGAAGTGTTATTAAAGAACGCCTTATTTTGGTTGTTATTTACATAAAAAGTGTAATTGGCGTTGCATGACGTAGTGCCATATTGCACTTCTTTGCAAATGTTAGCCTGGCAACCCGTAATATTGCTATAAATGGATAAACAAACCGTGTAGGAACCATTTTGGGCATACTGATGTGAAGGTTGCCACTGCGTGGATTGTGTTCCGTCGCCAAAATCCCAGTTAACATGGGTAATGTTACCTATGATGTCAGGGACAAACTGGAATGTATTGGTAGATTGGTTGTAATTGAAGGTGAAGTTTGCACTGCAAGAGTTGCTGTCTTGTCCTACAAGAATGTTGTGGCAAACATTGTCTTGGCAGCCGGATAAAGTGTCAAAAATATTCAAACAAACGGTGTAGAATCCGGGAGCAGGGAATTCGTGGTAAGGTTCAAACTCGTTAGAGGTTGTCCCATCGTCAAACTCCCAAAATACTTCATTAAAATTTCCGCTTGAATTGTTAATGAAACTATATCCCAACCCGATACTATCCGGTACTCCTGAAAATTCTGCAACACAGTTTTGAACTCCTCCAATGTTAACCATAGTGCAATAGCTATCCCAACAATCATTTACCGAGTCGTAAACATCAAGGCATACATCGTATCCGCCGGGGTAAGAATACGTATATAATGGATTTTCGTCTTCGGAATATCCTCCATCACCAAAGTACCAATAGTAATTTGTGATATCGCCTACTGAATAGTTATTGAATTGTACAGTAAACCCAGTAGAATCAATATTATAATTAAAAAACGCGTGTACATTACAAGTATCGGTATTGTTTTGAATAAAGACAAATGCACAAAATTCGTCCATACAATTGCTATCCAAGGCATCCGTAGCCGTAACACAAATATTGTACATTCCTTCGGATGGGAATATATGTGCCACGGTATCTCCTACTTGGGTGGTTCCGTCTCCAAAGTTCCAATCTATAATGTAGTCATTGCTGTTATTTACCAATGATTGGAAAGTATACTCGAGGCCTCCAAGTGGATAAAAATTATACATGACTTCAATGTTGCATTCCGGCAAAATCGTCACAGAATTGCAATAGGTGAAGCTGCAGGCTGAATCTGAATCTTCAGTAACCGTTGCACAAACATAATAATCTCCCGCTGTTTGGTACTCATGATAGATAAACTCACCAATTTCGGTAGTACCGTCACCAAAGTCCCACTCAACCGTGTAAGTGCCGTTATTGCCTGTTACAAAAGCATTAAAATCGGCTGCCAAAGGGTAGGTTTGATAAGTAAAATCTACCATAATATTACATGGTGGTTCTTCAACAATTATTGAGTCGCAATATGTGAAGCTGCATGATGGATTATCGTCTTCGGTAACGGTTGCACAAACATAATAACTTCCTGTTGAGGGGAATTGGTGGTATATCCATTCTCCTGTATCAAATGTCCCGTCACCAAAATCCCACTCTACAGTGTAGGTTCCATTATTTCCATTTACATTGGTTTGGAAACTAAAACCAAGATTATTTGTGGTATCCGCTGCAACCGTGTAAGCTAATGCAATATTACACGGAGGAGGATCAATAAAAAGCGTATCACAAATTGTATAACTACATTGCGGATTCATATCTTCGATAACCGTAGCGCAAATATAATAAATGCCGGTATCAGGGAACATATGATAAACATTTTCTCCACTATCATAGGTGCTATCTCCAAAGTCCCATTCTACCGTATAACTTCCATTATTGTTCATAACATTCGCACTAAAATTGTACCCAAGGTTATTTAAAGAATCCTGAGAAACTGTATAGTACATGGTAATATCGCAAGGTAATGGTTCAACAATAATATCACTACAATAGGTAGCAAAACAATCGGGGTTTTGATCTTCAATGGCTTTTACGCAAACTTGGAAGGTTCCCGTATCAGGGAAAGTATAGTAAACTGTCTCGCCGTAATCATAAGTACTATCTCCGAAATCCCATTCTACTGTGTATGTATCGCTTGTACCACTGACATTTGCTTGGAATTCAAAAGATAAGTTATCCAAGCTATCCTGGATAAACACGTAATCAACAACAATATCGCATGGTGGGGCTTCAACATAAATGGAGTCACAGTATGTATAGAAACAAGTAAAGTCATCCGTTTCTGTGACTGTTACACACACTTCGTAATATCCAGAAGCGGGAAAGCCATGATTAACGAAGTCGCCAAAATCCGTGTAACCATCACCAAAGTCCCATTCTACTTCATACGGGCCATTATTCTCGTATACATCGGCTTGGAAGTTTACCCATAGTGAATTATTTGTAGTATCTGGTGATGGGGTATATTCTACATAAATATTGCAAGGGGGCTCAACCCCAACATACACATCTTTGCAAAATGTATTCGAGCATTCCGGGTTTTGATTATCCGTAACGGTAACGCAAACAAAATATACTCCGCTGTCAGCATATTCGTGGTATGGCATATCGCCATTTCCAAAAGTTTCATCACCAAAATCCCATTCTAATGTATAATCTGTACTGTTATAAACAGAGGCTTCAAAATTGATCCCTAATGGATTGGCTGAATCTGCATATTCTATGAAATCGGCCCAAACTTCGCATGGTGGCAGCCCGGTTTGGACTGAATCGCAAAAGCTTGCCTGGCAAGTAGAGTCATCATCTTCTATTACCGTTGCGCAAACCCAATACGTTGAAGTATCAGGGAAACTATGTGTTACATATTCGCCAAAATCTTGCGGAGTTCCATCATTAAAATCCCAAACAATGGAATATGGACTATGATTCCCAGATACATAAGCTTCAAAATCGTATTGTAAAGTAGTATCGGGGTTGGCATATTTTTGATAGTCGATATATATTTCGCAAGGTAGGTCTATACCCACATAAACATCTTTGCAGAAAACACTAGAACATTCAGGTATTTGATTATCAGTGACCGTTACACAAACATTATAAATACCGCTATCGGCAAATTCATAATAAGTGTTTTCATCGGAACTAACACCTCCATCGCCAAAATTCCAATCCACAGTGTAATCACTACTATTATAAACAGAGGCTTCAAAATTAATTCCTAACGGATTGGCCGAGTCGGCATATTCTATAAAGTCTGCCCAAATTTCGCATGGCGGTAACCCGGTCTGAACAGAGTCGCAGAAAGTGGATTGGCAGGTGGTATCGGAATCTTCCCTTACCGAGACACAAACCCAATACGTTGAAGTATCAGGGAAAGTATGTGTCACATATTCACCATCACCGAAGGTTCCATCACCAAAATCCCATTTCACGGTATATGTATCATTATTGCCGCTTACATAAGCTTCAAAATCGTATTGTAAGGTTGAATCGGGGTTAGTAAATTTTTGGTAATCAACATAAATCTCGCATGGTGGGTCTACACCAACGTAAACATCTTTGCAGAAAACACTTGAACATTCGGGTATTTGGTTATCTGTAACCGTGACGCAAACGTGGTAAATGCCGCTATCAGCAAATTCATAGTATGTATTCTCTCCTGTACTGATTCCTCCATCACTAAAATCCCAATCTACGCTATAATCACTACTATTATAAACGGAGGCTTCAAAATTAATCCCTAATGGATTGGCTGAATCGGCATATTCTATGAAATCAGTCCAAATTTCGCATGGCGGTAACCCGGTTTGGACAGAATCACAGAAAGTAGCTTGGCAAGTTGAATCATCATCTTCGGTAACAGTAGCGCAAACATAATAAACAGCCGTGTCAGGAAATTGGTGATAAACGTATTCTCCGGCAGCATTGCCACCATCTCCAAAATCCCAGAAAACAGAATAAGGCCCATTATTACCGCTCACGTATGCTTCAAAATCCTTTGATAAGGTACTATCTGCATAAGGGTAATTCTGAAAATCGATATATATTTCGCATGGCGGGTCTACACCAACATAAACATCCTTGCAAAAAGTACTGGAGCATTCAGGAATTTGGGTGTCGGTAACTGTTACACAAACGTTATAAATACCACTATCGGCAAATTCGTAATAAGTGTTTTCACCGGAACTAACCCCACCATCACCAAAGTTCCAATCTACAATGTAATCACTACTATTATAAATCGAGGCTTCAAAATTGATTCCTAATGGATTGGCTGAGTCGGCATATTCTATGAAATCAGTCCAAATTTCGCATGGTGGGAGCCCGGTTTGGACAGAATCGCAAAAGCTTGCCTGGCAAGTAGAATCATCATCCTCTATTACCGTCACGCAAACCCAATACGTTGATGTATCAGGGAAAGTATGTGTAACATATTCGCCAAAATCTTGCGGAGTTCCATCATTAAAATCCCAAATAATGGAATAGGGACTATGATTTCCATATACATAAGCTTCAAAATCGTATTGTAAAGAATTCTCAGGGTTGACGTATTTTTGATAGTGGATAGAAATTTCGCATGGTGGGTCTATACCAACATAAACATCTTTGCAGAAAACACTTGAACATTCGGGTATTTGGTTATCTGTGACCGTGACGCAAACGTGGTAAATGCCGCTATCAGCAAATTCATAGTATGTATTCTCTCCTGTACTGATTCCTCCATCACTAAAACTCCAATCTACACTATAATCACTACTATTATAAACAGTAGCTTCAAAATTAATCCCTAATGGATTTGCTGAATCGGCATATTCTATGAAATCGGCCCAAATTTCGCATGGTGGGAGCCCGGTTTGGACAGAATCGCAAAATACGGATTGGCATGTAGTGTCATCATCCTCGATCACCTTAGCGCATACCAAGTAAGTAGAAGTATCAGGGAACAAATGGGTTACGTAATCACCATAATCTGTTGTTCCATCTCCAAAATCCCATTCAATTGTGTAAGGCCCATGATTATCATATACAAAGGCTTCAAAGTCAAATTGTAAATTGTTTTGTTGATCCGGGTATGGTTGGTAATCAACATATATTTCGCAAGGGGGCGAAACACCAACATAAACCGAATCGCAATAAGTTGTATTGCAAGTTGAATCATTTTGGTCATAAGCGGTAACACAAACCCAGTAAACTCCTGTGTCGAGGAACTCATGGAAAGGATATTGCACCGAATCTGTTGTTCCATCACCAAAATTCCACTCCAGGTCAAAAAAATCCACATTCGTAACGAAAGCATCAAAACTAACTTCTGTGGCAGTCATTGTAGTATCTTGCCAATAAGAAAAGTCAACATAAATATCACAAGGATTCCCTGCTTCAACATAAACGTTGTCGTAATAATCATAAGTTTTATTATACACCATATCGGTAACCTGTAGGTATATACTATGATCGCCGGTATCAGCAAATGTATGATAAAAATGCTCCTTATAATAAAACATTCCATTAATATCCCATTGAAAATCAAACTCTCCACTTCCTCCACTAATACTGTCAACCAAGAATTCATATCCAAAATCCGATTTTTTATTATAAACTATGGATGTCGTAACATTATCATCAATAACAATGTTTTGGGAAAAAATACGAGAACAACTTGGGGTTTTAGAATCAATCACTTCTAAAACAACGGTATATTCGCCTGTGCCCGGGTATGTATAATTAATATAGTCCCCAGCATCATTAAAAACGGTTCCATCTCCCATATCCCAGTTATAAACAAAACTTGTATCCACTGGGTCGGTATTGGCAATAAATTCAAAAGTATTATCCATTTCAGTAGGGGCAAAAGTAAAAAAGGGATTAATCCTGCAAGTGGCTGGGTTAAAAGTTTCCGAGGTATCGTAGCCTGTTGTGGTACAACCGTAGGAATTTATATCTTCTACCATAAGCATGGCTATTTTATTCCCCACAGGTTCTGCATAGGTATAAGACATTTCCGGCCAAGGGCCTTGAGCAGTATAGTAACTGCCTTGAAGGTCAAAATTCCATTGGTAATCATATTTACCGCTACCACCGGTAACTGTAGTTGTATATGTTATATGGCTTGAATCAGGTAAAGAGGGAGAAATAATAACGGAAATATCCTCATAAATAAAAACAGAATCACAATACACATAAAAGCAGTTAGAATCTGCTTCATCAGTAATGGTAATACATACTTCGTATGCTCCTGACGATGTGCACTCGTGAACAGGGTAGAGCTCCGTTGAGGTTTGGCCATCACCAAAATTCCATTCAACGATGTAGGGATTTTCATTATTAAATACCTCCGGTTCATCGAAATAGCAAATATTACAACTATCGATGGATGGGTAGGTAAAAAACCCTTCCAAGAGGCAACTCTTTTGGGCGGTAGCCGTGAAAATAATGGCTAAAAATGCGAAAGATAGTACAATTTTTTTCATGCTTTACATTTTTATATTTAAAGACAAACTGTTATTTATTCAAGATAGAAATGTTAAAAATACAAAAAAAATTGAAAAGTGATTGTGAAGGTGCAATATTTTTTCTTTGAACACTCAATTATTTTTTATTGATTTGTTTCTTTGAAAAATAAAATAATACGATATTGCATTGTTCAGGATAGTTTTTGGATAGTATTATTATTAAAACCTACTACCTCATTATTCCTTTAAACTTGCTAAGTTCTGCAAAAGCTGTCAAATAGAGCGGAATAAGAAGATTACTGGTTTTGATGATAGATTATTCTTCCAGCCTACTAATTTCATTTTTTATTTTATCAATTACTTCAGTGATTTTTATGTAGAGTTTTTTGCCAAGTTCTTCAATATGTTCTTTTGATCGAACATTTTTAAAATAATAAACACGCCACTCATCTATAGATTTTGGCTCACATTTCCTGATACTTTCAGAAGTTGGCCCAACATTTCTTTTAAAATTGAGTTGGAAACGATTCATTGCGCTATTTAAAATCCATTCTTTGGCCATAATTAAATTTTATTATCCGGGTTATTGTGATTCCATGTAGTTCTAATTTTACCAGCTCTATCTTGCAAATAAGGGATTCTATTTTCTAAATAGTCAATAGCATCCTTAGCTTGCTTCTTGGTGGATATTTTAAAGTAACCATTATTAGAGCTATCAATTAAAAATATTCCTGAATTTGCCATTTCACGAATATTTTCTAATGGTTTCTTGTGTTCTTCCTGGATCTACTTGATTAATCAATGTTAGATATATTGTATCAGCAGTAATGGGACCATTTGAATTTGCAATTATATTGCTGATATGCTGTTTTATTTGTTGAATAGTCATTGATTAAGGTTTAAAAATTTTTCTTTATATTTAAATTCAATTGATGTATCTGGCTTAGCTAGACCTTCTTTAATTAGGTGGGCGTTCAAAAAAGTCTTGTTTTTTAGATACAAATAACACAAAAGGTTATTGTCTTCATCATATTTTTGATCATCAAATTTCATAAAAACTTTTTGTCCATTTGTCTTTTTTATCAGAAAATCAGTTGCCTTTCCATTTATTGATTCTATTTGTTTAACCCCAAGAAGGCGAACAACCAAATTATTATTTAATTTGATTAGTTCAGGGCTGATTATTTCTTTTACGGAATAATAATTTTCTCGTTGATTTTTATTACTATCTATTTTGGAACCAAATTGTAATTTTTTTGGGTCAACTTTTTTATCAAACTTATGAAAATCAATAAATTTATAAGGCAGATTTTCAATTTCATCATCCAGATTAATTTTCACTTCATCTTTTAAAAATTCATAAATTGGACTATCAATTTCTTGTTGTTTTATATTCAATTTTTTCTTTGAAAATTCAATAAAGTCCTTATTAATTTCATAACCTACAGAATTTCTGTGTAATTTTTGCGCTACTAAGGAAGTTGTTCCACTTCCCATAAAAGGATCTAAAATAGTATCCCCTTTAAAAGAAAACATCTTAATTAGTCTTTTTGGAAGTTCTTCAGGGAACATAGCAATATGTCCTTCTTGTTTAGCTCCCCCAAAATTCCAATGACCCGAAAAATAGGTTTTCCACTCTTCTTTTGTCATTTTAGATTGCTGTTTTAATTCAATGTCAGGTTTCGTAGGAGTTCCAAGTTTTTTAAATAATAAAATAAACTCATAATCAATAGAGAGTATTCCATTTCTTGGGTAAGGGAAACTTCCCATTAAAGACGCTCCTCCCGTAGTATTTGTTGTGGTTTTCTTTTGCCAAATAATGGCTCCCATATAATCGAAACCTACAGATTCACAAAACTTTATAATTTCTGTCCGTATGGGGATGACTTTATAACGTCCATAATAAACAGAACGAGCAAATTGGTCTCCAATATTTACACATAATCTGCAACCATTTTCCAATACCCTATAGCATTCATTCCATACAAGATTAAGATTATTAATGTATTTTTCATAACATTCATTATAACCAATTTGATTTTCAGAACCATAATCTTTCAATTGCCAATATGGGGGAGATGTTATTACCAATTGGACTGATTTGTCAGGTAATAAATCCATTTGTCTACTATCACCATGTACTATTTTGTGATTTGTTGCCATTTTTTCAATTTTTTTACAAAGGTAAAAAAATAAGGTTAAAAAATAGTGAACGAAATGCTTGTTTATTGGTTAGCGTTATGTGCCAACCAATAAATATAGAAAAAAGTTATATGTATTTATTTTTTATACTTTTTTTCTTTATTTAATGATTCTATTATACATTTGCAGTTTAATTTTTAAATTGTGATAAAATGGCAGCAATAGGAACAATAAGAAAGTATTCAGGATTATTAATAGCGATAATCGGCGTTGCCTTGGCAGCATTTGTATTAGGCGATTTTGGGAAAAGCCTTGGTAGTGGAGGCAGAAGTGAAGACCTTGCAGAAATCGATGGTGAAAAGATTACCTACATGGAGTTTGAAAACCTCGTTGACCAACAAGCTGAGCTTTATAAGCAAAATACACAAAAAGACCGGGTTACACAGGAAGAGATGTACAGGATTAGAAAACAAACTTGGGAAATGATCCTTCAAGAAACCATCATGGAAGATGAATATGATGAACTTGGCATTACAGTTACTAAAGCAGAACTCGATGATCTTATCCGGGGTAATAACCCTCACCCGTATATCGTAAGGAATTTTACCAACCCCAATACCGGGCAATTCGACCAGCAAAGAGTAATTTCTATTTGGAATAATTTTGACAAGCTGGAAAAAGAAGCCCAACAACAAATTATTAACCTAGAAGAACAGATCAAAAAAGACAGGCTTACAACAAAATATTACAACCTAATAAGTAAAGGTTATTACCTTCCTTCTGAAATTGCAAAAAAGGATTATAAAGCCGCTAATGATGTTTACAGGTATGCTTTTACTATATATCCTTATTCAAAGCTTGCCGATACCGCGGTTAATATCACCGATAAGGATTACGAAGAATTTTACGAAGAAAATAAGATCAGGTACGACCAGGAAAAATCAAGGGCTATTGAATACGTGATTTTTGATGTTAAACCCTCTCCTGAAGACGTGGCTAAAATAGAAAAGGAAGTTGCGGAGATTGAAAAAGAATTTAAAGCGGTACCTATCGACAACATCGTGAATTATGTGAACAGGATATCAGACGTAAGATACGACAGTACATTTTTTAAAGAAGGCGAACTACCTATAAATATTGATTCCATTATGTTCAACGCTCCTATAGGAACCATGGTAGGCCCTTATGAAGAAGAAGAAACTTACACCCTCGCTCGTTTGGTTGATATCCAGAACAGGCCCGATTCCATTAAGGCAAGTCATATCTTAATTGCCTATCAAGGCGCCTTTAATGCCCAACAGAGCAATATTACAAGAACAAAAAAACAAGCTGAAAAACTTGCGGATAGTTTGTTAAACGTTGCTAAAAACAGCCTTACTCCTTTTGATACCTTAGCTAAAAAATTCTCTGACGACCCATCAGCCGCACAAAACAACGGAGACTTGGGCTGGTTTGCCGATGGAACAATGGTATATCCTTTTAACCAAGCATGCATTGAAAATGAAGTAGGAGATATCGTAAAAATACAAAGCCGCTTTGGTTATCATATTATTAATATCACAGGGAAAAAAGAACCGGTAAAGAAAGCAAGAGTAGCTTTTG
Organism: uncultured Bacteroidales bacterium; assembly: GCA_964544705.1. Classification (GTDB taxonomy): domain Bacteria; phylum Bacteroidota; class Bacteroidia; order Bacteroidales; family CAZJDA01; genus CAZJDA01. The sequence continues at coordinate 97,004 of CAZJDA010000007.1, forward strand.
TGAAAAGATACAATGAACCCAGCGAAGAAACATTCCAAAACGTATATTCAAAGGCAAGCAAATTTGCAGGCGAAAATAAAACTTTGGAAGAATTCAGGGAAGCCATAACCAAGCAAGGGCTTAATAAGCGGACTTCCGATTATTTAAGAGAGATGGACAACCGCATCCCGGGTTTGGAAAACCCAAGAGAGATTATTAGATGGGTTTTCGAAGAAGAAAGAAAAGTGGGTGATGTATCTATAGCCTTTGACCTGCAAAACCAATATATAGTTGCTGCTGTTAAAGACATTAGGAAAAAGGGTGTCCCGGAATTGATCAAAATTAAAGAACAGATCAAACCCCAGGTAGTTAAACGTAAAAAAGCCCAAGTGCTGAAAGAAAAAATCAATAACAAAATAAAGGAAGGCGCAAACCTTAAAGAAATTGCTTCTGAATTTAACTTGGAAATTGATACAGTGAAAAGAGGTACTTTCCAATCACCAAATATTCCTAAAGTAGGCAGGGAAATAAACGTAGTGGGTTATATTGCAGGTATGGAAAAAGGAGAAATGTCTAAGGCAATAGAAGGCAACCGGGGCGTATTTGTTGTTACACTTAACGATAAGATAGATGCTCCAGAGATTGAAAATCATGAAGCTACAAAGAAAAATGCTGCAAGAAGATTCCAACAACGTGTTAATTACGCTGCATATAAGGCTTTACAGGATTGCAAAGAAATTGAAGACAACAGGGGGCAATTTTATTAAAATCTATTCATATTATTGAACAAAAAAGGCGGAATTGATATAATTCCGCCTTTTTTATTTCACCCAAAGATTCACGAATGCCAAAAATCTATGCTATGGTATTCATCTTTGCATGTTTGCTTTGCAGTTATGTTAATTTAAATGCACAAGAAAAATATGCCGTCTTAATTACCGGCGATTATGCCGTTAGCCCTGAAGAGGGCATTCCCATAAGCTCGGCGAAGATTGTATCTTCGTCGAATTATAAAAGTCCAAGGCCGCTACGTTTTGTTCCTTTTGTGGCCTTAGCAGCTCTTAAACATGAAAAGCAACCAGTCTCTTCTGCTTTCCGGCCTCGTTTGTAGTGATCGAACAATTTTTTTACTCGTGAACTTTTTCAAATCCCCTGTTTTTCTACTACCATTTTTTCTTGATAAAATCATAAACCCTTGAAAACAGGAAAAAGAATAATGATAATAATTAATTTTTTTGCATTTTTCTTGCTATGAAAAAAAAATTCATATACCTTTACCCAAAAAAAATAACAACCCATGAAACCCCGCTTCTTTGCTTTTATATTGTTGTTTTTGCCCCTTTCTCCCATGTTTTCCCAAACCTGGAGCCAACCCGTTAATATTTCTAATATTGATACGGGAGAATTCACCCAATATGCAGATTTAACTATTGATAAAAATGAGACTTTACACTGCGTATGGGCTCATAAAATAGATAATAATTTTAGTAAAATAATGTATGCGTATTCTAAAGACAATGGTGTTAGCTGGAGTGTCCCAATAGATGTTTCTTTAAACAATGATAAACGGCTTGCTTATCCGCATATAGTAGCTGATACATTAGGAAATTTGCACCTTACCTATGATTATGATGCAAATTTTACTCAAACGGTCATTCATTATCAACAATATAATGGCCATTACTGGTCTACACCCCAAATTCTCTCTGAGGATATATCATATTCAAGGAAAAACCAACTTTATATTGACAACAGCAACAGGATTTATTGTTTTTGGTATTCAAGCTACTTGAGTAATCCAATGTGCTACCGGGTTAATGAAGGAGGTACATGGTCAGATAGTATATATCTTCCCTACAGTGGATTTAAAGATTATATTTATTTGGAAACAGCTACTATAGACAGTAAAAACAATATCCATTGTATTGGTTGGTATATTAACACGGGATTGCCTCAATATAATTATAACTATGCTTACTTTAAGTTTGATTTGCAAAGCAATACTTGGACTTTCCCGGTTATTATATCTGATGTTACCTATAATGGTGGGGCAGACATCAAAACTGACGCGATGGGTAATCCACATTTCGCTTGGCGGCAAAATTCGCCATATACAGGCAATTTATATGCAGACAGTACCATGTACAGGTATAAAGACGGGCTCAATTGGTCTGAACCAGAACTTGTCACGGCGGATCCCTGGTATCAAAATCTTGAAATAGTTAACCACGCACCTTATATTATCCAGAGGGAAAAATATGGAGATGAATGGATGGTAACGTTTAACAGGAAAAATTCACATGGGGTGTGGATCGGTGAAACATTACTTTCTTCTTCCTGGGCAGAACCCCATGATTTAATTTCTACTGAAAATGAATTACATCTCATTATTAATAGCAATTATAATAGCGCCTATTCCGATATTCTATACATGAAATATACTATAGATACTTGCATGAATACAAATAACAAAACCCTGAACAACATATCCTCCATAAACATCTACCCCAATCCTGCCAAATCATTTATTCATATTTCTTATCAATTGAACAATAAATCCAGGACAACAATAAATGTATATAAAATAACGGGAGAACCCATATCTGAGATTTATAATGCTATTGATAGCCCGGGGCATCACGTATTTAAATGGAATTGCCGCACAGGGAACGGGAAAAGGCTCAACCCGGGGATCTATTTATTGAGGATTACTATCAATAACCATACTATTAGCAGGTCGGTGGTGATTATGTAAACAATCATATATAAACAAAACAAATTACAAACCATTAAAACAGTAAAAAAATGAAAACACGAATCTATGCTATGGTATTCATCTTTGCATGTTTGCTTTGCAGTTATGTTAATTTAAATGCACAAGAAAAATATGCCGTCTTAATTACCGGCGATTATGCCGTTAGCCCTGAAGAGGGCATTCCCGACTCCATGCTTTGGAATAGCTTTTTATAATAAATATATACAATACACCTCCCATATAAATTTACGATACCACCTCTCTTTTATCCCTCAAAAAATAAATAAAATCCAATAAAAATTTTAAATTTGTTCTATTGTCCTGATTTATTCACCCTTAAATTCAATAGCCGTGAAAAATAAAAAAACCATCACCATTCTCATCAGCGCCGTACTGGTTATTACCATTATTGCCATCATCCTTGTTGACAGCAGAAAAACACCGGCCAGGGTGGCCAAGATCAACCCAGCCTTTGCCCAGTATATCTCTGCTTATACATCAGGGCTTATCTCCACTGAATCGGAAATAAGAATAAGGCTGGCGCAAGATTATGCTACAGAAGAACAAATAGGGAAAGAAGCCGATGCATCGCTTTTCAAATTCAACCCTTCCATTAGTGGAAAAGCCGTATGGGAAGATTCCCGAACCATCGCTTTTATCCCCGATGAAAAACTCCCATACAAACAACCATTTATTGGGAAATTTATGTTGAACAACCTCCTGGACGTGCCGAGAGAGCTAAGGAAATTCAAATTCTTTTTCCAAACCATGGCTCAAACCTTCAGCATGAAAGTAGAAAACGTAAAACCCTACGATGTTTTCGAGATGGATAAAGAAAAGCTGACCGGCTCAATACGCACTTCCGATTATTCTGATAACGAAGCCATAGAAAAAGTGATCACAGCCACCCAGAATGGCAAAAAGCTAAACATCCAATGGGAACATTCCCCGGGTTCAAAAACCCACAAATTTATTGTTGACAGCATTGCCCGTAAAAAAACCAAGGAAACAGTTGAGCTGCAATGGAACACGGAAAGCATCGGCTTGGATGAAAAAGGAAGCAAACACATAGATATCCCACCCTTAGGTGTTTTTAAGCTTATGAAAGCACGTGTAGAGCACAGCCCTGAGCAGTGCGCCATACTCCAATTCTCTGACCCGCTTATGGAAGACCAGGACTTAAAAGGGTTGATAAAACTGGGCAATCAATCGCGACTGGATTATGTTATTGAAGACAACGAGATCAGGGTTTATACTTCTTCACGGCAAACTGGACAACAAAACATCACCGTATATGCCGAGGTAAAAAACATAGACGGGAAACGCCTGGGACAGCAATACACGGAAATGGTAAATTTTGAAGAGATCAAACCTGCCGTGGAGCTTGTTGGGAAAGGAGTTATCCTCCCCAATTCCCGTGGTTTGCTTTTCCCTTTCAAGGCAGTGAATTTGCGAGCTGTTGATGTTACCATTTTAAAAATATATGAAGACAATATAGCGCAATTCCTCCAAGTAAACAACCTGGAAGGCACGAGAGAGCTCAGCAGGGTTGGAAAAGTGGTCTTAAAAAAGAAAGTGCCTCTTATCAGTAAAGATGCCATAGATTATGGTCAATGGAACCGTTTTAGCCTAAACCTTGCCAACCTTATTGAAGCCGAGCCGGGAGCCATTTATAAAGTTACACTGGGTTTTAAAAGATCGTATTCGCTTTATCATTGCCAAGGAGAAGACAAAACAGACAAAGACGTGGAAATGGTGGATATGGAATCGGAAATTACCGAAGATTATTACTCCGAAACCGGGTATGATGACTATTATAACGATTATTACTATTACGACAGCTATTATAACTATAAAGACAGGCAAAACCCCTGCAAAGATGCTTATTACGGCCGGAGAAGAGAAGTAAGCAAGAATATTTTGGCTTCCGACATCGGCCTTATTGCCAAAAGAGGCGAAAACGGGGAATTCTTGGTTACAGCCACCGATCTTAGAACCACGGAACCGATAAATAACGTTGATTTGGAATTTTATAATTATCAACAACGACTTATTGGAGAAACAGAAACCGGTAATGACGGAAAAGCCACCATAAAACTCAAAGAAAAAGCTTTTCTTTTAATTGCCCGCAACGATTCACAAAGAGGCTACTTAAAGCTGGACGACGGCTCTTCATTATCTCTCAGCAAATTTGATGTTTCAGGCGTCAGCAAAAAGAAAGGGCTTAACGGTTACATTTATGGTGAACGAGGCGTGTGGCGCCCCGGCGACTCACTATTTCTTACATTTATCTTGGAAGACAAAGAGCGGGAATTGCCCGGGCATCACCCCGTGATCTTTGAACTGAAGAACCCGAAAGGAAATATCATCAATAAACAAGTACAAAAACTCAATAAATCCGGTTTTTATGCTTTTAAAGCCGCCACCGACCCGGATGCAATTACGGGTAATTATAATGCCACGGTGAAAGTTGGGGGTGCAACTTTTTACAAAACCATTAAAATAGAAACCATCAAACCCAACAGGCTTAAAATTGACTTGGAATTCAATAAAGACAAACTCACAGCCGCCGACAGGAATGAAAAAGGCATACTCACGGTAAAATGGCTTCACGGGGCTGTTGGCAGGAACCTAAAGACCAAAGTTGATGTTACCCTTAATAAAGCGTATGCAAAATTCAAGAATTACGAAGATTATATTTTTAATGATCCTGCCCGGAGCTTCTACCCGGAAACCCAAACCATTTTTGACAGCAGGCTCAATGAAAACGGTAAAGCAACCATTTACCCCGAGTTTTATACCAATCGCTCAGCGCCGGGTGTTTTGTCAGCCAATTTTGTCATAAAAGCTTTTGAAGAAGGCGGCAATTTCAGTATAGACCGTTTTTCCATACCGTATTATCCTTACGAATCTTTTGTTGGTATGAAAGCGCCAGAAGGAGATAAATACACCGGCAGGCTTTCTACGGATAGCGTTCATAAAATTGAGATCGTGAATATTGACGCGGAGGGCAAACCCATTTCATCTAACAACCTTGAAGTGGAGGTTTATAAAGTTCGCTGGCGTTGGTGGTGGGACAGGTCAGGAGATAACCTGGGCAACTATATCAACAGCAGCTACCATAAACCCCTGCAAAAAGAACAGCTCAGGGTAAAGAACGGTAAAGCGATTTTTGATCTTAAAATTGAATATCCCGAGTGGGGACGCTACCTGGTGAGGATATGCGATAAACAAAGCGGGCATTGCACAGGGGAAACCCTTTATATTGACTGGCCGGGGTGGGCTTCACGCATGTCGAAAGATAACAGTACTGCTGCTTCCATGCTTACATTTAGCGCCAACAAAGAAAAATTCAATGTTGGAGAAAAGGTAAAACTTACCATTCCAAGTCCTACTACAGGCAGAGCGCTTATTAGCATTGAAAGCGGCACAAAAGTGGTTCAGTCGTATTGGCAACAACTGAAAAAAGGCGAAACCCATTTCGAGTTCCCAACAACCAAAGAAATGGCTCCCAATGTGTATGTTCATATCACATTGATACAGCCCCACGCTCAAAACGAAAACGACCTCCCAATACGGTTGTATGGCGTTATTCCAATTTACGTGGAAGACCCTGAAACGCATTTGCACCCGGTTGTATCCATGCCGGAAGTTATGCGGCCCGAAAAGCAAGCAACAGTAAAAGTAAAAGAAAAGAACGGACAAGCTATGACTTATACCCTCGCCATTGTTGACGAAGGCTTGCTCGATCTTACCCGTTTCAGCACACCCAAACCTTGGGATCATTTTTATGCTCGCCAAGCCCTTGGTGTAAAAACCTGGGACCTTTATGATTACGTTATGGGCGCTTATGGCGGTCAATTAGAACGCATCCTAAGTATTGGCGGCGGCGGCGATATGCCATCGAGGCCGGAAGGCGCCAAAGCCAACCGTTTTAAGCCTATGGTGAAGTTCATTGGCCCATGCAAACTGGATAAAGGAGAAGACCAAACACACGTTATCGATATTCCGCAATATGTAGGTTCAGTAAGAACAATGGTGATAGCGGGTCATGACGGCGCTTACGGTTCAACAGAAGAAACAACACCTGTGAGAAACCCGCTGATGATCCTCGGAACCCTTCCCAGGGTGATTGGGCCGGGAGAAGAAGTGAACCTCCCAATCACGGTTTTTGCCATGGAAGAAAAAATCAGGAACGTGAATATCAGCATCAAAACCAACGACAAATTCAAAGTATTGGGCAAGTCGTCAAAAAATATCAGATTCAATAAAACCGGCGACCAAGTTGTATACTTCAAACTTAAAGTTAAAGAAGCGCTTGGAATTGGCGAAGTAGAAATGCTGGCCAAATCCGGCAGCGAAACGGCCAAACATGATATTGAAATTGACGTAAGAAATCCAAACCCACCCATGGTAACCACCATTGATACCGTTATAGAAAGTGGTAATACATGGATCACGGATTATGAACCTATCGGGATGAAAGGTACAAATACCGGTATGATAGAAGTTTCGTCCATTCCGCCGTTAAACCTGGGCAGAAGGCTCAAGTTTTTACTCAATTACCCTCATGGATGTGTTGAGCAAACAACCTCGGCTGTATTTCCACAATTATACCTGGATAAGCTGATGGATGTGAACACCAACACTAAAACAATGATCGAAAAGAATGTAAAAGCCGCTATGAAACGTTTGGTGAAATTTCAAACCTCGGATGGTGGTTTTGCTTATTGGCCGGGTAAATACGAATCCGACCCTTGGGGCACTTGCTATGCAGGGCATTTTATTTTGGAAGCGGAAAAACAAGGTTATACGCTCCCCGGAGGAATGAAACGTAAATGGGTCAAGCATCAGCGCAAGCAAGCCAGGCGATGGAGCGGTACAAAAAATAGGTATTATAACACGGAGATCATTCAAGCCTATCGTTTATACACACTTGCCATTGCCGGGAAACCTGAACTTGGCGCTATGAATAGACTCAGGGAAATGGAAGGTGTGTCTTTTAAAGCCCAATGGAGACTGGCAGCGACTTACCAGTTGGCAGGCAAAGCAAGTATTGCCAAAAACATTATAACGAACTTGTCAACGGAAGTTCAAGATTATCGAGAATTATCCTACACTTACGGTTCAGGCACACGCGACAAGGCCATGATACTGGAAACCATTAGCATGATGGATATGCGCTCCAAAGGCGCCATGCTTGTGAAGCAAATTTCAGAAAAGTTGAGTTCAAGCAGGTGGCTTAGTACACAAACCACTGCTTACTGCTTAATAGCTATGGCAAAATTCATCAAGGAAGAAGACATGTCTAAGCAAATCAAATTCACTTATAGCATCGATAACAGCAAGTCTATTGATGTACTGACGGAAATCCCGCTTGTACAAAAAGAATTTGACATAACATCCACCGGTAATGGCCAGGTGAAAATAGAAAATACCGGCAAAGGAATGCTATATGCAAGGGTAATTCTTGAGGGAACGCCTATTGCCGGGCAGGAGCAGGCTTCATTCAGCAATTTGCAATTATCCATAAAATATACAACTACTACCGGCGGCACGATAAACCCGGCAAGGATTGAACAAGGAACTGATTTTGTTGCCCACGTAGCCGTAACCAACCCGGGGATTATGGGAGATTACAAGGAGATGGCGCTTACACAGATTTTCCCTTCCGGTTGGGAAATTCATAATACCAGGATGGATGATTTCAGTTCGTCACAAACATCGTCATTCTTTAATTACCAAGATATACGCGACGACAGGGTTTACACGTATTTTGATTTAAGAGAATACAAAACCAAAACCTTTAAGGTAATGTTGAATGCCAGTTATGCCGGGAAATATTACATGCCGGCTGTAAATTGCGAGGCTATGTACGACGCAACCATCCACGCCAGGAACCAGGGTCAATGGGTAGTTGTGGCACAGTGGGAATAGAAATCATGGATTGAACACTAGCCCTTGAAGAGGTTTCCAGGAGCATTCTCCCTGCGTTCTCCTGCGCTGGTGGTTTGAATATTTTGTTTGCTGAGTTGTATGCAGCAAGGAGATTTCAGCCATAGGGCAGATACGTCTCTCCGCCGTGGCGGGTCGAAGTAACGGTGGATGTAGTTGAGTGTGTGGGTGAGAAGTGCAGGTGGCAATCCGCACTACGGCTTAACTTACCAACTTTGAGGAAAATTGCTGAATGTACTGCAATATGTTTACATACCCGTAGTACGGATGTTCAGAGAGGCAACCCTTCAAGGTTTTTTTATCTAATGTAGCAGGAATTTATTTATTAACCCAACCCTTGAAGATACTGTGGTAAAATCCAAA
>CAZJDA010000008.1:0-96139 GCA_964544705.1 uncultured Bacteroidales bacterium
GAGGTGAAAAGCATACAATTTCTTTATCGTGAGCGAAAATCGCTCAATTTGGGTAACAATAAATTAATGAGAAAAAATCTGCTCACATGAAATTATACACAATTGACGAAAAAGGACGTTTTGTCCAATTCAAAGAAGAAAGCTTTCATCATGAAAATAAGGAGATAGATTTGGAAGACCTCTTAGAAAAAAATCCAGATTACTTTTTTAGCGAAAGCAAGATTTTATTAATTGGTAGACAGGTTGTTACAAACTTGAATACTTCGATTGACTTACTTGGTGTAGACAATCATGGAAATACGATTGTAATTGAGCTTAAAAGAAATAAAACACCCAGGGAATCTCTTGCTCAATTACTTGAGTATGCTTCATATATTGACAATCTTGATTACGAACAATTAAATGAAATTTATCAACAATATTCTGGAGATGAAGCAAACCTTGAAGATTATCATTCTGAATATTTCAATGATAATGAAAACGTTCAAAACATATCATGGAACAAGTCAATGAAACTCTTGATTATTGCGCAAGAAATCACCCCTGATGTAAGACAAACAACTTTGTATTTGAGAAAAAAAGGAATTGAAGTGTACTGTGCTGAATTTAAATATTTTACTGATAGTTCAGGTAATAAGATTATATCAAGTGATTTTATAGTTGGTGAAGAGAATTATATAAAACAACAAACAAAAAGCGCACCAAGTCAAAAGACAGATAAAGATACATTTTTTAAAAGTATTGATAAATATGGAAAGCCAGTATTTAACAAAATATTTGAGTTAGCTAATAATAAAGGTATCATCTTACGATGGGGAGTGAAAGGATTTTCTTTTAACGTCTCATTAGATAATGAATTGGTCGGGATATTTTTTGGATACCCACCAAATTGCCCATATAAACAATCAATAATTACAGGATTTACACAAATTGAGAAAAAAGTTAAAGACAAAGACGATGATTTGATCAATTTTTATAAAAATGAGATTATAAAATTGAATGTTTTTAATAAAAAAGTTGGGTACCTTGGGGCTAATGAGTTGAAATGGATGATTGATAATCACATTGAAAATAGTACTTTAGATAAATTTATTGATATAATTACCGAAATATCGAATAGGATTAAAAAAAGTAATAGTATTTAAGTTAGAAACGCTTGTTAAGGATGATAGTGAAACGTCTATTGGGTTTGCAGTTATCTCTTTTTAAAAATATATTCATTTCCCTTTTATTGCGCCCTAACCTTTTCCATAGTTTTAAGGTAGAAAATGATCAATGCTATGGTAGTAAGCGCCATCATGGGTATGATCATTATTAGTAAAGAAGCTTTGTTGGCTATAACGGCATCGCCCAGGATATTCAATTCGCCATAAACACAAAAACCCAAGGCAAGAAATAGCAGATGTTTCCAATTGTTATAATTGAGACCGGCAAACAAAAGGGTAAAAATCAATATCACAACCATCATAATAAATAGAAACGGGTCGAAGTTGGCCAAGTAATACCAAAAAGCCCCGTTGATAGCGTTTAATAAGAACCCAGATGCAATAAAGAACATATAGCGCCGCATACGATTATTCCTCAAGATCATAACACCGGAAACGATAAGCAATACTGCTGTGATGAATTCAGATATCCAATGGAAAACAAAAGCTAAGAGTTCTTTGTCCATACCGGGAACTTTATTATTTACCAGCAAATAGGTCCAAGTAAAAAGGTTTAAAAATCCTATAACAAGGCAAAAGTAGGCAGTTGATTTTTTCATTGGTAAGTTTTTTTTGGGAAACACAAAGATAAAATACTTGGAAGAATATGTAAATTAAAATTCAATTATATTTTAATGGTTATTCAATCTACCGTTAACTGGAAAAATCCTACCGTTAACTGGTTCATCCAGGTAAAATGCAAAAAACAACTCTTCACAAATTACTCATTAATAGTCTATTAAACACATCAAGCTCAAAAAAGCTTACAGAAATAAAAAATATTATAAGCAACCATTGTTAAAAATTTATCATCTTTGAATAAAAAAACTACTATGAAACTAAAAAAAACAGACCACTTACCGGCTATTTCCATTGTAATTATGCTATTGTTTTCCATTTTTCTTTGCAATCCCTTTTATAGTTGCGACCCGGATGATGACAAAGAAGAAAATGACTCCAGTATACATGATTATAAGCCCAACATTTATCTTTATCCTACACAAAGTATGTTTGTAGAAGTAAAGCTTAATTTCCCGCTTGGAGGCAGGGTGACAGAATCAGAACCTCTATATAAAAATGGCTGGGAAGTATATATTGATACCACCGGTTTGATAGATAGCACCTACAGGTTTTTATTCTACGAAAGCAAACATCCTGATACTTACCAATACGAAAAAGGTTGGTGCATAGAAAAATCCAAACTCCAATCTTTTTTTACAGGAAATTTAGCCCAATATGGTTTCAAAGGCCAAGAAATCACTGACTTTACAGATTATTGGGTTCCACGGCTAAAAGACTACGATTTTTACAAGATATATCCCCAAGATAAAGCGATGATTGAACGATGTATTGAATTACGATTGAATAAGAACCCCGATAACGTTCAACGGCTGTTTTATGCCATTAAAGGCTGTTATTCTTATGAAGAACTCCCTGAGCCCAATATGATCGTAGATTTCAAACGCGAAGGTTTCTTTGTAGCGGAGTGGGGTGTGGTTTTGAAATAATTGTCCAACTTACCTTAATGCTTATCATAGGAGAATAGAATCATTTCATTCGTAAATCAAAGCATTTCAGCACGGAATATCTAAAGTCCACCATCTTATGCTTTCTATGCATATTTCATTAATATATCTTAGTTAAAAATTAATGAAATAACCTGTTGCATTGAAAAGTACAGAAAATATAAACCCATTAAAAAACCAATATTATGATTGTATTAAACAAAAAGATTCAATTGTTGGCTGTAATTTTATTTGCTTCCATTCAATCATTTGCACAAGTTGAGACAGATACACTTGAAAAAGGTAAAAAAGTGATTGTTGTGATGAAAAACGGTGATGAATACCATGGTGAAATTAAAAAGGTCACCAATGAAGAAATATTGCTGAAAACAGGAAGCAAGGAGGTAAGCATTCAAAAATCAAAAGTAGAAAAGATACATCTTGATAGCACTACCAGTAAATATCCTTTTGAAAATGTGAATGACACACGTTATTATTTCTTCGGGAATTCAGCAATAACTTTGGATCAGTGGAAAGGATATTACCAAAATATATACGGGCTCTTAAACTTTGGTTATATAGGAATAACTGATAACATCACGTTAGGCGCAGGTTCCGAAATATTTAGTACAATAGGTGGTATCCCAATATGGGTTTTTGCTCCTAAGGTGGGTACCAAAATAGCTAAAAACATGCATGTTGGATGTGGTATCACGATGGGAGGGTTTCATAATCAAGGTTGCGGTGGTTATGGATATGGTGCTTTTACTTATGGAAACTCTAAATCGAATATTTCGTTTACTGCAGGCCAAGCTTTTTATATCCAACATGAAAAACAACTCAATTTCCATCCCATGCCTGTTTTTTCTTTGTCAGGTATGCATAGAATTGGCAAGAATTTTGCTTTAGTAGCTGAAAACCAAACAATCCCCAAATCAATATTTGATATTGACAATATTGAGGATATTGAAGCCAAAGGAAATACAATATTAGGGATATACGGTATTCGGTTTTTCGGCAAAAAACATGCTTTAGACATTGGCTTTCTAACCTCCCCTTCTAAGATTAGCATTGTTTTGCCATGGGTAAGTTATGTTTTTAATTTTTAATCCAATAACAATGTGGCTGTTCATTAAGTCCCAAAAACAATTATTTAGTGAAGGGGTGAGTTTATTAATAAACAAATTTACTAACATTAAACTTTCCAGGATTCTATGAAAACCACTCACCCCTTCACTTTCTGGACACCTTCATGCAAAACCTTTTAGAGACAATTCCTACTATTCAATACCCAGTTCTTCAATCTCCTTCAACTCTTTCTCCAGTTCTTTATTGATCTCTTCAAAGTTTATGGCTTCTATGGATTTCATCCCGGCTTCAACTCCTTGCTTTATGGCTTCAGATGAAGCTATTTCTACTCCTTGCATGGCTCCTTCCATCCCCAATTCTATGGATTGAGCAATCAATTCCCAGTCAATATTCTCTATGGCTTTAAAAGATGCATCTATGGCTATCTCCATACCTTCATATTCACATTCTTCCATGTCTTTCCTGGCTTCTTCCAATTCCTTTTTAATGCTTTCCCTGTTAAGCTCCTTCCTAATCTCCTTTTTTGCTTCTTCAATATCACTTTTAGCCTCTTCCAAGTCTATCCTAACTTCATCCATGTCAATTTCTTCAATATCCTTCATGGCTTCCTCTATTTCTTTACGAAGCTCTTCTTTGTCCAAATCCTCTAAATCTTTCATTGCTTCACGAATATCTTCCTCTGCCCTTTTCACCTCTGTAAAGGTTTCATCTATCAATGGCCGGTATTTTTCCATATCTTCGTTTGGGATTCTCTTTCCATCAACAAATAATTCTTCAACCTTACCGTTTTTCACTTTCATTTTTAACACGTGTTCCTTTCCATTGTCCTTATCAAGAAACTTTCTTGTAATCAAATTGTTGTTAATAGTAAGATTCTTTTTGCAATGATAATTAAAACTTGTATCAGGAACATCATCCTGTGATGAAGGTTCATTAGAGCATTTCTCCATGACCTTAGCAGGTACCGGGAATGCCAAGTTATGCGAATCCATAACAAAACCATAAGATAACAAGCCTGTTGCTGAAATAATGATAGCAACGCCAATAATAAGCAATACATTTTTCTTTTTCATGACTTTCAATTTTAATTTTTAATTACGAATTACTTCGTACAAAGATATACGAAACATTTCGTATTAGCAAATATTTCTTTAAAAAATTTTTAATGTGCTTTATAAAATGCTAATTATGATTTCTTTACTGATTAAACATGATTCATTTTTCAATTAAGATGCCGGACTTTTCAATTAATTATTGATTATTTATTAAGGAGCTAACTTTCAAGAAGAAATTACCAGATACCGGATACCAGATACAGGAAAAAGACCCTGCCAAGCTTCTGACTTCTGAATTCCCACACTGGCCACCAAATCCACACATTAACAAATTAACCAATCAACCAATTCACCAATTAACTCATCCACTCATTAACAAATTAACACATTCCCTCAATCATTCCATCGCTCTTTCGCTCAATCGTTCTTGCGTTCTTTCGTTCGTCCAATTAACCCCAATCAACCAATCAACCAATCAACCAATCAACCAATCAACGAATTAACCAATCAACCAATCCACCAATTAACCAATCAACCAATTACCACATCACCCCCCCCCCATTTAACAAAGAATTTTAGCATTTTTCATGATTTTGCATTAAATTTGTATATCATTCTGAATTTTAAATACTATGTGTGGACGATACGTTACCATAAGCAAATTAAAAGAAATAGAAAAAAGGTTCAATATAACCACACCAGAACCCGGTAACTACAAACCCTCTGCTAATATTGCGCCAGGACAATATGCCCCGGTTATCACCAATGAAAAAGCATCGGAACTTTCTTTTTTGCGGTTTGGGCTTACTCCTTTTTGGTCAAAAAAAAGTTTTATGGTCATCAATGCACGTGCAGAAGGCGATCATAATAAAGAGAATAACCCAACTTATACAGGCGCCAAAGGAATCATCAAAAAACCCGTATTCAGGAAACCTATTCGCTCTCAAAGATGCCTTATTATAGCTGATGCTTTTTATGAAGGCCCAGAAAAAGAAAAACTCAGCAAGCCGTATCTTATTTATAAAAAAAATATAGAACGTCCTTTTGCTTTTGCCGGGCTATGGGATCAATGGAAAAACCCGGAAACTGGGGAATATATTACAGGATTTGCCATTATAACAACTGTTGCCAACAATCTTTTGCAAAAAATCAAGCACCCGAGAATGCCGGTAATATTAGAGAAAGAAGATGAAAAAGCCTGGATTTCGGGTGATACACCTTTAAATGAAATTACTGCCATGCTTCAACCTTTTAAAGCCGAAAATATGAATGCTTACCCGGTTTCACCGAAAATAAAAAATCCCAGGGAAAACCAAATGGAACTTTTAAAACCCACAGGACAAAGAATTGTTAAGGAATACGATTATGAGCTATATGATGAAATTGCTTTAGAAGGAATGGGAAATACAAGGGCAAGGCAGAGAAAAAACGATCAAGGGAAGCAAGGTGAGTTATTCTAAAAACATACATGCTACATCAAGAAATAATTTTATATTTTAGCGTTATTAAAAAAAAGGCATAGCCTTAATGAGAAACACAAGTAAACCCACATACAAAAAAAACCAGCAATATGCTAGGCTTCTAAGAGGGCTTGTTATATTCTCGTGTTTATTCCTGCTACCATCTCCTATTAAAGCACAGTTTTACAGCGGCTTACAAATGCAGTTTGGAAAAAACAGGGTGCAGTTTCACGACTTTTTCTGGTCTCACTACAGGTTTGAAAAATACAATGTTTATTTTTACCGGGGTGGACAAAAATTAGCTATCCATACAGCCAAGTATGCCGATAAGATCATTGAACAAATGGAAAATAGGATGGATTTTGCCTTGGATAATCCCATTCAATTTATTGTTTATAACAAACTATCCGATCTTAAAGAAAGTAATATTGGACTTTTAAGCGATGATCAATACAACATTGGTGGAGTTACCCATATTGTTGGCACCAAAGTAATTTTATATTTTAATGGCGACCATTCAGATTTTGAAGCTCAAATAAGAGCCGGGATTGTTCAGATCATGCTCAATCAAATGATGTTTGGAAGCCAGTTAGGCGCTATGGTTAAAAACTCTGCTTTGATAGCTTTTCCCGAATGGTATCTTCAAGGACTTATGCAGTATTATGCTGAAGGTTGGAACACCAATATGGACAACATTACTAAAGATGGGATATTATCTGGCAGGTATGAAAAGTTTAGCAGTTTAACCGGTTCTGACGCTACCAATGCAGGACATTCTATCTGGCATTTCGTTGAAGAGAAATATGGCACCTATACCGTCCCCAATATTGTATATATGTCGATGATGAGCAGGGATATAGAAGATGGTTTTTTATATGTACTGGGTATTTCTTATGAAAACATCCTTATAGAATGGAAAAATTTTTACAGGGATAAGTATTATGATGACATACAAAACCAAGACAGCATTCCAAGCAAGCATTTATTAAAAAGGATCAAATCTACAAGAATTTATGATGAGATCAAGCTGAGTCCTAGGGGTAATCATGTAGCTTATACAACAAACGAATATGGTAAAAATAAAGTTTGGATATATAACTTGGCTACCCATAAGAAGAAATGCATTATGAAAGCGGGGTATAAATTAGACCAGAAAATAGACCGGTCATACCCAATGCTGGAATGGCATCCCACAGGCAGGCTTCTTTCCATAATGGTTGAAAGAAAAGGGAGTATAATGCTTTATTACTATAAAATGTACACAAAAAAGGTAAAGCTATTTGACAAGGTGGAATTATTTCATTTTGATAAGATCACCGATTTTTCTTATTCATTTGATGGACGGCATTTAGTATTTTCAGGAGTTAGAAAAGGGCAATCGGATATTTACAAATACGACTTGGTAGCACATAGTTACGAAGCTATCACCAGCGATCCCTATGATGATAGAGACCCCGTTTTTATTAATAAACACGGTGATATCGTATTTTCATCCAACAGGCCAAATGCCAATCTTGATACCGAATTTAACAGGGATTACGTTCCCCTGATGGAAGATAATTTCGACCTTTACTTATTCAGCCCGACAAAAAACCCGAAATTAATTAAGTTTACCGATACTAAATTCGCTACGGAAAAAGAACCCCTTCCATATGATAACAAATACATTACCTTCTTGAGTGATAAAAACGGGGTTTACAACCGGTATATTGGCATGCTTGACAGCTCTATCAGTTTTATTGATACCATTACGCATTACAAGTATTCAACAACAACAAAACCGGTTACAAATTATGCCCGCAACATTGAAACCCATGATGTTAGCATGCTTGCCAGGAAAACTGCAAACATTTTTTATAAAGAAGGTGAATATAAAATGAGTGTGCAGAGGTATATTCCAGCAGATGCCCTAAAAAAAGCCAACCTTAAACCAACTTATTACAGGGAAACCGTCTTGTCTCCTGGAATGAAAATAAAAGAGCAAGCAAAGTATAAAACTTTTGAGGAAAAAGAAAAGAAAAAGCGTTTTGTAAATGTTTATCAAGAAGAGAAAAAAAAGGAAGAGGATGACAAAATCGATATTGATGAATACAGGTTCGATGAAGATAAACGAAAAAAACAAGGCTCCATTAAACTACGTGACACGACCTTAGCTAAAAATGATACTAAAGGAAATGATTTTAAACTAAGCAAGAAAAGAAATTACAATTTAGAGTTCAATGTTAATAAACTTATCAGCCAAGTAGATTTCAGCTTTTTAAATACGATGTACCAGCCTTACACAGGCGGAACTCAACCCAATTTCGTTAACCCCGGTTTCAACGGCTTCATCAAACTCGGTATTGCCGACCTTTTTGAAGATTACAGGGTTACTGGTGGTGTTAGGATATCAGGAGACCTTCAAAACAATGAATACTTACTCAGTGTTGATAACTTGAAGCACAGGCTTGATAACCAATATGTATTTTACAGGCGAGGATTTGATAGTTTTGACGGGTATTCTATCGTAAATCACAAATCGCATGAAGTAAGATACCGCCTTAAATGGCCTTTTGACCAAGTGATCAGCATAAGAGGCTCTATTCTTTATAGAAATGACAAGGCCGTTACTCTTGCCACCGATGATAGAAACCTCACCCAACCCACTACTTTCAAGAATTGGACAGGACTTATTGGCGAAATTGTATATGATGATACACGCAACAGGGGAGTAAACATCTATTTTGGTTCCAGGGCAAAAATATTTACAGAATACTACAAGCAAATTGATGAAAAACTATCAGACCTTATTGTATTGGGAGCTGATTTCAGGAATTACCAGCAGATACACAAAAACTTTATATGGGCTAACAGGTTCGCTACCAGCACTTCATTAGGCAGTCAAAGATTAATTTATTACATGGGTGGGGTTGATAACTGGATCAATTTAAGCCGAAGGATTGAAACATTTAATAATGACACACCGATTGACCAGGATATAAACTGGGCTTACCAAACCATTGCAACAAATATGCGCGGATTTTCGCAAAACATCAGGAATGGAAACAGTTTTGCCCTTGTAAACAGCGAATTGAGGCTTCCTGTATTCAGCTATTTCATCAATAAACCCATAAAATCCGATATGATAAGGAACTTCCAGGTTGTAGGATTTGGAGACGTTGGTACTGCTTGGACAGGCCCTGACCCATATTCACCTGATAACTCACTATATAACAAAGAAGTGATTAATGGCCCCATCAGGGTAAACATCAACAATCTCCGCGATCCCATTGTATATGGCTATGGTTTTGGAGTCCGCACAAGATTGCTTGGGTATTTCCTTAGAGCTGACTATGCCTGGGGTATTGAAGATGGCATTATCCTAAACCCAATATTCTATTTCTCCTTGAGCCTTGATTTTTAGAAAATTAAACTGGAAAAGAAATTCTTACCTAAAAAACTCATTTACAGATAGTTATTATTCAATTAAAAATAATTATCAAATGTTACAATAATCTACTAAAAAATTAGTTATATAACTAAATAATTATTATTTTTGCATAAAACATTATCGTTATGAAAAAATTAACCAAGGCAGAAGAAGAGATCATGCAGGCGCTATGGGAGATAAAAAAGGGAATTATACGGGATATAATGGACCGTTTACCCGAGCCCAAACCTGCCTATACCACCGTATCATCCATCGTAAGGATATTGGAAAAGAAAGGTTTTGTTGGCCACAAAGCTTATGGTAAAACGCATGAATATTTCCCCTTGATCAACAAGCAAGAGTATTCAAAAAAATACCTGAAAAATTTTGTCAGCAATTATTTCAGTAATTCTTACAAAAAATTGGTTTCTTTTTTCACTCATGAAGAGAAACTTAGCCTCAAAGAACTAACTGAGCTAAAAGAAATTATAGATAAAGAAATAGAAAAACAAAAAAAACAATAATGCCATGGATATGCTGGAATTTATCGTAAAGTCGTCATTATACCTGGTGTTTGCCTTTTTAGTATACAAACTGCTACTACGCAACAACAATGATTTTGGAAAAAATCGAAGTTTCATAATTATAAGTATGATAGCAGCTTTAGCGCTACCCTTTATAAGTTTCAACATTACAAATCCTGTTAGTGAGCCGGTAAATGCACTTAATCGATACCTACTTCAACCTATTGATATTTACGCCACAGGCAGAAACATAAAACAATACACTACAGCCGGTTGGAATCCAATTTTTATTACCTACCTGGCAGGATTGACGATCTTAACCGTAATTTTCATTATTAAACTCATTTCTTTTTCCAAGATATTTAAAGAAAGCAAAGTTAAAAGGCAAAAGGGTTATAAGCTGATCTCATCAAGTAAAATTCCCACGCCTTTTTCATTTTTTAGGTACATTTTTGTTCATGAAGATATTCGAGACAAAAAGCTCCAAACCATTATCCAACATGAGCTTGTGCACGTAAGAAAAATTCATTCAGCAGATAAGCTGCTGTCCGAACTATTCCTCATTGCTTCGTGGTTTAATCCATTAGCATGGTGGTTCAGGAAAGAATTGGGGATGGTTCATGAGTACCAAGCTGACCAAGAATCCATAAAGAAAACCGGCAAAAACAATTATATGAAGGTATTGGTAAACACCACTGCCGGAATTCCTGTTTTTTCGCTGGCCAATAATTTCAATCAATCAATTATTAAAAGGAGGTTAAAAATGATTGTACAAAACAAACATTCAAAATTCGGAGGGGCAAAAACAATTGCAGCTTTTGTTTTAAGCTTAGTTGTTTTCGCCTTTATTGCTTGTTCGGAGAAAGACACAAGCGATAAAAACTACACAAATCAAAAAGCTACTGAAAAAACGGTATCAAAACCGGGCAACCAACAAGCCACTGAAATTGAAGATGTTAAAAATGAACCCGTTTACACTGTGGTGGAAGTTATGCCTGAATTCCCGGGAGGTAAGGATGAGTTGATCAAATACCTGTCAAGCAGCATCCAATATCCCGAGTCAGCCAGGAAAAATGGGATTCAAGGCACATCTTTCATTTCATTCACCGTGATGAAAGACGGTAGCATTGATGATGTTGAACTCTTGCGGGGCTTTAATGAAGCTTGCGACAACGAAGCTTTGAGGGTAGTAAGGAACATGCCTGACTGGGAGCCCGGCAAACAAAGTAATAAACCTGTTAACACCAAGTATAACATTCCTATCAAGTTTATGCTGGATAATAAGGAGAAGTAGTTTTTTTATTATATCTTTGAAAAACCTCGTATTTAATTGCTTTAAATATGAGGTTTTTTGTTTGCTGTGCTGCAAGTAGCCGATCACCAACCGCTTGAGCTTAACCGCTTGAAGGGATTTTCGCTTTCGTTCCATCGTTCAATCGTTCAATCGCTCCATCGTTGCTTCGTTCCATCTCTCAATAACTCAATAAAAACCAACCGCTTCAAGGGTTTTGTTTACTGCGCCGCAAGTAGCCGGGAGATTACTTCGGCAAATATACAAACCTTGGCCGGCCTGTATGTTTGCCTCGTAATGACTAGGGAGTATATTTCTTTCATGTCAGCATTTCCAAGCCTTTAAAAGGATTTCCACCCCTGCGTACTTTTTTCACATCCATTCCCTCGGCGCGCATAACGGCACGGGGGCCATAGCGCTTCTTCATCCTATCCAGCGCCTGGTACAAACGAATAAACTCTGCTGTATCCTGGAAAAGGTTCACCTGGTAATTCCCTCCTACAAGATGCGAAAACCGCACACCTATTAGCCTTACCAGCAGCCTCCTGGAATACAATTTTTTGAAGATATCTTTCACGATAGGGATAAGAATGTGATCAGCAGAGGTATAAGGAATTCTCTTTTGCTGGGTATAGGTATTAAAGTCGGAATACCTTAATTTAACAGCCACGCAAGCAGTAAGCTTGTTGTCCTTGCGCAGAGTAAAGCCAAGTTGTTCGGTCATAGCGGTAAGGATGCTTTCCAGTTTTACCACGTCTATGGTATCGCGTTCAAAAGTACGCTCTGTAGAGATGGATTTTCGTTCGGAATATTGTATTACCGGCGTATTATCAATACCATTGGCTTTTTTCCAGATAAAATATCCATTTTTGCCAAATACCCGCTCCATAACTTCTACAGGCATCTCTTGTAGGGTTTTAATCTTGCTTACGCCAAGATTGCGCAGCGACCTATAGGTTTTCTGCCCTATCATGGGTACTTTCCTTACTGACAATGGGGCAAGGAAGGGTTTCTCAAAACCATAATCCACCCTCAACTGGTTATTGGGCTTAGCTTCGCCGGTTGCTACTTTAGAAACCGTTTTGTTCTCTGATAATCCAAAAGAAATAGGCAAGCCGGTCTCTTTTATAATTTTTTGCCGTATCTCCGAGGCCAGTTTCATGCACCCAAAAAACTTATCCATGCCGGTAAGGTCAATATAAAACTCGTCAATAGAAGATTTTTCATACAGCGGCACTTTTTCATGGATAATTTCTGTAACAGCATGCGAACATTCCGAGTACATCTTGTGGTTACCGTGAATGACAATAGCCTCGGGGCAAAGGTCTTTAGCCATTCGCATAGGCATGCCGGAGTGCACACCAAATTTCCGGGTTTCATAGCTACATGCAGCTACTACTCCCCTATCGCTAGTACCACCTACAAGGATTGGCTTGGCTTTAAGCCGGCTATCGAGCAGGCGCTCGCACGACACGAAAAAAGTGTCCATATCCATGTGCAATATGCTACGCTTGTCTGTCATCCAATTTGCTTTTAAGGTATTCAACATCGCTTATCAGTTGCATTACAGTTTTTTCTAAGGAGAGATCATTTTGCTGCCCACCGCCATCCGGTAATTCAAACGAGGTATAGCCCAAAGCTTTCCATATTTCGAGCACTTCATCCACGTTTATGGTATAAGCCTTGTAAGAAGGGTTATCCGGTTTTAGCACCAGTTGGCCGTCTTGCAAATTGCTGACAACCCTTTTGTAAACAATCCCTTCATTTCTCGTGGCCAGGATGTATGGTTGTTCATTCCTGATAAGGTTCCAGTCTTGAAGGTATTCACAAATAATATATGCCCCTTCGGGCACAGGCAACATGCTATCGCCTTCCACTTGGAAAAGCCTGTAAGTCTTTCCCGGGGAAAGTTCAGGAAAAGGCAATGGAAATTTCGGCAATGATTCTATGTAATCGATATCGCCATATCCCTTAGTGTAGCCGGCAGAAGCTTTTACCGGGACAATTACGCTCAATTCTTTGTCTTCTTTATCAACAATTACCGGCAAAATACGCAACTTATCGCCTTCAAGGTCATTTTCATAAAGTTTTTGTTCGTCATTGTCCAAGCAAGTATTCAGCAAGCTGTCAATACTTACCTTGAAATAACGGGCCATATTCATGAGTGTTTGTAATCGCGGCTCTGCACGGCCTTCTTCATAAGCCCCAACAAGAGAACGTGTAATCCCAAGTTTGTTGGCCATTTTTTCTTGGGTAAGCCCTTTTTGCTTGCGCAGGTATTTTATGTTTTGTCCGAGGTAATTCATGGTATTAAATCTTTATAGCAAATATAATAAGAATTCTAATTTTATTAGCATAAATAAACTAAAAAATTACCGCCATCTTGCTATTTTTATTGGAAAAATTCTCTCGCTAAGGATATTACCAGGTAATCCTGCCAAAAGAAAAAGTAAGTTCTGCTTCTACTTTATATAAATCCCTAAATTTTACTAAGTTTGCCCTTCAAAATTAAATAGCATGAGCGGGCAAACCAGGAACATAGGCATATTGGCACACGTAGATGCAGGCAAAACTACTATTACAGAAAATTTCCTGTTCTTGAGCGGGCAAACAAATCAACTGGGCAGCGTAGACAAAGGCACGGCACAAACCGATTTCCTTGAAGTAGAAAAAGAAAGGGGAATAACGGTGCGCTCGGCCAATACCTCGTTTGAGTGGAAAGGTACACGAATAAACCTTATTGACACTCCCGGTCACGTTGATTTTGCTAGCGACGTGGAACGTATCATGCGTGTGATAGACTGCGCCGTCCTTATTGTTTCTGCTGTTGAAGGAGTGCAGGCTCACACCGAAACACTTTTTGGCGCCTTAAAAGAGCACAAAATACCCAGCATCATCTTCATCAACAAGATAGATCGTGTTGGCGCTGATGTGGAAAGGGTTATTCAGGAAATCAAAAAAGAGCTCACCCCACATATTGCCGTGCTTCAGAAGCCAATGCACGAAGAAACGAATGAAGCCTCAATCCAACTTTTATGGAGTAAAAGCACCCAACACGAGGAAATTATTGAAAGCATTGCCAATATTGATGAAACCATACTCGAAAAATACTTAGAAGGAGAATCAATAGCTTTTGAAACACTGGACAATTCATTAAAAGCAGCCATACAAAAAGCAAGCATCTCCCCTCTCCTACTGGGTTCTGCAAAAAATTCAACGGGCATTGAAGAACTTTTGGATGCCATTGTTCAATACACACCTCTTCCTGCCCAGGAACCTCCAGGAAAACTTTCAGCCTTGGTTTATAAAATCGAATACGATAAAACCATGGGGAAAGTTGCCCATGTTAAAGTCTTTAGCGGTTCCATCAAAAACAGGGAAATAATTAAAAATCACACCCAAAATATAGAAGAAAAAGTAACCCAGGTACGCAAAATGTTTTCCAATAAATTCAAAGATATTGGCATTGTTGAAGCGGGAGACGTAGCTGGAATTTGCGGGTTCAGCAAGGCAAAAACAGGCGATATTCTTGGCGATAACGACAACAATATACCCAGAAACATCAATCTCAGTACCCCTTTGTTAACTGTACAAGCTAAAGCAGAGGAAGAAAAGAATTATGCTACTCTTGCAGAAGCATTAATTCAACTTTCGGATGAAGACCCAACATTGGATTTTGAATGGTTAAAAGATGAAAAAGAACTTCACGTGAACATTATGGGTTGGATGCAAATAGAAACGCTGGAAGCCATCCTTGCCAGCCGCTTTGGAATAAGAGCAAAATTCGACAACCCAACGGTCATATACAAAGAAACGCCTACAGCAAAAGGTGAAGGATTTGAAAAATACTGGATGCCAAAACCTTGCTGGGCTATTGTTAAATTCCTTATTGAACCTGGAGAAAGAGGTAGCGGCGTGGTTTATGAATCCAAAGTGAGTGTTGATAATATCCATCAAAAATACCAAAACGAGATTGAAAAAACAATCCCCAAAGCATTACAGCAAGGGATTAAAGGTTGGGAAGTAACGGACATAAAAATCACCCTTATTGACGGGGAAGACCATGAGATCCATTCCCGCCCGGGAGATTTTATAATAGCTACCCCAATGGCTATTATGAATGGCTTAGTAAATACCGGAACTACGTTGTTAGAGCCACGCCTTAAATTCAAAATCAAAGCGCCAGTAGATTTGCTGGGTGCAATAACAAGCGACATCACACAAATGCGCGGTTCTTTTGCCAGCCCAATCATGGAAAACGATAAATTTATACTGGAAGGCATCCTCCCTGTTGCTACATCGCTCGACTACCCTGTTAAACTCAGCTCACGCTCAGGAGGGAAGGCGAATATTTCAACAAAATTTCACGGCTACCAAGAATGCACTGACAGCCAGGGAGCCACCCGCCAGTTCAAAGGAATCAGCCCGTTAGACCGGTCAAAATACATTTTAAAAGCAAGAAAAGCATTGCAGTAAAATGCACTTAATCAAAGCAATTCTTTCAAAGAATAACCACTTTTTAAAAGATTTTCCGGCTTCAGGTAAAAGCGCATCTTCTCATCATCCAAGATCTTTAAACTTTTATTGGCTTCAAAAACGGAAAACTCTTTTTCTTTCATCAGTTTGGCCAATTCACTGGCCTTGTGGTAACCAATATAGGGTGTTAATGCCGTAGTGATGGCCGGGCTGCGATAAAGTTTTCCTGAGGCAATTCCTTTACGAACTAATAAACCGCTGATCAAATTTGAATGCATTGTTTTATTAGCAGCCACCAGGAGTTTAAGGCTTTCTAACAATGCGTGCCCAATAGCTGGCATGTATGCATTAAGGTCTAGGCAACCTTGCCCACAAAGGTTGCTAATGAGCATGTCATTGGCATAAATTTTATGTGCACTGCTAATAACAAATTCAGGAATAACAGGATTGACTTTACCGGGCATAATAGAACTCCCTATTTGCTTTTTGGGGATTTCCAGTTCTTTATTTTGAAGCAGGTCAGAAGATAAAAGCCGAAGGTCAGACACCATTTTCTCCAGGTTTACTGCATGGGCTTTCAATGTGGCATGTACTTCAACAAAGGCATCCAGGTTACAAGTGGCGTCTGAGAGATTCTCGCTGCGGGTAACAGGCAAACCCGTTATTTTCTGCAAAGTAGGCACCACTTCCATCACGAAAAACCTTGGTACAGAAACTGATGTTCCTATGGCAGAGCCGCCAAGATTAACCACTTTTATCCGTTCAGAGCATTTTGAAACCCTCCACCAATCCCGCGACAAGGCTTCATTATAGGTACTAAAAAGCCTGCCGTAAGAAGATGGCACAGCTTCTTGCATCTGCGTATATCCGATGCGAAGCTCGTTTCGCGTGGATTTCTCCAATTCTTCAATACCGAATCGCAATTTATTGATGGCTTCCTCCAATTCCACCAGCAAATCCATGGAAGCTACAACAAGCGCGGTAGGAACAACATCATTGGTCGATTGAAAAATATTGGCTTGCTCAATAGGGTCAATTATGTGATAATAGCCCGGTTTATTCTCCAAGTGAATAAGCGCTGCATTACTTAATATCTCGTTCACGTTCATGTTGATGCTGGTACCGGCGCCACCTTGCACAGCAGGGACAATAAAATGCTCAAAATACAAGCCTTCTGAAATATCACCTGCAGAAGTTATTAAAGCTTCAAGCACTTCATTTGTAAAAAATTCAATGGGCAAGTTTTCATTTTTGTATTTTACCAAAGCTGCTTGCTTGAAATTCTTATAGGTTTGATAGCATGCCAATTTAACTTTACCCATAGCACAATACCATTCTTTATGGAAAGGAGTATCATTAGGAAAGTTTTCTTTTGCCCTGTAAGAATTAATTCCGTAAAGGGCTTTGCAAGGGATTTCAACGGTTCCTAAAAAGTCTTTTTCTTTGCGCATATAAGCGTTTTTATGCAAAAAAAGTTTATTAACTTGTTTTGCGGATGAATGAACAAATTTAATTAGTTTTGTCAATAATTCAAAAATGAAGTATGAACACAATCTGTTACCAAAGTAGACTTATTAGTATACAATTCATTAAAAATGGAAGAAAATAATTTAAAACATGTTTATCTCGAAAAAGGGTTATCCCAAATCCCAAGGTTATTAAGCCAAATGGATAGGAATAAATACGCTCCCACATTTGGTTGCTTCCATCGCGAGTACTGGTTTTATAAAACATCTCGCATTCCTAACGCCAGCTGGCAATTTGCTATTTATCCGTTAGCTATGGTTTATAAACATGAATTCCCAGGTAATCAGTATAGAAACAATATCAAAATAAAGGATTGGATTATTGGCGCTATTCGATATACCATTTCTCTACAACATAAAGACGGGTCTTTTGATGAATATTATGAAAATGAAAGAGGTTGGGGCAAACCTACTGCTTTTCTTTTATTTGCCTTAACCAAAGTATACAATCTTCTTTTAGAGGATTTAGAAGATACAACAAAAAAGGATTTAGAAATTGCAATTGAAAAATCGGCTAATTATTTAATAAAGAACAAAACAGGATGTAACCCATTGGCTAACCATCATGCAATGGCATGTTTAGGGATGTGGGAAACCTACAATATATTGGAAGATGAAAGATTCAAAACCGGCTTTCACTCACTATGGACAGGCTTCCTTAGTTTTCATAACCATGAGGAAGGATGGTCGATAGAATCTGATGGGATTGACCCAGGATTTCTTTCTGATACCATCTCATTTCTTGCTAAAATATACAAAACTAACCCTGATAGGCAAATTAGAAAAGTCATAAAAGAATCTGTTGAGTTCTCAAGCTATTTTGCTTTCCCTAACGGCTTTTATTCTGGTAGTTTAGGAAGTAGGAACGCTTTACATTTTTCGCCACACGGGTTTGAAATTATGGGTAAAGAAATGGCTATTGCTTCTAGTATTGCTGAAAAAATGCTCAAAGGAATTTCAGAGAATAAATTGGCAAATCCTGTAGTAATACCTGGTAAAAATATGAGCTACCTAATCTCTGAATTTCTTAATGCTTATATTGATTACACCCCAAGGAAAAAGAAACTGGAATACCTTCCTTACGAAGCTTTGCCATCCACTTATTACTTTAAATACGCTAAGATATTCTCTTGCATAAAAAACAATTCTTTTATACTTTGCAACCTTGCTAAGGGCGGGGTAATTAAAGTTTTTAATACCGAGAATAGCAAACTCCTTTTCAATGACTGCGGAATAATTGGCAAACTTAATAATGGGAAAGTAGTAACCTCACAATGCATTAATAATGATTATAAGATTGAAACGAAAAAAGAGATGTGGGAAATAAGCGGTAAAATGAATATCGTAAATTTTACACCATCCAGATACAAATTTTTCAAGGCAATTTTAAAGTATATTGGTTGGATTCCAGTATTATCAAAAAAACTCAATGCTTGCATCAAAAACAGCTATAAACATAGCCAGTTTAGTGATGCTATCCTTTTCACCCGGAAATTAAATATTTGCATAGGATCTATAACCCTGAAAGACATTATAAAGCTTGAGAAACAGCTCTATTTCAAAGCACTTACAATTGGAGGCGAATTTCCTGTTCAATTTGTGCCACAAAGCAGGTTTTTCCAATGCCATGAATTAAACATAAATGAAATTGACCTTAATAACGAACATTTAAAAATACTAAACGCTAAGAAACAAATAACGATTAAACAAACCATTGATTTAAAAACCGGGGAACGAAATTTTGAAATAGGAGAAAAGTAGGGTTATAATAAGTAATCTTAAACTGGGATATTACAAGATCAAAGAAAAAATATCCAATCTTTAAACCGCTCCACATTGATTAGGAATTTAGAAAAATTCAATTATTTTTGCAATTCTTGAAATTTTCTAATTAATTTGGCATGAAAAAAATCCTCATCGTATTTTCAAAGGTAGTGATTTTCCTTTTTATCCTTTCGCTATTTGGGTGGATGGTAAAACAGATTTCGAGTGAAAAGAAGAAATTTGGTTTCCTAACCGAACCGATAAAATTTATGTATACCTTTCCAGATCTTTTTTCACAATCGGTTGAGGAAGTCAAAACTTTACCAAAAACCTTTATTCCAACCCCAAAAAATTTCAAGCCAATTAATAAGCTGAAAGATGACCTTTTTGTTTTGGTAACATATACCGATGCAAAAAAATCAAGGGCCATAGTAAAGATGAACCTTAAAAATGATTCTATTATAAGAAAATGGACATTCAAAAACCCATATGATGAAGCTGCAAGGATTGTTAATCCAATACTCCATCCTGATGGATCAATAATTTATAATTTTTATTATAAACCCGAAACAGGTTTAAACAAAATAGACTCATCAGGAAATTTGATTTGGAAACAAGATAAATTAATATTTCATCATGGGATGAATTTAAATAAAGATGGCGACATTTGGACATGTTCAAAAAGAACTGGTTGGAAAGCAACGGGTACCTATATTTTAGGAGGGAGAAAAGTATTCTATCATGATTATACTATTACAAAGATTGATCATAAAACCGGTAAAATTCTTTTTCATAAGTCAATAACCAAGATATTAAAGGAAAACAACCTTTCAAATTATCTATTAAAATCAGCAATTCCCAAAGACCCCATCCATCTTAATGATGTTCAACCTGCGTTAAAAACTACTCCATACTATCAAGAAGATGATGTTTTTATTAGTTTAAGAAATATGTCTATTGTATTACACTACAGGCCTTCCACAAATGAACTTATTGATCTAATAGAAGGGCCTTTTATTAACCAACATGATGTTGACTTTTTTAACGATAGTACTATAACATTGTTTAATAACAACGCATTAGTTGATATAAGAATAAACTCTTTAAAACCACACAAGAGGAAAGAGCGATTAATAAAATCTGGAAAATTCTATTCCAATATAGTAAGCTATAACTTAAAAAGTGGTAAATTTTCATTTATTGGAGACTCGCTGGTCATTAAAAATGAAATTTTTACTAGGAATGAAGGACTTATGGAATTTATTGATGAATCTACATATTTTATTGAAGAGCAAAATCCTGGAATTCTTTGGGTCATAAAAGATGATGAAGTTATATATAAAAACGTACTTAAATCTCAACATAAAGGACATCATCATTTACCAAATTGGACAAGAATTATTAAAACTAAATATTATGATTGATTTATATATTGGCCCCGGGCTTGGTATCGGTACAATTATATTGATTTTTATTATCGGGGGTATTGTAGTTTTTGCTTTTGGCTATATTTTTTGGATGAAGATCAAAAGGTTCTTTAAGAAAAAAAACAAGTAATTCTTTAGAACGGTTTTGATTTTAAATTCCAGTGACGCGTCACATTTATTATTGAGAATCTATATTGTTGTAAATGAGCAAATTGCCAAATAATTGATGCCTTATTTCATTGTTGACTTAACACTAATAATTGGCTCATATAAGACGCATTTGGGGTTGATTTTTTATACTTTCAACGCTTTTTTTTTAACCTAAAATATTATAGATAAGCCAGGTTGATAAGTTATTTTTTGCGTTTCGAATTGTCTTAGTTCAAAAATTATGAAAAAAATCCTTACAATATTCTCGAAAATTGTCATTTCTTTGTTCGTCCTTTCTCTATTCGGATGGATGGTTAACCAAGTATCCAGTAAAAATAAAAAATTTGGATTCCTTACCGAACCTGTAAAATTCATGTATACATTTCCTGATCTCTTTTCACAATCGGTTGAGGAAGTAAAAACCTTACCAAAAACATTTGTCCCAACACCCAAAAAATTCCAACCAATCAATAAGCTAAAAAAGGACCTTATTGTTTTAGTTGTATATACTGAATCCAGTAATTCCAGGGCTGCTGTAATAATGAATCTTAAAAACGATTCGATTATCAAAAAATGGACCATTGAAAACCCATATGAAGATCATACCAGGATTAAACATCCAATGCTACATCCAGACGGCTCTTTAATTTACTTCCATCACGGCAAACCGGTTCCCGGGCTGCATAAAATAGATTCAGCAGGAAATTTAATATGGAAACAGGACAAAGTGACCTTTCATCATGCAATAAATCTCAATAAAGATGGAGATATTTGGGCGTGCACAAAAAAACACCCATGGAAGGCAACCGGCAGATATAATTTAGGTGGTAATATGGTATTTTATAATGACCATTCAATTACCAAAATTGATCATGAAACAGGGAAAATTCTTTTCCATAAATCCATGTCTGAAATTTTTAAGGAGAACAATATTTCCAATTATGTTCTAAAATCACCTTACCCTAGAGATCCGTTCCACCTTAATGATGTTCAACCAGCATTAAAAAACTCTCAATATTATCAAGAAGATGATGTGTTTATTAGTTTAAGAAATTTATCTATGATTTTACATTACAGGCCTTCTACCAATGAACTTATTAACATGCTGGTTGGTCCTTTTATTAATCAACATGACATTGATATATTGAACGATAATACTTTAGCTATGTTTAATAATAACACTTTTGTTAATGTAAAAAGAGACCCCAAAAAACCTAAAAGAATTAAAAAGGATTTGGTAAATCTAGGTAAATTCTTTTCTAATATTGTTAACTATGATTTTAAAACCAATAGTTTTTCAGTTATTGGAGATTCAGTATTAAAAAGGAATAGAATATATACATATACAGAAGGCCTAATGGAATTTATTGATGAATCTACCTATTTTATTGAAGAACAAAATTCTGGGTTGCTTTGGGTCATTAAAGAAGATGAAGTGATCTATAAAAATGTGTTAGAATCACAACATGAAGGACACCACCATTTACCCAACTGGACAAGGATAATTAAATATGATTGATAGATCTTTTAAACTTTGTTTTAAAATAGGAACAACACTATAAAAATTTGTTAACATAGGAACGGGTTATTCGCATTGGGTTAAGTTTTTACAAATGAAAATCAAAAATTTTTATTAAGAAATCAGGATATGATAATTTATTACGCAGTAATCTTGGTAAGTTTTTTTATTATTGGGCTTTTTATTCGGTTGAACAGGTCTGTATTTCAACGGTTGGCTCAAAAGAGTGTTGCCCTTGTAGATGGCTTAATTGCTGAAACAGACGATGAGCAAAAAATAAAACAGGTTCAGAAAAAAACCAACACTTTGGTTATAGCCCTTTTAAAGATGTTCCTGGTATTGATACTTGCCTTTGCATTAGGAGCTATTCCCATAGCAATATATTGTATCATTACTGGAATTAATTTCAACAGTCTTGATTTCTCTTCATATTCCTCCATATTGGTTTTGTCTATTGGAGCTACAATACCATTTATTATTCCTTTAGGAAAGAAAAATAAGTCCTCTTATTCAGAACTCTCCCAGCTTTTACATAGAATGGCATTAGATAACTACTACCTTGCTAACAGGCTTTTTAAAAGAGAAACAAAAAAAATAAAGAAAAAGAATTTAAAAAAACGTGATGATTTCATTATTGTTTCTGGCTTGGCAAGGGCAGGAACCACAAGCTTAATGAACGATCTGTCTAAAATCGATAGTTTTGTTTCCTTAAATTACGGGAACATGCCTTTTTTGATGTGCCCCAATACTTGGAGAAAATTTTATAAACCAAAAACAGGTAAGTTAAAAGAACGCAGCCACAAAGATGGGATTATGATAGGGTATAACTCTAACGAAGCGCTGGAAGAATTCTTTTTTAAATTGAAAGCCAATGATTCTTATATACATGATGAGTGCCTTTCTGAATATGAAGTTCCGCAACAAGATTATGATGATTATGTAAAGTACCAAACCATTATTAAATTAAATGATCATAAAACTTACCTGGCAAAGAACAATAATTTTATCTTACGGTATAATTCAATAAGAAAATACAACGAGAGTTTTCTCATGGTCATTATGTTTCGCGAACCTCTAGCCCATGCCGCCTCGCTTTATGAAAAACACCAGGAATACAAAAAGAACCAAGAGCAAGACCGCTTTGTGCTTGAATACATGAACTGGTTAGGCCACCACGAATTTGGAAAGGGGCAAAAATTCTTCAGGTTCAATAATATGGAATTTAATAACCCATATGATAAAAACACATTGAATTACTGGATAAAGAATTGGATCTACTATTATAAGTTTGTTTTGAAAATCAATCACCATAATACCCTCTTGGTCAATTATGAATGGTACTGCAATCAACCCAAATCTGTTATTAATGTCATCCTTGATAAAGCTGGTATAACTGCAAATACACCGGGTTTAAGTTCTTTTAATAACAAGCGCAAACCCAATTTTAAATACGATGAAGCATTATATAATGAAGCACAAAATGTTTATCAAAAACTTGTTGAAAAATCTGGCAATCCTTGTTAACATTTTGAAAATCTATTTATCATACAACTTCTTGGAATACATATACATGAAATACCCAATTAAACTCATAAAGGCTGTAATCAAGGTGGTGTAAATATTGGCAAAAAATCCTATCGGTACAGAAATATCTTTATCAATTCCTATTAAGTGATAACCTAAAGCCCAACCGGCTTCGAATGTCCCAAGGTTACCTACTGCACTTATGGGTAAAATAAATGTAAAATTTGAAATTGTTGAAGCAAATAGCATATTAAAAAAAGGTATGTCTAAGTGAAATGCTTTTAATGTAAAGAAATAAAAAACATAAACAAAAAACCAAGATAACAAAGAAGATAAAAGGAGTTTTACAAAAAAGAAAATACCACGTTTGGCCCTATAAATTTTAACCTGTTCTAAAAAACCATTGAGTTTATTAATAATTTTTGTTAAGGATTTCCATTTTATTTTTTTTAGCAATGCAATAAATAAACTTAAAAATAATTCCAGTTTTATCCAAAGAACGGCTAAGATAATCAATCCTAAAATTGAGTATCCCATTAAAACAGAGTAATTCAATTCAATATTTTTGACCAGTAGAAGGCTCATGAAAAATAAAAAGAACACTGCCCAAAGATCAAAAACCCTGAGTAATAATAAAGCGCCTATGCCTTTTTGATAAGATATGTTATAATGTTTTTTAAACAATAATGGCAATGTTGCTTCGCCGGTTCTTGCAGGCAATAAACGGTTAAAAAGGTAATGGGTGGTAGATATAAAAAATATCGTGTAATTTTTTTTTATATTAAAAATAATCCTAAAACGCCAGGTTCTAAAAAAATGAGTAATAAGCAAGCTTAGGGCAGCAACAATTAATAATTTATAATTAATCGTTTGCAACGAAGCAAAAAAGAATTCAAAATCAATAATACGGAAAAGAAGGAATAGTAAAACTACCGTAAATACTACCGAGATAAATATTTTTAGTTTCTTGCTTTTTAAAAATTTCACTTTCTATACGGTGCTTTTTTTTCGCAAAGAGCCATGCTCCATGGAAAAGGGGTTGCAAAATCAATGATTTTAAAATGGTTGCTGATCATCTTTTTAAATCCTCTTTTACTCCAATGCTTTATATGCCCCGGGGTATTTCCCATTTTATTAATGTATTTTAACCGGATAATATTTAAAACTCTCCATACCGGCTCTCTTGGAACGGAATATATGAAATATTTTGATGAGAGGGTTTCTATGTTATCTAATGCTTTTCCTGGGTGTTCTAAATGCTCAAGTACCTCTGAAACAATTATTAGGTCATATTGTTGCTCTTTGAACTCATCAAGCTGATAAGCAGAGCCCATATAAAATGCTCCATCTGGACAATTGGCTTTGGCTTCTTCTAATATATCATTTTCTATATCTAAACCAGTGTATGAAACTTTTTTATAAATACTTAATATCTTTTCTCCTAATAACCCTTCGCCACATCCAATTTCTAATATTTTTTTTTCTTCACCGGTGTCGCTTATAACTTTTCCTATAAAACCAAACATAGCATCATCAAACCCTTTCATCAATTTCTTATAAATGGGGTTTTTAACATGGTATTTATCAAACACATTGCCGGTAATTACTTTTTCTTCCATTTATCCTCCTTATATAACTCAGTAAGTTTCTCTATCAATTTCCTGTTTGTACTGATCAAATCAGCAATAATTCCCAATACTAACATTAAGAATCCAACAATTACAAATGATGTAGAAAATATCAAAGATTGGATATGCCCTTCACCCTCTCCGTTGAAGTAAAAATATAAAAAACGTATGAACCCGATAACCCCGGGTAGCATGAGCAAAAACCCCAACAAAGAAAATACCCTTAAAGCCCTGTATGTAGAATAAGCTCTAACAATGGTAATAAGTTGATTGGATACAAAATGCGGGATATTCTTAAACAACCTCGATTCTCTTTCTTTTTTATTGGTCCTTACCGGAACAGATACAATTTTTAATTTCCTGTTTCCTAATTGTATAATATTTTCAATGGTATAGGAAAAATCTGTTACGATGTTCATTTTTAAAGCCGTTTCACGAGAATATGCCCTAAAACCGCTTACAGTATCTTTAATATTTGTTTTTGACAATCTTCTAACCAAGCTACTACCCATTCTTTGCAGCATTTTTTTTGTAAAAGAGAAATGTTCGATTTTGCCTGTTTGCCTGTCACCAATTACAACATCTGCGTCTCCTTTAATAATAGGCTGAACCAATTTGGCAATATCAGGCCCGTAATATTGGTTGTCTCCATCTGTGTTAACGATGATATCAGCTCCAAGCTCCAAACACTTTTTAATTCCTGTCTCAAAAGTTATTGCCAGTCCCCTGTTTTTCGTGCTATTAACAATATGAGTAACACCCAATTCTTTTGCTACTTCAACGGTTCTATCGGTACTGCCATCATTTATCACCAAGGTTTCTATTATATCAATTCCATTAACATCTTTTGGTAAATCCGCAATTGTCTTTGGTAAAGTTTTTTCCTCGTTATAGCATGGAAGTTGGATAATGAGTTTAATCATTGAGTTAATCATTATTGATTTCTAATGGCAAATATATGAAATTTGAAAACATTATAGTATTTAATCTTAACTCAAAATTTTATTGCCATAAGATAATTTTACATAATTTTGGCCTTCAGTATAAAAAAATATAATTATATGAATAGGAATAAAATAGTTGTTATAGCCCTAATCATTTTAACCACGATTATTGTTTGTTTTCAATCCTTCCAAAACTTAGGGAAAGAACATATTAAGATTTGGGATGAAGCAAGAGGAGCCAATAATGCAATAGAAATGTTAGAAAACAATGATTACCTAGTTGTTCGTTTTGATGGTAATCCAGACAGGTGGAATACAAAAACTTCGTTATTTATTATAGCAAAAGTAATAAGTTATAAAATATTTGGTATTAATGAATTTGCAGCCAGGTTTCCATCTGCTTTTTTTGTATTACTAACTGCCTTTTTATTGCTTTTCTTTTCTTATAAATATCTTAAGGAGTTTTGGACTGGAGCATTAACAATATTGATTATGGTTAACACAAGTGGATATATGGGGTATCACGTTGCCAGGAATGGTGAACCTGATGCAATGCTTGTATTTTTTGTACTTCTTTATGCATTAACTTGGTTTATTTTACTTGAAAAATATCCCCAAAAAAGGAACCTGTATTATACTATTTTTGGGATTGCATTTGTTTTTGCTGTGTATACAAAGAACATAGCAGGCATATCCCCTGTTGCAGGAATTGCTTTATATAGCTTATTTAGATTCAATAAATTAAAATCCATTTTTAAAGATTATAGACTCTATGCTACAATTGTATTATCCTTATTTACAATATCTTTATATTATATAATCAGGGATTTCTATGACCCAGGATATATCAAGGCGGTTTTTGAAAGGGAAATTAAAGGAATGTTTGTAGATTACGTTTTGGGTGAACCTAAGCACCCTGAACCTACTTTTTATATCAATAATTTATATGAAAAAGGGTTTAAAAATTATCTTTATTTTTTACCCTTGGGTATTATCACCTTATTTATTTCTAAATCAAAATTTAGAAAAAGGCTCTTGATTTTTGCATTTATGATGTCCTTTGCATTATTAGCAGGATATTCAGCATCCGAAGCTAAAAATGAATGGTATATTGCCCCAATATACCCTTACCTTTCATTAATTATCGGCATAAGCATTTTTGATTTAATTCTATATTTGAATAGAATTGTTCAGAAAAAATGGCTTAAATATTCATTAATGATAATAATTTTAATGCCAATTTTATTCACGCTTTTTGGAAGAGGTAAAAAAGTATATAAAAGAAACCAACCCAAGAAGCAATTCATATATAAACCTGAAAGGCCAGGGTATTACTTAAAAAAATATATTCATTCTTACCCAAACATTAAACAATATTATGTTTTAACGAGCCTGAAAAAAAAGCCACAGCTTCCTGATCAAGATCAATTGAAGTTTTATGCAAAGAAACACAAATTTCTTAACAATATTGAAACTATAGTGCTTCAAAGCATGGATAGCAGCCTTAGCGATGTTTATGTTTACTCTTGTGAAAAACAGTTTATTCAACAAATTAAAAAAAAGTATAATTATAGTATTATTGAAGAGGACAAATATGCAACATTATTTAAAATCAAGAATTATTTAGGAGATAGGATCCATATTACATTTAGTTATGGCAACTCTTGGAGTCCTATTGAAAATAAAACTAAATTTATAACACTTCCAGATAGTATAGATATAAAAAACACTATTGGTTTTGCCGCTGCTTCATACAGTGACACTTGTTTTTTATGGATGAATGATTATTCAGGTTTTATAATTGAACAAAATAAAAACAAACTCACCCCCTTTAGATACAAATTGCCACACAACTATAAACCAGGGGATATAATAACAATGGCATATGATTCAAATAACAAAACAGTATATGCATATTGTTCTGATATGACTATTATTACCGGCATTTATAGTGAAATTGATAAGGAAATATTTTTACATCCAAGCGATGATGGTTCTACTGAATTACCAATTCACATGGCAATTTTAAATAAAAATGATACAGGTGTTTTGTATGTTTGGTATAAAAACAATAAGTTGCATAAAATAAAATTATCAAATCTACCTTATTTAAATAAAGGAAAAATTATCAGTGAGGGTGAATACAAAATCTCTAATTATTCTAATGAAATGAATATTATTGATATAGCGATTGGTGGCGATAATAAAAATGTTTATACTTTGTTTTATTAAGAATGAATTGATTCAATAATATCTCTATATTTAAAGTGACACTGGATTATAGATTGTCTTTGCCCCTGGGAATAATCTAAGAATTGCGTCAATTTATTTTCTTATTTTGTTCTTTTCATTACTAAAAAAATATTACTACCCTTAGCAAAACTTTAATTTCTTTCCTATTTTTGCAGCTATCTTAATAAAAAAACAATACCATGAAAAAAATTGCTTTTATTGCACTATTGCTTGTTGCTGCATGTAATTCAGTAAAAAAAGACCAACCGAAGTTAGACTTAAAAAATACAGAATTTATTTATTTAGATAATAATAAATTTAAATACAAAGGGAATGACTACTTCCCCATGATGATGAATTATGTTATAAATTTCAAAGTAAAAAATAATGAGCTATTCCCCTTGCCTGTTCGATCTTATGGTGCAACAAAGAAATTCGCTTGTAATAATACTGATAGTTGCCTGGATAAATTGAAAAGCCATTTTCAACTGATTAATGAAATGGGGTTCAATACTATTAGGATTGCCGGTTTTGATCATTTACTTTATAATGAAAAGAAAAATCAGCATTTTATAAAAGCTTATAAAAATGAAAAAGAATGGAAATCTTTGCCCATAAAAGAATACAAAGAAAAGTATATTGAATGTATTGAGAATATCCTTAATACTGCAGAAGAAGCTGGTTTAAGGGTAATGATTATACTCCAAAGCCCTATTGATAATGATGAATTGGAAGCTCTAACAAAATCCATTTTAAAACAATTTAGCAATAATAGCACCCTTTTTGCTTATGATTTTTTTAACGAACCTTTATATTTTGATGAAAAGAAACAAAAGAGGACAAAAGAAGAAGCTTATGAAATTGTTTGCGAATGGGAACAATGGATGGATGAACATGCACCCAAACAGTTATTTACTATTGGTTATTCCGAACCCATCGAAGTTTTTGAATGGGACCCGTCTATTTTGCCGGTTGACTTTGTTGCTTTTCATACCTACCATCCACTTAGGATTCCCAACGAAATATATTGGTATACAAAATATGTTGATAAACCCTGGATGATAGGCGAAACTTCTTTACCTGCAGATGATGACTCTATTTCTTTTGAAGAACAACGGCAGTTTTTAAGAGAAACATTGAAAAGGATCGTTGATTGCGGAGGCCTTGGTCTTGGTTGGTGGCAATTCCAAGATGTTCAATGGGGTGTTTTTCGCCAAGACTACAAGGGTTTATTAACAAACAAAGGCCAGACTAAAACAAAAGATGGCTTAATTATTCATGGCACACTTAAACCCGCTGCAAAAGAGATTATTGAATTTAAAAACAACAAACCTGGAAAAAATGACTGCCCTTGCATGCCAAACTATTATAACATGTTGGGCTATAATAATATCGTATTAAAAGGAAAAATTATAAATCATGATACAGGTAAGCCAATAGAAGGCGCTGTAATAAGAGGATGGAGCAAACACTACAAAATTGGGGTTAATACTTTTTCTGATCCTTCTGGCAATTTTTCCCTTTATTCTAATGTTGAAATGGCTCATTTTGCAATTTCCGCTCCTGGTATGGAAAAGATTAAGTTTAGCTATAAAGCTGAATATGAACCCTTAGATAAGAACATTACTTCTATGGATTCTTTAAAAAACCGGTATCTGCATTATGAACAAATATCCTATCAACCTTTTCTTGAAAAGCCTATTGATTCATTAAAAAATATGAAGACAAATGGTGATTATATATTTGTTTTTAAAGAAGACCAGTTTAATAATGCCAAATTTGAAGGATCAATGGGAGTAAAGAAACTTAAACCATTGAAGTTTATAAAATAAATAACAGCCAAACCTCAACAAAAAAGGCCACCCACACAAGCGGCCTTTTTTGTTATTAATATTTCTTGCTTCAAACCTCAACGTGAATTTTACTGGCTTTCTTTTTTAGGAGGTGAGGATACTGCTTGCCATAATGAACTGCACACCAATGCATAAGCTCTTTCTTGTCCTCCTCGTTTAGCCAATATTGAAACTTGGTTAGTTCTTTTTGAAAAAGCCCGCTGTTAAAGCTTACTTTCTCAAGTATCGTTTTGGCATATTCTAACATAGCTTGTAGAATTTTAGAGGTTTATAATTGTTAATTTTCCACAATAAAAAGATGAACGATAATTTTTACAAGACAAAAGTAAAAAATATTTTTTATATTTCAAAATATTTTTACCCTGATATGCATCAATATATGTTAAAAAAAGTTAAAAAGCTAAAGTATTGTAATAAAAAAACAGGTAAATGATAACAAATTATTATTAAATTCGCATAAAAACGATGAATCAAAGGCAATTATTTTATCAACACCTCGGCCAAACCTCCGGCTTCCCCCTTGCACTCGAGATTACTGATGCTGAAGGTATATACCTCTATGGCAAAAATAGAGAAAAATATATTGACCTAATCTCCGGTATTTCTGTAAACAATACGGGGCATAAAAACCAAGCTATAATTTCTGCCATTAAAGACCAGGCAGAAAAATATATGCACCTGATGGTTTATGGCGAATATATTCAAGCGCCACAAGTAAAACTGGCAGAGCTTTTATCCAATCTACTACCAAATGGTTTGGATTCAAGTTTCTTTGTAAATTCCGGCAGCGAGGCTATTGAAGGAGCTTTAAAATTAGCAAAAAGATATACAGGCAGGAACGAGATCATATGTTTTAAAAATGCTTACCACGGCAGTACCCACGGTGCGCTTAGCGTGATGGGAAATGAAAAATTAAAAAATGCTTTCAGGCCCCTACTACCGGGTATAAAAATACTTAAATACAATAATATCAACGAATTAAAAAACATAACAGGTAAAACCGCATGTGTACTTGTTGAGCCTTACCAAGCAGAAGCCGGCATAAGAATACCCAGTAATGAATTCATTAAAAGCCTTAGGCAAAAATGTGATGAAACCGGGGCTTTGTTGATATTTGACGAAGTGCAAACAGGTTTTGGCAGGACAGGAACTTTATTCGGCTTTGAACATTTTCATATTCAACCCGATATACTCGTTTTGGCCAAAGGAATTTCAGGGGGAATGCCCCTGGGCGCATTTATTAGCTCCAAAGACATCATGCAAGCACTCACCAACAACCCGGTATTAGGGCATATAACAACATTTGGAGGGCATCCTGTATCATGTGCCGCTGCTATTGCTAACATTCATTATATTATTGAAAATAATTTATTGAAAGGTATTGATGAAAAAGAAGAACTCTTCAAACAATTATTAAAACACCCGCTAATAAAAGAAGTGAGAGGAAAAGGCTTATTCTTTGCCATAGAATTTAAAAATTTTCAACAAAATAAAACGATAATCGACCATTGTATAAAAAATGGTGTGATTACAGATTGGTTTTTATTTTGTGACGAATCTATGAGGGTTTGTCCACCGCTAATCATTACCAAACAACAAATAAAGGAAGCTTGCGAGATCATTATCAAGAGCATTGACGAATCAAATAAATAATGGTTTTATTTGAAGTATCCTGGAATTTTTATATTTTAGCCTTTATAAATAATTAAAACATCCATTGATGGATATTGAAAAAGCAAGACAATACATCTTAAAAAAACTGGAAGACGAACTGGACAAAACCCTTTATTATCATAGTATAGATCACACTATAGATGTTTGTTCATCGGCTTTATCAATTGCCAGGGAAGAAAATGTTCATCCCACTGATATGGCTTTATTAGAAACAGCAGCATTGTACCATGATTCTGGAATAACGGTAATTTACAAGGGACATGAAATGGCATCAGCTAAAATAGCCCGTGAAGTATTGCCTGGTTTTGGGTATAGCAATCAAGACATAAAAAAAATAGAAAAAATGATTATAGCTACCCAGTTGCCACAAAAACCTGTAGATAAACTTTCAGAAATTCTTTGCGATGCCGATCTTGACTACTTGGGAAGGGATGATTTTTATATCAACGCATTAAAACTTTACCGTGAATGGAATGAGTTGGGCATTAAAATGTCGTTAAAAGAATGGTACCAGTTGCAAGTAGACTTTTTAAAATCCCATACTTATTTCACTGATACGACAATAAAACGTAGGCAAAAGAAAAAAAATTTTCATTTAAACCAGGTAAAAGAGCTTTTAAATCTAAATTCTGATTAAATTTGTATTCATTAATGAGTAATTTCGGATAATTAGATATGGATAGAAGTAAAATTGTATTGGTAGCTACAGATTTTTCAGAATTTGCCGATTATGCTACAGAGCATGGTGTTGGTATTGCAAAATTATTGGATTACAAAATCAAAATACTTCATGTATTGAACAAGAAAAAGGCCAAGTATAGTGAAGAATCAGCCATACAAAAACTAAAAAACCTTTCAAAGAAAATATACAACAAAAATAATATCAAATCCGATTATATATTACGCGAAGGCGCACCTACCAAGACCATTGGAGAAGTAGCTTCAGAAGTAAACGCGAATATGGTATTAATAGGCACCAGGGGAAAAACGGGTGTAGAGTACATTTTTGGGAGCTATGCACTTAAAATAATCACCAACTCGCCGGTCCCTGTTATAGTTGTCCAAAAAAGCCATTTCCAAGGTGTTTACAAAAACATTGTTATGCCGCTTGATTTCACCGTTCAGTCTACTCTAAAAGCTAAATGGGCAACCAAATTTGCTGCTGAATTCAATGCTACTGTTCATATACTTTCTTTAGATGAGTCGGATGAGTTTTACAGGAAAAAGCTTAGGAATAATGTTGAAAATGTTAAGGAGCTCTTTAGCCAAAATGACATATCTTATATAGAAAGTATATCCGAAGAAGATGAGAACTCAAACTTTGCAACAAGAACTATCAAGTATGCCAGCAAAGTTGATGCAGACCTTATTATGGTCATGACAAATACAGGCAATTTCTTTTTACCAAGTGTGATTGCAGAACCATTAGATGAACAATTTATTTTTAATGCATCTAAAATACCAACTTTATGCATCAATCCTAAAAAACTAAACTTTGAAATTGACGACTAATGAAACTTTTGTATTTTAAATTCATATTTTTTTTTTAATAATGGAACATTTTTTTAAATTTACAGTATAATTACGTGTAATTATTTTGATAAGCTGGGTAATTGATATACTGCAATAGTTTTTGAAGCTTTAAGGGTAACAACAATTATGAATAAAAAAAAGAAAGATATTATACTTGCAACAACAGATTTTCATGATGTTGCAAGTTATGCCACTGAACATGCGGTAGGTATTGCCAAAAAATTCGGCTATAAAATAGTAGTTTTACATGTTTATAAAAGAAAAAGAGCCAAAATAACCGATGAAGAGGCTATCCAAAAACTTGAAGCTATAAGTAATGATATTAAAACGAACCATGGCTTAGAAGCGGATTATGTTTTTAGAGAGGGAGATCCATTAATAACAATTCCTGAAGTTGTAGAAGAAGTTGGAGCTAACTACATGACAATGGGCACCAGGGGTAAAACAGGCGTGGAATATATTTTTGGAAGCTACGCCGCTAAGATCATACAAAGTGCTAAAGTCCCAGTTATTGTTGTGCAAAAAAGGCATTATGATATTGGATACAAAAATATTGTACTACCCATCGATTCAACTAACGAATCGAAGCAAACGGTTAAATGGGGAATTCTTTTTGCCAAAAGATGGGGAGCTAAAATCAATATTTTCGCACGCTCCTATACCGATGAGTTCCATGTGAGAAAAACAACAGCTAACGTTAAACTCCTGCGAAAGATTTTTGACGAAAATGGTATAGAAAATACATACAGTTTTTCTCAAGATAAAAAATTTAGCTTCGGCAAACAAACCATTAAATTTGCCGTAGATAACAAAGCTGACCTAATAATGGCAACAACAAAATTGGATATTTTGATACCTGGGGTTTTTTCCGGTGGGTTGTTTTCTGGAAATGTTGATGAAGAATTTATACAAGAAGCTTCACAAATTCCTGTATTATGTATAAATGCTCAAAACCTAAATATCATTATTGGAGGATTATAACAAATATTTAAAGCCTTTTAAGGCTTTTTTTTCTTAAATAAAAACCCGTTATAAACATGGCTGACGCTAAAAATAACATCGTGCTCGCTGCTACAGATTTTCATGATGTTGCCCAATATGCTATTGAGCATGCTATAGAAATTGCCAAAGTTTTTGGTTATAAGTTAGTTGTAGTACACGTATATAAAAAAAAGAAAGCTAAACTAACCTCTGAAGAAGTTATAGAACGCCTACAAAAAATCACCGATACAATTAAAGCCGACCATAAGATCTCCGCTGAATACATGTTCATTGAAGGAGACCCTGTATATACCATAAACGAGATAGCAAGTGAT
Source organism: uncultured Bacteroidales bacterium (assembly GCA_964544705.1). GTDB lineage: Bacteria > Bacteroidota > Bacteroidia > Bacteroidales > CAZJDA01 > CAZJDA01. The sequence goes on from CAZJDA010000008.1 coordinate 35,105, forward strand.
ATAGGTGCCAACTATTTATGCATAGGCACAAGAGGGAAAACAGGCGTGGAATATGTTTTTGGTAGCTACACCGCAAAAATCGTTCAAAATTCCCAAATCCCCGTGTTGGTCGCTAAAAATCGACATGAAAACATCAATTATAAAAAAATCGTCCTTCCTTTAGATTACACCCTTGAGTCTCGGCAAAAGGCAAAATGGGCGATCTTATTTGCCAAAAAATGGGACTCTACTCTTTATATTTACGCAGAAAACCCTGATAGCTCTGGCCACAAACAAAAACTTTATAGCAATATGAAGCTTTTTAGCAAAATTTTTGATGAAAACCATGTGAAATTTGAAAAGACTTTTTGCGAAAAACCAAGATCCGATGTAGGCAAAGAAGCTATTAATTATGCTGTTAGTATCAAAGCTGACTTAATCATTGCTTCTTCAAAACTGGGTATATTAACCCCTGCTAAAATTTCTCTCGGCCTCTTTTCCGGTGGCCCTGACGAAGAATTTATCCAGAAATCTGCTCAAATCCCATACTTATGTGTCAATCCTCAAAATCTTAATGTTATTATTGGAGGATTGTAACCTCTTTTTGATCTTTTACCTAATAAATATTTATGGATGTCTTGATGAAAATAATTCGGAATTACCTGGTGAATTCCTTTTTCATATGTAAATTTGCCCATAAATAAAACATTATGCTCCAGAACCTATTCATTCAAAACTATACACTCATAGAAGAATTAGACCTTGATTTTTCAAAAGGTTTTTCTGTTCTTACCGGAGAAACCGGTGCAGGAAAATCCATCATCATTGGAGCCTTGGGGCTTGTGCTTGGAAATCGTGCAGATACGACAGCGCTTAAAAAACAAGACAAAAAATGTATTGTTGAAGCCACTTTCAACATCGAAAATTATCATTTAAAATATTTTTTTGATGATAATAACCTTGATTATGATGACACACTCTTACTCAGAAGAGAAATCAATATGAAAGGGAAATCAAGGGCTTTTATTAATGATACTCCTGTAAATCTTACGATCATAAAAACCATTGGCGATAAGCTTGTTAATATTCATTCGCAGCACGAAACGCTCATGCTGAACAACCCGGGGTTTCAACTTGATGTTTTAGACAATTATGCTAAAAACAAAGAATTGCTGCAAGAATACGAAAACGAGTTTAGCCAATACAAGCAAATTGCAGCTGAACTAGAAAGAATCAAAACAACACTGGCAGAGGCTAAAAAAGACCTCGACTATTATCATTTCCAATACGAAGAATTAGAAAATGCCAACTTGGTAGAAGGCGAATACGAAGAAAGCGAGAAAGAACTCGAAGTATTGAATAATGCAGAAGAGATAATAGAAACCTTGAACAGGCTATCGTTTTTCATTAACGAAGACGAAAGAGATATTACAGGGAATTTAACTTCCATCAAGAACCAATTAGAGAAGATATCCTCGTCCCATCAAGGATTAAAAGAATTAGCAGAAAGAATTCTAAGCATCGTAATAGAATTAAACGATATTGGCGCCGAGGCAGAGCATTTCTCGGATGATATTAACTATTCCCCGGCAAAAATTCAAGAACTTACAAACAGGTTAGACCTTATGAACCATTTGTTCCAAAAGCATATGGCCTCTTCGGTGGGCGAGCTTATAGAAATTAAAGAAAGCCTGTGTTCAAAGATCAACAGTATAGAAACAACCGGACTGAACATAGAAGAAACCGAGCAAAAACTTGAGAAAAAAGAAAAATCCCTTCAAAAACTTGCAAAACAACTAACGGAAAAAAGAAAAAAGAACATCTCTAATATTGAAAAAGAAGTAAGCTCCATTCTTTCAAGGTTGGGTATGCAAAATGCTAAATTCATTATTAAGATGAATAACTTGCCTAAACTAACAAATTCAGGAAAGGATGAAATACGATTCTTGTTCAACGCTAATAAAGGCATGGAGCCGAAAGAAATATCAAAGATCGCTTCAGGAGGAGAACTTTCCAGGCTTATGTTGGCGATCAAGTCGCTTATACCTGGAAAAAAATTGTTACCTACTATCATCTTTGATGAGATAGATATAGGAGTTTCTGGAGAGATAGCCAGTAAGGTGGGAAAAATCCTATTACAAATGTCTAACAACATGCAAGTTATTGCTATCACCCATCTCCCGCAAATAGCAGGCATGGCACAAAACCATTTTTTGGTATATAAAGAACCAAGTAATGGGAGTACCCGTTCTAATATCAAACAAATTTCAGGAAAAGAAAGAGAAAACGAAATTGCTAAAATACTCAGCGGGGGAAAGGTTACAGAAGCAGCCATTAAAACTGCACGCGAATTATTAAAAACAAGCTAAAACGAACATCATGAGTTACAACTTATTAAAAGGAAAAAAAGGGATCATTTTTGGCGCTTTAGATGAAAAATCTATTGCATGGAAAGTTGCCGAGAAAACTGTAGAAGAAGGTGCAGAGATCGTACTTACTAATGCCAGGTTGGCATTAAGAAAAGGAAAGATCAATAAGTTGGCCGAAAAATCTAATGCCGAGATCATACCAGCAGATGCCACCGATTTGAGCGACTTGGATAACCTCGTTAATGAATCCATGAATATCTTTAAAGGAAAGTTCGATTTTATCCTTCACTCGGTTGGTATGTCGCCAAATGTGCGGAAAGGGATAAAATATACCGAATTGAATTACGACTTCCTCCAAAAAACCCTTGATGTTTCTGCTATTTCTTTGCACAAAATACTTCAAACTTGTTATAAGTTAGATGCCATAAATGACTGGGGTTCTGTTGTTGCCCTTTCATATATAGCAGCTCAACGCACATTTTCAACATACAGTGATATGGCGCAGGCCAAAGCCATGCTGGAATCTATTGTTAGAAGCTTTGGCTATCATTATGGCTTAAAAAATAAAGTAAGGATAAATTCCGTATCACAATCACCAACAAGAACCACAGCCGGCAGTGGCGTAAGTGGATTTAATGCCTTCTATTCCTATTCAAATTGCATGTCAGCCTTGGGAAATCCAACTTCCGATGAATGTGCAGATTTTTGTATTACATTGTTTTCTGACTTAACAAGAAAGATTACTATGCAAAATATTTACCATGATGGGGGTTATTCCTCTATGGGAATTAGTGAAAAACTCATCAACAATTGCTTTTCATGCAAAGGCGGGTGCGAAGAAAAAAATTAGCATTAGCTTCTAAGGTCTAATACTTTTAGAACTTAACATCACCTCAATTACCTCTTTTGTTTGATCAATTAACCTTATGGATTTTCCCAAATCCTGCTATTTGTTCGGTTACTTCGGGGTTTCCCTTGTATTTTATTGATCCAGCTCCAGAAATGGAAGCATCAAGTGTTTTTTCTGCCCACACTTTGGCGCTTCCCGCACCTGCAACATGCACCTTCATATCTTGGGTTTTGAGGTCGTAAGCAGATAAAACCCCAACTCCACCGATAAAAATATCAGCATTTTTACATTCTCCACCAAGATTGGCGTGGCTGCCTCCAGCCATTTCAACTTCCAATTTCGCAGCTTTAATATTCAATTTAAGGCTGGCAGCTCCTTTTACTGATATTTCAAGGTCTTCGCTTTCAATGAATTCTTTGTTCATGATTCGTGCTGCACCTCTCACATCTATTTCTTTTAAGGTAGAATAATAAAGAATCAACTTGATTTCTTCAGCCTTCTTGATGTCTTTAATGGTAGTAATTTCTAACGTATTACCTTGAGATTCTGCTACAATATATTCCTGCAAGTTTTCATCAGTCTTTACTACCAACCCCACAGAATCACTCTTTTTAAGGTATACTTCGTAAGCACCTTTCAACACAAGTTCATCAAAATCCTTGATCTTACGCTGTTTTTCAATCACATTCCTATTTCCATAAACAGGTTTGCCCCTGTCAATATCTTCAGAATCTCCATATTCAAACTCTTCTTCCATCTCTCTTTCCATCTTTCGCTCTATTTTCTCTCCTAAATCATCAAGCTTGTTTTCTACTTTTTTTGCTGTTTTTACAGTAAAAATGATGAGTACAACAATTAATACAGCGGCTAAAGGCAATACAATCAATAAAGTACGGGTTGAATTTTTCATTTTTTTATTTTTTTAAGGTTCGATGTGTAAATTTAATAAAAGTTCCCTTTGTTGAAGAAAAAAACGGTAATAAATAACCAAATCCATTTCCTTGAATATTGCTATTACCCGGATCTTTTACAAACAAGGCTAAGCTGTTCTACCCCCATTTCTTCGGCAACCATTTTACATTTTGCCATAAACAAATGGAATAAATTGGTTTTTTTTATATTGCTAAGGCTCTCAAAATTACCTTGCCCTTTAGCGATAATTACATCAGCACGATTGAAATGGGCTACAAACTCTTTGCTAGCTTTTTCCAGTACTGTTCCTGGTGTATTGTCATTGCTATCAATAATTTCGGCCCATTTATCAATTCCTGTAATTATGGCGTCTTCCCTTGTAACATCATTGATGATAGGCGCTCCCCTCACGGCAAAAGTAACATGCAAGTTAGTAAAATGTGTTTTTAGAAACTTTATAAAAACTTTATCAAAAACAATTTCGCCTGCGTTATCCCCTATGTATAACAATCGTTGTGAACGAGAAATTGCATCAAACATTACTTGGCTATGATCAATAATCAACGGTGCATTTTTAACCTCGCTAATCATTTTTAAAACTAAATCTTTATCAACGTGGTTTTTTGCTCCAAAGTCTATTATGTTTCCTGTAATCACCAGCTTTAAAGCCGTATAAAAAGGATCATTAGCTTGCTCAACTATTTGTTGGAGCTTCGGTTCAACCTGCATTATTTCTTTATTATAATAATCCTTTATGTCTCTATACGGGTCTTTATTCCCAAGCTCCTTATTCATAATATTCCACGCATTTCTAGATAGTTCAGGAGGCGTTGTATCAAGGTTGGCATCTTGAAGCTCTATCATTACTTTCTTCACAATATTGAGCAATAATGCTTCATCTGCATTGGCAATTCTGCATGTTTTAATACTTTGGTTGATAATACAAGGAATACATTCAATATTGGATTTCATAATTAAGAAGGGGTAAATATTACAAATAATCAAAAGTGTAGCCAATAATTAAAAGGGAGATGGCCATATATATTAAAGTTAATGGAATACCAACTTTCACAAAATCTTTAAACTTATAATTTCCGGCGCTATAAACCATAAGATTGGTTTGATAAGCAAATGGGGTGATGAATCCAGCAGAGCCGGCAAAAGCAATAGTCAATAAGAAAGGTTTTATATCAGCAATTCCCAATTGATTGGCTACAGCAACGGCAATAGGGAAAGTTATTGCAACGGCTGCAGCATTGGTAACAAAAATGGTTATAAGGTTGGTTATAACATATATACCTAACAAAGCATAGAAAGGCGATTGGGGTAAAAGAGATATCAGTCCATTGGCCAAATGGTTTCCTGCACCTGAGTTGGTTATGGCTTTTCCCACTGCTAAAGCTAATACCAAGATAAAAAACAAGTTCAAATCCATACTTCTTTTTACATCATTAAGCTTTAAAACATTTAATAAAGATAACAATGCAAAAAGCGACAATAAACCAATGAAAAGAGAAATAACCTTGAAAGAAGCCAATAAAAGCACGGTTATCAATCCGCCAAAAAGAACGGTACGTTTACGCCTATCAAAAAAATGAAACTTTTTAACTTTAGAAACGATATATAAGTCCTGGTCAACCTCGGGTTTGGTGTGAAACTCTTTTCCTATGATTAGCAGTAGCAAATCGCCTACTTTTAACTCTATCTCGCCGATTTTGCCCGACAATCTTTCGCCATCTCTTTGTATGGCAAGAATAGCAGCATCATATTTCTTCCGGAAATTAGCCTTTTTAGCTTTTCTTCCAACAAGATAGGATTTGCTTGATATAACTACCTCAACCACTTCAATATTTTCTTGTTTAATATTACAATCCGGCGGCAATGAAAGCGATAGCCCCTTCCTTGTTTTAACAAGGTCGGCTACGGTTTCTGTATCACCGGCAAAAATCAAGATGTCATTCTCTCTAATAACTTCTCTTGGAGTAACTGGCGCAATAACTATTTCATCCCTCACTATCTCAACCAAAAACAAACCTTTAAGATTCCTGAGGTTTGCTTCTTCCACGGTTTTACCTTTTAACTCTGAGTTTTCTGAAACATAAGTTTCAACAGTATACTCCTTTCTTCTTTCAAGATATTCGGAGGCAAATGTTTTTCGTTTGGGCAGGATTCCATAACTGATAAAAGCAAGGTATAATAAACCGGCTATGATCAATGGTATTCCAATATAATAAAAGTCGAACAAGTCCAGACCGGGTAAACCCGCATCTGTGGCCAGTCCATTCACGATCAGGTTGGTTGAAGTACCTATGAGTGTTGCTGTACCACCTAATATAGCAGCAAATGATAAGGGAATCATAACTTTTGACGGGGAGATACCTTTTTTCTTTGCCCAATCATACACATAGGGTGTGGCAAAGGCCACTACAGGTGTATTATTTAGCCATGCCGACATAGTAGAAACCAATAACCCCATCCTAAAAATAAACCCTTTAAACGAAAGCTTAGGATTGAAGAGTTTCTGGATAAAACCATCCAAAGCCGAGGTTTTTTTTATGGTATCACTAATAATAAGCAATAGAAATATCAATAATATCTGTTGATTAGAAAACCCTGCAATAATTTCATCAACATCAATAATCCCTTTTGCATGGAATATCAATATGGCAAATAAGAATATTAATGCCGGCTGCACATATTCCCTGTATAAAAGGATAAGCATGCATAACACTACGCCATATACCGTAAGAATATCGGAATTAAGCATAAATTTTGAATAGATTCAAAAATAAAAGTACAAAAATAAAAAAAATTCAGTATTAAATATCTCATCTCTTTTTTGTAAATTTATCGTTCGATAATAAAAAACCTTACTCATGCCAAAACATTCCAACAAGACTAAAAAACAACTTATTTACGAAATAGAGGCATTGGAGAAGAAGAACAAGGAATTGGAATTATCTTTAAAGAAAACACGACCAATATCTTTGCAAAAAGTAGCCCACCAAAAAAAAAACATCACAAACAAAGCCTTTCCTGGTGAAATAACAAGCATAGAGGCTTATTCAACAGAGCATGTATTCAGGCAGCTTGTATCCAATTTGCCGGATATGGTAATAGTGCATGAGCAGGGTAAGATCACATACATTAACAACGTGATGTATGAATTAATGGGTTATAAGGAAGAGGAGGTATATGGCAAAAGTATTTTCAATTTTGTTCATGAAGAAGACAAGCAAACACTTAAAGAAGTAATAAAAAATCGCAACAAGGGTATTAACCCACCAGGTTATTATCATTTGCGCATTGCAACTAAGGCCGGTAATTACAGGAATTTCGAGATAAGAGCCTCTGTCCTTGAATACGGGGAAAAGATGGCAGTAATGGCAATACTAACTGATATTACAGGGAAAATACAGGCTGAGAATTCACTAAAAGAATTACAGCAAAAGTTTTCGGCCTTCATGGAGAAAATACCTGCTAAAACATTTATAAAAGATCATACAGGAAAATTTATATATATCAATTCGCAATGGCCCGAATTACACCAGTCAAGACAAAAAGACTGGATTGGTAAAAGGATAGATGAAATTTACGACAACCAAACCACTACTTTAAGGATCAAGACAGACCAAGAAGCTTTAAAAAAGGGAAAAGCCATTAATGAAGAAACCATTTTTGATGATAAAAACAACAAACGGTATTTCCAAACAGTAAAATTTAAAATTGCCCGTGAAAATAATCAACCTTTAATTGGAGGAGTCTCGTTTGAAACTACAGAGATCAGAAACAAAGAAATACAATTAAGAAAACAAAAGATCTATTTTCAACAACTTTTTGAAAATATTCCCGAGGCCATAGTAATTCTTGATAATAAAGACAGGATAATCGATATCAATCCTGAATTTACAAGATTATTTCAATATACGTTAAACGAGATTAAAAACAAAAAGATCAATGATATTATAGTTCCCTCTGCCATGTCAATAGAAGCATCAAAATTCTCAAAAATGGCTTTGAAAGGTTTTTTAAAGGTTGAAACCCGCAGGCGCAAAAAGAATGGAAGCCTTGTTGATGTTTCAATTCTTGGAACCTCTATTATTATTGATCAAAAACTCAACGGTGTTTTTGGAATCTATAGGGATATTAGTGATATAAAAGCACACGAAAAAAAGATCATCATTCAAAATGAAGAGCTAGAAGCCGCTAATGAAGAACTTAGCTCGATTAATGATGAACTCACTGAATCCAGGAATAAATTGATTGAGGTTAATGAAAAACTTGAATTAACAGAATATACGGTAAATACTGCATCCGACTCCATTTACTGGATAGGCAAAGATGCAAAATTTGTTTTTGTAAACCATGCTGCTTGTAAGCTATTACAATACAGCAAAGAAGAAATTAGCGGCCTCACAGTTTATGACATTGATAAGAATATAAACAAGTACAAGTTTAAAAAATTTTGGGAACGGCTCAAAAGAAAAAAAATCCTAAAACTTGAATCTATACAAACCAAGAAAGATGGCAGTGAAGTACCGGTGGAACTATCGGCAAATTTTGTTTCATATAGGAATGAAGACTATTGCATTTCCTTTGCAAGAGATATTTCCGAAAGAAAACATGCAGAAAAACTTCTTAAAGAGAGTGAACTAAGGTTCAGGAATATGGCTGCAAATATCCAAGATGGTATAACGATTATTGAAGACGGTAAACTTGTATACTTTAATGATAAACTGAAAAAAATAATAGGGGTAAATAATGATGAAGATGTTTACCACTATAAGCTAGCTGATTTTATTGCCAACAGCGATAAACATGTAAAAAGGGTTCTAAAAAAAGCCCTTCAAAATAAAATCAACTTTTTTAGCTTAGAACTATGGGTCAATACAAAAGATAATAAAAGAAAATACATTCAAACAAAATATACTACAAAAAATATTCATGGAAAGAAATACCGTTTTGTTGTAACTACAGACCTCACAGAAAGAAAGCGCTACGAAGAATTACTCAAGCAAGAGCGCAACATGCTAGATAATGTTATTGCAAAAAATCCTTACTCAATTGCAATAATTGACAAAAACGGGCAAATAATAAAAACCAATCAATCACTGAGAGACCTTTTTGGTAACGACCCTCCCGAGGATTACAACCTATTCACCGATTCTATCCTTAAAAAAAACGGTTTTGTTGATGCTATCAAAGACATTAAAAACAAGGAAAAAATTGTTATTCCTGACTTATATTACAACCCCAGGGAATTAAGCGAATTTGGGAAAAATAAAAAGCTCTGTCTACGCACAGTGGTCTTCCCTATTATTGGCAATAACAACCAATTGCAAAGCATTGTTCTTATGCATCAAGATGTTACAAGCCTTAAAAAAGCCCAAATAGAATTAAAAGAAAGCGAGGAGCTTTTCAGAAGTCTTGTATCAACAACATCCTCCGGCATACTTATCTATCAAGGCCTGAAATTAAAGTATATCAACAGGGCGGCAGAACTCATAACAGGATACACAAAAGATGAAATATTTAACATGGACTTCCTAGAGATTGTTCATCCCGACAATTGGAACCTTCTCGAAGAACAAAGCTTAGAAGTATTGAATGATGAAAACAGGTTGTTTGGCTACGAGATTAAGATCATTACAAAAGACCATAAAGAAAGATGGATCGACATCAGGGGGAACAATATCATTTATAAAGGCAAAAAAGGCGGGATGTTCACATTCTTCGATGTTACGAACAGGAAATTAGCAGAAAAAAAAGCGCAAGAAGCCAGTAAATTGGTTGAACAAGAAAGAAATATGTTTATTGCAGGGCCTGTTGTAGTCATTAAATGGAACAACGATAGTGAATGGAGCGTTGAATATGTTTCGCCCAACGTGATCAACCTACTTGAATATACTGTTGATGATTTCATCAAAGGCAATATTTCGTTTAAAAAGCTTATTTATAAACAAGACATCAAAAGGGTATTAGATGAAGTGAATGAAAAAATTTCCAACAACATTACAAGGTTCGAGATTGAACCATACAGGCTTGTTTCCAGGTTTGGTAATGTTATCTGGAATTCTTCATACATTTCTTGTATCAGGGATGAAAATAACAAGAAACAGTTTTTAGGATATATTGTTGATATCACGGATAGGAAATTAGCCGAAGAAATGGTACTAATGAAAAATAAAGAACTCGAAAATTTTATATACGTAACCTCACATGATATAAGGTCTCCGCTGGTAAATATACAAGGGTTTAGCAAAGAAATTGAACATGCCGTAAATGACCTGGAAAATATTGTAGCTACAAAAAACAGTGTTGATGAAATAAGGAATAGAGTTGATTTCTATTTTAAACAAGACATACCCGATTCTCTCAATTATATTTTTTCCAGTACAGAAAAAATGGAATCCCTCCTCTCAGGCCTTCTTAAACTATCGAGAATGGGACGCATTGAGCTAAAATTCGAAGATATTGATATGCAGAAGTTGATTGATAAAATTATAGCAACCCACGAGTTTAAAATAAAAGAAAAAAATGTAGAAATTGAAGTAGAAAAACTACCATCATGCAAAGGAGACAAGTCGATGATGAACCAAGTGGTTTCAAATTTGCTCGACAACGCCCTTAAATATCTTAAACCCAAGGAAAAAGGAAAAATAAAAATAGGTGGTTATAAAAAAGGCAATAAAAGTGTTTATTTTATCGAAGATAATGGAATAGGCATCAAACCGGAACAAAAAACAAAGATTTTCGAGATATTTCAAAGGTTTCATAATGAAATTGAAGGCGAAGGAATTGGATTAACTATTATTAGGAAGATCGTGGAAAGGCATAAAGGCGAACTTTGGCTGCATTCAGAATATGGAAGCGGTTCCAAATTCTTTTTCTCCATCAACAATACCAAACTATATCAAAATAACTATTAACAACCTGCACAAAGTTTATCCAATGAAGCAAAGTAGCCACAATAACTAAAAAATCTTATTGTTAATCCTGTTTTCAACTAAATTTATTCCAATCACATTACAGTAAATCAAAAATATTTTATTATTATTGCATTAATAGTTTTTTTATATTAAAAGCTAAAATAAGAAGATAGTTTAAAAAAATCGTTGGACAAACAACAAGCAATTCTTTTAATAAACTTAATTCATAATAATGGCTATCAATAACTTACAAGAACCAAATTCAAGAAAAAGCAATTACACCATTGTTATTGTTGAAGATGACGATGGTTTAAGGCACCTCATTAACAAACGATTGGAACTTGACGGATTTAGAACTATTACCCTTAACACGGGCAAAGAGGTTTTGGATTACATTGATAAAAAATCTGACAATGTTATTATCATTCTCGATTTTAAACTACCTGATATAAGTGGCAAAGAAATAGCAGAAAAAATTGTTGCCGAAGAAAAAAACATTCCTTTTATAGTAATGACAGGCCACGGAGATGAACAAACTGCCGTTGAAATGATGAAACTGGGGGCTCGTGATTATTTAGTTAAAGAATCCAACTTTGTTGAATTATTGGTGCCAGTCATTAACCAAACTGTGCAACAAATTGAACTTGAGAAAAAACTTACCCAAGTCGTACTTACAAGCAGGGAAAAGGATTCATTAATGATGATGCAATCCAGGCAAGCTTCGCTTGGTGAAATGGTAGGCAACGTCACTTGCCAGTGGAACAGCCCTTTAAACATGATAAAAGAAAATATTCATGAAGTTTATAACGACTTTATTAACGGCAACTTAGAAAAAGACAAGTTTGAAAAAGTAACCAATGACATCAGCTATGAGATCGATAAATTAACATCAATCATCACGGATTTCCAGGCTTTTTTTAAACCTGAAACAGAAAAAAACACCTTCGAACTCGATAAAATCGTTAGAAAAGCAATTAAACTGATAGAACCTGCCCTGAAAAATAATAATATTGCTATTGAAGTTGATTTACAAGAGGGCATCAAGATTCACGGTTATCAAAATGAGTATATTCAGGTTATTCTTATATTACTGAACAATTCAATGGATGTATTATTACAAAGGAAAATAGAAAATCCTATCATTAAGATATTCCTGAGATTCGAGGACAATTCCTCTATACTCACGGTAACTGATAACGCAGGCGGCATTAGCGAAAACCTGGTAAACAAAATATTTGACCCTTACTTTACAACAAAAAAAGGGGGAGAAGGAACCGGACTTGGACTCTACCTTTCAAAATCATTTATTGAAAGAGATATGGGAGGGAAACTCACAGCCAGGAATGCTGACAGGGGAATGGAATTTAAAATAGAAATAAAATATATTGCGTAACACATTTTTACAATGACAGATATACAGGTTATCATTGCTGAAGACGACGATGGGCACGCACTCCTTATTCAAAAAAACCTAAAAAGAGCAGGAATAGTGAATGACATCATTCGCTTTAATGACGGCAAAGAAGTGCTTGATTTCTTTTTTAAAAAAGGAGAAGGCCCATACATGCAAGAAGGGATTTCATACTTGTTGTTATTAGATATTCGCATGCCAAACATTGACGGCACAGAAGTATTGAAATACCTAAAACAAGACGAACAATTAAAAAAAATACCGGTAATAATCATTACTACCACTGATGACCCGAAAGAAATAGAACTTTGCCATAAACTTGGATGCAATACTTATATTAGCAAACCTGTTAATTACGAACGTTTTGTTGACATGATACACCAATTAGGCTTTTTCCTTAAGATCGTTAAATTTCCACAATAAACATACATAGAATGCAACCTAACTCCCATAAAAATAATAGAAGAATTATTGTTGTGGAAGATGATGAAGGGCTCAATTCTCTTATCAGCAAAAAGCTAGAACGTTTTGGGTATGAAGTAAAAAGCTACACTAAGGGTTGCAAGGCTGTAGATGCATTCAATACCAAAGACCTTCTTTTACTTGATTACAAGCTACAGGATTGTTATGCAGAAGAAATAATAGACAAGTTACAAGATAAAAACCTAAAACCCAAATTCATTATAATGACAGGCCAAGGCGATGAGAAAACGGCTGTTAAAATGATGAAAATGGGCGCTAAAGATTATATTACCAAAGACACGAATTTTCTTGAAAACCTCCCCTCCTCTATCAATAAAATCTTGAATTTAATCAATGTAGAAGAAAAGCTGGAAGACTCTCAAAAAGAACTTCAAAAATCTGAAGAAAAATACCGGCTTATCACCGAAAATGTTAATGACCTGATAACAAAACTCGACCTTTCTTTTTATTATACCTACGCATCTCCAATAGCTGAAAAACTAACAGGATACAAAAGCTATGAACTTCTCGGTAAATCAATTTTTGATTTTGTGCATCCAAATGAAAAAGTAAGCTTAGAAAACTATTTTGAGAGAATTCTCCAGGGCTCCGATGATACGATAATCAGGTACAGGTTTAGGAAAAAAAATGGTGAATATATTTGGTTGGAGACCAATAATCATGTATTAAAAACCGACAAATTAGAAAACAAAGAGATTATTTCTGTTTCAAGGGATATTACAGAAGGGTTGAAAAGCGAAGAACTTATTAAAGCTAAAGAAGCTGCAGAATATGCCAGCAAAACAAAATCGGAGTTTCTTGCCAACTTGAGCCACGAGATAAGAAACCCGATGAATGTTATTATTGGCATGGCCAATACCCTATCCAGGACACAACTCTCCCAAGAGCAAACAAAATACATTGAAGCTTTAAGAATATCCTCAAACAATTTAATGAATCTTATTAATGATATTCTTGATATATCAAAAATTGAAGCCAATAAAGTTGACATCTACAATATTCATTTCAAGCTTGATGAATTATTTAATGAATTAAAACTGCTTTATCAACACCAAGCCGATTTCAAGGGCTTGGATTTTCAATGCAAAATAGCGCCTAATGTACCTATTGACCTTGTTGGTGATTACAATAAATTAAAACAAATCCTCGTAAACCTTATCAGCAATTCCATCAAGTTCACCAAAAAAGGAAGAGTTTCCATGCTTGCAGAACTGGTACTTATAGAAAAAAAGAGTGTAAGAATAAAGTTCATTGTCCAGGACACTGGTTTAGGAATCAAGAAGGAAAATTTTAATAAAATTTTTGAAGCCTTTACCCAACTGGATAGCTCCCCGAGCAAGCAATATTCTGGTACAGGATTAGGCCTTGCTATTGTAAAAAAATTTACCGACCTTTTAAGCGGTAATATCACATTTAATAGTAAATACAATAAAGGAACAACATTTTATGTGCAAATTCCGTTTCATTTATATGATAAATCGGTAACTAAAAATAATGAAAAGCAACAAAAGATAAACAAAAAACAACCTATAAAAAAAATGAAGATACTATTAGCCGAAGATGATGCTATTAACCAAATGTATTTAAAAAACTTCCTTGAAAATCAAGGATGGCAGGTTGAAACTGCCAAAAATGGCCAACAAGTAATTGACAAGTTCGAGAAAGAAACCTACGATATTGTCTTAATGGATGGCCAAATGCCAAAAATGGATGGCTTTGAAGCCACAAGGATTATCAGGAAAAAAGAACAGGAAAACCAACTTAACCCGGTACCTATCGTTGCCATAACAGGATATGCAATTAGTGAAGAAAAAGATAAATTCTTGAATGCCGGCATGGATGAATTCATTACTAAGCCTATCAATGAACAAAAACTTCTTAATATTATTAAAGAATTAACATCTAATACCTAAAACTTTTTTTGATGAAACCAACTCTTGTTCTTGGCGCTTCACCCAATCCTAATAGATACTCATGCATGGCTGCAAAAAAGCTTATCAGCAAAGGGCATAAAGTTTACCTGCTTGGAAATAAAAATGATAGTATTGCTGGGAGGAAAATTCAAACAAAAAAGTCCTATCCCAATGATATCCACACAGTAACGATTTATTTGAACCCAACAAACCAAGAAGAATACAAACAATATATTGTTGGCCTTGGCCCAAAAAGGGTAATTTTTAATCCCGGTGCAGAAAACCAAGAACTTGAAAAATTACTAAAACAAAAAGATATAAAAATAGTTAAAGATTGTACGCTTATTCTTTTAGATAAAGGTAAATATTAAGTATGAGAAGGATCAAAAAGATATTAAGGTTCATTACAAAAATTTTTCTATTCACTTTTGTGATCATAATCCTGATAACACTATATTGCAATTGGCGCATCAACACGGTTCCCAGTAAATACATTTATGATTCGGTTGATAGTATTCCATTCAACAAAGTTGGCCTTGTTCCCGGCACTTCTAAATACTTGGTAAATGGGAATATGAACAGGTATTTTAAATACAGGCTTGAATCTGCTGTTGAGCTTTATAAAGCCGGGAAAATACAGTACCTGCTTGTTAGCGGCGATAACAGCCACATCTCGTACAATGAGCCGGTAATGATGAAAAAAACATTAATGGAAATGGGTGTGCCCGATAGTGCTGTTTACCTTGATTACGCCGGCTTCAGGACTTTTGACTCCATGATACGATGCAAAAAGGTGTTTGGACAAGACAGCTTTACCATAATTTCACAAGAATTCCAGAACGAAAGAGCCGTTTACATTGCCAGGAAAAAAGATATTGAGGCCATTGCTTATAACGCCCAAGATATTGAGTTTACACGTGATATAAAGACAAAAACAAGAGAATGGTTTGCCAGGGTAAAGGTTTTTATTGATCTTTACATCATCCACAACAAACCGAAATTCCTTGGTGATAAAATAAAAATCGGGTAAAAGCCAAAGTAGTATAAGCAACAACCCATTATTGCCGCCAAATCTTTTTGTTTTTATCTCTACCAATCGCCACGAAATTTCCACATACTTTTATAAACACGAAAGTGCTGTCCAAAAAGTCTCGAAAACGGCAATTTAGTGACGGGGTGAGTTTGTTAATAAATAGATGCGCTGACTTTTTAACTTTAGAGGGCCCATGGAAATCATTCACCCCGTCACTTTTGGTAACACAAAAAGGCTGCCCTTTGGCAGCCTTTGTAAATGAATGAAAATAATACAATTATTTGCTTATCGTAATTCGTTTTGTTAGTGTGCTTTCATCGCTGACAATCCTTAACAAATAAGCGCCGGCGCTTATATCGCTTGTATTTATAATATACGTGTCGCTTTGGCAATGAAAAGTTTTCAACTCCTCGCCCATGATATTATATAAAGATACCTCGGTATTTTTTGCACCGTTAAGCTGAAGTACATTTTTGGCCGGGTTGGGGAAGCATTGGATATCCATCATTTGGTTTTCTGCAACACCGTCATCATCTGTTGTAGTAAAGCTTATGGATGTTTCTTCAAATGGAACATCTTCTGTGTTTTCTATTTCCGCTTCAACCGTTAACGTAATTTCAGTTAAAGGTGGAAGATTTTCATCCGGTGTGATGGTAATCTCAGTTTTGTCGGTATTGATGGTTCCTGTGTAAGGAATATCGGTTCCTGCATCTTGCAATAAAACAAAAGAAGGAATATCGCTATCGGTTATTTCGCTATCGTCTATCATACGAACTGCTTGGTTAAAGCTGATGGTGATATTCGCATCAAGGGCAACATCCGTGGCGCCATCGGTGGGGTTGAATGTGGCAGCAGGTGGCAACGATCCACTCGAGTAACCAAAGTCGCCGGAAGTACCAGATCCATAAGAACCATCTGTATAAAACAAAACAGTACCTTCTGAATCTTCAATGGTTATTTCTCCACCTCCATCGCCATAAGAGTCGTAAACATAAAAAGTATAACATCCATCATCAAACTCAAAAGTTTCATTATACGTTTGATTGTTTCCATAACCACTACCACTGGCAACAACATCACCATTAGTATTCATAACTTCCCATGAACACTCAGAACCCCAGTTATCAGTATTCAGCTCTAAATATAATGGGCCTACACCATAGGTTGCAGCATAAAACTCCTGCGACATATCATTATCACTAGGATCGTCATCTGTTGCTCCATTAGGACTTGTTAAAGTGATATCAATATTATTGGTTTCTTGCTGTGTATAGGTGATTTCATCGAGTTCAATGGTTGCATATTGGTTAAATGGCACATCTCCTGTCCAATCATAAGTTCCAGTAACCTCTCCATTTATATCATAATCAACAGAAAGGCTTGTAAGATTTGCTGAACCCTTGTTTTTGATTTTAATTACCGGTGAAACAACATTCTCACAATATTCTCCTTCCGGGCTGATAATTTCGGAGAAATGGGCATTATTAGTACCAACAGCGGTTGCAAGCGTCACTTTATCAGCTTGTAAAATCTCTTTTGTATCATTATCTTGGATGAAAGCGACAAGTTCGCAGTTTTCAAGATCCCAACTTGCATCAGGAGTAATCGTAAAATTTTCTGTAATTACTGATGATGACGCAAAATCTAAGGTTGTACCACTATGATCGGGATACATTCCCCTATTCACAAAATTTACTTCACTAAGGCCGCCCCAATTTTCCGGGATATGTGATTCAGTTAATGATAATTGTAAAACCGTATTGGCGCCAGAATAGGTATTCACCATTTCCATATCGACAGTAACGTCAAGGTCGTTGCCATTTTGGACAAAAGACAAGGCCATCGTAAAATCCGATTGCACAGCAATAGCATTGTTGTATTTTGGCAAATAGGTTGTATACATACTACTTGTACCTGAACCACCAACTACTTCATTGCCTCCATCAAAAAAAGCGGTAGGATATCCTGTTATCCCGTAATAACTATTTCTTGCATTTGAAGCTGTATTCGCATACGAATCGCCATTGTGGTTTTCAATAATAGCAACTTGATGCCCGTTTTCATAAAGATCATCGGCTCCCATCGCTGCACCGGGGCAATAACCACACCATGTACCGGTTCCTATTTCTACAACAACATAGTTCCTGTCAACTTGTTGAGCAAATGAAGCACTTGTGATAATGAATGCACTTAAAATAAACGTTAATAAAACCTTTTTCATAACTTCTTAAGTTTTTGATTAATGAATAATTTGAATTTTCTTGTTAAAAATTTGTTTCCCATTTGTTAAGGTCAAAAAATAGATTCCTTGTTCAATATTTGATAGGTTAATTTGGTAATATTTTTTTGTTTGTTCTATCATTTTTGTATGCTCAATTTGTTTGCCCGCCAGGTCATATATCTTGGCAACAAATTCATCGCCGAGTTTATTATTAAGATAAATATTAATTATCCCAGCAGATGGATTGGGGAATACTTTGATATCATCACTTACATCTTTTTTGCTGACCTGCGTCAAATCTGTTGCATAAAATGGATATGATGCACTGCTTCCAAAGTCGCCTTCAATATAAACAATTTCATTATTTTCAGAATCAACCAAAGTTAACGATCCACCGCTAAACCCATTATTTCCTGCATCATATATTTGAAAGTCATAACATTTGTCTAAACTTAGTTCAAAAGTATCTTGTACAACTTCACCAGAGGAAAAATTACTACCACTATAAATTACATCTCCTGATAAATTGGTTAACTCATAACTTAATTCATAAGTAAATAATCCATCAGTAAATTCAAGATAAAGAAGGTCGGTTGATTCGGGTGATTTATAAAACTCACTTGTCAAACTATTATCATCTTGATTATCATCTGTAGTACCGTTTGGATTTTGCAAAGTAATTGATAAAATATTTGTTTCCTGGATTGTATTAACAGGCAATGCAGGCAACTCAATGGTTTCTCCGTCACTATATTCCAAACTTCCCGTCCAAGAGTATGTTTGAACAGGTTCATCATTTACTTGGTATTCTATATCAAAGGAAGTAAGTGTTTCACTGCCCATGTTTTCAACTGAAATAATTGGGTTAATTTCGTTACCGCAAAAGTCTGCCTCTTCCGGTGAATCGATTGATAACAAAGAAACATTATTGCTTCCCACGGGAACATTCAATGAAGCCTTTGTGCCCTGTAAAACTGCTTTAGTATCAGCATCCTGGATAAAAGCAACAAGTTCGCAATTTTCCCTAACATATTCATCATCTAAAGAAAAGCTAATATTTACAGTTTGTTGATCACCAGAGGAAAAATCCAATGCAGTTCCATTATAATTAGGAAACATTCCCCTGTTCACAAAGTTTAATTCGCTCATCCCCTGCCATGACTCATCAATATGGGATTCAGTGAGGGCGAGATGAGCAACAAGATTGGTACCCGAATAATTGTCAACTTTATCTATTACCATCGTAGCATCATAATTATTGCCCGTACTTGTGAAAGAAAGGTCAATAGTAAACGATGATGGTTGCGATAATGCATAATTTACTTTAGATAAGTAAGTGCTATACAGGCTGTTTGAAGAGCTGCCTCCAACATAAGGATTCTGCCCATCAAACCATGCGGTAGGATAACCTGTAATGCCATAATAATTTAATCTGCCCGTAGAAGAAGGAATTTCGTATGAATCGCCACCATGATGTTCTATGATTGCAACATCATGCCCGTTTTCCACCAATTCATCTGCGCCCATGGCTGCGCCAGGGCAATAAGGACACCATGTACCGGTGCCTATCTCAACAACTACAAGTTCGCGGTCAACTTTTTGTGTCCAAGCAAAAGTAGCGGCTAAGATAAACGTGAATAATAAAAGCATTTTTTTCATAACATCTTATTTTTTTTGGTTAACAATTGATTTTTATTGAACAAAATCGATTTAGTATTTAATTTACAAAGATAACACATCTTTAAAACAATATATGTTTTTATTTACTTATATTTTGGTAATCAAGGTCTTTTTTGATTCATGTACATTTTGAAAATGGAAAACATAATGTGGATATTCGTTTAAAAATGTTTGCTTATCCAAGAAATTACTAAATATTATTTATTTTCTAGATTCTTTTGCTTTCATTTTAAACAAAACAAAAAAACATAATAATGACAACAAACATTATTGGCAGAATTAAAGAAACTTAACCTACTTTTTATTCAACTCAGCCGTATAAATGCTTCTGTTGTTTCTTCTGTCAGTAACTACCAGCTTAAACTTGTTTTGGCCTTGTTTTAGCCTTTTGTCTATCTTGTAGGTGAGCATATTGTTTTTACCGTCATATTCCATAAGTAACCATCTTCCATTCAAAATGGGCGTATATTTTCTTATACCGGTAATATCATCTTCAATTTTTACTTGTAGTTCTTCTAAATCCGAAACATTATCCTTATCACTAAAATTAACAGGGGTGATCTCTGGGGCAACCGTATCAATAGCAACGGCAAAATCACCAAAATAACGGGTTTTTGCCATTAAGTAAGAACCTTTCCATTTGCCGCCTTCATAGATCAGTTCACCATCTTCATCAAGGCGCGCTATAAAAGCCTTGGTTTTCAATTTATGAGATAAACCTTTTGATTGTATGGAAACAGAATAAGAGCCATGCAACGGGACATATTTATTATGAATTGAGAACACTGGGGAAAACGTATTTTCCATAGTTTGGTGCTTTTCAAAACAAAACATGATGTCTTTATATAAAATATTTGACGGCAAATAAACCATGCACCCATCAGTAGAATAATAGTTTTCTTTATCGTATTGAAAATGAGAACTGCCAAGTTTATCTTTCTTCTTGGATGCTATAGTCTCTCCCCTTTTCTTGTTTTTTACAATCACAGAATAAACCGATTCATTACCTGCTAAGTCTTTAACCTTGTAAGTTATAAGGTGAAAAAGGGTATCATTAAAGGAAATATGGCCATTATTGGTTGCATTTTCATAGATGCTTAATTGATTACCCGGCTCAATAAAGCTTTTTTGAATCCTGTCAAGCATTTTTAAATATCTTTCATAGTCTATCAAGCTGTTGATATATTTGGTTTCATGAAAGCAATATTTGTCTAAGTCGTGCTTATAGTGCAAGATCGAATCAACAAAAAGTTCTATCTCGTACACCCCATTATGATTATAAGCATAGTTGAGTTTATCATAGGTACTTATGCCAAATCCAATTTCGCCGGAAAATTCAATGGTATCATATTGGCTATTTGTATAACCCTTTGTATTTTTTTCAACAGCGAAAGCAATGGCAGTATCCGAATGATTAATGAATGTATGATTATTAAGAGGAAAAATTTTAATATACTCTATCGTAGGATTAATGTTGTCTTTAACTTCAAAACCGAAAAGCAAAGGATTTAAAGGACATTGTGTATTAGATTCCCTTATCTCGAAATGCAAATGGGCCCCGAAAGAATACCCTGAATTACCTGATAAGCCTATCACATCACCTTTCTTGACAGGCAATTCATTTTTTGCAGGATAATGATTGAATGCAAAAGACTTGATCTTATATTGGTAATCCTTCACATACGCAGCAATTTTATCATGATAACTTTGAAGATGCCCATATACAGAGGTATATCCATTAGGATGATTGATGTAAAGTGCATACCCATATCCCCATGCAGAAACTTTGATCCTTGAAACATAACCATCTGCAATAGCACGAATTTTCTGCCCCGTAACTCCCCGGGTTTTGATATCAATACCCGAATGAAAATGGTTTGACCTAAGTTCTCCGAATGTCCCGGACAGCACAATGGGAAAATCCACGGGAGAGCGAAAATAATCCTTTGGGTATTGTTCTTGAGCAAACATACCTTGTAATAATAATATGGATAGTGTCAAATAGGATAAACATTGTTTCATTGCTAAAATTTTGCTTCTAATTCTAAACTCATGATTACTGAAAAGCACATCCCTTTTTTTTTGCATTTGCAAAAATATACATCTCTAAAGAATTTTATAAATATTTTTTCAATTCATACATTTCATAAATAATTTCTATATATATCATACCCATTTTACTCAAATACAGAACACTCATTTTTAGGCTCATACTTTAAAAACTCTAAAAGTTATATTAGAGCTTATAATAATCAACCTATTCAAAACTTGAAAAATATTTACATCTAATCAAATTTTGTTCTATAGTTGTTATATTTGCATTTTAAATTAGAATATTTATCGATTAATAGAGTATAGTAAAAACATACGAAAAACTTTGTATTTTTTTTATTAAGATTCTTTAAAAGAAAGCCTTTACGATGAAGAACAAGAAGAAAACCACAATTTTTAAGCAACTGATTATTCGTATTATTGTTCCAGCCATTTTAGGATTGGTTATTTTGGCTATTTTCAATAATTACCAAACCAAAAAATCGCTAAAAGAGTCAATAGCTTATAAAAACCAAATTATTGAGAACGAGATCAAGAACATTCTGGAGCTACAAGATGTAACCCTTGACATCCTTGAGCAAAGCCTTGACTCCAAGATGAAAGCCTTAAGCAATAAAATCGTTAATAATTATTTTGGTGGTGATATTGACCCTAAAAAAATGGACTTGGATAAAATACGGGATGAGCTCGAAATTGACAGCTTGCTTGGTGATATTTATATTATCAATAACAGGGGAATTGTTGTTAATACTACTTTTGAGAAAGATATGAACCTGAATTTCTTTAATTTTGGTGAGAAGCATAAAAACCTCTTATTAAAAATATTAAAAGAAGGCAGATTTGTAAGCGAACGTTTTGCTATCGAAGCCAAAACCAGGAGGCTTAAAAAATATACTTACCAACCCACATTGGATGGGAAATATATTGTAGAACTTGGGATGTACTCAAAGAGAGCGGATAAGATCATCGATTTTGTTAGAAAGCGATTAAAGAATTTTGCCAAAGAAAACAAAAGTGTTTTATCGGTAGAATTATTTATTGGAGGGGATAAGTATTTTTCCCTTAATAAAGCTAATACAGAAGCCCTTTCAGAAAAACATAAAAGCATCATGGAAAAAGTATTTGATGAGAAACAAAACCATTCCTTTTATATTGAAGAAATGGGCAAAAAGCTTCATTATGAATATATTTATATGAGCAGGAATAACACCAATCTTTATAAAAGCTCTGTTATACGTATTAAAACAGACAGGACAGGACAAATCAAGGCCTTAAAAAGCAAGCTCTTCTGGAATATTTTCATTTTCGGTATCCTCATTCTTGCCATTGTGATATTATTATACCTAAACACAAAATTAATCACCAAACCCATTAAGAAACTCAACCACAATATCAACAGGATATCTGAAGGTTTTTTGAAGGAACGTGCTGAGGTAGTTGGTAATAACGAGATCACGAATTTAGCAGAGCAATATAATGCCATGTTAGATCAAATTGAAAACTATTACAATGAATTGGAAAATGCCAATACACAACTGGAATATTTGAACGACACCCTCGAATTAAGAATAGAAGCTGAAGTTAAGCATAACAGGGAAAAAGACCTCATTCTTAGCCAGCAAAGCGGTATGTTGGCATTAAGTGAACTTACCGAGAATTTATCTTTGAAATGGCAAAAACCTTTGTACCAAATCAACAGGATGATACAACAAATTCAAGAAGATTTTAAAAAAGGAAAGCTTACCGGTGAAGCAATTAATGAAAAAGTAGTAAAGACCCAGTCCTCAATAAAATACCTTTCTCAATCACTGCATGATTTCAAGTTTTTCTTTATTCCTGATAAAGAAATGCAAAGTTTTAGTTTAAAAGACGTAACGGAAAAGGCCATTTCATTATTGAAACCCAATTTAGAAAAATATAAGGTAGAGGTGGAAATAGATGTCCCGGAAGATCTTTACATAACAGGTTACCCAAGCGAGTTTACACAAGCTATTATCAACATTCTTAATAATTCTAATGATGTAATCATGGAAAGAAATGTTACCAATCCGCTTATAAAAATTGACACGGAAACGCAGGATGATAAAACCATTTACAAAATAAGAGACAATGCAGGAGGAATACCGGATGTGATTATAGATTCGCTTTTTGAACCTTATGTTTCCACAAAAGAAGGCGATGAAGGAACAGGCTTGGGATTATACATTACCAAGATGATTATTGAAAACAAGATGGAAGGCACAATAGAAGCCGGCAATACTGAAGATGGCGCAGAATTTAGGATCATTATCTAATTCATGATAGGCAGAACAAATAATGCTAAAGCAATATTAAATTAAAGAAAAAAGTTGATTAACAAAAAAGGCTGCAAAAATGCAGCCTTTTTTAATTTATTTAGAAGTTATCCTATTAATAACGTTTTCTAGGTTTGTAGTGTGTATGAAGCAATTCGTGAGACTTATGCCCGAGAGGTTCACCAAGGAAGTCTTTGTATAACTGTTGTACTTCCGGGTTCTCGTGCGATTTCCTTATTGGAAGGCCTTCGTCTTCTGCGTATATTGCTTCCGAACGCTTTTGACGGATATCCAGTGATGTTGGAATTGGTTGTCCACCACCACCAAGGCATCCACCAGGGCAAGCCATGATCTCGATAAAGTGATAATCGGCTTTCCCGTCTCTCACTGCTGTCATAACTTTCTTAGCATTAGTAAGGCCATGTGCTATAGCAATTTTTAATTCTGCGCCTTCTAAGAATTTCCATTCATCAACACAACCTTCAATTTTTACAGATGCTTCTTTCACACCTTCCATACCCCTAACAGGCATAATATTAAGGTTATCGAATGGAACTTCTTTGCCTGTAACAATTTCGTAGGCTGTACGGAGTGCAGCTTCCATTACACCACCAGAAGCGCCAAAGATAACAGCAGCGCCAGAAGATTTCCCCATAATGCTATCGTATTGCTGGTCTTCAAGTTTAAGGAAATCAATACCAGCTTGCTTAATCATCATTCCTAATTCGCGGGTAGTAAGAACATAGTCTACATCTTGGTATCCGCTGTCACGCATCTCAGGCCTGTTGGCTTCAAATTTCTTAGCCGTACACGGCATGATAGAAACAGAAACAACATTTTTCGTGTCAAGGCCTTTTTTCTGTGCGTAATAGGTTTTTGCCAATGGCCCAAACATCTGTTGTGGTGATTTACAAGTAGAAACATTGTTCAATAGCTCTGGAAATGTGTGCTCAATAAACTTGATCCAACCTGGAGAGCAAGAAGTTGTCATTGGAAGCGCAACATTCTCGTCTTTATCAACAAGCGCTTTTTTGAGCCTAGTAAGCAGCTCTGTACCTTCTTCCATAATGGTAAGGTCGGCAGTAAAGTCCGTATCCAATACAGAATTAAATCCAATATGCTTAAGCGCAGAAACCATTTTACCGGTAACTCTTTGCCCGGGTTCATAACCAAGTTCTTCACCAAGTGCTATCCTAACAGCAGGCGCAGTTTGTACTACAACGTGTTTTTGAGGGTCATTAATAGCTTCCCAAACTTCTTCAATGTAGTTTCTTTCTGTCAATGCAGCGGTTGGACAACGGTTGATACACTGCCCGCAGTTTGTACAAACTACTTCGTGCATTGGTTTGTCTAAGAAAGTAGAAATTTTTTGTTCATCACCTTTGTTAACAACAGCAAGAGCGCTAACAGCTTGCAGGTCGGTACAAGTTCTAACACAACGCTGGCACCTGATACATTTGCTATCATCTTTTGCTATGGAAGGAGAAGAAATATCAATGCATTTGTTCTCACAATCCACTAAGTCGAGGAAAACGTGGTCACCAATGCGGTACTCGGAAGAAAGTTCCTGTAGTTCGCAATTGCCATTTTTAAAACATTTGGTACAATCAGCATTATGTTCTGACAATAGTAACTCGATGATATGTTTTCTTGCATTTCTAACGTCTTTGCTGTTAGTGAAAACTTCCATACCTTCGGCAACCGGTGTAGCACAGGCAGCCTGTAATATCCTGGCCCCTTTTACTTCAACAACACATACACGGCAATTTCCTGCTACTTTAAGGTCAGGGTGGTTGCATAATGTAGGTATCCTGAAATTGAGTTTTTCGGCAGCATCTAAAATAGTAGTGCCTTCCTCAACAGTAACAGGGATATTATTTATTTTTAAATTTACTTGAAATTTGCTCATTTTGATCGCTTTTTATATTCAACTTAAAATTAGTAGATAATTTCTTCACGGAAATTGTCAATAATTGAGATAAAAGGATTGGCAACAGACTGTCCTAAACCGCATTTAGCAGATAGTTTCATGGTTTGTGCCAATTTTTTAAGCTCGTCAAGGTAATCAGCTTTCTTTTCACCTTTCTTCACAGCTTCTATGCCTTTAAGCAATTGTTGGCAACCAACACGGCAAGGTGTACATTGTCCGCAAGATTCCTCGGTAAAGAATTCAAGGTAGTCTTTCAATACGTTATACATTGAACGAGTACTATTGAAAAGCATCATAGACCCGCCTGTAGGAATACCTTCGAAGCCAATAATGGTGTCTTCAAACTTTTTCCGCGGAACACAATGTCCTGATGCGCCACCAACTTGAACAGCTTTAGCATCGCCATCGCCAAATTCTTCAACAAATTCGCTTACGGTTTTTCCAAGTTCAAGTTCGTATATTCCTGGAATAGGAGTATCACCAGAAACAGAAAATAATTTCGAGCCTCTTGAGTCTTGGGTTCCAAGTTTTTTGTATTCACTAGAGCCATGTTTACAAATCATTAATGCAGAAACAAATGTTTCAACATTATTGATAACGGTAGGCTTGTTCATATAACCGGATTGTGTTGGATAAGGAGGCTTGTTTCTTGGTTCTCCCCTTCTACCTTCCATAGATTCGAATAGGGCGCTTTCTTCACCACAAATGTATGCTCCGCTACCCATTCTTATCTCGATGGTAAAATCATGGCCATATTTTTTGGCATGTTCGTGGTAAATATCGAGTTCATCATAAAGGCTTGGTAATAAGAAGCGGTATTCGTCTCTTAAATACATAAACCCTTTTTTAGCGCCGATAATGTAACCGCAAATAGCCATTGCAGAGAATACTTTCCTAGGCACTTTATCAAGTATTTCCCTATCTTTGAAAGTACCAGGCTCGCCTTCGTCTGCATTACATATTACATATTTTTCGTCAGCAGTTTCGTTCTTGGTGAATTTCCATTTAAGCCCGGTTGGGAAACCGGCACCACCCCTGCCTTTAAGGCCTGAATCTAACATTTCGTTAATGATGTCGTCTTTTGGCCTTTTTAAAGTTTTTTCAAGAACTTTATATTTTTCGGAGGTATATTCTCCAAATATTAAGTCAACTTTTTTGAGATCTTTCAAATTTTCCATATATACTTATCTTTTAGTATATTAACAATTTTTAATTTTTACGCTTCAGGAGTTTTTTTTGTGTAGTCTTCTATAATCTCTATAGCCTTCTGAGGTGTTAACTCCGGGTATACCTCATCATTAACGAGCATTACAGGCCCTTTATGGCACCAGCCAAGGCAATTGGCTGTTAATAGTGTAAACCGCTTATCGTGCGTTGTTTCCCCTACTTTGATCTTTAAAGCACCTTCCAGCGCTTCAATCACGTCATCTTTGCCTTTCATATGGCAAGTGATGGTTTTACAAATCCTTATGATGTTTTTCCCTCTGGGTACAGTATCTAAAAATGAATAGAATGAAGCTGTACCATAAACATCGGCAGCAGAAATGTCCAATTCTTTGGCTACTGCTATCATAGCTTCTTCAGAGAGGTACCTTTCTTTTTTTACTATCCCCTGAAGGATGGGCATTAAACTCTTACGTTCTTTGCCGTGTTTTTCTGCTAATTCTTGGATAAAAGTTTCTGTACTTGACATTTATTCCTCCGTTTATGTTATTAAACTTATAGTTAAACTTTTTATTGTTAATCTTTTAACAAAGCAAGGGTCAAAATTATAACACATTTTGTTATTACGATGCCAATCACAATTTTTTTTATACCTAATCAATAATTTATATTCAATCTAAATAAATTTAACAAGGCTTTTTCCATTTTATATATTTAATTTGTATTCGATTTTAATTATTCAACCAAGAATCTATATGCAAAGGTATTTTATACATTTGGCATTTAAAGGAACCAATTATCATGGATGGCAGGTACAACCCAACTGCATTACGCTACAAGGTGAAATTGAAGAAAAACTAAGTATCTATTTTAAAGAAAAAATAGGAATAATGGGTGCAGGAAGAACTGATACCGGTGTACATGCCAATAATTTCTATGCACACTTTGATATATCAAAAAAAATTGAAACAGATTTGGCCGTTTATCGCTTGAATAGGTTTTTCCCGGCAGATATAGCCATAAAAAGCATATTCCCTGTACGAGAAAATGCTCA
This sequence comes from uncultured Bacteroidales bacterium, assembly GCA_964544705.1. Classification (GTDB taxonomy): domain Bacteria; phylum Bacteroidota; class Bacteroidia; order Bacteroidales; family CAZJDA01; genus CAZJDA01. The sequence goes on from CAZJDA010000008.1 coordinate 63,379, forward strand.
TGCACGGTTTAGCGCCATCTCAAGGACTTATAAATATTATATCACAAAGAGAAAAGACCCTTTTAACGCTGAATTTGCCCTTACCTTATATGATGATGTAGATTTAGCTACAATGCAAAAAGCCGCTGAAATAATCATGCAATACAAAGATTTTGAATCTTTCTCAAAAGTGCATACAGATGTTTCCAATTTTAAGTGTACGGTCTATGAATCTTATTGGCAACAAAAAGAACATCTATTAATATATACCATTAAGGCAAACCGTTTTCTCAGGAATATGGTGAGGGCTGTTGTTGGAACCCTTTTAGAAGTAGGCTCTGGTAATATTGATTTAAATAAATTTAGAAAGATTATTGAAAGCAAAAGCCGTGAAAAAGCGGGGAAATCAGTAAAAGGAAAAGGTTTGTTTCTTCATGATATTGATTATCCTAAAAATATTTTTTGAATATTTATCCTAATTTACTAAGTTTACATTTGTTTATTTCATTTGTTTTTACTATATTTATTACAATAATTAGAATGAAATTTTATTGTTGAACAAAAACCAAACACACTATGAATTACAACAACTATTTATGCCCTGACTGCAAGGGCCAAATAAAGGTAGGGGATTATATTATTTTATCAACTGAAACTCCTGGTAAAAAACGAGGGCTTGTGCTTTTACACCCGGAGCTTGGTAATTACACTGTAAAAAGCCACCCGGATTTTTCTTATAAAGAAGGTGAACAATTGCGGTTTTATTGCCCCATATGCCACAGCGATCTTACTGTTAAGAAAAACAGGAACCTGGCTTGCGTAATACTACAAACTAGAGATGAAAAAGAATTTGAAATATTCTTTTCGCAAGTAGCAGGTGAAAAAAGTACATTCCAGCTCATTGGTGATAGCATGAAGGTTTTTGGTGATGATTCCCAGAAATACCTTGATTTCTTCAACTTGTCGCAAATGTCTTAGCAAGTCATCACTTACTTAGAAAGTACTCTTTGCTACCTTGAATAATAATCCTGTGGCAGGAATATAGCTATATCAATAATACTGGCTTTTCTATAAGTATTCACATTGAATGCTATTGAATGCTATTGAAATTCTATTCAATAGCAATATATTATGCGATGCAACATAGCTCTTTCCAGTAAATTTATTTCATTTATACTAAAAATCACTTCTTTTAAACAGTCAATATTCTTTCCCAATTTATTTTTTCACCTCTTAATACTTTGTAAAACATTCCAATATCTTAATAATTCCATCACATAAAGCAATTGGTTTTGCCCTGTTAGCAAAAAGTTTTATTTTAGTAAATTTGAAACAGTGAAAATTTTGTCACCATATTACGTCATTTAGAGATTTGTTAGGTGAAAAAAGTTCCAGGAGTATCGGCTTTGCACTAACTTTTACATTTACAGTTGTTTAATAAGAAAAATTGTTATGCTAAATACATCAATTATTGAAATCAATAAAAACGCTTTAGAACAAAATATACAATTTTTAAGGAATGTTCTGGGTGAAGGAATAAGAATTTCTTCTGTAGTAAAAGGAAATGCTTATGGGCATGGCATAGAAGTTTTTGTTCCCCTTGCAGAAGAATGCGGTATTGACCATTTTTCAGTATTCAGTGCCCAGGAAGCAGCCATTGCGGCCAATGTGTGCAAAGATACTACCACTATTATGATTATGGGAATGATCGATAACGAAGATATTGAATGGGCTATACTTAACAATATTGAATTCTTTGTTTTTGAAACAGACCGGTTGCTAGCAGCTATCAAAACATCGAAAAAACTCGGTAAAAGAGCCAAAATTCACCTTGAAATTGAAACCGGCATGAACCGCACTGGATTTTCGGGCAAGGAACTATCAAGGATATTAAGGCTATTAAAAAACAACAAGGAACACTACGTGTTCCAGGGTTTATGCACTCACTATGCCGGGGCTGAAAGTATTGCCAATTATTTGCGAGTACAAAACCAGATAAAAAGGTATAATAAATTATATAAATGGTTTATCAAGCACAACTTGCACCCCAATATCAAACACACGGCTTGTTCTGCCGCAGCAATGACATACCCTAAAACACGAATGGACTTGGTAAGGATCGGCATCATGCAGTATGGCTTTTGGCCAAGTATAGAAACAAAGATCGATTATCTCAGCGATAAATATAACAAAGAAGACCCACTTAGGAGAGTAATAAGGTGGAGATCAAAGGTAATGAGTGTTAAAACCGTAAAAGCTGGTGAATTTATTGGTTATGGAACCAATTTTATAGCTCGTGAAGAGATGAAAATTGCTATTGTTCCTGTTGGTTATTCTCATGGGTATAGCAGGGCTTTGAGCCACCAAGGAAGGGTTCTGATTAATGGGCATAGGCTTGACGTAATTGGTATAGTAAACATGAACCTACTTATTATCAATACCTCCCAAGTACCTGAAACCAAAAAAGGAGATGAAGTGGTTTTAGTTGGTAAACAGGGCGATTCAGAAATTACTATTGCCTCGTTTAGTGAATTTAGTAACCAATTGAATTATGAATTGCTTTCTAGGCTACCTTTGGATATCCCCAGGATAGTAACCAATGAAGAAAAAAAACTTGAAGACTGAATGAACCGAGCCATGACCCCGAGAATTCGGGGACACACACCCACATGATTATAATGAAAGTTAAAACCCTGTGTGGTGCGAATTTGACTCATCATGGCGAGCTCCAATGCGATTAGCATCGGGACAGGTACTGACCAATAAAAATTTAAAACATAAACAGATGAAACATAATTAATTTAATTGAGCGCTTGATGGTATTTGATATTGTTTTATCATTATAAAACAAAAAAGGATTGTAAAAGATTTTAATAATTTTCAAAACTACAATATCTATTATTACTGCTATTCAGCTACTTCTATAAATTGTTAAAAACAGATAAAAACCATATAAAAGCGAAAAGCTTAATAATTCAAATATTTTTTTATATTTGTGCATTGTTTACCTTATAAAATTCTCATGAAAGAAGAGTTGAAAATTAGTATTTCCGAATCCAGGAGGTTAATAGAGGTAGTAAATAAAACCTATGGTTTTGATTTGGGAAACTTTGCATTTACCTCTTTTAAGAGGAGAGTGATGAAAGTAATGGAAAAAAACGAGATAAACAATATTGATAACCTAATAAACCGTATAGAAAAAAATGCTGTATTCTATAAAAGTTTTATTAGGGATATCAACGTAGAAGTAACAGAGTTGTTCCGTGATCCTTCTCTTTGGCGGTATTTAAAAGATAATATTTTCCCTGTATTAGCAGAAAATTTCAGGAATCTTAAATTCTGGGTTCCAAACTGCTCTTCAGGCGAGGAATTATATAGCTTGCTTATTATGCTCAATGAAATGAACATGCTTAAAAATGCATCTATATTTGCTACAGATCATAACGATGGAATATTAGAGAAATCAAAAAACGGCTCGTTCCCAAATTCTAAATATGAAGCTAGCGAGGCTAATATGAAAAGGGTTTTTGACCATATAGACGTGGGCAAGTATTTCACCAAAAATTTAAAAGATTTTAAAATAGAAAGCAACTTATTAGAAAATACGCAATTTCAACTATTTGATTTAACAAAACTAGAGCAATTGAAAAGAGGATTTCATATTATATTGTTTAGGAATAATTTTATATATTATAAATCTAATTTACAGGAAAACCTTGTAACTTTGTTTCATAATTCTTTAGCGCTAAACGGGTATCTAATAATAGGTAATAAAGAAACTATAAGCTGGTGCAAAGATGCAAAAAAGTACAATGCAATTAACCCAGGAGAAAGCGTATATAAAAAAACTTTGGTATAATATTTAATAATGAATCTGGATGAAATATAAGCTTGTTATAATTGGGGGATCGGCTGGCAGTTTTCAAGTTGTAACAAAAATTTTGGCAAATATACCCAAAGACTTCAAAATACCAATTGTATTAGCGCTTCACAGGCTTAAGCACGTTAGGCATGGTTTTGTTGAAGCCTTGAATATAAAATCTGCATTACCAGTTATTGAGCCTTTTGACAAGCAAAACCTTAAACCTGGAAAAATATATCTTGCCCCCGCCAATTATCATTTGTATATAGAGCTTGCAGGTACTTTCGCTTTGTCTACCGAAGAATCAGTGAATCATTCAAGGCCTAGTATTGACCTTACTTTTCTTACTGGCGCCTATACTTATAAGAAAAAAGCCGTAGGTGTTATCCTTTCAGGTGCTAACAGGGATGGCGCTTATGGATTAAAAAAAATGAAAGAATGGGGAGGAATTACGGTTGTTCAAGACCCCAATGAAGCCCAAATAACAACTATGCCATTGGCAGCTATAGATAAAACAAAAAATGTGGACTATATCTTAAAAACTGACGAGATAATAAAATTTTTAATATCTTTGTCTAAAACCTAATTAATATTATTGTTCAAAGCATGCGGTTGAAAAAAACTTACATATTAGCGGCTATTACAATCCTACTGATCCTGTTTGCAGTACTTACTTTCAGGAAAATTGCCCTATTGCAACAACATTTATATACCATTCAACCCGGGGAAATGGATATAGAGAGCCTACCCGCTCAAATTAGTAGTCAATTTAATATGGTATATCTTTTTTTAACATTAACCATCGCCATCGCTATTTTCTCGTTTATATACTTTTCCTTTATTGAAGCAACAAAAGAATTTAAGTTTGTTAAGGTACAATCGAGAAAGGATGAAGAAGAATCTGATAAGGAAGATATTGAACTTGGCGACTTAGAAGAAGAAATCTCAGAAACCGAAAAAGAATCCCTACAAAAAGAATATATTAATAATATAGAGCAAAGAATAAAAAATACGGCCTTACGTAAAGACTATTCTATAGAAGAAGTGTGCGATAAAATTCTTTCTATTATCAGTAAAGAAGTGGAAATTGTTCAAGGAGAAATTTTCATTTTTGATAATAGTATAAAGGAAAAGAAAACATATAAACTGGTGTCTACATTTGCTTATTACTTACCCGAAGAGCAAAAAGAAAGCTTTGAATATGGCGAGGGCCTTGTTGGACAAGTTGCCAAAGGAAAAGATATATTAACACTTAATAATATCCCGAAGGAGTATATTAAAGTTACATCTGGCCTTGGAGAGTCTACACCAAGCAACCTCACTATTATACCTATAGCAATAGATGACACCATTACTATTGGGGTTATTGAATTGGCTACATTTCAAACAATCAAGAACCAAGATATTGAACTTCTTAAAGCTATTGCTGGGCAGCTTAGTATTTTTCTTAATGAAAAGATGGACTTTCAAGGTTTTGAAAAAGTAGATAAAAAAGAAATTGGAAAAGAAGAATCAACAAAAAAATACACTGGTAAAGGTGCTGAAAAAACTACAGGAAGTAAAACACCAGTAGAAAAAGAACAAAAGAGCAAAGAGAAACAATCTCAAAATAATAAAACAAGCCAAACTGTTGGAGCACCTGGCAAAAATAAAAAAACAACAGAAGCAGAAAAACAAGAAAAAACAAATAGAAACGAGAAAAAAAGTAAAGAGAATCAACAGCAAAAACAACAGGATATAGAAAAAGATAGCAAAAAGAATAATGAAACAAGCAATACCTAAAATAATTATTAGCACACATACAAGGCATTATTGCAGGGAGTGCCAAATATTGTAGCATTGTTAAAAATGTTAATCAAGTGAAACAAAAAAATAAGAAAAGAAAATAGGCAAATAAGATAGGTATTTAGAAAAAGTAAAGTATTTTTATAAACATAATGAATATTACAAAAAGAAAATTCATATTAATTGCTTTTGGAGTTAGCCTTATTATACCTATCCTGGTATGGATAATTAATATATTGAGCTATCATTTATTAACTTTGTCTTTTGCTTCCATAGGAAAGTTGCATGTTCTAAACCCTTCAATTTGGATCGTTGACTTAATTCCCATCTTAATGGCTATTATAGCCCATAAGGTCTATGATATTTGGAAAGAACTCAGAAACGATTATCAAAAGCTTTCAGAAGACCTTAATATGCAAACTAATACCATAGAAAGGGTATCAACATTTGCAGAAAAGATCGGAAATGGAGAATATGATTACCAATTTGAAGTAGAAGACGATAGTGATACCCTAAGCAAAAGTATACAAAACCTGCGGGATAAATTATACGAAAGTAATAAACAAGAATCCGTAAGAAATTGGATGATGGTTGGAAAAGATAAAGTTTCCAACATCTTGCGCTTGCATAACGACATTAGAAAATTAGCCTATGAAATTCTTGTTGAATTAATTAAATATATAAAAGTTGTTCAAGGCGCTTTTTATATCCTTGATGAAGAACAGCAGAAACTTGTTATCTATGCGAGTTATGCTTATAATAGGAAAAAATACGTCAACAAGGAAATAAAAATTGGGGAAGGACTTGTTGGCCAAGCTGCAATTGAAAGAGATATTGTTCACCGTACAGAAATTCCTAGTGATTATGTTACCATAACTTCCGGTATCCTGGGCGATCAAAAACCCAATTGCCTGCTAATTGTGCCACTTATCACAGAAGAGAACCTGCAAGGTGCTATTGAATTTGCATCTTTAGAAAAATTTTCCAATGTAGAAATAGATTTCCTTAAAGAAATAGGTGAAATTATTGCCCGGGCTATTTTTAACTTAAAGATTACTTCCAAAACAGAAAAACTGCTTAAAGAATCACAACAGATGACGGCAGAGCTTAAGGAAAACGAAGAAACCTTACGCCAGAATGCCGAGGAAATGAGGCTAACGCAAGAAGAGTTAGAAAAGACCAATACACAATTAGAAAAAAAGATAGAAGAAGTAAATCAAAGCCAAAACAGGTTATACTCTTTACTTGAAAACGCTTCCGAACTTATTCTCATTTATGATAAAGGAAAAAATTTAAAATATGTTAGCCCTTCTGCCATTAGAATCCTCGGTTATAACGAGGAAGAATTAATGAATGGCAAATTCCTTGACAGGGTTAATTTTAAAGGACAACAAACCCTTGAAAAGCTATTTGAAGATTTACTCAAAAAGCCAGATGAACCCCAAATAGTAGTATTTTCCTATTTGCATAAAGACGGGCATAAAATATTCCTTGAAACAAAAGGACGTAACCTGCTTGACGACCCTGCTATCAATGGCTTAATTCTCAACACAAGTGACGTAACCGAAAGAAAACGTGCCGAAAAAGAACAACGCATGAGAGGGCAAATGCAATCCCTTTCAGAAAACTCCCCAGATATTATTATTAGGGTGGATACCAGGGGGCAAATTTTCTACCACAACCCCGTAATTGAAACCTATACTGGTATTGCCTCAGAAAAATTTTACAGAAAAAATATTGAAGAAGTAGGGCTTAATCAAGACATTATTAATAAATTTACAGACCTGATTAAAAAAGTTTCCAAATCGAAGGAAAAATTGCAGATGGAATTGAAATTCCAGGCCGTTGACGGTGAAAGAATAATGTTTACCAATGCGATACCTGAATTCAATGAAGATAAGAAATTGGAAACCATTCTTTTGGTACTTCATGACATCACAGAGATGAAAAAAATTGAGATGATGATCAAGGAAAAGAACCAAAAGATAACAGAAAGCATTAATTATGCACAAAGGATTCAAACGTGCATATTACCAAATAACAAGATATTGCAAAAATATTTTAAGCAATCGTTCATTTTTTATAAGCCTAAAGATGTTGTTAGTGGTGATTTTCCGTGGTTATACCCCAAAGGAGATATTACTTATGTAGCAGCCATTGATTGTACAGGGCACGGAGTACCTGGTGCAATGTTGTCTATGATCGGTTATTTTATTATTAACCAAGTTATTAGCCAGCCCAAGGAATTTTCTGCTGGGGAAATACTAGACCAAATGCATGCAGGCGTAAGGAGTACACTCCGCCAAGACCAAGAAGGAGCAAGCGCTAGGGATGGAATGGATATAGCCCTTTGCAAGATCAATCACAAAACCAAGGTAATAGAATATTCAGGTGCTCATAGGCCACTTTACTTGGTAAGTAACGGGGAGCTGCATGAATACAAAGGTACAAGAGCTGCCATTGGTGGAATACCCAGGGAGGGAATGGAAGAGCCTAAGTTTAAAAATTACGAAATTGAATACAAGAAAAGTGATGCGATTTACTTCTTTTCTGATGGCTTACCAGACCAGTTTGGTGGTGATGAGGATAGAAAATATTCACCAAAGCGAATAAAAAGGACAATCATTGAAAACGACAACGAAGAAATGGCACAAATACACAGGATTTTCAGGGAAGATTATAAAAAATGGCTAGGGAATGGAAAACAAATTGATGATGTTTTATTAATTGGAATAAGATTTTAATATATTTGAAAAAAATTAACCTCAATATCATATAAAAATGGATGACATAAAAGATGAAAACCTTAGTGTTGATTACATGAAGCTCATTTACTCATTTCATGAGCAAATGATCAAAAATAACTTTTCTTTAGTGTATGAAGGTGAAATCAACCACCAGATAACCAAAGCCTTTACCTCACTTGCCGAAAATAACCTCGACAGGATGAGTGAAGATCATACGATCAAGAAAAAAGTCTTTCACGTAATGGTAGAATGTTTGCAAAACCTTAGCAAACATACGGAAGAAGAGGTTAGCAAAGATCCAAGTGGCCTTTCCGGGTCAAAAGGGAACGGTATATTTATCGTTGGAAATATAGGCGGCCCCAATAATAAAGAGTATCATGTTATTACAGGTAACTTGGTAGAAAATCAAAGAAAAACAGAACTTGAAACCCTGCTAAACAAAATCAACGATTTGGATAAAGAAGGACTTAAAGAGTACTACAAAAAACAAATGAGAGAAGGTACTATTACCGAGCGTGGAGGAGCCGGCCTGGGCTTGATTGATATTGCAAGAAAAACCGGCGAAAAACTCGAGTTTCATTTTATACCGGTTGATGATGACTATTCATTTTTTATGTTGAGAACAAAAATTTCGCGCAGAAAGCTATAAACACTTTTTTAATGATATTGTAATAACTTGGGTAAATAATTTTGAAAATATAAAATAAAATAAAAATAAGATGGATGTTATAAAAATTAAAGGAACAGACGATACTCCAAATGTAATTTTGGATGCAGAAAATAACATTATTGAGTTTTCGGGAAGATCGTTGCCCGAGGATGTAGCTACTTTTTATGCTCCAATTCTTGAGTGGATTGATGAATACGCCAAAAGTCCAAACGAGAAAACAGAGGTTATCATCAAGCTGGAATACTTTAATACGGCCTCTTCTAAAATGATCCTCGATATTTTGCTTAAATTTGAAGAAATCCATAACGAGGGCCACGAAGTTGTTGTATCATGGTATTATATGGAAGATGATGAAGACATGGAAGAAGCAGCAGACGAATACGCTGATATTGTTGATATCCCATTCCAAAAATTCAGCTATTAATAAAATATTTATTTCGTTAGCCCGAATCTATAGCATATGAGTGAAGAAATTCTAAAAGCGTTAATGCAATTATTTGCAATTATTGCAAAGCAAGATGTAGGGCTATCTACAAACGAAAGGAAATATGTCCATACATTCCTTAAACAGCAACTTAATGAAAGCGCTGTTAAGGAATATTTAGCATTATTCGATAAACATATTGGGGGGCAAAAATCAAAAAACAACGACCCATCTGCCAAGCCTAAGCTTACATCAGTAAGAGACAGCGTTAAAACCCTTGGTATTGCCAAAAAAATTAATAAAACCCTTACACAACAACAAAAAGTAGTTGTTATTGTCCGCCTATTTGAACTTATTAATTCTGATAAAAAATTTACCAAGCAGCGTATTGCTATTATCGATACTGCTGCCGATGTCTTTAATATTAGCAAAGACGAATATAAATCTATTGAAGGCTTTGTTATCAAAGAAAATGTGTCAGAGATTGACGATGGAAATATCATGATCGTAAACTCGGATAACTCAAATATTAATAAAGCTTGCAAAAAATTAGACCATGAGCTTGATGGCAACCTTTTTATCCTTAAAATAAGTAGTGTTGACCTATACTTCCTTAGGTATGACGGGAACGATGAGCTACTTCTTAATGGCTTGCCCATCAATAATAAAAGCATATACCTGTTGGCAAATGGTAGTGTTATTAAACCCCCCAAAGGAAAACCAATCCTTTATTCAGATGTTGCTTCAAAGTTCCTTGCTGATACATCCTTCACGCAAATTAATTTTGAAGCAAAAAAATTGGGGTATGTTTTCCCTAATGGGAATATTGGTCTAAGAGATATTGCTGTTTCAGAAACCTCGGGGAAGATGGTTGCTATTATGGGCGCCAGCGGAGCAGGAAAAACTACTTTGCTTAACGTACTATCCGGTATGGATGCCCCTACTAAAGGCAATGTTACTATTAATAATGTTGATGTACATCATAACCCTGGAAAAGTGAAAGGTATAGTTGGGTACATCCCTCAAGATGACCTTCTTATTGAAGAACTTACTGTTTATAATAACCTTTACTATAACGCCAAACTTGTTTTTAGAGACCTCACCGATGAAGAAATTGACCAACGCGTTAACAAAGTATTAAATAATCTTGGCCTTATCCATATAAAACACCTTAAAGTTGGAAACCCCCTTAATAAGAAAATTAGCGGCGGGCAAAGGAAAAGGCTTAATATTGGCCTGGAGCTTATCAGGGAACCAGCAATTTTATTTGTTGATGAACCTACTTCGGGATTATCTTCTAAGGATTCAGAAAACGTCATGGAGCTCCTTAGGGAAATCACCCTCAAGGGAAAGCTTATTTTTGTGGTTATCCACCAACCCTCATCAGATATATACAAAATGTTTGATAATGTAATTGTACTGGATACCGGCGGTTACCAAGTTTACTATGGCAACCCGGTAGAAGGGGTAATTTATTTCAAACAACTCGATAACCAAATTAACAGCGATGTTGGTGAATGCCCAAGGTGTGGTAATGTAAATCCTGAAACCGTTTTTAGCATCATAGAAGCTAGAATAGTAGATGAATACGGAAGGGCTACCGATAAGAGAAAAAAATCACCTGGAGAATGGAACGAAGCATTTATAAAAAGCTATACACCACCACAGTTTCATAAACAAAATAATTCGCAAACAGAAAATCACAACGAGCAAGAAAATAAGGAAGAAGAAGAAATAGCAAAAAATGCAAAACAGCCTGGTAAAAAAGAAGTAGAAAATGACAAGGAAGATGCAAATGCCTTGCCCGAAACTACTAGGATTCCTACTTGGTTCAAGCAATTAAAAATTTACTTTAAACGAGACCTGTTTTCCAAATTAGCTAATACACAATATATTACGCTTAGCCTCCTGGAAGCGCCTCTTATTGGATTTTTGCTTGCATTTGTGATTCGTTACATCGACGATCCCAATTCCAGCAATTATATTTTTAGGGAAAACGACAACGTGATGCCATATATCTTTATGCTAACTATTGTGGCAATATTCTTGGGATTGATCGTTAGTGCAGAAGAAATTTTTAAAGATAGGAAAATACTGAAAAGAGAAGCTTTTCTTAATTTAAGCCGGAGTAGTTACCTATTTGCCAAAATAGGCATATTAATATTACTTTCTGCAATACAAGCCTTTTTGTTTATGATTGTTGGAAACTCCATTATGGGTATTAAAGGAATGCTTTTTGATTACTGGCTTGCATTTTTTTCACTTTCGGTAATGGCAAATGTTTTGGGATTGAATATTTCATCGGCATTTAACTCGGCTGTTACGATCTACATTTTAATACCATTCCTTATCATACCACAAATGGTACTAACTGGCGCTATGTTTAGTTTTGACAAAATAAACAAGCATATTGGAGGAGGAAAAGAAAAAGTACCGATAATTGCAGAAGTAATGCCAACAAGATGGGCTTTTGAAGCGCTTGTTGTAGACCAATTTAAAAGCAACAAGTATGAACAACATTTTTATGAATTAGAGAAAAAAGAAAGGAATTTTAATTATAAGAATGTAACATATCTGCCTGAACTTAAAGGTTTTATAGAAAAATACTTGGTAAAAGTAAGCACAGATACAGTGAAACAACCTATAAGTAAAGACGATTTGGAGTTATTAAGGAACGAGATATCAAACGAGATGGAGAATGTACGCTCTATCAAGTATAAATACCTTGACAAGCTTAATAAGGAAGATTTTAACCGTAATATTGCAGATAGTACACTCGTCTATTTAGAACGGTTACAAGATTATTATAAAATAAGGTACAATTATATCAATGAAAAGAGGGATGCTAAGGTACGCGCTATGCAAGACACACCCGAGAAAAAGGAAAAATTCCAAGAATTGTACGATGATTATTACAATGATTATCTTGCCTCTTTTGTTAAAAATTCTATGGCTCCATTGAGGTTGGTAAGGCTGGATAATAGATTTGTAAGAAAAATTGACCCTATATACTTGGATCCACAAGATAAAAACATCTATAGCTTTAGAACCCACTTTTTGGCTCCAAGAAAAAACTTTTTTGGCAACTTTGTAGACACGTTTGCATTCAATATTATCGTAATTTGGCTTTTTACAGCACTTTTATATATTTCCTTATATTATGAACTTTTATCAAAACTATTGCTAAGTTTCGATAAACTAAAAGGCGCCCTGTCTTCAATAAAATTGCCACGTATCAAGATTAAGGTATTAAAAAATAAAGGCAAATTTTTTTCTTTCAAAAAGAAGAAAAAAAAGAAAAAGGCAAATAAGAAATAAAAATATTTGCACTTTTAAAAAATTCCCCTATTTTTGTAAAGGTTAAAGCTTATTATTATAATCCATAGCAAGGATAGAGTATTAATTGATAATACAGTTATTATGGTAAAAAAATTATTCGCTATCAGTATTATTCTTATTCTTTTTATATTCGGCTGCAACAACCGTACATCCGAAAACGGTGGTGAAGATATCCCCATTGATTCACTAATACCAAAAGAAGCCGAAATATCAGAAGATATGATACAGGGGGTTATATCATCGGTTCCAAACCCGGTTACGATGTCTACTCTTTTAGAAAAATCAGGTGTAGTTTATTCATCAGACTTACTAAATCCAGTTGAGAACATTGATAAATATACTACAAACTATAAAAAAGCTATGAATCTTGGAACCTATGGCACTGACCTTGTCCATATGAATATTTATGACAGGACCGTGTCAACAGTTCTGTATCTGAAAAACATAAAAGACATAGCAAACGACTTGGGATTAAGCCAATTCTTTGATTATGAAACACTTAACAGGCTGTCAGAAAATACTCAAAATATTGATTCCATTTTATTAATTACCAGTTCAGGTTTTGATAGAATGACCAACTTTTTACTTGAACAAAAACGAGGTAGCATAGCCATACTACTCTCCTATGGCATATGGATAGAATCATTACACTTAGCAACTAACGCTGACAAAGTGTCAAACAGGGAAGCCGTTTATGAACGTATTGGAGAGCAAAAAGAGGTAATGGACAATATTATCATTCTTTTGTCTGCCTATCAACACCAACCCGAATTCAAAGAATTGGTTAAAAATGCAGAAATGTTGAAAAAAGAATTTGATAAAGTTAACATTTCATACCATTATAAACCGCCTACAAAGAAAGTAGTTGATGGTATGCTTGTTATTGTTGACAATAGTACCAGTGAAATCAATATAAACGAAGAAATTGTAAATGGTATTGCCGAAGCAGTAAAATCAATAAGAAATAAAATGATTCATTAATATGAAAAGGATATTAATAACTATATCGCTAATTTTTGTCATTACACTTTTTGTTAATGAAAAAGCTTATTCCCAATGTAATGATGATTTGTTAGGAACTTGTATGCCCAGTATTGGGAATTATAAGTTTCTAAAGCACTTCCCGGTTAGGCTAAAGAAATCTAAAAGTGGTGCACCAATAGAAAGGGTTAAGTATAAAATTACACTAAGTAAAGGTAATACTTACAAAATTGTTGCATGTAATGCCAAGGAATTTCCCGGTAAAGTAGTAATGAATCTATATCAAGGGATGAGGTTGGTAGCTACATCCTATGATGCCGCCACCAAAAAGCACTACCCTGGAATGACATACACTTGCCAGATGTCAGGGATATACAATTTAACATTTAATTTTGAAGATGGCGAAGAGGGTTGTGCGGTTGGAATTATATCACAGGCTAAATAATGTCGTAAAGCTATGATAGTTAATTCAAAACAAAGAAAAATATTTCTAATAGAGGACAATCGTACCGAAGGTATGTTGCTCAAATTATCCTTAGGTTCTATTGATAATCTTTCGATAACAACCTTTTCTAAAGGAAAAGACTTAATCGATAACTTAACACAAGACCCGGATATTGTTATAGTTGACCTCATGCTCCCTGATATTTCAGGATATGAGCTCATAAAAATAATAACCGAATACGACCCTAATATCAGGATAGTTGTTGTTTCTGCACAAAGAGATATAGACCTTATTGCCAAGATACAAGAAATTGGTGTTTACAATTACTTGGTAAAAAGTGAGGGGTGCATACAATATCTTCACCAGGTTATTGAAGATCTAATCATTGTGATGGATTATAAGGAAAAAGTGGAGAATGAAAAAAAATAACCCCATATTACAAAACCCATGTCAGAACCTGTCAAAAAAGCAATTGTAATAGGCGGCTCCGCCGGAAGTGTTAAAGTTATATTTAACATGCTAAAGAGTATACCCCAAAATTTTCCCGTACCTATAATTATTGCTTTACATCGCCCCGATCAAGAAAGTTCACAAATGGGGTCGCTTTTCAAAGATATTTCTAAAGTTGCTTTTGATGAACCTAATAGGAAAACACCCATCAAAAACAACCATATTTATTTGGCTCCTGCCGGGAAACACATTGTTGTTGAAACGGATTTTTCTATCAATATAGATACTTCACCGCTTGTACAATACTCAAGGCCATCTATAGATGTGCTTTTTCTCTCGGCTGCCGAAGTCTACAAGCGTAATCTTCTTGGTATCATATTAACCGGTAGCAATGAAGATGGCTCTCTAGGTCTACAAAATATTAAAAAAAATGGTGGGTTAGTTGTAATTCAAGATCCCAAAGATGCTTCAATTAGCAGGATGCCCGAGGCAGCACTTGCAAAGGTTAGCCCCGACATGGTTCTTACAAAAGAACAAATTTTTGAACTCCTAAAAAATATTTCTGAAGCTGAAAAGTTCAATGTTAAAAGAGAGGGGTTCAATATCCGCCAAATAGAAGTAAAATCTACTTAGGGTTTGTTATGAAATATCTTGCCCGTTCAGGCTTGTTCTTTTGCGCACTAACTTCGTTAAAAAGCCTCGCCGTAGCTTTGGCTATGCCTGCGTTTTTTGCCTTGTTATTGCACAAAATAACTTCGCCTGATTTGATCAACTTATTTCACAACAAACCCTTAGTGTTTCTTAAAATATAAACCTTTCATGATCTTATTCTCGTATTTTGTCCCTATAGGAAGGTAGGAAATGTTCTCATGAGCGCCAATTAGTAACATTCCACTATTGAACAAGCTTTCATAAAACAATGTTATAACCCTGTTTTGAAGTTCAGTATTAAAATATATGATCACATTACGGCAAAATATGAGGTCGAATTTATAGAACACATTTCCTTCTACCAGGTTGTGTTTTCTAAAAGTAACTTTATCCCTTAGGAATTTTTTTACTTGAAAAGCATTTCCCTGCTTATCAAATTCAAAATACTTATCATAAGGAACTTCTATAGTTTCTTCAAAATTAAGGGGGTTAACTTTTATAACGGTATCAAAACTATGGAAATAACCGTGGTGCATTCTTTTATTAAAAATACCTTTCTTGGCTTTACTTAATATATCCGTATTGATATCCGTTGCAAAAACCTTTACTTTATCAAGCATATCCATTTCGTTTAAAAGGATAAGCATAGAATACACTTCTTCACCACTAGAGCAACCTGCATGCCATATGTTAATGGATTCGCTGTTTTTAAAACCAGGAAGTACATTTCTCCTTAGGTTAAGCCAAATATCTGTATCCCTGAAAAGTTCAGTGGTATTTACCGTAATATCATTGATGATTTTCTCAACAAGGCCCTGATCATTCTTGAGTTTGCTAAGCATGGTATTTACATCACTAAAATTGTAACTGATCAAGATATGCTCTATGCGCCTGCTAAATGATTGCAATGCATATTCACTAAAATCAAAATTGAATTGCTGCTTAAAAACCTGTATAACTTTTGTTATGTCTTCTTTGGTTATTTTTTTCAATGTTCCCATTTACTGTATACTTGGTCACTAAATTCAGCAACTATGAAAGCAACTGATTTCGCAATGCAAAATAACAATTAATATTTAACAAATAATAATTATTCTAAAAATATTTTCAAACTATAATACCCGTTCTAAAATTCTATAAAAAAACTCTACACGTCAATATTACAGTACGCTATCGATAAATTTCCTATGATGCTTAGAAAACAATACCAAAAGTAATAAATTATTTTAGAAAACGGGTTAATTTATTACTATATTCCTAATTTTTACAAATAATTACTATTATAATAATAAACGATTGCGTAAAAATACGACTATTTAGATTTCCTCCAAAATTATTTATTTCATAAGCCAATAAAAAAGCCTAATATCATAATTACCAGGCTTTTCTATTTAAAGAAAAATCATGGACTTATTCCAAAGAAGATAAAAATCTTTCTGCTTCAATGGCAGCCATACAACCAGTTCCGGCAGCAGTAACAGCTTGCCTGTAGATATGGTCTTGCACATCACCGGCAGCAAACACACCCGCAACATTTGTTTTTGTTGTGCCTGGGGTAGTCACTAAATAACCATTCTCGTCCATGTCTAATTGTCCTTTAAAGAGATCGGTGTTGGGTTTATGTCCTATCGCAACAAAAATTCCCGTGACATCCAGTTTCTTTTCTTCGCCGGTTTTCACGTTGGTAAGGATTACACCATTAACACCCTTGAAATCGCCAACAATTTCTTTAGGAACGTGATCCCAAATCACTTCAATGTTGGATGTGTTAAAAAGCCGCTTTTGCATAGCAGCCGAAGCTCTTAGCTCATCCCTCCTATGGACAAGATATACTTTTTTGCATAACTTGGCCAGGTAGGTAGCTTCTTCTGCCGCGGTATCTCCACCTCCAACAACAACAACATCCTGCGCTTTATAGAAAAATCCATCGCAAGTGGCACAAGCAGATACTCCTTGACCATTAAACTTCTTTTCAGATTCCAAACCCAGCCATCTTGCAGATGCACCCGTTGCAATGATAATGGTTTCAGCCTGTATTTTTTTTCCATCATCGGCTTCAGCTTTTAAAGGCCTTTCCGATAGGTCAATATTTGTAACCGTACCAAAACGAACATCAGTACCAAAACGTTGAGCTTGTTTTTTCATATCTTCCATCATTTCCGGCCCTTTAACACCATCCGGGTAGCCGGGAAAATTCTCAACATCTGTAGTTATAGTAAGCTGCCCACCGGGTTGAATACCCTCATACATCACCGGTTTCATATCAGCTCGTGCAGCATATATAGCAGCGGTATAACCTGCCGGCCCAGAACCAATTATCAAGCATTTTTGTTTTTCATAATCACTCATAATCGTTATTATTTAAATATTTATATTTCTACATATCAATATCTGTACCACACTATTTAAGCTTATTATTAATGTACTGCATGATATTGTCTTCCACACGTTTCAATACATTACCCGAGGTATCCTTTACAAACTTTTCTCCTGCAATTTTTTCATATAACTCAATGTACCGCTCAGAAACGGATTGTATGAAATCGTCTGTCATTACAGGAATAATTTCTCCTTTTTTCCCTTGGAAACCATTATCAATGAGCCATTTTCGTACAAATTCTTTAGATAATTGTTTTTGAGGTTCTCCTCTCTCAAGTCTTTGTTTATAGCCATCAAGATAAAAATACCTTGAGGAGTCAGGAGTATGAACTTCATCAATTAAATAGATTTTTCCATCGGTTTTGCCAAATTCATACTTTGTATCAACAAGAATAAGTCCTTGTTTTTCTGCCATTTCTGTTCCCCTTTGGAACAATCTCCTAGTATAATCTTCCAGTTGTTCATATTCATTTTTGCTAACAAGGCCTTGTTTAATGATCTCTTCTTTTGAAATATCTTCATCATGTCCTTCAAGCGCCTTAGTGGTAGGCGTAATGATGGGTTCGGAGAATTTCTCGTGTTCTTTCATTCCTCTTGGCAAAGGAACACCGCATAATTCTCGCTTGCCTTTTTTATATTCGCGCCAAGCATGGCCGGTAAGATAGCCCCTAATAACCATTTCTACCATAAAAGGTTCGCATTTTCGCCCAACAGTGACCATAGGATCAGGTGTTGCCATCTTCCAATTGGGCACAATGCCGCTTGTTGCATCAAGAAACCTGGCCGCCAATTGGTTAAGCACCTGCCCTTTATAAGGTATCCCTTTTGGCAGTATGACATCAAATGCTGAAATTCTGTCAGTAACCACCATCACAAGGTAATCATCTTTAATGTTATAAACATCTCTTACCTTTCCGTGGTAAACATTTTTCTGTCCTGGTAAATGAAATCCTGTTTTTGTTAGTGCATCCATAAGTTAAAATTTATTAAGATTTATGTTTTTCATATGCATCAACTATTTTAGTAACAAGTTTATGCCTAATAATGTCCCTGTCGTCAAGAAATATAAAACTAATCCCATTGATATTGCCAAGAATTCTTGTAGCTTGTTTTAAGCCGGAAGTCCTATTTTTAGGCAAGTCTACCTGGGTGATATCACCTGTAACAATGAATTTGGCAGATTTCCCCATCCTGGTTAAGAACATTTTCAACTGTTGCTCTGTAGCATTTTGTGCCTCGTCAAGAATAGCGAAAGCATGATCCAAGGTACGCCCCCTCATATATGCAAGGGGAGCTATTTCTATTGTACCGGTTTCAAGGTACGAATTGAGCTTGGCATGAGGTATCATATCCCGCAGTGCGTCATAAAGCGGCCTTAAATAAGGGTCAAGTTTTTCTTTCATGTCACCGGGCAGGAATCCAAGGCTTTCACCTGCTTCTACAGCAGGACGGGTGAGGATGATACGCTTAACTTGCTTATTTTTAAGGGCTCTAACGGCAAGCGCAACAGCAGTATAGGTTTTGCCAGTACCGGCAGGGCCAATTGCAAAAATAAGATCATTGGTATTGGTAAGCTCAACCATTTTCTTTTGGTTTACTGTAACTGCCTTTACTTGTATACCACCTACCCCATGCACCAAAACATCCTTGTTATAAGTGCTTTTTTCATTCAATTTAAAATCTACATCTTCAAAAATCTTTTTAACAATGCTGGAGTCTATGCTCCCATAAGCTTCGTAATAGTCAACAAGGCCTCTTAGCTTATCTTCAAAAAGCTTTACCTCGTCATCTTCTCCAATTATTTTCATAATATTTCCCCTAAACACTACTTTTAATTTGGGGAACATATCCCTCATAATATCTAAGTATTTATTGTTCACGCCAAAAACTTCCAATGGATTGACCGTATCAAATCGAATTTGTTTTTCTGCCATATAAGATAATATCTATTTTTTATTCACGTTTTGTTCTTCAATCAAGCGAAACTTAAATTACAAAACCAATCCAAGAAATTTCTATAAAAGAAATATGAATTGTTTAAACAACAGTCTCGAAATTTACAAAATTAATGATAATTTTGTCATAAACATACTTAGAATTTAAACAACGCAAAATAAACAAGCATGCCGATAATTACGTTAACAAGCGATTGGGGATACCGGGATCACTACTTAGGAGCGGTAAAAGGAGCTATACTTTCAAAAATACCGGGTGCTGATATTGTAGATATATCTCACAGTATACCCTCATACGATATATTGCAATGCTCTTTTGTAATAAAAAATGCTTACAGGTCATTTCCAGAAGGAACGATTCATGTAATTGGGATGAAAACGGAAGCGTCAATAAAGTCGCCCCATACATTAGTTTACCACAACAAGCAATATTTTATTGGGTCGGACAACGGGATATTTTCATTGATATTTAACGAAAAACCAAAAAAAATCGTTGAACTGAATATAATGCAGGAATCTGATTTTTTCACCTTTTCAACAAGAGATGTATTTATACCGGCTGCGGCAAGAATTGCCAATGGAGAGGATATGGATGACCTGGGAGCGCCAAAAGAAAACTTATACCATAGAATGAATTTTGAACCTGTTAAAACCCAGTCTGTGATCAAAGGAAATATTATTTATATAGATAATTACGAAAATGCCATCACCAATATAACACAAGACATTTATAAAGAGGTGGGAAAAGGAAGGCGATTTAGTATATTTTTGCCTTCACCGGGTTATGACATTGAAAAAATTAATGTATCGTATAGCGATGTACTTGATGGTGAAAAACTAGCCCTGTTCGGTTCAACACAACACTTAGAAATAGCCATTAACCAGGGAAATGCAGCGAGTCTTCTTGGTTTAGAAATGTATGACCCTGTAAGGATAGAATTTTACGATTGAATTTCTGCCGGCGTTTTACTCAATATGAATAAAAATACTATTTTCGCATTTAAAATTAGCGAGTATGATTGCATTATATAAAAAAGAAATCAACAATTTTTTTAGCTCAATAATAGGATATATTGTTATTATCGTATTCTTGGTAATTAATAGCTTGTTCTTATGGGTTTTTCCCAGCAGCTATAATGTTATCACTATGGGATATGCTTCTATCGATGGCTTGTTTAATATTGCCCCTTACGTGTTTCTTTTCTTGATACCTGCCATTACCATGCGTTTTTTCGCTGAAGAAAGACGTACAGGCACCATTGAACTGTTGCTGACAAAACCTATAAGTGATATGCAGATTATTGCAGCTAAGTTTTTTGCAGGTTTTACATTGCTCATAATTGCATTGATCCCTACTTTAATATATTTTTATTCGGTTTACCAGTTGGGATATCCTCCTGGCAACATCGACACTGGAGGAATGTGGGGCTCCTATTTGGGCTTGTTATTCTTGGGTGGAGCTTTTGTTGCTATCGGCCTTTTTGCTTCATCAATAACAAACAACCAAATCGTATCATTCATCGTATCGATGTTCCTATGTAGTTTTGCCTTTATGGGATTTCAACTTATTTTTACTTTAGGCTTATTTGGCGAATTAGACCTCCTTATTTATCAACTTGGCATCAATGCCCACTATTCTTCAATGAGCCGGGGTGTTATTGATACAAGGGACATAATTTATTTCTTGAGTATAATTGGGCTTTTTATGGTTTTAACAAAAATTGCACTGGAAAGCAGAAAATGGTAATATGGAACAAACTAAGAAAAAAAATAAAAAGAAAGCTGTTAAAAGGCAAAATATATTGCAATTAATATTGGTAATTGTAATAATTATCTTAATGAATGTAGTAAGCTCTTTCGTTTTTACACGTATCGACCTTACTACAGAAAAAAGATATACATTATCAAGTGTAACAAAGAACCTCATAAAAGAACTTGACGATATTGTATATTTCAAGGTTTATTTAGATGGAGACTTCCCGGCAGGATTCCAGCGTTTGAGAAATGAAACAAAAGAAATGCTTGACGAATTCAGGGCATATTCTGATAATATAGAATATGAGTTTGTAAACCCAATGGTTAATAAAACAGAAAAGGAGAAAGCTACCATTTACCAGCAATTAACAAAAAAAGGGCTTCTGCCTACTCAACTCAATGTAAAGAATGAAAGCGGAACTTCACAGAAGATCATATTTCCCGGGGCTATTGTAGTTTATAAAGGAAGAGAGCAAGCCCTTCAACTTCTTGATGAACAAATGGGCAAATCTCCTGAATTATCTTTAAACAATTCTATTCAAACACTTGAATACAAAATATCAAGTACCATTAGGAAACTTGTTAAACAAAATAAAGACAAAATAGGATTTTTAAAAGGGCAAGGAGAGTTGGAAAACATTTACCTTTCTGATGCTGCCAAGAGTCTTTCAGATTATTATGATGTATCGGAAGTTGTTATCAATAATCAACTAAAAAGCCTTCAACCTTATAAAGCAGTGATTATTGCCAAACCAGATAGCGCTTTCAATGAAAAAGATAAATTCATTTTGGACCAATTCATTATGAAAGGTGGTAAGGTTTTATGGCTCATTGACGCAGTATATGCAGATATGGACAGCTTGCGAAATAAAAGTGTAGCGGTAACGTTTCCTAAAAGCCTCAACTTAAAAGATATGCTTTTTAAATATGGAGTGAGAATCAATACGAACTTGGTCATGGATATGCAGGCATTACCTATCCCGGTTGTAACAAGCATGGTAGGCAACCAACCGCAACAAAGCCTTATTCCTTGGTCATATTTCCCTATAATCACACCAAGAAATGACCACCCTATTGTGAAAAATTTAAACGCTATAAAAACCCATTTCGTTAACAATATTGACACTGTTGGTGCACCGCATATAAACAAAACAGTACTGCTTACAACCTCAGAGTATTCTAAAAAAGTTTCTACACCTAACCAAATTAGTTTAGAATTGCTTAGAAAAACGCTAACAAGAAAAGATTATATACATGGCAGGCAACCCATAGCAGTGCTGCTCGAAGGTAAATTTGAATCGGTCTTTAAAAACAGGATACCTAAGATTATTGAAGAAAATGAAGATATTGATTATACAGAAGTAGGTAAACCCAATAAAATGATCGTTATTGCAGATGGGGATATTATTAAAAACCAAACTCGCTCCAGTGGAGCTAATAGGCGCGTGCTGCCTCTTGGATACGACAAATACACAGGACAGTCATTTGGCAACAAAGATTTGATCTTAAATGCCATGAACTATTTATGTGATGATTCAGGATTGATTGCAGTGAGAGGAAAAGATTTTAAACTGCGGTTGCTTAATAAATCAAAACTTCAAGAAGAAAAACTTAAATGGCAACTGGTAAACACAGTAATTCCTGTAGTCATTATCATCATATTTGGAATGCTACAATATTACTATAGAAAAAGAAAGTATCAACACATTAAAATAACAAAAGATAACGAAACAGTCAATGCCCAGGATAATAATTAATATTCAGGCAAAGCACGATTAAAATATGTACCAAATTGAAACATTGTCATAAATTTTAAACCATGAAACAGAAAAAAAATAGAAAGCTAACTTACACCATTGTAATTACACTTTTATTATTAGTTATTGCCTTTATCCTAATCTTTAACAACAGGGACTCCACATTGGATAAAGAACAAACCAATTTTAGCATAAAAGACACTTCAACAGTAACAAAAATATATTTAACTGACAAAAGAGACAGGGAAATTTTGCTTGTAAAGCAAGATAACGGGAAATGGAGGTTAAATGACCAATACTGGGCAAGGCAAGATTTTGTGGAATTATTCTTGGAAACAGTTAATAAAGTCAGGATAAAACAACCTGTTGCCAAAGCTGCCAGGAATAATATGATTAAAGTAATTTCGTCTGCAGGGAAAAAAGTTGAGATTTACCAAGACAGATATAGAATCAACCTTTTTGACAAGATTAAACTGTTTCCCTACGAGAAAAAAACAAAGACTTTTTATGTAGGCCACAACACTCAAAATAACCTGGGAACATACATGGTACAGGAAGACTCCGAAACTCCATACATAACTTACATCCCAGGATTTAGAGGAGCATTAAGAATCAGGTTTACAACCAATTTTTATGATTGGAAAACTGTTTCGGTATTCAACGACAAGATCAAAAATATTGAAACCATTAACGTTAAGGTTCCAGAACATGAAGAACAATCCTTTAAAATTGTGAATAATCATGATAAAACCTTTAGCCTACTCAATTACCAAGGCCAGGAAGTTGATTATAGTGATACTACCAAACTCCTAAGGTATTTGAATTATTATCAAAACATTAGCCTTGAAGCCTATATCAAAAATAAAGAACTTATTGATTCGTTGAAAAATACATCTCCTTTATACAATATACAGTTGGTCAATAATGACCAAGAAACCAAAACAGTTTCTATTTATCATAAACCTTTTAAACCGGTTCCTAAACTAAAAGCTACTTATGAAGGCATAGATGAACCCGAGGAGGAATATCCTGAGTGGGATGCAACTAGGTTTTATGCCGTGGTTAACGAAGGAGAAGATATGGGGATAGTACAATCCTACCAAGTTGTGAAGATCATGAGGGCATTAGGTTATTTCACGAATGAAAGAACAAACACAGTAGAGGAAGAAAACATGGACACTAAAGAATAATATTATGGCTTAAAAGGCACATTAATTAAACAAAAAGTTGTATCTTTGCAAATTGAAAACAGGACCCATAGCTCAATTGGATAGAGCGTCTGACTACGGATCAGAAGGCTGGGGGTTCGACTCCTCCTGGGTTCACGATAAAATCACTAAAGCCCTGTTAAACAATTTGTTAAGCAGGGCTTTTTTATTTGGTTGTCGCTATGGTTGTCACAATTTTAAAATCTCATGCAACTGAAATAATGTTAGGATTTGATCCCTACCTGGAAACTCGCCTTATTTATTCCCCTTTTTTTCACCATGCTCCATATTGCATTTTACTAACATGACAGGATTTTTGGTGCAATAGCCATTAAATAAAGTTAACCAAAGCCAATCATAAGTAAAAATTACCAAAGGGCGATTAATCTTCTTGTTATAATGCAATTGAATGGAAATCGTACTTTAAAACAAGAAACGGACTTCAGTTAGCTCCCTGCCTATTTGCTGCATCCCATGCAAAATGCGCTTGGTTTGCGAGGTAGATGGTTTTTTTATCCCTTTGATATATTGAGACAGGAGGCTTTGATTCATTCCAATTCTTTCAGCCAGCGCTTTTGCATTGATTACTTTATAAAAATCAAAAAAACTTTCAAGGTCATACTCAAATTGAATTTCGTCAATGGTGTAAACAAGTCCCTTATCTTCAAAAGTAAAGTTTATAGCTTCCAGTATCATTTGTTTAAGCTCTTCAAAGGTTTCTGCTTCGGTTGTAATAAAATCGCCATTTACCAATGTATTGGCGCTATATCCTGTATCTTCTTTTTTTGAAACATTTTATCACAAAATTTAAAAGCAATTCAACAACAAAAACCACACAATGTTATCACTAAACATTATAAAAGAAAAGCTTATTAATAATTTATCTCTTTCTTGCCAGTAAATTCTTTTTCAGATGGTGTGGGTGTATAATTGGTTATAATGTTCAACGGCCAGACTATCCACAGTACGGGGTTAAACGGAGTATTGTCGACTAACCATTGTTGTGCTATGTTGCATTCAATTCAGGTTTGATAATATCCTATTCTAACATTTATCCCTTCATCATCTACAGGATTATTATCTGTTAAATAAGTTAACTTATCATCAAAACCTAATTTATTTACTAAACATAGACAAATAGCGTCCACTAGATCATCCCTCTTTGCATATTTCCTTTTAATTTCTTTCTCTTTGGTCTCATACAATTCAACTAATTTGGGTTCATACTTTTCGATTATTTTCAGTCTTTCTTTGATACCCGCAGTTCTTGTTTTATTTGACTGAACTATACTTTTATTTAAGTATTTAAAACATAGTTCGGGATGACTTTCTATGATTACGATTCCATTATTTACTCTACACAAATATTCATCGACTTCTTTTATTTTCTTTCTGATAAATAAAGATTGGTTTGATAAACTTTTGTTTTCAATTTTCTTATTTATTTTCTTCGCTTTAGTATTGTTTTGTTCATAAACCGCTAATCTACATGGGGAATTAAACACCGTTGGGTGTTTATTCTCTAATTCTATTCGCATCCTAGATTCTATTGTCCTTTTAAAATCTAAAGAGCTTAATCCAATTGGTATATCAATCAGTACTCTATTCAATTGTTGATTTTCAGACATCAATGATCCGAAATCTTTGTATTTCTCAAGTTCGTATTCTCCATTAGAATACTTAACCAATATCCACCCTTCTTTACAACCATCAATTCCTCCCAAATTCATTTTTAACTACTTTATTTAAGTTAAGCTTAACTAATTATTGGTCTCTTAATTTAATATCGCACAACGGCTCGAATAAACGCCCGTTTTAATGGCGTTTATTTTATATTGTAGCTAGTGCATTCTTTAGAGGTCTCTGGGATTGATATGAATGACTCTTCCATTGTCTGACACAATCAGATCAAGATTTCTTTGTTTTTTGACTTCTATTAATCTCTTATGTGTAAGCTCCAGACCTTTTATTATTCTCTCCCTGATGGTATTATCATTTTTTGTCATACCCTGCGAGTTTTTTTATTGTTGTAAAATTACTAAAATTTTTGATTTCCAAATCTCTATCATTATAACCTTCAGCTATTAATTCAGAAGGAGAAACCGAATTATTGAATAACATCCAATAATCACATATTGGTATATAAATTTCAAAAAGATTCTTTAGTCCTGAATAATATCTTCTGCGTATAACTTTTTCTGGAATATTATGACCTCCTTCCAATACTCTGGTTCTGACTCTTTCGATGGCAAGCTCTTCTGAATCTAACCAAAAGAAAACCATGGTTACCTGATATCCTTCCCTAATAGCCCTTGAAATAGTTTTTCGGTAGCTTCTTGTTGCAAGTGTGGTCTCGAAAGCAAAATCTTTCTTATATGATATTAGCTTGTCAATCCTTTTAAGCATTAATCTTCCAGCATCAATAGACGCTTTCTCAGGATTCAAAGGGGATAGGCCTCGTGCAATCTCATCAGCGTTAATAAATTCATCACAATTAAGCATATCAGGTAATACTGTAAAAGATGCTGTAGTTTTCCCAGCACCATTGCAACCTGCTATAATATAAAGATTAGGCATATACCAAAGATAAACTTTTTATTCGAGGTTTTTACTGCATTAGCTATAACATATATATAAACACATTCCCTTTATGCAAAAATACTTGCCTATAACCACATTGTATTTATCCAAATTATACGCTCCAAAGGTATAAAAATTGTTATTATTATAGGCAATGCTATTTTACTTTTATAAACTCCAAATTTCTTATGTATTTCCGATAGGGCAACTTCATATTTCACCTTTTCACTAATTTTTCCCTAATTTTTTTGGTTATTTTTTAGGTTTTTTTTACAACGAAATTACTTTATCTATATGCATAACAAACATTTATAAAAAGATGCTTGAAGGGAGGATACTTTTTGGTTATTATTAAAAAAATTTGGCTAATCAAAATGGTAAAGAAAGCCTAAGCAAACTTACAAACTATGCCCAAACCAATCCATAAAACAACATTAAGAAGTATTTTGAACTCGGCAAAAACATCTCTCAAAAAGCCGAATCCACCAAAAACTAAAAATTGAAAATACATACCAGCTCAACCCGCTACCTTTAGGTTGGCTCAACACAGGGATAATCACAGTAGAGTCCCCCGGATTATGCTGTGATTGATTCCTGATTATTATAGCCCGTTATATTTTGGTCACTAATTCTCTGCATTTCGAAAAATTTCTATAAACTTGATGTACCAGTGATGTAGGATATAACTCATCAAGTTTTGTTTTAACTTTTTCTACAATTCTTAAAATATCCTTTGAAATAAAATTAGCAACATAGTTGTCAAACTTAAAATGAGGAGTATACAAATTATCTTTATTTATTTCCTGAAGGATTAAATGTAATACTAATCTATTCGAATGAATATAATGGGATTTGTCTCGGCTTTCAGTTTTGTTTTCTTTTAATTTAAGAACTTCATTAACTTTTCTGAGCACTAAAATTAACCTCCAAACAACATAGCCTTTTATTCGAGGATCAAATAATTTAGTATAGGGCTCTTTTTCAATATCAGACCATAATTTACCAACTTCTCTTTTGGCTTGAACTGCCAAAGAAACATCTGAATTAAAACAGGCTAGAGCTATTGTCGCTTCTTCAACGGAACAATTCTTATCATCAATTGGTATACTTAAATCACTTCTTTTATAATGATAGGTTATATTTTCCAATGCCAACTCTATCTTAATCCGTTCTTGTTCGGGGTCTAATGAAACGAAGTCCTTTTTATCAATTCTATTTTGTGTATTGGTTGCTTTTGTAATTTGGACACCAAAGTCATCAGGACAATCTTCAAGTGATATAAGTTTGATAAATACTCTTATTTTTTCTAAGTTTTCTTTGTGCTTATCAATCATTGATCCTAAACTGCCTACAGTTTGAGCACCATTAACAATTTTAAAATCCTCAGCAATAAAATATCCTATATTTCTGTCATTACCACCAAGAGGTTTTTTAGAAATCTTTTTACAAAGTGCAGTTACCCCGTTGTTGAAATAATAAAAATTATCAGGATTTTCTGTAATTGTATCAATTATGTATTCATTGACTTCTGAAAATCCAATAAAATCCCGAATGTTTTCAGAAAAAATTCTATTACGATTTTCACTCCAAATATTTGCTAAATCACAAGCGCTCATGGTTCCATAAACTGATTGATAGGGTTCTTCCAATCTTCCCCAATTTGTTAGCACCAAATCTACATTAACTGGATTTCCGTCTAAAGTTGTAACAAGTGATTTATGAGCAAGCTTTAATGAGAATTTATAAAATCCTGACAATTCAGAAGTATCATTCAACTCATCCACTAAGTCTTTTAAAACACGCTCATTATGAATGGATAACTTTTCTTGTCCAGTATATGCCAAAACAATATTAATCTTAATCAGTGGATTATTTAGTGCATCTATTATTTCAGATTCCTTATTTTTAACTTTTTCATTAAATCTATCAAGTTTTAAATCTATTAAGTCTCTAATGCCACGTGTGAATTTAGATACTTCACCTGTGTCAGGTTCTCCATCAGCTTTTGATATCCATTTTGATTGAACTAGCCAAAGTATTTTGTTTTTTTCTTCATAATGCAATGCATCTAATCCATTATCTTCGTATCCATCAACAACACTCTGTGCTGAAGTTTTCAAATCTATACCTCCGAGTGATTGAATAGCGTATGCAGCAAATGCTCTGGTCAAAAACCTTTTTTTTCTATCATCCAGTGACCTATCTTTCACATCGGACATGTCAATATAATCCGAGTAAGTCTCTGTTAATCTGTTGTTAATATGCCTTAAATGAAGTCTACTCATAGTATTTTCAATTATATCGGGTACGAATGTTTCTTATAATGGGCTATAACATCTCCATAAACACAATTGTATTTATACTAACTTATTTTATCCATAACAACATTGTGTTTATATCCATTATTCATCAAAAATAAAAAAATAACCTGGTTAAAACTGACTCGTCCTAAAAAAAGTTTACAGGTTAATACCTAAATCCTATTACGAATTTACGCAAACATCTAAGGCTTTGCCAACATTATCGTTCAACAAGACATCAATTCCCTGCAACCTGCGTTTATCCTGTATCTCGCTTTTCAAAGCAATGGCATACCTATTGGCAATTTTAATGCCCAAAGGCGCAATGATATGATCTTCCGTGCCAAACTCACCGGGGTAAGAACATACGGCAATTTTAACATCAACTGGGATGGTGTTCTTTTTCAATTCCTTAATGGTTTCTTCTGCAAGCTCTTTGGTGATGTTGTCTATGGTTTGGGCTTTGAGGTGAAAAGTATAAATCAAAATCACAACAAATGGTAGCAGAATTTTATTCATAAATAATAATTAAATTGTTGTAGGTCAAAAATAATTAATTAAAATGGACTTACTTACTTTGAAGTAATTCAATTTAGAATATAAATGCTTTTTTTACTCAATTACTATGTTAACCATCAGTATTTTTTATACCTTTGAAGGATAAAATCCATTATCAACATGAAAAAAATAATTGCATACCTACTTTTCATTTTATTTTGTAATAGCCTGCCAGCCCAAAAAATCCTATCAGCAAAAAGCAAAACATATAACTTTGATTATGCACCCGAATATAAAAGGGGGATGCCACCGAATCTTTTTGTTGACCTGAATTTCAAAGATGATAACCAAAATGGGATTTTAGAAGCGAGAGAAAACGGGGAACTGACCCTTGTGATTACGAACAAAGGCAAAGGCCCAGCACAAGGGCTGGTAGTGGATGTAAAAGACAATATCAGTGATGAAAACTTTCAAATTGATGACCACGTCGAAATCTATTTTATACAGCCGGGTGAAAGCAAGAACATTAAATTGCCGATTAAAGCAGGTTTTAACGTAAAATCTGCCGAACATAAGTTAGAAATCATTGTTAAAGAGCATTTTGGATACGACATGGATCCTGCCTACCTTATCCTTAACACGCTTGAATACCAAAAACCTGAATTGGTATTTTCCGGTATAGAGATCGTTGACCAAGGGGAGGAAACAGGCGCTATTAAAGTTGACGGGCAATTGCAGCCGGGCGAACTGGTTAAGGCAAAGATCATCGTGCAGAATATCGGGCAAAACATAGCCAAAAACACTTCTTATAAAGTGGAGAGCCGCGACGATAACATTTACCTTACAGATAATATGGGCAATTTAGGGAACTTGGGCATTGGGGAAGTTAAAGAATTCTGGATTACCATCAGCCCTAACAAAAGGGTGGACATAAAGGGCAAACTGCCCCTTTACCTGACATTGGAAGAAAAAATTGGCAAAGGAAACTTGAACTATTACCAATTGCCTGTATTCCTTAACCAGGAACCACCATTAGCCAATATTGAAAAGGTAGAAGCAGACCTGGATAAACTGAAAAAGCAGGTAGCCCGCTTTGAATATACTTCCAATAAGTTCAAAGCCAATGTTGGCAGCATCATGGACATTCAGCTTGTTTCCCCGTCCAAAACGAACAGGCCTGGTGCCGTTGGTGTTATTTTAGGCATTGAAGATTATGACAACCTGCCGCCTGCTCCTTATGCATCTAATGATGCTGAAATCATGAAGAAATATTTCAAAGAACGTTTAGGGATTAATCAAGTTGTTGTTTATACCAATGAACAAGTTTCCGGTTTTGCTTTTGATGATATTTTTAACCCGGATTATGGCGAACTGCAAAAAGCTGTGATGAAGAACAAAACAGATGTCTTTGTTTTTTATTCAGGCCATGGCCTTCCTTCTAAAGATGGTGAAAATATTTATTTGTTCCCCAGCGATGGCAAAGTAGAGCGTTTGAAAGCCCAAGGTTATAACCTGAATAAACTGTATGAGAGCCTGGGAAAACTACAGGCTAAGAGCGTGACAGTATTTCTTGATGCATGTTTCAGTGGTTCAGCAAAAAGCACAGATCAAATTGAACCGGAGAACCTTGTGGCAATGAAAGGTATTAGGCTGAACCCTAAATTGAAAAAACCTTGGGAAAAAAATGAAAATTTCTCCGTGTTCACTTCCTCTGCCGCCGACGAGACTTCGCTTGGATTTGACCCTTCTGGGACAGGGCTTTTCACCTATTATTTATGTGCAGGGATGCAGGGCAATGCTGATAAAAACAATAATCATGAAATAACGCTTGGAGAATTAAAAAGCTATGTCATTTCTAATGTCACCAATACTTCTGTAAAAATCAGGGGGTTGCAGACACCAGAATTTCATGGCAACGAATCCAAAGTATTACTCAAATATTAAATGCAACCATGAATCATACAATCTTTCAAAAAGTCGTTTTTGTGTTTATTGCCTTTTTTGTTACCCATACAGTTTTTGCTCAAAAAGCAGAAATAATTGATGTGACAAGGAAAGGCAGTAAAATTGAAATAACCTATGAAATCTCTAAAGCCAAATATGACCAGGTTTTTGATGTTTCCCTTTACGTGAGCAAGGATGGTGGAAATAAATTTATAGGCCCATTAAAAGCAGTTTCAGGGGATATTGGGAAAAGCGTCCTGGACGGGGAGCATAAGATAAGCTGGACTTTCCTGGAAGACATCAACAGCCTTGAAGGGGATATTGTTTTTGATGTTAGGGCAAAGGTCATAGAGCCGGAAGTGAAAAAGAAACTGTTCGTTTCTTGGTGCGGCAATATGGATTCACCCATTGGCATCATGGTTGGCAGCTTGGGGAAAACAGGGTTTTATGGAGCATTCAGGACAACAGGCATAAGCAAGAAAAAAGCCGATTACACTTACGATACTGAATCCTGGGAGCCGGAATTTAACCAGGCACAATATTACAGCTTTAATGATAAGGAGCTTACAAGAAGGTTTTCCGTTACTGGTGGAATAACTCAGCAATTGGGGAGGGACTTTTTTACTTATGTAGGCGCTGGATATGGGGTGAAAAAGCTGCTTTGGCAGATAGATATTTATGATTATGGTACAGGTGAAAAAAATGATGATGCTTATGTAGAACAACCGGATTATTCATATTCGGGTTTGGAATTAGAAGGAGGCGCTATGTTTAGGATGGGGTCATTGCTGATTTCTTTAGGAGCAACCACTGTGAATTTTGAATATTCAAATGTTTTGGTTGGAGTGGGGTGGGCGTTTTAGATAAGATTGCGACCTGGTTTCGAGCAACGTAATTTATAGGTAAAAGCGATTCTATGATATAATAAATACAGGTTTAAGCAATTAGACTAACACCCGGTTTCAACCGGGTGGCAAGGAATGTAGGCTATTATGTCAGCCTGCTTCAAGCAGGCTTAACAATGGATAGAAATACAATGGAAACATGATTTT